>NZ_MRCS01000014.1 GCF_002303925.1 Pseudomonas sp. ACN8
GCGAGAGGACATGGATCAATCCGTACTGAATAGATATGACGGATAATAACAGCTCAGCCAAATCCACTTTGACTTGTATCAGATACTACTCGGCCTCCCTGGCCCCGGATGTCCGGCAATCGGGTGTAAAATTGGCCTGCGAACAGCTGTTTAAAGCTGTTGCATCATTTTGCGTACCCCAGCCACATGACGACGGCTGACGATCAGCGCATCACCGTTGAGGCCTTTTAGGAATAGCTGAAAATGCCCCAGGGGTGTGCGTTGCAATCGCTCGATACGCTCACGGGCGACCAGTGCATTGCGATGGATACGCACGAAACGGTCACCGAATTCATCTTCGAGGGCCTTGAGCGGCTCATCGAGCAGTACTTCGCCGCTTTCGTGGCGCAAGGTCACGTATTTGTGGTCGGCAATGAAATACACCACCTGATCCAGCGGAATCAGCTCGATCCCTTTACGGGTCCGGGCGCTGATATGGCTGCGCGGGCCGTTGCCGCTTTCGGCAGCGGGGCGGGTCAGGGCGCCGAGCTGGGCACGATTGGGGCGCTCGGCTCTCTTTAATGCTTCATGTAATTGTTCAGTTCTCACAGGTTTCACCAGATAGCCTACGGCGCTGGCCTGTAAGGCTTCCACGGCAAATTCATCGGGCCCGGCGCAGAACACCACGGCGGGGGGAGTTTCGCGTTCACACAACCGAGCAGCCACTTGCAGGCCATCCAGGCCGGGCATGCGGATATCGAGCAGCACGATATCCGGCTTGTGGCTGTCGATCAGTGCCAACGCCTCTTCGCCATTCGTGGCACTAGGCTCCAGGACACTGTACCCCTCGAGTTCGCCAACCATTCGGCTCAGGCGCTCGCGGGCCAAGGGTTCGTCATCAACGATCAGGACATTCATATTGCGCTGGATTCCTGCGTGAGTCTCGCACAAGGATAGCGTAGACAGGTGAAGTGACGTCCGTCACCGCGATCCACGCTAAGACTAGCGCGAGCGCCAAAAAGTGCCGTTGGTCCGGCGGCTAAATTTTCATCTGCCGGGCGATTGGCGGCCCAGGCCCGCGTTGGCGATGCATCGCCACAGGGTTTGCTGATACGCAATATGAACACCCCACTCTTCTTATAGCCAGCGGCTGCACCGAGAAGTGCGCTGGTCCTACTGTCCAACTGTAGACGGTTGCCGGGACGATATTGCTCAATTGGAAAATATCGTTCGGCAAAAATGCGCGAATATTGTCCGAGCCCGGGCTCTCGCCCCCCCAAAAAACGTATCGACCAGTGTCAGCGACAGGATTGGCAACCCTGTTATTATCCGCGCCAGCGTTCCACGCCTTCTTACTTCAAGCCGATACGAGCGAATTCATGAGCACTGACAAGACCAATCAGTCCTGGGGCGGCCGCTTCAGTGAACCCGTCGACGCCTTCGTCGCCCGCTTCACCGCCTCCGTCACCTTCGACCAGCGCCTGTATCGCCACGACATCATGGGCTCGATCGCCCACGCCACCATGCTGGCCAAGGTCGGCGTACTGACCGATGCCGAGCGCGACAGCATCATCGATGGCCTGAACACTATCCAGGGTGAAATCGAGGCCGGCCAGTTCGACTGGCGCATCGACCTCGAAGACGTTCACATGAACATCGAGGCACGCCTGACCGACCGCATCGGCGTGACCGGTAAAAAGCTGCACACCGGCCGCAGCCGTAACGATCAGGTTGCCACCGACATCCGTCTGTGGCTGCGTGACGAGATCGACCTGATCCTGGCCGAAATCACCCGCCTGCAAAAAGGCCTGCTGGAACAGGCCGAGCGCGAAGCCGCCAGCATCATGCCGGGGTTCACCCACCTGCAGACCGCACAGCCGGTGACGTTCGGGCACCACATGCTGGCCTGGTTCGAAATGCTCAGCCGCGACTACGAACGCCTGGTCGATTGCCGCAAGCGCACCAATCGCATGCCGCTGGGCAGCGCGGCGCTGGCCGGCACCACCTACCCGATCGATCGCGAATACACCGCCCAACTCCTGGGTTTCGACGCGGTTGGCGGCAATTCGCTGGACAACGTCTCCGATCGTGATTTCGCCATCGAATTCTGCTCGGCGGCCAGTATCGCGATGATGCACCTGTCGCGATTCTCCGAAGAGCTGGTGCTGTGGACCAGCGCGCAGTTCCAGTTCATCGATCTGCCCGACCGTTTCTGCACCGGCAGCTCGATCATGCCGCAAAAGAAAAACCCGGACGTGCCGGAGCTCGTGCGTGGCAAGACCGGTCGCGTATTCGGCGCGCTGATGGGCTTGCTGACCCTGATGAAAGGCCAGCCTCTGGCCTACAACAAGGACAACCAGGAAGACAAGGAACCGCTGTTCGACGCTGCCGACACCCTGCGCGACTCGCTGCGGGCCTTTGCCGACATGGTGCCGGCGATCAAGCCCAAGCACGCGATGATGCGCGAAGCGGCCCTGCGCGGCTTCTCTACCGCCACCGACCTGGCCGACTATCTGGTGCGTCGCGGCCTGCCATTCCGTGATTGCCACGAAATCGTCGGCCATGCCGTGAAGTACGGCGTGGACAGCGGCAAGGACCTGGCGGAAATGAGCCTGGAAGAACTGCGCAAGTTCAGCGACCAGATCGACCAGGACGTGTTCGCCGTACTGACCCTGGAAGGCTCGGTCAATGCCCGCAACCACATCGGCGGCACCGCGCCGGCGCAGGTGAAGGCTGCCGTGGCTCGCGGCCAGGCGTTGCTCGCCAGCCGCTAAAAGCCAAAAGCATCGCAAGCAGGCTCGCTCCAACATTGGATATGTGTTCGCACATCTAACCCTGTGTGCGAGCCTGCTCGCGATGACTGACTTCAGAACACCACAGAACTACTTCCTGGCCGCGACCATCGCCATGAACGCTGGCATCGCCGCCTCTCTGTCCAGCGCAATTCGCTGAACGTTGGGGTTCTGTCCCAGACGCTCCAGCAACGCCTTGGCCGCTGGCATTTCTGCCAACAGATCAATCCCGAACACCTTCTGCCCGACCGCACTGGCCAGTGAAACGCTGTACTGGAAGTACAGGTCGGCAATGCTCAAGCTTTCTCCAGCCACATAAGGGGCGAATTTGCCGTGCCTGGCCAGGGAGGCAAACCCCAGTAGCAACTCAGCCTTGCTCTTTTCCTTGATCGCCTCCGGCACCGTCATGCCAAAAAATGCTTCCGGGAAGCAGGCACGCGCCGGCAGTTCGATGTACAGCTCGATTTCCTTGGCCAACGCCAGCACCTGCGCGCGCTCGAACGGCTCACTCGACAACAGCGGCTTGCCCTTTTGGGCTTGTTCGATGTACTCGAGAATCACACTGGTTTCGTTAATGTAGCCCTGCTCGACGCCCAGCACCGGGACCTTGCCTCGCGGGCTGATCGCCAATGACTCCGGGGTCTGGGTCGGGACGAACATGACCTCCTCGAACGTCAGGCCTTTTTCCAGCAACGCCAGTTTGACCATGTTGTAGTAGTTGCTGACGCAAAATCCATAAAGTTTAAACATCACAAAGCCTCCAGGCCGTGCGGGGTGGGCGGTGTCTGTTTATAGAACGCTCAAGGCGTTCCTGCCAGCAGCAACATGCAGGTGAATGCGGGTAAACTGGCCGCCTTTCCCTGAGGAGCCTGCCATGAGCGAGCCAACCGATATCGACAACGACGAAGAAGAGTTCGCCGAAAGTACCCTGATCCAGGCCATCGAAAACCAGATCGAAAGCGACAACCCGCCGGCTGCCAAGGCGACGTTCAACAAGCTGACGCTGGTGGGTTACGAACGCGAAGAAATTCTTAACCTGATGGCTCACGTTTTGGCGGTCGAAATCGACGCGATTCTCGAAGAAGACCGCGCGTTTAACACCGAATGGTACGAAGCTGCCCTGCGCGCATTGCCCGAGTTGCCGCCGGAAAAGCAGTAAATCCACGCCCTCCCTGTAGGAGCGAGCTTGCTCGCGAAAAACCCGAGAGCGCCACGGGGCATCTGGTTTACGCGTCATCGTTGACGATCTTCGCGAGCAAGCTCGCTCCTACAGAGGCAAAAAACCCTGTCGCGAGCACTGGACATGCCGCGCAAGTGGGCTCACCTTAGGGGCGCTGTCGTCCAATTCCTAGAAAGTCTGGAGTCCTTATGTCGCTTACCCCTGAGTTGGTTGCCGAACTGGAAGTCCTCGCACTCTTCAACCTGGACAGTTCCCAGGAAGGTCTGAAAATTCATCAGACCGCTGCCCCGAAACACATCGCCGCCGCCAAACGCCTCTTTGAAAAAGAACTGACCGACCAGCCTGATGGCGGTTACCTGACCAGCCTGGGTCGTGACGCCGCGCAAAATGTGCAATCCGTGCTGACCATTCTTAACGCCGAAGTAACAGCCTGAATTCTGCCGCATCGCCCACGGAGACCCCGATCCAGGGATTTCCGCGGGCACATTCCCCTGATGCCTGCCTCAAGCCGTTAGAAATCTGACGCCAGAAAAACAAAATCAGCTTAAAAGTCCTCGCCTCAAGGCGCTAAACTGCCCCTCATCCGAAGAGCCCCACGTCCGAGCCCTGCGAGCCGGTTTGAGCTGACATGACGCGCACCCACGAAATCCGCCCTGATCTGGACGAGGGAATCGATCGCAAGGTTCTCAGCCAGCTGCGCGCACGCTTTCTGAAACTCAACGAAGGACGCATGGCTCGCGCCATGGAAGGGTTGTCGACCCGCCAGCAAGGGGTCCTGACCTTGCTGCCGCTGTTTTTCCACGTTAACCATCCGCTGTTGCCCGGCTACGTTTCCGGCAGTACGCCGGCCGGGCTGTCGAATTTCGAACCGGATGCCAATGTCCTCGCCGAAGCCCAGCGCCTGACCCGCTCGTTCTCCTACAAGCCGCGCCACGGCAGCAACCCGCCAAGGCCGATTCACGGACTGTTCCTGATGGGCAGCCTCGGCACCCTGGCGCAGGCCGACCAGAGCGACATGGATGTGTGGGTCTGCCATGGGCCGGACCTGACCGAGAACGAACTTGCCGAGCTGCGCAAGAAATGCCAGTTGCTGGAAGCCTGGGCCACCAGCCAGGGCGCCGAAGCGCATTTCTTCCTGATCGACCCGAGCCGTTTCGTCCGCGGCGAGCGCGATACCCAGCTGAGTTCGGAAGATTGCGGCACCACCCAGCACTACCTGTTGCTGGACGAGTTTTACCGCACCGCGATCTGGCTGGCCGGGCGCACACCGATCTGGTGGCTGGTGCCGGTCTACGAAGAGTCGAGCTACGACCGCTACACCCATACCCTGATTTCCAAGCGTTTCATCCGTGCCGATGAAACCCTCGACCTCGGCAACCTGGCCTACATCCCGCCCGGCGAATTTGTCGGTGCCGGGCTCTGGCAATTGTTCAAGGGCATCGAGTCGCCCTACAAGTCGGTACTCAAGCTGCTGCTGACCGAGGTTTACGCCAGTGAACACCCCAGGGTCTATTGCCTGAGCCTGCGCTTCAAGCAAGCGGTGTTCGCCAACCAGCTCGACCTCGACGAACTGGATCCGTATGTCGTGGTGTACCGGCGTATCGAGGAATACCTGATCGCCCGCAACGAACCGGAACGCCTGGAACTGGTACGTCGCGCGCTGTACCTGAAGGTCAATCGCAAACTCACCGGCAACAGCCGCACCCAGAGCTGGCAGCGCTCTTTGCTCGAACGCCTGGCCCATGAATGGCACTGGGACCAGCGCCAACTGACTCTGCTCGACAGTCGCAGCCAGTGGAAAGTCCGTCAGGTCAGCTCCGAGCGACGGGCACTGGTCAACGAGCTGAACTACAGCTACCGCTTCCTCACCCAGTTTGCCCGTCACGAACAAACGGTCAGCCGCATCAACAAGCGCGACCTGAGTGTCCTCGGCCGTCGCCTGTACGCCGCTTTCGAGCGCAAGGCCGGCAAAGTCGAATTCATCAACCCCGGCATCGCCCCGGACCTGGCTGAAGACACCCTGACACTGGTGCACGCACCGAACAAGAAAGAACCGGGGCAAAGCCAGTGGGGCTTGTACAACGGCAGCCTGACGGCACTGGAATGGGAGCATTTCGCGCCGATCAAACGCAGCCGTCACTTGCTCGAGCTGCTGACCTGGTGCCACCGCAATGGCGTGATCGACAGCAGCACCCGCCTGGCCCTGCACCCCGGCACCAGCGACTTGAGCGAATTCGAACTGTTCAACCTGCTCGGCAGCCTGCAACAGACTATCGCCCTGCCCTTGCCCACCGTCGCCGAGGAACCTCTGTTGCGCGCCAGCGTGCCGAGTGAAGTGCTGATCCTGGTGAATGTCGGCATCGATCCGCTCAAGCACCATCGCGACCTTAACATCCTCATGACCACCGAGCGCACCGACTCCCTGAGCTACGCAGGTGTCCGGGAAAATCTGGTGCTGACCCTGGACCAGGTCACGCTCAACAGCTGGAACGAAGTGCTGGTCGGCCGCTACGACGGCCCCCATGCCCTGCTCGACTGCATCCGCGACTACCTCAACAATCTGCCCGCCGGGCCGCAACAGCCGAAGCTGAGGGTGCGCTGCTTCTGCCATAACCGCGCGCAGTTCATTGCCCAACGGGTGGAAGAAATCCTCGATACCGCGCAGAACCTGCTGCTGAGCCGGCTCAACCATCGCTACCTGATCCAGGTCCAGCAGCACTACCACGTTCTGGAGTTGGTGCCGGGCCAGGTCCAGCACATCGCGCTAGCCACTCTGCCGGCACTGATCGATTACCTGGGCAAGGAAATGGCGAGCTACAGCCCGCTTCACCTGGACCCAAAGGCTTTGGAAGACCACGATCTCGCGCTGTTCCTGCCAACGGGCCAGCCGAACTGCATCCAAGTGTTCTACCGGGTCAACGAAGATCAGGCCGATCTGTACGTGCTCGATGAGTTCAATGCCCTGTGGCAGCAACGCCTGCCCTGGCACGACGAGCAAAGCCTGCTGGTGCCGCTGCAGCGTTTCCTGCAATCGATCCAGTACCGTCGCGATGCCCTGATGCCAATGGACGCGGCCCACCCCCTGAACCTCGACACCCTGTATTGCCAGTTGCTGCCGTCAGGCCCTGGCCGGGCGCGCCGCATCGAAGCCCGGCCGGTGCCGCAGACGCCGGTGAACAAGCCGTTCTACGACGTGCAGGCGATCGTCGGCAAAGCCGCACCGGGTCAGGTGCAGGTGACGTTGTATTGCAATCAACGGGAGTTTTCCGAGCTGGAGCATGGCGACCAGTTGTTCCGCGTGGTCGCCAGGGAAATCGTCGGGCAGCGCCGGGAAACCGAACGCTACCGCTGCTACATCACCGACCTCGACCTGTCAGGCCTGCTCGGTGAAGGGCAGAGTTCCACCCATCTGTACCTGCGCTTCAAAGCTGACCTGGAGCTGGCATTGAACGAGGCGCTCGATCAGGTCTGAGGGGTGTCACTCCGGGAACGCGCCGCCATTGGCCGGCTGCGATTCGACTTCCAGCAGCGTCAGCTTCAGGGTCTTGCCGCCCGGAGCCGGCCAATCGATGTGCTGGCCAACCTTCAGGCCGAGCAGCGCGCTGCCCACCGGCGCAAGGATCGAGACTTTGCCTTCGTCGGCGTTCGCATCCTTGGGATACACCAGGGTCAGGTGGTAGTCCTTGCCACTGCCTTCTTCGCGGCAATGCACACGGGAATTCATGGTCACGACATCCGCCGGCACTTCATCGTGGCCGACCAGGGTATCGGCGCGATCCAGTTCGGTTTGCAGCGCAATAACGCCCGGCAGCGTCTCGTCCAGGCTGTCGATCAGACGCTCAAGACGCTGAACGTCCAGACGGGTAAGGGTGATGGAAGGTGCGGTCATGGTCTGGGCAGACTCCTTTCTTCTGCACGAAAAAAGCAAAACCCCGCCAGAAAAAGGCGGGGTTTTCACAAGCCTCGATGGGTTGAGGCGTTTCCGGACACTATCACAGCTCAAAAAATATACAAGCCAGGCCATTTTTTGTGGGAGCGAGCCTGCTCGCGAAGAACGTTAAAGCGCCGCGTTCAACCAGACAGCCCTCGTCATCGTTAACGCCCATCGCGAGCAGGCTCGCTCCTACAGGGGATGGGTAGCGGCTTTTCGCCGGGCGGCCTGCGCACAAATCACCCGCCGACGTTCGTCATCGGCCGAACGCCATTCGCGAATGTCTTCGACGTGACGGAAACAGCCCAGGCAGACTTTCCGCTCGTCCAGCCGGCACACACCGCTGCAGGGCGACGGTACCACCGGGCTGACGTTGCTGTAGAGCGGCTTGGGAGCACGGACAGGCGCAGGCTGGGTCACGATCTCACAGGCCTTCGAAATCGAGCTCGACACCAGCCTGCTGCTGGACGATACGCTCAAGCATCTCACCCAACTGCTCTTCGCTCTTGTCGCACATCCAGCGCTCGCTTTCTTCGTCGTAGTCGAAATGGAAACCACCGGACACCGCCGCCAGCCACAGCTGACGCAGCGGCTCCTGGCGACTGAAGATCAACTGGCTGCCGTTCTCGAACTTGACGGTCAGCACACCGGCCGAGCTTTCGAGGTCGATATCCAGGTCGCTCTCGTCAAAGATGTCCTCCAGGGTTTGCTGGGTGGCATCGACAAGGTCATGGAAACGCGCTTCGGACAAACTCATTACGGCAACCTCAAAAAGTGTCTGATCAGGCTCAAGCGCCGCAAGATACGACTGAGCCCCGTCGATTGCAAAGGATAACAACCGAGGCCCCCCTTGTGGGAGCGAGCCTGCTCGCGAATGCGGACTGACATTCAACATTGATGTCGCCTGACACGACGCCTTCGCGAGCAGGCTCGCCCCACAGGGATTGCGTGATACCGGCCGGCCACGAGCCAAGCCCCGCCGGACGGGCGGTCCGTTGCATAGGCAAGCTGCCGGGTGGCCGGTATACTCCGGCGCAATTAATGCATTTTCAAGGATTTCGCCATGAAGCGCCTGATCTCTTCCCTTGCTGCGCTCCTCGCGGTTGCCTGCCTTGTGTCGGCCTGCGGTCAAAAAGGCCCGCTGTACCTGCCCGATGAAGACCAGGACCCTGTCGAGCAAGCCAAGTCGTCGCAGCAGCAGCCTGCCTCCAAAGCACACAAGCACGACGTCTACCAATAATAAGGGAACCTCATGGACGCTTTTAACTACCGTGACGGTGAACTGTTCGCGGAAGGTGTTGCCCTGTCTGCCATCGCCGAGCGCTTTGGTACACCGACCTACGTTTACTCGCGCGCGCACATCGAAGCGCAATACCTGGCTTACGCCGATGCACTGGCCGGCATGCCGCACCTGGTGTGCTTCGCTGTAAAGGCCAACTCCAACCTGGGTGTACTGAATGTCCTGGCGCGCCTGGGCGCCGGTTTCGACATCGTCTCCCGTGGCGAACTGGAACGCGTACTGGCCGCTGGCGGCACCGCTGACAAGATCGTGTTTTCCGGTGTCGGCAAGACCCGTGACGACATGCGTCGTGCCCTGGAAGTCGGCGTGCACTGCTTCAACGTCGAATCCACCGATGAGCTGGAACGTCTGCAAGTGGTCGCCGCCGAACTGGGCGTTCGCGCGCCGATTTCGCTACGCGTGAACCCGGACGTCGATGCCGGCACCCACCCGTACATTTCCACCGGTCTCAAAGAGAACAAGTTCGGCATCGCCATCGCCGACGCCGAAGACGTATACGTGCGTGCCGCGCAACTGCCGAACCTGGAAGTGGTCGGCGTCGATTGCCACATCGGCTCACAACTGACCACCCTGCCGCCGTTCATCGACGCCCTCGACCGCCTGCTGGGCCTGGTCGACCGCCTGAGCGATTGCGGTATCTACCTGCGCCACATCGATCTCGGTGGTGGCCTGGGCGTGCGCTACAAGGACGAGGAGCCGCCACTGGCTGCCGACTACATCAAGGCCGTGCGCGAGCGTCTCGACGGTCGTGACCTGGCGCTGGTGTTCGAGCCGGGCCGCTTCATCGTCGCCAATGCCGGTGTGTTGCTGACCCAGGTCGAGTACCTCAAGCACACTGAGCACAAAGACTTCGCCATCGTCGACGCGGCCATGAACGACCTGATCCGCCCGGCGCTGTATCAAGCCTGGATGGACGTCACCGCGGTGTGCCCGCGCAACAGCGCCGCTCGCGCCTACGACATCGTCGGCCCGATCTGCGAAACCGGCGACTTCCTGGCCAAGGATCGTCAGCTGGCCCTGGAAGAAGGCGACCTGCTGGCCGTGCATTCGGCCGGTGCCTACGGGTTTGTCATGAGCTCCAACTACAATACCCGCGGCCGTGCCGCTGAAGTGTTGGTGGACGGTGATCAGGCATTTGAAGTGCGTCGCCGTGAAACGGTAGCCGAGTTGTTTGCTGGCGAAAGCCTGCTGCCGGAGTAAAACCATGCTGCTGCGTTTTACCAAGATGCACGGCCTGGGCAATGACTTCATGGTCCTCGACCTGGTCAGCCAGCACGCGCATATTCTGCCCAAGCATGCCAAGCAATGGGGCGATCGGCACACCGGCATCGGTTTCGACCAGTTGCTGATCGTCGAAGCGCCGAGCAACCCGGACGTGGATTTCCGCTATCGGATCTTCAACTCCGACGGTTCCGAAGTGGAACAATGCGGCAACGGTGCGCGTTGTTTTGCCCGCTTCGTACTCGACAAGCGCCTGACCGCAAAACGGCAGATCCGCGTCGAGACCAAAAGCGGCATCATCGAACTGGACGTTCGTAGCGACGGCCAGATCAGCGTCAACATGGGCGCCCCGCGCCTGGTGCCGGCCGAGATTCCGTTCGAAGCCCCGAGCCAGGCCTTGAGCTATCAAGTCGACGTCGACGGCACCACGGTCGATCTGGCCGCCGTGTCCATGGGCAACCCCCATGCCGTGCTGCGGGTCAGTGATATCAACAACGCGCCGGTGCATGAGCTGGGGCCGAAAATCGAACATCACCCGCGCTTCCCGGCACGGGTCAATGTCGGTTTTCTCCAGGTCATCGACCGCAACCGCGCGCAGTTGCGCGTCTGGGAACGTGGAGCCGGGGAAACCCAGGCTTGCGGAACCGGTGCCTGTGCCGCCGCAGTGGCCGCGATCAGCCAGGGGTGGATGGATTCGCCGCTATTGATCGACCTGCCTGGCGGGCGCTTGTCCATCGAATGGGCAGGCCCTGGCCAACCGGTGATGATGACCGGCCCGGCAGTGCGCGTATATGAAGGACAAGTGCGTCTTTGAGTGAGCGAAACCCATGACCGACAAGCCTCAGGTACCCGCACGACAAACTGACGAGTCACCGTCCGAAAGCCTCGAGGCGGCGGCTGTTGCCGCGTACCTGGAGGCTCATCCGGACTTCTTCGTCGAGCACGAAGAACTGCTCCCGTCCCTGCGCATTCCCCATCGGCGCGGCGATACCGTGTCGCTGGTGGAGCGTCAGATGACCATCCTGCGCGACCGCAACATTGAACTGCGTCATCGCCTGTCGCATTTGATGGACGTGGCCCGGGACAACGACCGGCTGTTCGAAAAGACCCGTCGCCTGATCCTCGCATTGATGGATGCCGCCAGCCTGGAAGACGTGGTGATGTGCGTCGAAGACAGCCTGCGCCAGGAATTCCAGGTGCCCTTCGTCAGCCTCATCCTGCTCGGCGACAACGCCATGCCGGTGGGCCGCTGGGTCACCCACGCCGAAGCACAAGTGGCCATCGGCGGTTTGCTCTCGGAAGACAAAAGCGTCAGCGGCAGCCTGCGCGAGCATGAGCTGGATTTCCTGTTCGGCGAAGAACAGCGCAAGCAGATCGGTTCCACCGCCGTCGTTGCCATCAGCCACCAGGGCATCCACGGCATCCTGGCCATCGCCAGCCGTGATCCACAGCACTACAAAAGCTCGGTGGGCACCTTGTTCCTGAGCTACATCGCTGAAGTCATGGGCCGCGTGCTGCCACGGGTCAATAACTCTCTACGCTCGGTACGCTGAACATGGAACGACAACTCGACGCTTACTGCGAACACCTGCGCAGTGAGCGGCAGGTGTCGCCCCACACGCTGTCGGCCTACCGTCGCGACCTCGATAAAGTGCTGGTCTGGTGCGTCAAACAGAACATCGGCAGCTGGGCGGCGCTGGACATCCAGCGCCTGCGCAGCCTGATTGCCCGTCTGCACGCCCAAGGCCAATCGTCCCGCAGCCTGGCGCGATTGCTGTCGGCCGTTCGCGGGCTCTATCACTACCTGAACCGCGAAGGCCTGTGCGACCACGATCCGGCCAATGGCCTCGCACCGCCCAAAGGCGAACGCCGCCTGCCGAAAACCCTCGACACCGACCGCGCCCTGCAACTGCTGGAAGGTGGTGTGGAGGATGACTTTCTCGCTCGCCGGGATCAGGCGATTCTGGAACTGTTCTATTCCTCAGGGCTGCGCCTGTCGGAGCTGACCGGACTCAATCTCGATCAACTGGACCTGGCCGACGGCATGGTCCAGGTACTCGGCAAGGGCAGCAAGACCCGACTGTTGCCGGTGGGCCAAAAGGCTCGCGAAGCGCTGGAGCAGTGGCTGCCACTGCGGGCCATGGCCAACCCCGCGGACGATGCGGTGTTCGTCAGCCAGCAAGGCCGCCGCCTCGGCCCCCGGGCGATCCAGGTGCGGGTCAAGGCTGCCGGCGAGCGCGAACTGGGGCAGAACCTGCACCCGCACATGTTGCGGCACTCCTTCGCCAGCCATTTGCTGGAGTCCTCTCAGGATCTGCGCGCGGTGCAGGAACTGCTCGGCCACTCGGACATCAAGACCACGCAGATCTACACCCACCTGGACTTCCAGCACCTGGCCACGGTCTACGACAGCGCCCACCCACGGGCCAAACGCATTAAGGGCGACGATTCATGAGCATTCAGTTGATCACCTTCGACCTCGACGACACCCTGTGGGATACCGCCCCCGTCATCGTCAGCGCCGAAGCCGTTTTGCGTGAATGGCTGACCGAGCACGCGCCCAACCTGGGGGCAGTGCCGGTGGAGCATCTGTGGGCCATTCGCGAGCGCGTATTGAGCAAAGAGCCTGGTCTCAAGCACCGCATCAGTGCCCTGCGTCGACGGGTGCTGTTCCATGCACTGGAAGAGTCCGGTTATGGGCATGGCGAAGCCTCGGATCTGGCGGACAAGAGCTTTGAAGTGTTTCTGCACGCTCGCCATCAGATCGAAGTGTTTCCGGAAGTCGAACCGACCCTGGAAATCCTCGCCAACCATTACGCCCTCGGCGTGGTCACCAATGGCAACGCCGATGTGCGTCGGCTGGGCCTGGCGGATTACTTCAAGTTTGCGCTGTGCGCCGAAGACATCGGCATTGCCAAACCCGACGCACGACTGTTTCAGGAAGCCTTGCAGCGCGGTGGCGCGACCGCTGAAACGGCGGTGCACATTGGCGATCATCCGGGCGATGACATTGCCGGTGCGCAGCAGGCGGGAATGCGGGCGATCTGGTTCAACCCGGCGGGCAAGATATGGGAAGCAGAACGACTGCCGGATGCGGAGATTCGCAGCCTGACCGATTTGCCAGCATTGCTGGCGAGCTGGAACAGAGCCTCGAGCTGACACAAAAACCAATGTGGGAGCAAGCCCGCTCCCACAGAGAACTGTGCTCAACCCGAAGTTTGTTTCAGGCATGAAAAAGCCCGCAGCGACGGCGGGCTTTTTCAGCAAGCGGGTAGCAGGCTCAGATAGGCCGGCTGCCGTACTTGTTGTCCGGTTTCTTGGGCGGATCGGCGACCACATTGGCCTCCACTTCCTGCACCTTGCCGCCCTTGGCCAAAAACTCCTCCATGGCCCGCGCGAGAGCATCGCGTTCCTTGTTCTTGGCTTCGACACTCGGCAGCTCATCGACCGATACCGCTGCCTTGGCCTTGCCTTTGGCGGTCGGAGCCGGCGCATCACCGCCGTCGTCTTCAGCGACGTCTTCCGCCGCTGCTTCCAGACCTTCTTCGGTTTCGTCGTCGTCGCCTACTTCGAGGTCGTCGTTTTCCAGATCATCGTCGCTCATGTTCTACCTCATGACTTGCGAAAAGCAGATTAGTTATAGCCCAGCTTTGCCCTCTGTCGAAGGCTGCAGGAAAAAATTCAACAGCCGCTGCTGACCAGCGGTTATGCCTCTTCACCGTGCACGGTGGCGAGGACTTTACGGGCACCGCCATGATCACGGTGCTCGCCCAGATAAACGCCTTGCCAGGTCCCTAACGCCAACCGGCCTGCCGAAACCGGCAAACTGAGCTGACAGCCAAGTACGCTGGCCTTGAAGTGCGCCGGGAGGTCGTCCAGGCCTTCGTCGTTATGCTCATAGCCGTCTGTTCCTTGTGGGATCAGACGATTGAAAAATCGTTCGAAGTCGCGACGTACCGCCGGATCGGCGTTCTCGTTGATGGTCAACGACGCCGAGGTATGCTGCAGCCACAAATGCAACAGACCGACCCGACATGCCTTGAGTTCAGGCAAGCCGGCGAGTAATTCGTCCGTTACCAGATGAAAGCCCCTGGGCCTCGCCCGCAAGGTAATCAGAGTCTGTTGCCACATACAGTTCTCCGCACGTTCGGGGCGCATTCTAGCGCGCTCTGGGAAAAAACAAAGGCCCTAATATTCCTTCAATTCTGTAAGCCTTTGGCCGCACAAAAACACCTGACGCAAACATCGTAAAACCTGTAGGAAAAAACCTTTCAGCTCAGCCTTCAATGACAAATTCCAGACAAAAAAATGCCCGGCAAGCCGGGCAAGTTTTTTATCCGCGTGCTTACAAGTTGTAGCCGCGTTCGTTGTGAAGCGCCAGATCGATGCCGACCGCTTCTTCTTCTTCGTTGATGCGCAGGCCCATGACCATATCCAGCACCTTGAGGATGATGTAGGTAGCGATCGCGGTGTAGATCACCGTGAAGCCCACGCCTTTGCACTGAATCCACACTTGTGCGGCGATGTCGGTCACGGTGCCGAAGCCACCCAGGGACGGAGCAGCGAACACACCGGTCAGGATTGCGCCGAGGATACCGCCGATACCGTGCACACCGAAGGCGTCCAGGGAATCGTCATAGCCGAGCTTGCGCTTGAGGGTGGTGGCGCAGAAGAAGCACACCACGCCAGCCGCCAGACCGATAACCAACGCGCCCATCGGGCCAACGGTGCCGGCAGCCGGGGTGATTGCCACCAGACCGGCAACCACGCCCGAAGCGATGCCCAGTGCGCTAGGTTTGCCGTGGGTGAGCCACTCGGCAAACATCCAGCCCAGCGCAGCAGCGGCGGTAGCGATTTGAGTCACCAGCATCGCCATGCCGGCGGTGCCGTTGGCCGCAGCGGCGGAACCGGCGTTGAAACCGAACCAGCCGACCCACAGCATGGCCGCGCCCATCAGGGTGTAACCGAGGTTGTGCGGCGCCATCGGCGTGGTCGGGAAGCCCTTGCGCTTGCCCAGTACAAGGCAGGCAACCAGACCAGCCACACCGGCGTTGATGTGCACCACGGTGCCACCAGCGAAATCGAGCACGCCCCAGTCCCACATCAGGCCACCGTTGCCGGACCAGACCATGTGCGCGATCGGCGCATACACCAGGGTGAACCAGATGCCCATGAACACCAGCATTGCGGAGAACTTCATCCGCTCGGCGAACGCACCGACAATCAGCGCCGGGGTGATGATCGCGAAAGTCATCTGGAAGGTGACGAAGACCGCCTCGGGAAACAGCGCCGCAGGGCCGGTCAGGCTGGCTGGCGTGATACCGGCAAGGAACGCCTTGCCCATGCCGCCGAAGAAGGAGTTGAAGTTGACGACGCCCTGCTCCATGCCCGTGGTATCGAACGCGATGCTGTAGCCATAGATGACCCACAGGACGCTGATCAGACCGGTAATGGCGAAGCACTGCATCATCACGGAAAGAATGTTTTTCGACCGAACCATGCCGCCGTAGAACAGCGCGAGGCCGGGAATGGTCATGAACAGCACCAAGGCTGTCGAGGTCATCATCCAGGCGGTGTCGCCGGAGTTGAGGACTGGGGCCGCCACTTCGTCTGCCGCCAGAGCAAGGCTGGGCATTACGATGGACAACAGGGCTCCTAGCCCTGCGAATTTACGCAGAGTCATATTGTTTTCTCCTGGGGCGTTGGGTTTGTGGCGGCTTAGATTGCGTCGGTATCGGTTTCGCCGGTACGGATGCGAATCGCCTGTTCCAGATTGACCACGAAGATCTTGCCGTCACCGATCTTGCCGGTGTTGGCAGCCTTGGTGATGGCCTCGATTACCCGGTCCAGATCCTTGTCGTCGATGGCGACGTCGATCTTCACCTTGGGCAGGAAATCGACCACGTATTCCGCGCCGCGATACAGCTCGGTGTGACCCTTCTGCCGACCAAAGCCTTTGACTTCAGTGACGGTAATGCCCTGCACGCCGATCTCGGACAGCGACTCGCGTACGTCGTCCAGCTTGAACGGCTTGATGATGGCAGTGACTAGCTTCATGAAAACTCTCTCCCGAATTGGTGGACTTGCCCCAGGAAAACAAACCCGACTCAAGTCTAAGCGCAGTGCCTGGCTTTGTAACGCATCGTCGGCCCTGACCTGCCCGTCCGACGCTCCTCACGAAACACTCCCCCGCTTCGCTTGGCGCACTGCGTTCGTCACAGTGACTGCATCAGTGCATGGGTCATCAGGGTCTAAGCAGAAAGCTTGCCATCTCCACAAAAACTACTGTTTTCAAGCCTTTACCCGCAGATGACTGCCACTTCGCAACAACAGCCGACGCGATACGCACAACAACGGTGCGATACCGCCCGTCCCCATGCGCGAAAAGCGTGCATCCCTTGCCCGCGCAAATGACTATAGACACTGCGTGATACACTGCCCGTCATTGTTTCCAGGACATTGCCCATGCTCGCGCCAAAAGACTTCCTCGACGCCCTCACCGGCACCGCCTCCCGCCTCTTCAGCGGCGACACGCCTCTGCCGAAAGCTGAAATCGAAAGCCAGTTCAAGATGTTGCTGCAGAGTGGCTTCAGCAAACTGGATCTGGTGAGCCGGGAAGAATTCGATAGCCAGATGGTTGTGCTGGCGCGCACGCGGGCGCGGCTGGAGAGCCTTGAAGCGAAAGTGGCGGAGCTGGAAGCGAAGCTGAATCCGCCGACCGAATAAATGCTGATGTGAAATGCAGCCCCCCCTGTGGGAGCGAGCCTGCTCGCGATTGAAGGTCGGAACGACCTTGCACTTCACCTGTAGGAGCTGCCGAAGGTTCGGGCCGCGTTCGGACGATCTTTTGATCTTCAGCCCCGCAACAATCCCGGCAACGTCCTACAAACATCACACCGCCGTCCGATTGCGTCGCCAGGTATCCGCTCTCTAAGCTCATCCCAATGCTGAATATTCAGCACTGGGTTTGGCGACCTGGAACCAAGCAATGCACCGCAACCATCCGTTTTCGGGCAATTATCTCGATTCGAATTATGGCGGCTGTGTGTGGGAGACCTTAAGGTCTGCCGGTATTCGCTTGGCCGGTTCGCCAACCCGCACGCAGCTGCCACCCTTATTGTTTGGCGACGATAAATGGCAGTTATCTATCAAGCGAACTTGGGTACTGCTCCATGGAAGAAAACTTTCTAATCCCTCACATCTTCACCCGCCACAAGCTTCACCTCCACGCCTTACTCCTTCAAAACCAACCGTGGCTCTGCGCTCGCGACCTTGGCCGACTACTACGCATCTATCTCAACGAACGCCTAGTCCAGAAACTCGATCCTGACCAATATCAAACCACCAAAATCCTGATCCACGGCCGCATCGAAAACGCCCTGCTGATCAGCGAATCCGGCGTCTACGCCTTGCTGGTCTATCACTACTGCCCCGAATACCGAGCCTTACGCGAATGGCTCACACACGAAGTCGTTCCCGCCCTGCGAGACGCCCAACACCCCACCACAATCGAGCGCCCACAACTGAGCCTGCTCAACTGGCCGGAAAGGTCATTGAGCCTGCTGCACTGGAACAACCAGCCGTGGATTCGGCTGCAGGATGTGCCGCAGATGATGACAGAGCGGGAGCAGGCAAGACGCCCGGTAAAACCGTGGTGGAAGCGGGCTTCACGTGTCTTGCAGTCGCTTTGAACATTTTAACGTTCAACCACGCTCGATCTGGGCTGAGCGCAACTCGTAGGTCGATTGCAGATTCAGCCAGAAATCGGGTGTGGTGTTCAGGTGGATGGATAGCTTTTGCGCCAGACCAACTCTGACACCGCTCCGCTGATTCACCACATCGCTTACTTCCGCCTCTGGCTCGTTCAGCGAGCGAGCCAGAGCATCGGTTGTAACGCCCAGTGACTTCAAAAACTCCTCGCTGAGAATTTCGCCAGGATGAATCGGGCGCATCCCATTCCTGTTCATTCACGCCTCCTAAGGCTGCATTCAGCGAGATCATAAGCAGCAACCTTCATCCGGCAAGACCATCCACGCTCTTTCATCGAAGTCCTTCAACAATCTCGGCACGGTCCTACAAAAAAGCAGCTCTCCGGCCTGATTTATCAGTCCGCCCCTTTTCTTTACGCTTTTCGCGTCTTCAATTTAACTCCTAGGCACAGGAGGTCCATGATTCACAAAAAGCGAAAAGCTAGGCTGTTGCTCATCGTTCAGTATCATGCTGAAGCGCTTCGACTGACTGGTAATATTTCAGCCAATCAACAACGATTTCTTGATGTCGCTGCCACTCACGGCAAAAACCTTGAACCTCTGGGCTTGCTTGCCGGCAAAAGAACCTGAACCTAGCTACCAAAGAACCGCCTGAATGGCGGTTTTTTGTCTGCCAGCATGCTCCAGGCTGACTCGCAACATCCTGCGAAAATTCATCTTCTCTGGCGCCACGCGAAATCCTCATCTCCTGACTACCCTTGAAAACCCGCAGGAAGCGGTATCCGTCATTTCAAGGAACGACCATGTCCCTCTCCATCGTCCACAGCCGCGCCCAGATTGGCGTGGATGCCCCCGCTGTCAATGTTGAAGTCCATCTGGCCAATGGTTTGCCATCGCTGACCATAGTCGGCCTGCCCGAGGCGGCGGTGAAGGAAAGCAAGAAACGGGTGCGCAGTGCGACCATCAATTCGGGGCTGCAGTTTCCGCCACGGCGCATTATCCTGCGGCGCGCAAGCCCGGGCATTCGTTGGTGGTGCCGCGCGCCAATACCGATGAAGCGTGCCTCGCGTCGGGCTTGAAAGTGATTAGCAAACCCTATTCCGATTTGATGAATTGCAGGGACAACTCGCGGCGAAACGTGCGCTGTTGAATTCTTCCCCAGACGCTCACAACATGTTTATTTTGCGTTGAAACACACCCAACGACTCATGATGGCGGAATGTCTTTTCCCTAGGGATTTTGCGATCCCATCTGTATACTCTGCGCACTTTTTTCCCGTGATCAGCCATGACCTCTATAGAAGAATATCTCAAGGAAAAGCACGGCAAGCCGGTCGTTTCCAGACTTGAGCACAGAATTAGAGGCGGCGCGAACAACGCAAAGGGCAATACCTTTGAGACAGATTTTGCCGTGCACACCATTGCGCAGCTCTATGTTTTAGGTGGCGATCACAAAAGCACAGAAATTCTGACCCAGGCTGTTGACTTAGTAGATGACCTGGTGTGCGAAAACCCTACTTTGGGCACAAAAGAGAATTATCAGCTGAAAAACTCCCCAACTATTCGATGGGGGTCGGGAATTGCGGACGACTTTGCCATCCAGCAAGATGTAAATACTAATTTCTACAACATACCAAGCTCAAAAACTATTCTTGTAATTTCTGATGAAAACTGCCATCGCAGACTGACTAAAAAAATTCCAGAAATTATCAAGACACATTCTGCCTGCGTGTACTTTAAATCTGAGACGTTCAATTCACTGCTTGCTAGCAATGACCCGCAGATTCAGCCATTTAAAGAGCTATGCGCATTCCCAAACGACCCAGATAAAGTAACCACCGTATGGCAAGCACTCAATGGGGCTTGGACTACAAACAGAGCAAATAGCGTAACGGCTCTTAAAATTGTTGAGGCAGCGGCGCAAGGCTTTAAACCCTACTATTTCAAACTCAATGCGGGCGCCGACATCCCAGAATCCTTGAAGGCTATCCTTGACAAAGTCGACGGACTAAGCTATAGCGTATGCAACGGTTTCCTTGTGTACGATATAAAAGGATGTCTTGAAGGAACGATACAAATCGACTCGGACAGCCTAAACGAATTGGAAACAAAGCTGTCTAACAATCCAGTGACTGACTGGAGTAGCTTCATCGATGTTATTAGCCGGGGTGATGTATGATAACTAAAGTCGCAGTAGCAGAAAATGCCGAGCGCACTTGGGCTTATCCTAATGAACAACGCAGTATCGATATGCTTTCTAGCCTGCTCGATACTTCGTCCCCTCCAAAGGCTTATCAGGACACGATGTATCGAATTGGTCAGTTGCTGGCCGAAAAGCTCTATGATGAACAAAAAATATCGTCTAAGAGCAAGATTTGTATCGTGTCCACTGTAGAGGATGCGGACTTCTTATCGAAAGGTGTATATGACACCCTCGCTGATAAGGTGCAAGAACTCTATTTTGTTTGCGTTTGGAACCAACGTGAAAGCATGTTTGAGGGCAGCGCTACCGTTGCCCCAATCATTCGTAAATTTATGCAACCAGGCTATGAGAACTCCGATGAGATGATTGTAGTAAAATCTATTATCTCTGGTTCTTGTGTAGTAAAAACGAATATTACTGCACTTTTTGACAAAATTCGACCAAAGAAAATTCATGTAGTTTCGCCAGTAATGCATGAAGATTCAGCGAGAAAACTGTTGAAAGAATTCCCAAGCAGCTACTCTGGGCTGTTCGATTTTGAATTCTTAGCAAAAGACAGAGATCGCGATAATAACACTGGCGAGATAAGACCGGGAATTGGTGGCAATGTATATGAAAGACTTGGTTTCTCCAATCAAGCGGACAAGAACCAATATTGGCCAAAGCTCGTGAAATCCATGCTACACGCGATGTAACTTAATATCATGAAAAGGCCCGCCAATGCTGCGGGCCTTTTTTTGTATCTAACACCAAATCCCCCACACGTGCCCGCGAAATCCAACTGGAATTTCTTATACCTCTTATGGCGGGGCTGGAGGTGACGATTTCCGAAAACCTTTGCTGCTGGGGCCGCCCGGTCGTGAAATCTTGGTATTAGCATATACAACGAAGTCTGGACACGCGGCTAGTCCATGCCATAGTCGACTATCCCATGCGTTGCATCCAAGCTTATCCCTAGCTTCGTCATACCTTCGCTTCAACACCCCATCGAGAGCCTTCTGCGTCACTCCACCAGGATAATATTGACGTAACTCTCCAATCAGCCCGCTAACTGTACTAGATGCCTCACCTTTGAATCTTTCGATAAGTCCAAGCCGGTCAAGATGCTGATGCGCAATTGCACCTGCCTGGCTGAACTTACCCTCACCTCCACCATAGTATTGAATAGAAAGCCTTCCGTTGTTAACGGTAACCTTGCAGTGTAGCAAGGCCTCCTCATTATCTACGGTGAAGTAGGGATGACAATAAATCAGGTGATTTTTGTCGAAATAATTTGATTTTCTCTGATTGCAGCCATAGCAGATATAGAGCAGATTTTCGTGATAAACGGAATACTCTGGAAAATAGTCCTTGGGCATATAGTGATCCCAAGTTTTCGGATCGTTCAACATGCAGTACGCGCATCGCTGCACATTAATATCTGCTTGTGACTGTAAGGATTTTAGAATGGCATCCTTATGCGAGGATAATTCCTTGGTGTTAACAGCATAGCACGACTTCAGAGCCTCAGACGCCTTGTCAGTCCAAGCCTGCTCTATGGGCGTATGAAACCCCTTTAATATTGTTGCATATGACTTGCAAAGAGCTAATACGTCAACTTTCACCGCCATTAGCTCGGCTCTTGTCTTCAAATTCTTATTGCCAATAATTTTTTGGAAATAACTGTCAACGTCGAGACTATTTGCTGCTAGTTGATATCTCATTGCAGCGATGCCTTTCCTTCCCCTAGCGACTCGAGGTAAATGTCAGCACTTAAACTCAATTGATTGCTGAAAATGGCGCGTACAGCTTCAACATCTTGGTTCGCTTCACTATACATACGGTCCAGCACCGAACGATAGTCGCGGTCAGCCTCAGTAGAAGAGAAGACAAACTTGGTTAACTCTGACAAACTTTCTCCAAATGTCTGAAAAGTAGGTTTCAAAACCATTGGAGTCATCCGATCCCGACGAATTACATGGACACACTCCATGGGGAGTTGTTGGATTACCAAGGGCGAATGCGTAGCAATAATGGCAAACGAATCCTGACTTTCCAGAATTTCGCTGAGCGTATTCAGGAGACCAGTAAGCAATTGAGGATGCAGATGCAACTCTGGCTCGTCAAATAGAATTAATGTACGGCGGTCAATTTTTGAAAGTATATGAAATACACAATTTAGAGCCAGCCGTTGTCCGGCGCTTAAACGTTCGTAAAGGTTTTTATTATTCTCCGGCTCATCGATAAAAGTATCCAAATCATCAATTCGAACGAGATTCCCAAGAACTTTTTTCAGTAGATCTCGCTTTTCATCGGAAAGGCTGGCGAGCGTTGTTTGAATTTCCTCCAGAAGATCCTCTTTGCTCTTGAGGCGTCCTCGATGATGTTGCAGCCCACAATAGCTGTATTTAAATTTTTCACCCTGCAACTGCGTCGGGCGTTCAAATTCGTCAAATGCACTAAACGATACAGCTACAACGCCATATATTGAAGGAACAGGATTAATAACATCATCGCCTTGAAGCGCAGATCGCTTTGCCTTTAGAGCCTGCTTTGAAAAACGGCTCATCAACATTGCAAGCCTTGCCATCACTTGCGTTTTTCCGACACCGTTTAGCCCAACAATCGACTGCATGCGGCGAGGTGCGCCAAGTTTAGAGTAGAAGTCAAAGTGGAATTCATGCGGAGCACTCGCTCCCTCGAGTAGTACTTTTGCAGTAAATGCATTTATTAATTGCTGTTCGGCGCCAAAGCGAATCCCTGCGTCGTCGAGTAATTCGCGAGCTTCCGGCTCTCTAAGTAGAGAAATCTGAAAGCAAGGCTGCTCTTGGAACCGAAGTTTTACATCAAGTAAAAATGAGGCATCGCTAAGTGTTTTCAGAACATCACGAGCCATTTCCATGTCAAGCCTGGCTAGTCCATCGTAATACTTTTTGCTTGAGCTGAGCGAGCATATCGACTCGAGAAGCGCCCGTGGAACCAACGCGCCGGGCTGCACCTCTTGAAACGGTCTATTCTCCAAGCCTTCAGCCTGACCGCCCTTCATTATTTTTATTTGGTTAAGCTCTACTTGAATGTTCCCACTCAACCTTAAGCGCACACCAAAAAGCGTATAGTAGGAGTAATCATTCCAACCGTCTCGCGCAAGTAGAAGATGAGGATAGGGAGCATCTGACGGTGCCCCTACGAAAAATCGACTGCAGATATAGATGTCCATTGGGAGACGCTAGCAGGAACGAGTATGTTTCGTCTAGGCTGTGGTATTCGAGAGACAGCAAACTGGACAGATCTATTTGAAAATAGTGTTCCATGCGCCACTCGACACTCACAATTAAGTTCATTCCTAGGCTTAGTCGGCATCCTGCGCGTCGCAAACAGGTCACTGACACCCCTTGTAAACCTATCTTCGAGCATATCGTTCTTTTTCAACTACCCTTCAAAAACCGCAGGAAGCGGTCCAACGTCAGCTCAAGGAACGACCATGTCCCTCTCCATCGTCCACAGCCGCGCCCAGATTGGCGTGGATGCGCCCGCCGTTACCGTCGAAGTCCATCTGGCCAACGGTCTGCCCTCACTGACAATGGTCGGCTTGCCTGAAGCGGCGGTGAAAGAAAGCAAGGACCGGGTGCGCAGCGCGATCATCAATTCGGGGCTGCAATTTCCAGCGCGACGGATCACGCTGAATCTGGCGCCGGCGGATTTGCCCAAGGATGGCGGGCGATTCGATCTGGCAATTGCGCTGGGGATTCTCTCGGCCAGCGTGCAGGTGCCGACGCTGACACTGGATGACGTGGAGTGTTTGGGGGAGCTGGCGCTTTCCGGCGCAGTGCGGCCGGTCCGCGGGGTGCTACCGGCGGCATTGGCGGCGCGCAAGGCCGGGCGCTGGTTGATGGTGCCGCAGGCGAATGCCGAAGAGGCTTGCCTGGCGTCGGGGTTGAAGGTCATTGCAGTGGACCATCTGCTGCAGGCGGTGGCGCACTTCAATGGGCACACCCCCATCGAGCCTTACGTTTCCAACGGTTTGCTCTACGCCAGCAAACCCTATCCCGACTTGAACGAAGTTCAGGGGCAAATGGCGGCCAAACGCGCGCTGCTGATTGCAGCAGCGGGTGCGCATAACCTGCTGTTCAGCGGGCCACCGGGTACGGGCAAGACACTGCTGGCGAGCCGATTACCAGGGCTGCTGCCACCCCTGGCCGAGAGCGAAGCACTGGAAGTCGCAGCGATTCAATCCGTCGCCAGTTGTGTGCCACTGAGCCATTGGCCGCAGCGCCCCTTCCGACAACCACACCATTCCGCCTCAGGACCGGCACTGGTGGGCGGTGGCTCGAAACCACAACCGGGCGAAATCACCCTCGCTCACCATGGCGTGTTGTTCCTCGATGAACTCCCGGAATTTGATCGCAAGGTATTGGAGGTATTGAGAGAGCCACTGGAATCCGGCCACATCGTAATTTCCCGCGCCAAGGACCGCGTACGCTTCCCGGCGCGCTTTCAATTGGTCGCCGCGATGAATCCCTGCCCCTGTGGATATCTTGGCGAACCGAGTGGCCGTTGTTCCTGTACGCCGGACATGGTTCAGCGCTATCGCAACAAACTGTCGGGGCCACTGCTGGATCGTATTGATCTGCACCTGACGGTTGCTCGCGAAGCCACGACATTGAATCCTGCGTTAAAACCCGGCGACGACACTGCCACCGCCGCCGAGTTGGTTGCCGACGCACGAGAACGGCAACAAAAGCGCCAAGGCTGTGCCAATGCCTTTCTCGACTTGCCGGGCCTGCGCAGTTACTGCAAGTTATCCACAACAGACGAAACCTGGCTGGAGACGGCGTGTGAACGACTGACCTTGTCACTGCGAGCGGCCCATCGACTGCTCAAAGTAGCGCGCACTCTTGCGGACCTTGAACAAGTCGATGAGATCAGACGCGAGCACTTGGCCGAAGCGCTGCAATATCGGCCAACAACACTTTAGTCAGCGTCACCCCTTGCTGAGATCAACCAACGGCGTCTGCCGCACCTCAGTCTCCCGCCCACCCTGGATCTCGCTCACCTGCTTCAACGCCTTATCCACAGCGGTCTTATCCGCCAGCAAGGCGTAGCTGATGCGGAACTGCTTCTGCTCCTTCGGCCCGATCATTGGCACCAGGTTCAGTGGCCGCTGATACCGGCGGTTGTAGGAAAAACTCGTGCCTGGCTCCAGCCCCGTGACATAGCCCTGCCCTTGGGTATCGGTGTTTTTCCACAAGGAGAACACCGGCAGTGTTTGAGTGTTGAAGCCGACCGAGACGCCCAGGCTGCCGGCCTTGTTATACAGGACGGTCAATGTATCGCCCTTGGCATCGGCGTACGGCACTACGTTGTAAACCGTTTCGTCGTAGTCCTTGGTGGGTCCTCGATAGGTTTGCCAGTCCGGTAAATCGCTTTTGGCTTTATCGTTGAACGGCGACACCTGTTTCACCGGCGCGGCGAAGCGGGCGCCCTGCTCCAGGAACGGGGTGCTGAAGTTACTGTGATACAGCGCCTGGTATTCCTTCGGATAGTCGCCGTTGTTGGTCAGGGTGTCGTTGAGGGCGAACGCTACGCTACCGGGCTCGGTGACCAGTTCGGTCGCGACCGAGAAGTCGACTTTCTTGAAAGCCTGCTCTTTCAGCTCGCCGCGCAGGCTGATGGCGTACGGCGGTTTTTCATCAATGTGCAGGGTGACTTTATTGGCCGGGATATTGGCAGCACGACCGTGCAGGGTCAGCAGTTCGCCGTTGTCGATGCCGGGGTGGCCGACCCATTCGTAGCCACAGCGGGTGACCAGCTCATTGAAGCCTTCCAGCCAGCCCAGGCCACCACGGCCGTTGAGCTCGATGAAGGACGGATTGACCACTTCCTTGACTGGCGAATCCCAACCCATGCGCACGTTACCGACCGAGGCCTGCAGGACGTTCATGCCGCGAGTAGGAACTACCGAAAGTTTCATCGTGCCGTTATCGATGTCGACGATGCTGACACCTTCCTGCCGACCTCCGTGCAAGGTGCGCAGGGTCACGCTGAAGGGTTTGTCGGTTTTTACGCCGAGTTGCTGGCTGGTGATTTGCCAGTTCTGGGCGGCTTTGTCGGTGTCGAGCAGGGCGTAATCCCAGGCCACGGCGTGGGAGGCAGCGGACAGTGCGCTGAGGGCAACGAAGAGTTTGAGTGGAGTCATGGCAACAGCCTTTCTTGGAGTTGTGCGATTTTTATAGACCTGAAGAAACGTTTCAGCAAGCATAAAAATCGAAACATCGATGGCAAATGCCAAGAAAGACAATTGCCTGAAGCCGTCATTGCGCCGGCTTCATCGTTCAGCTCAGATGCACGACATCCGGCAATTCCATGGCCCGGACTTCGTTTTGCAGAAAGTCGCTGAGCCGGCGCATGCGCTCGCCGCCGGGCCGGGTTTTCGGCCAGACCAGGTAATAATTCTCACCACTGGCGACGGCGGTCGGCCACGGCAAACTCAGACGTCCCTGCGCGACATCCTCCGCCACCATCAGCAGATCGCCCACGGACACACCGTAACCTCGAGCGGCAGCGATCATGCCCAGCTCCAGGGTATCGAACACCTGTCCGCCCTTGAGCGACACCTGATCGGCCAACCCCATGCGCTCCAGCCAGTTGCGCCAGTCGCGACGGTCCGGTGTCGGGTGCAGCAATTCGGTATTGGCCAAACGCGTGACATCCCAAGGCTGATCGTTCAGCAGGTTGGGGGCGCCCACCGGGATCAATTCCTCGGGGAACAGGTAACTCGCCTCCCAGTCCGGGGGGAAATGTCCATTGCTCAGCAGCACCGCACAGTCGAACGGCTCGTCATTGAAATCCACCGAATCGACGTCCATCCACGCACTGGTCAATTGCACTTCATTGCCCGGCTGCAGATGACGGAAGCGACTGAGGCGCGCCAGCAACCAGCGCATGGTCAGGGTCGACGGGGCTTTCATGCGCAGGATGTCGTCTTCGGCGCGCAAGGTATTGCAGGCGCGCTCCAGGGCGGTGAAGCCTTCGCGAATGCCCGGCAGCAGCAGACGGGCCGACTCGGTCAGTTGCAGGTTGCGGCCACTGCGGTGAAACAAGCGGCAAGCAAAATGCTCTTCGAGCGTACGAATATGTCGGCTGACTGCGCTTTGGGTAATCGACAGCTCTTCGGCCGCGCGAGTAAACGAACTGTGCCGCGCCGCCGCTTCGAATGCGCGCAGGGCATACAAGGGAGGAAGACGACGAGACATTGGGAAAGCTCCTACTGCGGGGTTCGTCTACCCTAGCAGAAACTCTCCAGCATGAGTTTTAATCATGCCACCCATCCTTTTTATCCCTTTGTGCAAACCGCGCAGAGCGCCGAGAATCGGTGTTTTCCTGTTCCCTTTGATAATCGAGCGTGATGACCATGCAGCATCCGGCACGTACTGAACTCTGGGCCATTCTGCGGCTGGCGGGGCCGCTGATTGCCTCGCAGTTGGCGCACATGCTGATGGTCCTCACCGACACCCTGATGATGGCGCGCCTGAGCCCCGAGGCGCTGGCCGGTGGCGGGCTCGGCGCGGCGACCTATTCGTTCGTGTCGATTTTCTGCATCGGCGTGATCGCGGCGGTCGGCACACTGGTGGCGATCCGTCAGGGTGCCGGCGATATTGTCGGTGCCACTCGCCTGACCCAGGCCGGGTTGTGGTTGGCGTGGTTGATGGCACTGGCCGCCGGCTTGCTGCTATGGAACCTCAAACCGATGCTGCTGCTGTTCGGCCAGACGGAAAGCAACGTCCAGATGGCCGGACAGTTTTTGATCTTCCTGCCGTTCGCCCTGCCCGGCTACCTGAGCTTCATGGCCCTGCGCGGGTTCACCAGCGCCATTGGCCGTGCGACGCCGGTGATGGTCATCAGCCTCGGCGGGACGGTGGCTAACTTTGTGCTCAATTACGCGCTGATCACCGGTATGTTCGGTCTGCCGAAACTGGGGCTGGTCGGCATTGGTCTGGTCACGGCCATAGTCGCCAACCTGATGGCACTTGCGCTGGCGTGGCACATTCGTCGGCATCCGGCTTATGAGGCCTATCCGCTGCGCCAGGGCCTGTCGCGGCTGAACCGCCAGTACCTGAAGGAACTGTGGCGCCTGGGCCTGCCGATTGGCGGCACCTACGCGGTGGAAGTCGGGCTGTTTGCCTTCGCCGCGCTGTGCATGGGCACCATGGGCAGCACGCAGCTGGGCGCACACCAGATCGCCCTGCAAATCGTTTCAGTAGCGTTCATGGTCCCGGCGGGTATTTCCTACGCAATCACCATGCGCATCGGCCAGCACTACGGTGCCGGGCAATTGCTGGATGCGCGCCTGGCCGGACGGGTCGGTATCGCGTTCGGGGCCGTGGCGATGCTGTGTTTCGCCATGGTCTTCTGGCTATTGCCAAACCAGTTGGTCGGTTTGTTTCTCGACCACAACGACCCTGCGTTTCGCGATGTCATCAACCTGGCCGTGAGCCTGTTGGCGGTGGCGGCCTGGTTCGAACTGTTCGACGGCGTGCAAACCATCGCCATGGGCTGCATTCGCGGGCTCAAGGATGCCAAGACCACTTTCCTCGTCGGCCTGGGTTGCTATTGGCTGATTGGCGCACCGGCGGCGTGGTGGATGGCGTTCCACCTGGACTGGGGGCCAACGGGTGTCTGGTGGGGGCTGGCGCTGGGGCTGGCGTGTGCGGCGGTGAGCCTGACGCTGGGGTTTGAGTGGAAGATGAAGCGGATGATCAAGCGCGATACGACGTCAGAGCAACGCTTCGAGATCGCTCAGCCTGACTGAGATCCCTTGTAGGAGTGAGCCTGCTCGCGATAGCGAACTATCAGCCGACATGAATGTTGACTGACCTGGCCTCATCGCGAGCAGGCTCACTCCTACAGGGGGCGCGCGGAGTTTTTAACTCATGATTTCCAGCATCGGCTGCTGACTGGAGCCAACCGTCAGATACTCCACCAACTCATCCAGCGGCAATGGCTTGCTGATCAAATATCCCTGCACCTGATCGCACTCAAACCCGCGCAGCAGATCCAGTTGCTCCGGCGTTTCCACACCTTCTGCGACCACCTCGAGGTTGAGGTTGTGCGCCAGATTGATCATCGCGTGGACCAGCTTGCGGTTTTCCTCGCGCTGTTCCATGCCGCCGACAAAGCTCTTGTCGATCTTCAGCAAGGTGATCGGCAGGCTGTTGAGGTGCACGAACGACGAGAATCCGGTGCCGAAGTCGTCGAGTGAGAACCGCACGCCCAGCCGTCCGAGGGCGTCCATGGTCTGCTTGACCAGATCGCTGCGACGCATCACGGCGGTTTCGGTCAGTTCGAACTCCAGCCACTGCGCCTCGACACCGCGCTCGGCAATCAGGCGACTGAGGGTCGACAGCAACTGGCTGTCCTGGAACTGCCGGAACGACAGGTTGATCGCCATGTGCAACGGCGGCAAACCCAGCTCAAGCAGCGCCTGCATGTCACGCAAGGCCCGGGAAATCACCCAGTAGCCCAGCGGCACGATCAGGCCGCTCTGCTCGGCCAGCGGCACGAACTCGCTCGGCGGCAACAAGCCGCGCTCGGCATGGCGCCAGCGCACGAGGGCTTCGAGGCCGACAATTTGCCCGTCTTCGAGATTCAGCCGTGGCTGGTAGTGCAGCTCCAGCTCATCGCGGCGCAGTGCCCGACGCAGCTCGGTTTCGAGGTCGGCGATGCTGCGGGCATTGCGGTTGATACGCTCGTTGAAAATGTGAAAGGTACAGCCCTGGGTGCTTTTGGCCTGCTGCATGGCGATGTGCGCATGCCACATCAGCGGGTCCGCACCGGTCTGGGCCCGGGCGTGGGCGATGCCCAGGCTGGAACCGATCAGCAGGCTTTCGCCATCGACCCAATAAGGCTCGGCCAGTGCTTCGCTGATACGCTCGGCCATCCACTCGGCACGCTGGGGAGCTCGACGGGTGTCGATCAGCAGCGCGAATTCATCACTGCCCAGGCGCGCCAGTTGATCGCCGGCCTCAAGCTGATTCTTGAGCCGCGCCACCACTTGCAGTATCAGGCGGTCACCGGCCTGATGGCCAAGGGCATCGTTGGCATAACGGAAGTTGTCGAGGTCGAGATGACCGAGGGCCAGGCCGCGACCATCGTTTTCCGCCAAGCGCGCCGTCAGCAGGGTCTGGAAGCCCTGACGGTTGGCGATGCCGGTCAGCGGATCTTGCTCGGCCAGGCGTTGCAGGGTGTTTTCCAGGACGCCGCGTTCGCGCACATGGCGCAGGCAACGGCGCAACATGCCGGAATCGAGCAGGTCGCGCACCAGCCAGTCACTCACGCCATCGGGTGGGGTCTGCGGCTCATGGTCGAGCAGCAGCACCGTCGGCAGGCTGCAACGGCCCGGCGCCGGTTGAAGTTGCGGGATGGTCAATAACACCGCGCTGCGGTTGTCATCGAACAGACTGCTGACCGACTCCCAACTCGGCGCGCTGATGAGCACGGCCGAGCTCCCCATAGGAGCCAGACACTCGCGCAACAACGCTGCCCACGCTGGCTCTTCGGCCAGTAGCAGCAAACGCAAGGGTTCGACAGGCGTAGACAAGCTAGCTCCCTAGACTCTGCAAAGATGTAGGCGACGGGCATTATGCCGTTCCGATGACCAATGACAATGACATCAGTGAGCAAAACCAGCCCTTTGTATCCGCAATTACGAACATTAGCCGCAAATTCGTTGCGCATCCTGCGTGAAAGTAACAAAACCGGCAATTACAGATAGCGTGCTACGTCACAAGTCGGACAGAGCAGCACAATTCGCTGAGCCTGTTAAAATGCCGGCCCATTTCGTGACTGACTCCTGAATTTACCTATGTCCCGACTCAATCCCCGGCAGCAAGAAGCCGTGAACTACGTCGGCGGCCCTCTATTGGTGCTCGCCGGTGCAGGCTCCGGCAAGACCAGCGTGATCACGCGCAAAATCGCGCACCTGATCCAGAACTGCGGCATTCGCGCCCAGTACATCGTCGCCATGACCTTTACCAACAAGGCCGCCCGCGAAATGAAGGAACGGGTCGGCACCCTGCTGCGTGCCGGTGAAGGGCGCGGGCTGACGGTCTGCACGTTCCACAACCTGGGCCTGAACATCATCCGCAAGGAACACGTGCGGCTGGGCTACAAACCGGGCTTCTCGATCTTCGACGAGACCGACGTCAAGGCCCTGATGACCGACATCATGCAGAAGGAATACTCGGGCGACGACGGTGTCGACGAGATCAAGAACATGATCGGCGCCTGGAAAAACGACCTGATCCTGCCAGCCCAGGCCCTGGAAAACGCGCGCAACCCCAAGGAGCAGACCGCTGCCATCGTCTACACCCACTACCAGCGCACGCTCAAGGCGTTCAACGCGGTGGACTTCGACGACCTGATCCTGCTGCCGGTGAAGCTGTTCGAAGAGCACGCCGACATCCTGGAAAAGTGGCAGAACAAGGTGCGTTACCTGCTGGTCGACGAGTACCAGGACACCAACGCCAGCCAGTACCTTCTGGTGAAAATGCTCATCGGCAAGCGCAACCAGTTCACCGTGGTGGGCGACGACGACCAGTCGATCTACGCCTGGCGCGGCGCTCGACCGGAAAACCTGATGTTGCTCAAGGAAGACTACCCGTCCTTGAAAGTGGTGATGCTGGAGCAGAACTACCGCTCCACCAGCCGCATCCTGCGCTGCGCCAACGTACTGATCTCGAACAACCCCCACGAGTTCGAAAAACAGCTGTGGAGTGAAATGGGCCACGGCGACGAGATCCGCGTGATCCGTTGCCGCAACGAGGACGCCGAGGCCGAGCGCGTGGCCATGGAAATCCTCAGCCTGCACTTGCGCACCGACCGACCGTACAGTGATTTCGCGATCCTCTATCGCGGCAACTACCAGGCCAAGCTGATCGAGCTGAAGTTGCAGCATCACCAGGTGCCGTATCGCCTGTCCGGCGGCAACAGCTTCTTCGGGCGTCAGGAGGTGAAAGACCTGATGGCCTACTTCCGCCTGATCGTGAACCCGGACGACGACAATGCATTCCTGCGGGTGATCAACGTGCCGCGCCGCGAGATCGGCTCGACCACCCTGGAGAAGCTGGGCAACTACGCCACCGAGCGCAAGATCTCGATGTACGCCGCCACCGACGAGATCGGCCTGGGCGAGCATCTGGACAGCCGCTTCACCGATCGCCTCTCGCGCTTCAAGCGTTTCATGGATCGGGTGCGCGAGCAGTGCGCCGGCGAAGACCCGATCTCGGCCCTGCGCAGCATGGTCATGGACATCGACTACGAGAACTGGCTGCGTACCAACAGCTCCAGCGACAAGGCCGCCGACTACCGCATGGGTAACGTCTGGTTCCTGATCGAGGCGCTCAAGAACACCCTGGAAAAAGACGAAGAAGGCGAGATGACCGTCGAAGACGCCATCGGCAAACTCGTCCTGCGCGACATGCTTGAGCGCCAGCAGGAAGAGGAAGACGGCGCCGAAGGTGTGCAGATGATGACCTTGCATGCGTCCAAGGGCCTGGAATTCCCCTACGTGTTCATCATGGGCATGGAAGAGGAAATCCTCCCGCACCGTTCCAGCATCGAAGCCGACACCATCGAAGAAGAACGTCGCCTGGCCTACGTGGGCATTACCCGTGCACGCCAGACCCTGGCCTTCACCTTCGCCGCCAAGCGCAAGCAGTACGGCGAGATCATCGATTGCGCGCCGAGCCGCTTCCTCGATGAATTGCCGCCGGACGATCTGGCCTGGGAAGGCAACGACGACACACCGACCGAAGTCAAAGCCGTGCGAGGCAACAACGCACTGGCAGATATACGCGCGATGTTAAAGCGCTAGAATTGACCACTTTTTTACAACCTTAGGGCGCATAAAGCGCCAACAGAGGACAGCTTCATGGAAGCCCTGCACAAAAAAATTCGCGAAGAAGGCATCGTGCTTTCCGACCAGGTCCTGAAAGTCGACGCCTTTCTGAACCACCAGATCGACCCGGCCCTGATGAAGCTGATCGGCGACGAATTCGCCACGCTGTTCAAGGATTCGGGTATCACCAAGATCGTCACCATCGAAGCTTCGGGCATCGCGCCTGCGATCATGACCGGTCTGAATCTGGGTGTGCCGGTGATTTTCGCCCGCAAGCACCAGTCCCTGACCCTGACCGAAAACCTGCTGTCGGCGACCGTGTACTCGTTCACCAAGCAGACCGAAAGCACCGTGGCCATCTCCCCGCGCCACCTGACCAGCAGCGACCGCGTGCTGATCATCGACGACTTCCTGGCCAACGGTAAGGCGTCCCAGGCACTGATTTCGATCATCAAGCAGGCCGGCGCCACCGTGGCGGGCCTGGGCATCGTGATCGAGAAGTCATTCCAGGGCGGCCGTGCGGAACTGGACTCGCAGGGTTATCGCGTAGAGTCCCTGGCCCGCGTTAAGTCGCTGGCCGATGGTGTCGTGACCTTCATCGAATAAAGCCGGGACAAAGTAGTACCCCTGTAGGAGCGAGCCTGCTCGCGATTGCATAGTGTCAGCCGACATAGTCATTGGCTGATACACCGCTATCGCGAGCAGGCTCGCTCCTACAGTTGTTTTTGGGCGAGCAGTTATTGCGTAGTGGCCTTGAGACCCATGAGCAACAAGCGCTGAAACAGGTCTTCCATCAAGCCCTCCGGGTTGGCCAGTTGCATGCGCTGCAGGTGCTCCTGGAACAACGCAGGCTCCGGCGCATCCAGCGCTGCCTTGCCCAACTCCAGCACCTCGCTCAGCTTGAACTTGCTCTTGAGCCAGTTCAGCGCCCGCAACAGATCGCGCTCGACCTCGGTGAAATCACAGCCCAGCGGATACTCCGGAAACAGCCGTGGATGCCGCGCCTGAATCGCCTGCAAACGCTGCGGACTGTTATCGGTAAAGCGCGGATCGAGACAAAAGTCCTTGGGCAATTTGCCGACTTTCTGCGCCTGCTCGATCAATCCCGGCTGAAAACGCGAGTCGCTGATGTTGAGCAAAGCCTCGATCACTGCCGCATCGGTTTTGCCACGAAGATCGGCGATGCCGTATTCGGTGACCACGATGTCCCGCAAGTGCCGGGGAATCGTGCAGTGACCATATTCCCAGACGATGTTCGAGCTGACGTCGCCACCAGACTCGCGCCAGCTGCGCAGCAGCAACACCGAGCGCGCGCCTTGCAACGCATGCCCCTGCACCACGAAGTTGTATTGCCCGCCTACGCCGCTGAGCACACGTCCATCTTCGAGCTGATCCGCCACCGCGGCACCGAGCAAGGTCACGGTGAACGCGGTGTTGATGAACCGCGCATCCAGGCGCTGCAAGCGCTTGAGTTCTTCCTGGCCGTAGAGCTCGTTGATGTAGCTGATGCGGGTCATGTTGAATTCGAGCCGCTTGTTTTGCGGTAATTCGCGCAAGCGTTCGTAGTAGCTGCGCGGACCGAGGAAGAAACCGCCGTGCACCGAGATACCATCGGTTTGTGCCGCCTCGTCGAGGGTGCCGGCATTCGCCTGCTGTTGGGTCGCCACGTCCGGGTAGACCTTGCGCCGCACGATCCCGGCATCCGCCAGCACCAGCAAACCGTTGACGAACATTTCGCTGCAGCCATACAGGCCTTTGGCGAAGAGGCCGATGCCGCCTTCGCGCTCGATCAGTTGCGCCCAATGGCTGAGCTCTACGTCTGCCAGCAAAGCCCTGTATTCGTCATTGTCGGCTTGCCGTACCAGCAGCGCCGCCGTCAGCGCATCCCCCATGGAACCGATGCCGATCTGCAAGGTGCCGCCGTCACGCACCAGAGTGCTGGCGTGCAGGCCGATGAAGTGGTCCTGACACCCCACCGGCATGTTCGGCGTGGAAAACAGTGTGGTGTTGTCCTTCTCATCGATCAACAGGTCAAAGGTGTCGATGCCGAGTTCCGCATCGCCGGGCATGTAGGGCAGATCGTTGTGCACCTGCCCGACCATCAGGATGGTTTCCCCCGTAGCGCGGCGCTTGGCGATCATCGGTAACAGGTCGAGGGTGATGTCCGGGTTGCAGCTCAGGCTCAAGCGGTCGGGATGCTCGGCATGGCTGGCCACCAGTTGCGCCACCAGATTCAAACCGGCGGCATTGATGTCCCGCGCCGCATGGCTGTAATTGCTGCTGACGTAATCCTGTTGCGCCGTGGCACTGTTGAGCAGGCTGCCGGGCTGCATGAAGAACTGCTGGATGTGGATGTTGCCCGGCAGACCATCGCGACGCAGATCGGCAAGAAAATCCAGCTCGGGATAATCGCCGAAAACCCGTTCGATGAAGGGTTCGAGAAAGCGTTTTTGCAATCCATCGCCCAAGGGCGGGCGCCCCAGGCACAACGCGGTGTAGATCGTCAGCCGTCGTTCGGGTGACTGTGCGATTCGCCGATACAGCGCGTTGACGAAGTGATTGGGTTTGCCCAACCCCAGAGGCAGGCCCATGTGGATATGCGCCGGCAACCGTGCCAAGACGTCATCGACTGCCTGTTCGATAGAGCACAACTGAACCATCGGGTCCTCCCTCACGTTCCATGACTTGGGCCTGGACCGAGCTTGCCGTGTCTTTGCTGCATTGACCAGCCTATAAAAACTGTAGGAGCGAGCTTGCTCGCGATAGATTCACAGACGCCGCGGGGCATCAGGTTCGCCGCGTTATCGTTGACGACCATCGCGAGCGGGCTCGCTCCTACAGATGGGCAGCGGTGTTCATTGAAACGATGGGCACAAAAAAGCCGCTCGAAAGCGGCTTTTCACCAGCAAGACTCAGGCTTATTTCAAGCCGGACATCTTCTGGATGGCGCCTTTGAGCTCGGCGTCTGCACAATCGGCGCAGGTACCTTTTGGCGGCATCGAGTTGATGCCGGAGATCGCCTTGGCGAGCAGGCCGTCAACACCACCTTCTTTCTTGGCGCGCTCGCCCCAAGCGGCGGCATCACCGATTTTCGGCGCGCCCAACAGGCCTGAACCGTGGCAAGCGTTGCAATGTTTTGCAATCACTTCATCCGGAGTTTTCGCACCGCCACCGCCGCCGGCCGAAGCGGCGACTTCCATGCCCTTGCACTCTTTACCCTGAACACAAACCTGGCCGACTGGCTCAAGGCGTTTGGCAATTTCGTCGTTGGTCGCAGCCTGAGCGCTGACACTGACAGCCCATAGGGCCAATACGGTTGCTGGTGCAGCCAGCATTTTCATAATTAGGTTCACGCGTTCACCCTCAATGGTGGCTAGTCACGCCTACGGCCACGGTTCGCAGGCGGGCGCAAGTATAGCGGTAAGCCCGTCGCACTGAAACAACCCCAAAGTCGGAGGGGTCTTAGGCCGCGACGGAAAAACAGCCCGGGCGCCTCTGCGATGCTGGCAGGACGCCTCTTTTCTTAGAAATTTGCCGGCGTGGCTGCGCTGATTAGTCGCGCCGGCACGTCGAACGGATTACGGAAACGGTGTGGCTTGGTACTTTCAAAGTAGTAGCTATCGCCGGCTTCGAGGACAAAAGTTTCGAGACCGACCACCAGTTCCAGTTTTCCTTCGACCAGGATGCCGGTTTCCTCGCCCTCATGGGTGAGCATCTCGTCACCGGTGTCGGCACCTGGCGGATAGATTTCATTGAGGAATGCGATAGCCCGGCTCGGGTGCGCCCGACCGACCAGTTTCATGGTCACCGCGCCATCGGAAATATCGATCAGCTCGTTGGCCTTGTAGACGATCTGAGTCGGTTTCTCCTGCAGGATTTCTTCGGAAAAGAACTCGACCATGGACATGGGAATCCCGCCCAACACCTTGCGCAGCGAACTGATCGAAGGGCTCACGCTGTTCTTCTCGATCATCGAAATCGTGCTGTTGGTGACCCCCGCCCGTTTGGCGAGCTCACGCTGGGAAAGGCCTTTGAGCCTACGGATGGATTGCAGTCGTTCACCGACGTCCAAAGCTTGCGCCTCCAGGATTCAGATTGTTGGAATAGTGAGCGTTATCATGGCGACAGCGTTCAGTATTTACAACACCTTGACCTGAATCCTGCTCAGCGAGGCGACTTCCGGTCTGGAGCCCTGCGCACTAAGCCCCGGAATAGAGCAGTGGCACTCGGCGCAGGTTGCAGAAAATCTGGTAAGGAATCGTGCCGGCAGCCATGGCCACATCACTGGCGAGGATGTTTTTGCCCCACAATTCGACGGTCGAACCAAGACCGGCCTGCGGCACATCGGTCAGATCGATACAGAGCATGTCCATCGACACCCGGCCGATCAACTGGCTGCGCTGCCCGGCAACCAGCACTGGCGTGCCGGTCGGTGCCAGACGCGGGTAGCCGTCGGCGTAACCCATGGCCACGACGCCAATGCGCATCGGTTTAGGGGTGATGAATTTGGCGCCGTAACCGACGGGCTCGCCAGCCGGCAACTCGCGCACACTGATCACTTTCGATTCCAGGGTCATGACCGGTTGCAGCCGCGATGCCACTTCGTTGGCTTCTTCGAAGGGCGTGGCGCCATAGAGCATGATGCCCGGGCGCACCCAATCGCTCGGAATCTGCGGCCAACCGAGCACCGCCGGCGAGTTGCGCAGACTGACCTCGGCGGACAAGCCCTTGCGCGCCGCTTCAAATACCGCCACCTGATCGGCACTGGCCTGCTCGTGCAGTTCGTCGGCACGCGCAAAGTGGCTCATCAACACGATTTTTGCGACCTTGCCGCTGGCCAGCAGCCGTTGATAGGCCGCCTGATAATCCGCCGGGTGCAGCCCCACGCGGTGCATGCCCGAATCGAGCTTCAGCCACACGGTGATCGGTTTGCTCAACGCCGCTTTCTCGATGGCTTCAAGCTGCCACAGCGAATGCACCACGCACCAGAAATCATGCTCGACGATCAGCGCCAACTCATCGACTTCGAAAAAACCTTCCAGCAGCAGGACCGGCGCGCGAATGCCCGCCGCCCGCAGCTCCAACGCCTCTTCGATGCAGGCCACGGCAAACCCGTCCGCCTCGGCTTCCAGCGCCTGGGCGCAACGTACCGCGCCATGGCCATAGGCATCGGCCTTGATCACCGCGAGGGCTTTGGCCCCCGTGAGCTCACGGGCGATTCGGTAGTTGTTGCGCAGGGCTTGAAGGTCGATCAGGGCACGGGCAGGACGCATGGCGGCAGACTTCTGGTCGGGTTATCGGGAAGAAAAACCGGTGCTGGCTGACGGCGTGAACCGCCAACAGCACCGGGAGAGGGATCTGTCTGAAAGCTTATGGCAGAGCGGCTACAACCGACAGCTCGACCAGGATTTGCGGTTCGCACAGTTTCGATTCGACTGTGGCGCGGGCCGGAGCGACGCCTTTTGGCAGCCACTGGTCCCACACCGCGTTCATGCCTTCGAAATGCGCGTCGATGTCTTTCAGGTAAATCGTCACCGACAACAGATTGTGCTTGTCGGTGCCGGCCAGATCGAGCAACCGCTCGATGTTGGCGAGGGTTTCACGGGTCTGCTGTTCAATCCCGGCGTTCATGTCATCGCCGACCTGTCCGGCAAGGTAAACCGTACCGTTATGAGTGACGATCTGACTCATGCGCTCATTGGTGAGCTGGCGCTGGACTGACATGCTTTGCAGGCTCCTGGGTTTTGCTGCCATAACGGGAAATATCGAGGCCTTCGGCGCTGATCTGCGGCTTTTTCTTTGCCATCAAGTCAGCCAGCAAGCGACCCGAGCCGCACGCCATGGTCCAGCCGAGCGTGCCGTGACCGGTGTTCAGGAACAGATTCTTGAACGGGGTGGCGCCAACGATCGGCGTTCCATCCGGCGTAGTCGGACGCAGACCGGTCCAGAAATCGGCCTGGGCCAGATCGCCGCCCTGAGGATAAAGGTCGTTGACGATCATCTCCAGGGTTTCCCGGCGACGCGGGTTTAGCGACAGGTCAAAACCGGCGATTTCAGCCATGCCGCCAACGCGGATGCGGTTGTCGAAACGGGTGATCGCGACCTTGTAGGTCTCGTCGAGAATGGTCGAAGTCGGAGCCATCGCCGGGTTGGTGATCGGCACGGTCAGGGAATAGCCCTTGAGCGGGTACACCGGTGCCTTGATCCCCAGCGGCTTGAGCAGTTGCGGCGAGTAGCTGCCGAGGGCCAGCACGTAGCGGTCAGCGGTTTCCAGCTTGCCGTCGATCCATACGCCGTTGATGCGGTCACCGGCGAAGTCGAGGCGCTGAATGTCCTGGCCGAAACGGAATTGCACACCGAGGTTCGCAGCCATTTCTGCGAGCTTGGTAGTGAACATCTGGCAGTCGCCAGTCTGGTCGTTCGGCAGGCGCAAGGCACCGGCGAGGATGTCAGTGACGCTGGCCAGGGCCGGCTCAACGCGGGCAATGCCGTCGCGGTCGAGCAACTCGAACGGCACGCCGGACTCTTTCAGCACGGCGATGTCTTTCGCGGCGCCGTCGAGTTGAGCCTGGGTGCGGAACAGTTGGGTCGTACCAAGGCTGCGGCCTTCGTAGGCGATGCCGGTTTCGGCGCGCAGTTCATCGAGGCAGTCACGGCTGTACTCGGACAGACGGACCATGCGCTCCTTGTTCACCGCATAACGGCTTGCGGTGCAGTTACGCAGCATCTGTGCCATCCACAGGTACTGGTCGATGTCGGCAGTGGCCTTGATCGCCAAGGGCGCGTGGCGCTGCAACAGCCACTTGATGGCTTTGAGCGGCACACCCGGCGCGGCCCATGGCGAGGCATAACCCGGCGAGACCTGCCCGGCGTTGGCGAAACTGGTCTCCATGGCAGCGGCCGGCTGCCGGTCCACAACCACCACTTCAAACCCGGCACGGGCCAGATAATAAGCACTGGTGGTACCGATGACGCCGCTACCCAAGACCATGACGCGCATTTTCATATCCCTCATCGCGGCTAACCGCTGACGTTTGTTATTCAGAGCTTTAGATGCGCGCAGTGTAAAAAAGATTCGCCAGTGCTTTTCACTATATAAGCGCCTATATTTGGCGACAATTCTCGGCAAAAACCCTTTTCACGGAGGCGCATCCCCTATGCGTACCAACACTCAGACCAAACGTGAGCTGGACAAGATCGACCGCAACATCCTGCGGATCCTGCAAGCGGACGGGCGGATTTCCTTTACGGAACTTGGGGAAAAGGTCGGGCTCTCGACCACGCCCTGTACTGAGCGGGTCCGGCGTCTGGAGCGCGAAGGGATCATCATGGGCTACAACGCCAGGCTCAATCCGCAGCATCTGAAGGGTAGTCTGCTGGTGTTCGTCGAGATCAGCCTGGACTACAAATCCGGCGATACTTTCGAAGAGTTCCGACGTGCGGTGCTGAAATTGCCCCACGTGCTGGAGTGTCATCTGGTGTCAGGGGATTTCGATTACCTGGTGAAAGCGCGGATTTCCGAGATGGCCTCGTACCGCAAGTTGCTGGGCGACATTCTGCTCAAGCTTCCTCATGTACGGGAATCCAAGAGCTATATCGTGATGGAAGAGGTGAAGGAGAGCCTGACTTTGCCGATTCCGGATTGACATTTGTGGTGCTGTTATCGCCAGCAGGCTGGCTCCCACAGGTTCGGTGGTGAACACAAATCTGTGGCTCACCCACATTCCCTGTGGGAGCTAGCCTGCTAGCGATGCGGAAACCCGGTTCGACGGTCTAAACCAACACCTGTCGGTTCGAAGCCATGTACTCGAACACCTGTTTCTCCACCCGCGGATGAATCAGCTCCACCGGCCCGCGCCCATTGGGGCACGGCAAGGTCTTGGTGGTGCCGAACAACCGGCAGATCAGCGGCCGCTCGTCATACACCGTGCAACCATTCGGCCCCAGATGCACACAGTTGAGCTCTTCCATGGCGGCATCCTGCTCGGCGTGGGACTTGCGCGGCAGGCGCGACATTTCTTCGGGCGAGGTGGTCACCGGCCCGCAGCAGTCATGGCAGCCAGGCACGCACTCGAACGAGGGAATCTGTTGGCGCAATGTGCGGATTGTCTGGCTGTTGCAGCTCATTGAAGCGGTGACCGATAGCGAAATAGAGCGCGATTGTGACGCAAAAGCCCCGATCCAGACAGCACCAGCCGACCAATGTTGCCCGTCCGGGAAGGTCCGGCTTATGCTCCGTCAGGTTTTCCAGACGCAAGAATCAGGAACACGCACATGAATGCCCGTGCTCAACAGCCTGCCCTGAACCATACCGCTTCTTACTACGCCGCCAGCAGCCTGCCGCAGCCCGAACTTGCGGCGCTCAAAGGCGAAGTGCTGGCTGATGTCTGTGTGGTGGGCGGCGGATTTTCGGGATTGAACACGGCGCTTGAGCTGGCCGAACGCGGCCTCAGCGTGGTGTTGCTTGAAGCCCATGGAATCGGTTGGGGTGCCAGTGGTCGCAATGGCGGGCAGCTGATTCGCGGCGTCGGCCACGGCCTCGATCAGTTCACCAACGTCATCGGCGCCGAAGGCGTGCGGCAAATGAAACTCATGGGCCTTGAAGCTGTGGAAATTGTCCGGCAACGGGTCGAGCGTTTCCAGATCCCCTGCGACTTGACTTGGGGTTACTGCGACCTCGCCAACAAGCCCCGTGACCTTGAAGGCTTCGCCGAGGATGCCGAAGAACTGCGCAGCCTCGGCTACCGCTACGAAACCCGTTTGCTGCAAGCCAACGAGATGCACACCGTGGTCGGATCCACGCGCTATGTGGGTGGCCTGATCGACATGGGTTCGGGGCACCTGCATCCACTGAACCTGGCCTTGGGCGAAGCCGCAGCGGCGCAGCGATTGGGGGTCCAGTTGTTCGAGCACTCGGCCGTGACCCGCATCGACTATGGCCCCGAGGTCAAGGTTCATACCGCCCAGGGTTCGGTGCGCGCCAAGACCCTGGTGCTGGGTTGCAATGCCTACCTCAATAACCTCAACCCGGAACTCAGCGGCAAAGTCTTGCCCGCCGGCAGCTACATCATCGCCACCGAACCACTGAGCGAAGAACTGGCCCACGCCCTGCTACCGCAGAACATGGCGGTCTGTGACCAGCGGGTGGCGCTGGACTACTACCGGCTCTCGGCGGACCGGCGCCTGCTGTTTGGCGGTGCCTGCCATTACTCGGGCCGCGACCCGAAAGACATCGCCGCGTACATGCGCCCGAAAATGCTCGAGGTTTTCCCGCAGCTGAGCGCAGTGAAGATCGATTACCAATGGGGCGGCATGATCGGTATCGGCGCCAATCGCCTGCCGCAGATCGGGCGACTCAAGGACCAGCCGAACGTGTACTACGCCCAAGCCTATTCCGGCCATGGCGTGAATGCCACGCACCTGGCCGGCAAGCTGCTGGCCGAAGCCATCAGCGGGCAGCACAGCGGTGGTTTTGATCTGTTCGCCAAGGTGCCGCATATCACTTTCCCGGGAGGCAAGCATTTGCGTTCGCCGTTGCTGGCGTTGGGGATGTTGTGGCATCGGCTTAAAGAGTTGGCCTAAAAGATTGTTTGTGGCAGTTCTGACGCCATCGCGAGCAGGCTCGCTCCCACATTGGATTTGTGGTCATACGCAAATCCCCTGTGCGAGCCTGCTCGCGAATGGGCCTGAAAATCACCATGGATTTCAGATCCGCCAGAAAGGCTTCAGCCCCTCCTCCCGCGCCTGCTCCCGCGTCAGCCCGATATCCTTGAGCTGATCGGCCGTCAGGGCCAGCAAGGCCTTGCGTGTGTGCAGGCGACGCCAGAACCGGTCCCAGCGACTCAGGCTGGACGACGCATGGCCCATGCCCGCCTCCCGCGTGCCGTTGTTCTGCCCGGTCGCCAGTTCCTGACTGTGTAACGTCAGCCGCACATCGCTCAAACCGTTCATCTTGGATGCTCCTGTTTACTTGGGTAGCCAGAGGTTCCATGATGCGTGGGCGCGAAAAAGCATTACAGATTCAAAGCAACTGTATTAATTCCATACAGTTTTGCCGATTCCGCCACTGAATCCCGTTTTTTCACCCGATCTGTACTGGTTACCCGAATCACCCCAATCGAGGCTGCACCATGACCCTTTACGTCAACCTCGCCGAATTGCTCGGCACACGTATCGAACAGGGCTTCTATCGCCCCGGTGACCGGCTGCCCTCGGTACGGGCGCTAAGCGTCGAGCACGGCGTCAGCCTGAGCACGGTGCAGCAGGCCTATCGGGTGCTGGAAGACAGCGGGCTGGCCATGCCACGGCCCAAGTCCGGGTACTTCGTCCCGGCCAGTCGCGAACTGCCGGATTTGCCGGCAGTCGGCCGCCCTGCCCAACGGCCGGTGGACATTTCCCAATGGGATCAAGTGCTGGAGTTAATACGCGCCGTGCCGCGCAAAGACGTGGTGCAACTGGGCCGCGGCATGCCGGACATCACCAGTGCGACCATGAAACCGCTGCTGCGTGACCTGGCGCGAATCAGCCGTCGGCAGGACATGCCCGGGCTGTATTACGACAACATCCACGGCAACCTCGAACTGCGCGAACAGATCGCTCGCCTGATGCTCGATTCGGGCTGCCAGTTGAGCGCCAGCGAACTGGTGGTCACCACCGGTTGCCACGAAGCGCTGTCCACCAGCATTCGCGCAATCTGCGAGCCCGGCGACATTGTCGCGGTGGACTCGCCAAGCTTTCACGGTGCTATGCAGACCCTCAAGGGCCTGGGCATGAAGGCCCTGGAGATCCCCACCGATCCGCTGACCGGCATCAGCCTGGAGGCGCTGGAACTGGCCCTGGAGCAGTGGCCGATCAAGGTCATACAGTTGACCCCCAACTGCAACAATCCATTGGGCTACATCATGCCGGAGTCGCGCAAACGCGCATTGCTGACGCTTGCCCAGCGCTATGACGTGGCGATCATCGAGGACGATGTGTATGGCGAACTGGCCTACACCTACCCGCGTCCGCGCACGATCAAGTCCTTCGACGAAGACGGTCGCGTCCTGTTGTGCAGTTCGTTTTCCAAGACCCTGGCGCCGGGCCTGCGCATCGGCTGGGTCGCGCCCGGCCGCTATCTGGAACGGGTGCTGCACATGAAATACATCAGCACCGGATCCACCGCGCCACAGCCGCAGATTGCCATCGCCGAGTTCCTCAAGGGCGGCCACTTCGAACCGCATTTGCGGCGGATGCGCACGCAATACCAACGCAATCGCGACGCGATGATTGATTGGGTGACCCGCTACTTTCCGGCCGGTACCCGCGCCAGTCGCCCACAGGGCAGCTTCATGCTGTGGGTTGAACTGCCGGAAGGCTTCGACACCCTGAAACTGAATCGGGCATTGCACGACCAGGGCGTACAGATTGCCGTGGGCAGCATCTTTTCCGCCTCCGGCAAGTATCGCAATTGCCTGCGCATGAACTACGCTGCCAAGCCGACACCGCAGATCGAAGACGCTGTGCGCAAGGTGGGTGCGACCGCGATCAAACTGCTGGCGGAAACCGATCAGCTCAGCGACTGACTTTTCTTCGGGAATCGGCGTCCATATACCTATCTGCGCCGCCAAACGGAACGATCCTACGTGAGAGTCAGACAGCCCCTGCTTGCTCTTCTGCTACTCGCCGCGTTCCTGGGCGGCTGCTCCAGCTTCGACGTTCAGCGTGTACCGAGCCAGGCACTGCCGGCTGCAGACTCCGCATTCGGCCGCTCGGTCCAGGCGCAAGCCGCACCCTACAACGGTCAATCGGGCTTTCGCCTGCTATCGGACAGCACCGAGGCCTTCACCGCCCGTGCCGAACTGATCCGTAACGCCCAAAGCAGCCTCGACCTGCAGTACTACATCGTGCACGACGGCATCAGCACGCGCATGTTGATCGCGGAGTTGCTCAAGGCCGCCGACCGGGGCGTGCGGGTGCGGGTACTGCTCGACGACACCGCCAGCGACGGCCTGGACCGGGTGATCGCGACCCTCGCCGCGCATCCGAACATCCAGATCCGCGTGTTCAACCCGTTGAACCTGGGCCGCAGTACGGGTGTGACGCGCACCGCGGGCCGGCTGTTCAACCTGTCGCAACAGCATCGACGCATGCACAACAAGCTGTGGCTGGCGGACAACAGCATGGCCATCGTCGGCGGGCGCAATCTGGGGGACGAGTATTACGATGCCGAGCCCAACATGAATTTCACTGACATCGACATGCTCGGTGTCGGCCCGGTCGCCGAGCAACTCGGGCACAGTTTCGACCAGTACTGGAACAGCGCTCTGAGCAAGCCGATCGACGAATTCCTGTCGAGCAAACCCACACCCCACGATCTGGAAAACACCCGCACCCGACTGGAAGAGTCCCTGGCCGAAACGCGTAAACAGAATCACACGCTCTACAAACACCTGATGACCTTCACCACCCACCCACGCCTGGACATCTGGCGCCGCGAACTGATCTGGGCCTGGAGCCAGGCATTGTGGGATGCGCCAAGCAAGGTACTAGCCAAGGGCGAGCCCGATCCGCAATTGCTGCTGACCACGCAACTCGCACCTGAACTCAATAACGTCAGCAAAGAGCTGATCATGATCTCGGCCTACTTTGTGCCCGGCCAGCCGGGGCTGGTGTACCTGACCGGGCGCGCCGATGCCGGCGTATCCGTGAGTTTGCTGACCAACTCACTGGAAGCCACGGACGTTCCCGCCGTGCACGGTGGTTACGCGCCCTATCGCAGGGCGCTGCTGGAGCACGGTGTGAAGCTGTACGAATTGCGTCGCCAACCCGGCGACGGAGGCGGCAGCGGTAGTGGGCCGCATCTGTTTTCCAGTAGCGCCTATCACGGCTCCGACTCCAGCCTGCACAGCAAGGCGATGATCTTCGACCAGCAGAAATCCTTTATCGGCTCTTTCAATTTCGATCCGCGCTCGGTGCTGTGGAACACCGAAGTCGGCGTGCTGGTGGACAGCCCGGAATTGGCCGCACGGGTCCGTGAACTGGCGCTACAGGGCATGGCGCCGGCCCTGAGTTATCAGGTGGAGCTGGAAAACGATCAGATCGTCTGGACCACCGAAGACAACGGAAAGATGCACACCCTGACCAAGGAGCCAGGGAGTTGGTGGCGGCGTTTCAATGCGTGGATGAGCAATACGGTTGGGCTGGAGAAGATGCTGTAACGCTCGGCCGTCACCATTGTCCCGATGCCCATCAGGCTGGCTGAGCGGTACCAAAAGCCCCTTGCCGCGACACCACAATCAACACACCCAAGGCCCCCACCGCCATCAGCAACGGCAACGCATGGCCGTTGATCCACTGGCTGCCGGCTCCCGCCAGCAGCGGCCCGATCAGACAACCAATCCCCCACAGCTGTGCAATGTGCGCGTTAGCCCGCACCAGCGCATCGTCACGATAACGCTCGCCGATCAGGATCAGTGACAAGGTGAACAAGCCGCCGGCACTGGCGCCGAACAGCACCCACAAGGGCCAGATCAGCAGTGTGTCGATCAGCAGCGGGATTGCCAGGCTCGACACCAGCAGGACCACCGCACAACCGGTGAACAACGCCCGTCGCGACAAGCGATCGGCCAACGCACCGATCGGCAATTGCAGCACCGCATCGCCGACCACCACTGTACTGACCATCGCCAGGGCGATCTCCGTGGTGAAGCCCTGGCGCAGGCAATAGACCGGCAACAGCGTCAGGATCATCGCCTCGAACGCGGCGAACAGCGACACCGCCCAGGCAATCGCCGGCAAGCCTCGACAGAACGCGAGCAGATCACTGAAGGTCACGCTGCTGGCTTCACTGCTCGGCGCACCACTGCGGCCCAGCAACAGGAACGGAGCAGCCATCAGCAAACCGACGCCCACCCAAAAACCATAGTCATGCTCGGTACCGAGGAAGCCCAGCAACACCGGCCCGGCCAGCTGACTCAAGGCGTAGCTGCTGCCATACAGCGCCACCAGCCGCCCGCGCCATTGCTCGACCACCAGTTGATTGATCCAGCTTTCACCGATGATGAATACGAGAGTCAGGATCACCCCGATCATCAGCCGCAGCACCAACCAGACCGGATAGCTCGGCAACAGCGCCAGCAAACCGATCGAAACCGCCCCGGCCCACAGGCACAGGCGCATCAGGTTGGCCGTGCCGAATCGCGCCGCCAGATGACTGGAGATTTTCGCCCCCAACAGGACGCCGATGGCCGGCATCGCCGCCATCACGCCAATGGCAAACGAGCCGTAGCCCCAACTTTCCAGACGAAACGACACCAGCGGCATGCTGACACCCAAGGCCAGGCCGACACTCAGGACAGATGCCAAAACGGCGAAATAAGTCGCCCAACGCATGTTCCACGCTCCTGTGGATAATCATTGTTTTTACAGACGGTACAAAACACTGTGGGAGCGAGCCTGCTCGCGATGACGGAGCAACACTCAACATTTTCGTCGACTGTCACACCGCTATCGCGAGCAGGCTCGCTCCCACAAGGGATCTGTGTCGTTTCAGGAGGCCTGCTCTAAAACAGGCCTCCCTTAACGCTTACAACTTGATCCAGGTCGCCTTCAGCTCGGTGTACTTGTCGAACGCGTGCAGCGACTTGTCGCGGCCGTTGCCGGACTGCTTGAAGCCACCGAACGGGGCGGTCATGTCACCGCCATCGTACTGGTTGACCCACACGCTACCGGCACGCAATGCGCGGGCGGTGAGGTGAGCCTTGGAGATGTCGGTCGTCCAGACCGCAGCGGCCAGGCCGTACGGTGTGTCGTTGGCGATCGCGATGGCTTCTTCGGCGCTGTCGAATGCGATGACCGACAGTACCGGGCCGAAGATTTCTTCCTGGGCGATTTTCATCGCGTTGCTCACACCGTCGAAAATCGTCGGCTCAACGTAAGTGCCGCCAGTTTCCTGGAGCGTACGCTTGCCACCGGCCACCAGCTTGGCGCCGTCGGCATGACCCGATTCGATGTAAGACAGCACAGTGTTCATCTGCTGGGTATCGACCAGCGCGCCAACATTGGTCGCCGGATCCAGCGGGTTGCCCGGCTTCCAGGTTTTCAGCGCTTCGATCACCAACGGCAGGAATTTGTCCTTGATCGAACGCTCCACCAACAGGCGCGAACCGGCGGTGCAAACCTCGCCCTGGTTGAAGGCGATGGCGCCGGCTGCGGCTTCGGCAGCGTCTTGCAGGTTCGGTGCATCGGCGAACACGATGTTCGGGCTCTTGCCGCCGGCTTCGAGCCAGACGCGTTTCATGTTCGATTCGCCCGAGTAGATCAGCAGTTGCTTGGCGATCTTGGTCGAACCGGTGAACACCAGAGTGTCGACATCGTTATGCAGGGCCAGGGCCTTGCCGACGGTGTGGCCATAACCTGGCAGCACGTTCAGCACGCCTTTCGGAATGCCGGCTTCGACAGCCAGTTCGGCGATGCGGATGGCGGTCAGCGGGGATTTTTCGGACGGTTTGAGGATCACCGAGTTACCGGTGGACAGCGCAGGACCGAGTTTCCAGCACGCCATCATCAGCGGGAAGTTCCACGGCACGATGGCGCCAACAACACCCACCGGCTCACGGGTCACGAGACCCAACTGATCGTGCGGGGTGGCTGCCACTTCGTCATAGATCTTGTCGATGGCTTCGCCGCTCCAGCTCAGGGCTTGCGCCGCGCCGGGAACGTCGATGTACAGGGAATCGCTGATCGGCTTGCCCATGTCCAGGGTTTCAAGCAGGGCCAGCTCTTCGGCGTGCTGTTTCAGCAGGCCGGCGAAACGGATCATGGTGGATTTGCGCTTGGTCGGCGCCAGGCGCGACCAGACACCGGAATTGAAAGTGGCGCGAGCGTTTTCCACGGCGCGCTGGGCATCGGCGGCATCACAGCTGGCAATCTTGCCCAGCAGACGGCCATCGACCGGGCTGATGCACTCGAACGTCTCGCCGGAAACGGCGTCGGTGTATTCGCCATTGATATAGGCGCGGCCTTCGATTTTCAGGTCGCGGGCACGTTGTTCCCAGTCGGCACGGGTCAGGGTGGTCATGCGAGTGTCCTCCTCTTATTGAATACGACACCCGCGTTCTTCGCGGGCGCTGTCAGGAATTCTGCCCGGCCAGCCTGCTGTTCGGCCCAAGGCATCCACCACCCTAAACCAGCCGCACATGAAGTTTCAATATATTTGACATAACGCGGGTAAACGACCTTGCGATGTTCATTTTAATAAACATAGACTTTGGGTCTGACCAACCACTCGCGCCGTAATCACGGAGGGATAACAACAATGAACATCCAGAACGTCGTCGACTTCAGCCAGGCTACCACCGCCGCAGAACGCTACCGTCCAGACCCGACCAAAGTGCTCAAGGGCGACCCGGAGCAAGCGGTTTACAACCACTACAACAGCCCTTGTGGTCAGTTGAACGCCGGGGTGTGGGAAGGCGCCATCGGCCAGTGGACGGTGAACTTCACCGAACACGAATACTGCGAAATCGTGCAGGGGGTTTCGGTGCTGCGTGACAGCGACGGCAATGCCAAGACCCTGCGCGCAGGCGACCGCTTCGTGATCCCGGCCGGGTTCAAAGGCACCTGGGAAGTGCTGGAACCGTGCCGCAAGATCTACGTGGCGTTTGAACAGAAGGCTTAGCACTAAAGTGCTGTGACTTGATCAGATTGAAGTGCTATCCGCTTTTTCAAGCACAACAAAAAAGGCCCGTATCTCGCGATACGGGCCTTTTTCGTAAGAGGGAAAAATCAATTACTTGATTTTGCCTTCTTTGTAGATCACGTGCTTGCGAACAACCGGATCATATTTCTTGATCTCGATTTTGTCCGGGGTAGTACGCTTGTTCTTGTCGGTAGTGTAGAAGTGACCAGTACCGGCGCTCGAAATCAAACGAATCAATTCACGCATGATTAGCTCCCTTAAACCTTGCCATCGCGGCGAAGTTCGGCCAGCACGACAGTGATGCCACGCTTGTCGATGATACGCATGCCTTTGGCAGATACGCGCAGACGCACAAAACGTTTCTCTTCTTCAACCCAGAAGCGGTGATGCTGCAGGTTCGGCAGGAAACGACGACGGGTTTTGTTGTTTGCGTGGGAAATGTTATTCCCAGTCACCGGACCCTTACCGGTAACTTGACATACTCTAGACATGCCTCAGCCCTCTAAAACCACATGCCCAACCCGGCATGGGTTGGCCGCTTAATCTCTCAGTCATTTGGCGCCAGGCGCCGCGTTTCTTTAGAGGTCTTACCGGCTACACCTACAGTGAAGGAACCGGGCCCCTAGAAAAGAGCGCTGCTTTATACCAGAAAGACTGGAGAGCAACAACATTCAGTGTGCGTTGAATTCACAAAAACCCCGTTTTCCGGGCTCCGAGCGCCTTGGACAAAGGCTATCGTCGATGGCGACCGCTCGTCGCAGAGAATCGGCCAACCGGCCAAATCAGGATTCTGCTCGCCCGCCTCACAGCAAATTGAGGCGCTATAGTCCCCTCAAAATGAAAAAGGGGATAGTCATTTGCAAAAGAGCCCACTAGGGTAAGACTTTTCCAGACTGCACTTGCAGATGGGCCTTCGATCTGTAAAGGAAGCCGACCATGCGCCTCGCTGCCCTACCGCTGTTGCTCGCCCCGCTTCTGCTGAGCCCCCAGACCTTTGCCGCCGCCCTGAGCGTCTGCACCGAGGCCAGCCCTGAAGGCTTCGACGTGGTGCAGTACAACTCACTGACTACCACCAACGCCTCGGCCGATGTGTTGATGAATAGCCTGGTGGACTTTGACACGGCCAGCGGCAAAGTGGTCGCCAGCCTCGCCGACAGCTGGGAAGTCAGCCCCGACGGCCTGACCTATGTCTTCAAGCTGCACCCGCAGGTGAAATTCCATCGCACCGAGTACTTCACCCCCACGCGCGACCTGAACGCCGAAGACGTGATTTTCAGCTTCGACCGCATGCTCGACCCGGCCAATGCGTGGCACAAAGTCGCCCAGAGCGGCTTTCCCCATGCGCAATCGATGCAATTGCCTGCACTGATCAAGAAGATCGATGCACTCGATCCGCAGACCGTGCGCTTCACCCTCGACCATCCGGATTCGACCTTCCTGGCGACCCTGACCATGGGTTTCGCCTCGATCTATTCAGCCGAATACGCCGACAAACTGATGAAGGCCGGCACACCCGAGAAGCTCAACAGCCAGCCGATCGGCACCGGGCCGTTCGTGTTCACCCGCTTCCAGAAGGACGCCTCGGTTCGCTACAAAGCCAACCCCGAATACTTTCGCGGTAAACCTTCTGTAGACCCGCTGATCTTCGCCATCACCCCGGACGCCAATGTGCGCCTGCAGAAATTGCGCCGTAACGAATGCCAGATCGCCCTGTCGCCCAAGCCTCTGGACGTACAGGAAGCGCTGAAAGAACCGACGCTGAAAGTCGAAAAGACTGACGCGTTCATGACCGCATTCGTCGGCATCAACAGTCAGCATCCGCCACTGGACAAGCCTGAAGTCCGCCAGGCCATCAATCTTGCCTTCGACAAGGCCAACTATGTCAAAGCCGTGTTCGAAGACACTGCCGAGGCGGCCAACGGCCCGTATCCGCCCAACACCTGGAGCTACGCGAAAGGTCTGCCGGGTTACCCTCACGACATCGCCAAGGCCAAAGCCTTGATGGCCAAGGCCGGGTTCAAGGACGGCTTCCAGACCACCATCTGGACCCGCCCTTCCGGCAGCCTGCTTAACCCCAACCCAAGTCTTGGCGCTCAACTACTGCAGTCTGACCTCGCGGAAATCGGCATTCAGGCCGAAATCCGCGTGATCGAATGGGGCGAACTGATCCGCCGCGCCAAGGCCGGTGAGCACGACTTGCTATTCATGGGCTGGGCCGGTGACAACGGTGACCCGGACAATTTTCTCACGCCGCAGTTTTCCTGCGCTGCGGTCAAGTCCGGCACCAACTTCGCCCGCTATTGCAATCAGGATCTGGACAAACTGATCAGCGCCGGCAAGACCACCGGCGAGCAAGGTGTGCGCAGCAAGCTCTACGAACAGGCCCAGGCGCAGATCCAGCAGCAGGCGCTATGGCTGCCACTGGCCCACCCGACGGCCTTCGCGCTGACACGCAAGGATGTCGAGGGGTACTCCGTCAGCCCGTTCGGCCGGCAGGATTATTCCAAGATCAGTATCAAATAACCCAACCACCACACAAAACCCTGTAGGAGCGAGCTTGCTCGCGATGGTCGTGAACGATAGCGCGGGTAGCCAGACACCCAGCAGCGTTCTCGGGTTTATCGCGAGCAAGCTCGCTCCTACAGGGGCCATGCACTACATCCACCCATACTCAGCCATCGACAACGGATCGCCGTCGCCGATGATGAAATGGTCGAGTACCCGCACATCAATCAACTCCAACGCCTTTTGCAGGCGCTTGGTCAGCACCCGGTCGGACTGACTGGGGTCGGTATTGCCCGACGGGTGGTTGTGGCAGAGGATCAATGCCGCTGCGTTGTTGGCCAAGGCGCGCTTGACCACCTCTCGCGGATGAACGCTGGTGTTGTCGATGGAGCCGCGGAACAGCGTCTCGAACGCTAGTACCTGATGCCTGGAATCGAGAAACAGACAACCAAACACCTCGTGTGGCTCGTGGCGCAGCATCGATTTCAGGTACTCGCGAACCGCGTGCGGATTCTCCAGTGCCGACTTTTGGCGCGCACGCTCGGCCAGGTGACGCCTGCTCATTTCTTGCGCAGCCTGCAACTGTGCAAATTTGGCCGGCCCAAGTCCCAGCTGCTTGCTGAATGTTTCCTGATCGGCCTCAAGCAGCAAACGCAGGCTGCCAAACTGATTCAACAGGTGTCGCGCCAGATCTACTGCACTCCTGCCCACCACGCCCGTGCGTAGAAAGATCGCCAGTAATTCGGCATCCGAAAGGCTTCCCGCGCCCTGTTCAAGCAACCTCTCCCGCGGCCGCTCCGCCGCCGGCCAATCGCGAATACTCATAACACCTCCCTGTCTGTGGGCGCCGCTGCTCCGTAGCGGTCGCTGTGATATCGTAGCCCATCTTTTTTGCGGGCGATTTCACTCCTGGGGAGGGGGTATCGCCATGCAGTCATCAACGAAATGAAAGGCAGGCCTATGCAGCGGCTGTATCGGAAACGCATTGTTCTGGGCGTCGGCGGCGGAATCGCTGCCTACAAGAGCGCCGACCTGGTTCGCCGCCTGATCGATCAGGGCGCCGAAGTGCGCGTGGTCATGACCCGTGGCGGCGCAGAGTTCATCACCCCGCTGACCATGCAGGCCCTGTCCGGGCACCCGGTCCACCTGGACCTGCTGGACCCGGCGGCCGAAGCGGCCATGGGCCACATCGAGCTGGCCAAATGGGCTGACCTGGTGCTGATCGCCCCCGCCACGGCGGACCTGATCGCCCGCCTGGCCCAAGGCATTGCAGACGACTTGCTGACCACGCTGGTATTGGCCACAGACGCCGTCGTTGCTGTTGCCCCCGCCATGAACCAGGCCATGTGGCGCGACCCGGCCACCCAAGCCAACCTGCAAACCCTCGAAAGCCGCGACATCAAGGCCTTCGGCCCGGCGTCCGGCAGTCAGGCCTGTGGTGACGTGGGCCTGGGACGCATGCTTGAAGCCACTGATCTGGCCCAGTGCGCCGCCGACTGCTTCCAGCGTCAGGCACTGACCGGTAAACATGTGCTGATCACCGCCGGTCCGACCCAGGAAAACATCGATCCGGTGCGCTACATCACCAACCACAGCTCCGGGAAAATGGGTTTTGCCCTGGCCGAAGCCGCCGTGGAAGCCGGTGCCCGCGTAACCCTGATCACCGGCCCCGTGCACCTGCAGACCCCGGATCGCGTTACCCGCATCGACGTGGTCAGCGCCCGCGACATGCTCGCTGCCTGCGAAGCGGCGATCCCTTGCGACCTGTTCATCGCCTCGGCAGCGGTTGCGGACTACCGTCCGGAAGTCGTCGCCCCGCAGAAACTCAAGAAAGATCCTACGAACGGCGACGGCTTGTTGCTACAGATGGTGCGCAACCCGGACATCCTTGCCACCATCGCCACCCGCCCTGACCGTCCGTTCAGTGTCGGTTTCGCCGCCGAGACCGAACACCTGCTCGATTACGCTGCACGCAAGTTGAAAGACAAGAACCTCGATCTGATCGTCGCCAACGACGTCGCCAACCCGAGCATTGGCTTCAACAGCGAAGAAAACGCCTGCAGCGTCATCGATCGCGAGCTTCACGCCACACTTTTCGCCCAGACCAGCAAGAGCAAGATTGCTCGTCAGCTGATCACCTTTATCGCCGAACGTCTGAACCAGGTTTAATTTACATGCACGCTTTGCAAGCCAAGATCCTCGACCCCCGCATCGGTACCGAATTCCCGCTGCCGCAATACGCCACACCGGGCTCCGCCGGCCTCGACCTGCGCGCCATGCTGGAACAGGACACCGTGATCAAGCCGGGTGAAACCGTACTGATCCCCACCGGCCTGTCGGTCTATATCGGCGACCCGAACCTGGCGGCGCTGATTCTGCCGCGCTCGGGGATGGGCCATAAGCACGGCATCGTGCTGGGCAACCTCGTGGGACTGATCGACTCCGACTACCAAGGCCCACTGATGGTTTCCTGCTGGAACCGTGGCCAGACCGAGTTCACCATGCCAGTTGGCGAGCGCCTGGCGCAACTGGTGCTGGTGCCGGTGGTGCAGGCTCACTTTGAGATGGTTGAAGAGTTTGTCGAAACCGAGCGCGGCACTGGCGGTTTTGGTCATACCGGTACCCGTTGATCCGGTCACGCTCTTCTTGTGGCAGGGGGATCTGACTCCCTCACCACAAAATTCAAATTGTCATCTGCAAGGTTTAGCTCCGAAAATCAAGGCATTGCCCGGCTAAACCCTTGCCGTCACGGGCATCATGGCCCTTTCACAGCACGAACTCTCTGCGGAAAACGCCGTCATACCCTTCAGTTTGAACCTGCTGCCGAATGAGTCGGCGGCCTGTCCAGCCACTTTCGAGATGGAGCATTTCCACAGATGAACACCCCGGCCAAAGTCGCACCCAAGTTCCCTGACAGCATCTTCCGCGCCTACGACATCCGCGGCACCGTCCCGGAATTCCTGAACGCCGAAACCGCTTACTGGATCGGCCGCGCCGTCGGCTCCCAAAGCCTGGCCCAGGGCGAGCCAAACGTTTCCGTCGGTCGCGATGGCCGTCTGTCCGGCCCGGAGCTGGTCGCGCAGCTGATCAAAGGCATCGCCGACAGCGGCTGTCACGTCAGTGATGTCGGCCTGGTCCCGACTCCGGCGCTCTACTACGCCGCCAACGTACTGGCCGGCAAATCCGGCGTGATGCTCACCGGCAGCCACAACCCGTCGAACTACAACGGGTTCAAGATCGTCATTGCCGGCGACACCCTGGCCAACGAACAGATCCAGGCCCTGCACGACCGCCTCAAGACCAACAACCTGAGCAGCGGCCAGGGCAGCATCACCCAGGTCGAGATCCTCGACCGCTACAACACCGAAATCGTCCAGGACATCAAGCTGGCCCGTCGCCTGAAGGTGGTCGTCGACTGCGGTAACGGCGCGGCCGGCGTGATCGCCCCGCAACTGATCGAAGCGCTGAACTGCGAAGTCATCCCGCTGTTCTGCGAAGTGGACGGCAACTTCCCGAACCACCACCCGGACCCGGGCAAGCCTGAAAACCTCGTGGACCTGATCGCCAAGGTCAAGGAAACCAACGCTGACATCGGCCTGGCCTTCGACGGCGATGGCGACCGCGTCGGCGTGGTGACCAACACCGGCAGCATCGTCTACCCGGACCGCCTGCTGATGCTGTTCGCCCGCGACGTCGTGGCGCGCAACCCGGGCGCCGAGATCATCTTCGACGTCAAATGCACCCGTCGCCTGATTCCGCTGATCAAGGAATACGGTGGCCGGTCGTTAATGTGGAAGACCGGTCACTCGTTGATCAAAAAGAAAATGAAACAATCCGGCGCCCTGCTGGCTGGTGAAATGAGCGGGCACATCTTCTTCAAGGAGCGCTGGTTCGGTTTCGACGACGGCATTTACAGCGCCGCGCGGTTGCTGGAAATCCTCAGCAAGGAAAAATCCTCGGCCGAAGAGTTGTTCGCGACCTTCCCGAACGATATTTCTACGCCGGAAATCAATATCCATGTGACCGAAGAGAGCAAATTCAGCATCATTGATGCATTGCACGATGCGCAGTGGGGCGAAGGCGCCGACCTGACCACCATTGACGGCGTGCGAGTCGACTATGCCAAAGGCTGGGGCCTGGTACGCGCATCCAACACCACACCGGTGCTGGTGCTGCGTTTCGAGGCCGATGACGAGGCTGAATTGCAACGCATCAAGGACGTTTTCCACGCCCAGCTGAAGCGTGTTGCACCTGATCTCCAACTACCGTTCTGATTCACCCGGAGCCCTGAATGACCCTCGAACGCGAAGCCGCCGCCAACACCGCCAAGGTCCTGTCCGAAGCGCTGCCTTACATCCGCCGTTATGTCGGCAAGACACTGGTGATCAAATACGGCGGCAACGCGATGGAAAGCGAGGAGCTGAAAACCGGCTTCGCCCGCGACATCGTGCTGATGAAGGCCGTGGGCATCAACCCGGTGGTGGTTCACGGTGGCGGCCCGCAAATCGGTGACCTGCTCAAGCGCCTGTCGATCGAGAGCCATTTCGTCGACGGTATGCGCGTCACCGACGCGGCGACCATGGACGTGGTGGAAATGGTCCTCGGCGGCCAGGTCAACAAGGACATCGTCAACCTGATCAACCGTCATGGCGGCAGCGCCATCGGCCTGACCGGTAAAGACGCCGAGCTGATTCGCGCGAAGAAGCTCACCGTTACCCGCCAGACGCCGGAAATGACCACCCCGGAAATCATCGACATCGGCCACGTGGGCGAAGTGGTCGGGATCAATACCGACCTGCTGAACCTGCTGGTCAAGGGTGATTTCATCCCGGTGATCGCGCCCATCGGCGTCGGCGCCAACGGCGAGTCGTACAACATCAACGCTGACCTGGTGGCCGGTAAAGTCGCCGAAGCGTTGAAAGCCGAGAAGCTGATGCTGTTGACCAATATCGCCGGCCTGATGGACAAATCGGGCACGGTCCTGACCGGCCTGACAACCCAGCAAGTCGACGACCTGATCGCCGACGGCACCATCTACGGCGGCATGCTGCCGAAGATCCGTTGCGCACTGGAAGCGGTCCAGGGCGGCGTGGGCAGCTCGCTGATCATCGACGGTCGCGTTCCAAACGCGATCCTGCTGGAAATCTTCACCGATACCGGCGTGGGCACCTTGATCAGCAATCGCAAGCGTCCTTAATCGCTAGCGCATACAAAAAGACCCCGCTCGGCCTGGCTGAGCGGGGTCTTTTTACTTGTGTCGCTTTCCCTGTGGGAGCGAGCTTGTTCGCGATAGCTATTTATCAGCCGACATAGCCGTCGACTGACACTCCGTCATCGCGAGCAGGCTCGCTCCCACAGGGGAATGCAGTTACACGCCGAACTGGGCGCGGTACGCTTCCACGGCTGGCAGATGCTGTTTGAGCTGCGGGTCATCCGCCAGGAATTCCAGCACCTGGTTCAGCGAAACGATGCTGATGACCGGGATGCCGAAGTCACGCTCGACTTCCTGGATCGCCGACAACTCGCCATTGCCACGCTCCTGACGGTTCAGGGCGATCAGCACGCCGGCGGCCTTGGCGCCGTCCTGGGAGGCGATGATCTGCATCACCTCACGGATCGCGGTGCCAGCGGTGATCACGTCGTCGATGATCAGAACGTCGCCGGTCAGCGGTGCGCCAACCAGGCTGCCGCCTTCGCCGTGGGCCTTGGCTTCCTTGCGGTTGAAGCACCATGGCAGGTCACGATTGTGATGCTCGGCCAGGGCCACGGCGGTGGTCGCCGCCAAAGGAATGCCCTTGTAGGCCGGGCCAAACAGCACGTCGAAGGCAATGCCGCTCTCGGCAATGGCAGCGGCGTAGAAGCGACCCAGCTGCGCCAGGGCCGAACCCGAGTTGAACAGGCCCGCGTTGAAGAAGTATGGACTGGTGCGTCCGGACTTCAGGGTGAACTCACCGAAGCGCAAAACGCCGCGATCGATGGCAAAACGGATGAAATCGCGCTGATACGCTTGCATGAAAAAACCCCAAATACCACGGATTTAGCTAATTAGCTTGACGCCGTGTATCATACACGCACGCGATTTTTGGGGCCATTTATGCGGATCATCAGTGTGAACGTCAATGGTATTCAGGCTGCAGTCGAGCGTGGTTTGCTCAGTTGGCTGCAGGCACAGAATGCCGACGTCATCTGCCTGCAGGACACCCGCGCCTCCGCCTTTGAACTGGACGATCCAGCCTTCCAACTGGATGGATACTTCCTTTATGCCTGCGATGCCGAAGTTCCCGCCCAAGGTGGCGTGGCTTTGTATTCGCGGCTGCAACCGAAGGCTGTCATCAGCGGTCTCGGTTTCGAGACGGCCGACCGCTACGGGCGCTACCTGCAAGCCGATTTCGACAAGGTCAGCATCGCGACCTTGCTGCTCCCTTCGGGGCAGAACGGCGATGAAGACTTGAACCAGAAGTTCAAGCTAATGGACGACTTCGCCCGTTATCTGGATAAACAGCGACGCAAGCGTCGCGAGTACATTTATTGTGGCTCGCTGTACGTGGCGCAACAGAAGCTGGATATCAAGAACTGGCGCGACAGCCAGCAATCTCCGGGCTTCCTGGCACCTGAACGTGCCTGGATGGACGAGATTGTCGGCAACATGGGTTATGTCGACGCCCTGCGTGAAGTCAGCCGTGAAGGCGACCAGTACAGCTGGTGGCCGGACAACGAACAGGCGGAGATGCTCAACCTCGGTTGGCGCTTCGACTATCAGTTGCTGACCCCTGGCCTGCGCCGCTTCGTACGTAGCGCACGCCTGCCACGCCAGCCGCGGTTCTCGCAACACGCGCCGCTGATCGTGGACTACGACTGGACGCTGACCATTTAAGCGTCGTTTCGCAGACACAAAAAAGCCGACAGCAATGTCGGCTTTTTTGTGGGTACTTGTTTTTGCTTTTCTGTGGGAGCGAGCTTGCTCGCGATGACGATGTATCAGATACCGATGCAGTGGCTGTCAGAACGCTATCGCGAGCAGGCTCGCTCCTACAGGGGATCTTCGTTGATCGTTATTTGATCAACCGCCAGGTGAACGGGTACCGGTAAGGCTGCCCTTCATTGGCCTTCACCCCGGCGATGATCGTCAGCACCAGCGCACCGATCGCGACCAAGCCAAACAGGAAGAACCCGATTATCACCACCATCAGCAGGAAACAGATAGCCGAGGCGATCGCCACGGTTAACTGAAAGTTCAGTGCTTCCTTACCCTGAGCATCGATGAACGGGTCCATCTCGCGCTTCATCTGCCAGAGAATCAGCGGGCCGATGATCGTGCCAAACGGAATCCAGATCCCCAACAAGGCGGACAAGTGACAAAACATCGCCCACTGGCGAACCTCACGACTCGGCGCAGGCAGCGGCAATTGCTCATCACTCATAACGCCCTCCTTGTGTAGTGCAGTCCGGTCAGTCGGCCAGTGCGGCCTTTTGCAGTTCGAAGATCTCGCTCATGCCTTTCTTCGCCAGTTCCAGCATGGCGTTCAGCTCTTCTGGCTGGAACGGCGCGCCTTCGGCAGTGCCCTGGACTTCGATGAAACCGCCAGCGCTGGTCATCACCACGTTCAGGTCGGTCTCGGCGGCCGAGTCTTCCAGGTAGTCGAGGTCGAGCACAGGCTCACCCTTGTACATGCCCACGGAAACCGCAGCGATCATCTGCTTGACCGGGTCGCCGCCCTTCAGGCCGCCACGCTTCTTGATGACTTTCAAGGCGTCGATTAGCGCAACCATGGAGCCGGTGATCGAAGCCGTGCGGGTGCCACCGTCAGCCTGGATCACATCGCAGTCGACGTACAGAGTGACATCGCCCAGCTTGGACATGTCCAGCGCAGCGCGCAGGGAGCGACCGATCAGACGCTGGATTTCCAGGGTGCGACCGCCTTGCTTGCCACGGCTGGCTTCACGCTGGTTACGCTCGCCGGTAGCGCGCGGCAGCATGCCGTACTCGGCGGTCAGCCAGCCCTGGCCCTGACCTTTCAGGAAACGCGGTACGCCCGGTTCAACGCTGACGGTGCAGATGACCTTGGTATCGCCGAACTCGACCAGCACAGAACCCTCGGCGTGTTTGGTGTAGTTGCGGGTGATGCGGATCGAGCGGAGCTGATCGGCAGCGCGACCACTTGGACGTATCATAGGGAGTACCTGTACTGGGGACGGAAAACTGCGGAGCATTATAGAGCCGACGGCCGCCACTGGGCACTTCTAAAAAATTCCGCCGACGACCGAGGGCTCTGTACCGCGCGTCGATGCAGGCCTGCCGTGTTTTGTCACACCGTGTGTTTGGGCGCATCCGCGCCACTGCGCTACAATCCTGCGCCTTTGCTGCCAGTCGGCTTTAATTCATTGATATCGGATTCCCGGAACCTCGGTTCTGTGCCGATCCGCCTTGCGAGGTACCTCCATGGTGCACAGCATGACCGCCTTCGCCCGCGTCGAGAAAGCCGGCGTCCAGGGCACCCTGAGCTGGGAACTGCGGTCGGTCAACAGCCGCTACCTGGAACCGCACCTGCGTCTGCCTGAGTCCTTTCGCGACCTTGAGGGCGCCGTTCGTGAGGCCCTGCGCCAGGGCGTATCCCGGGGCAAGCTTGAATGCACCCTGCGTTTCACCGAAGAAAATACAGGCAAAGCACTGCAAATCGATCAGGAGCGCGCAGCGCAACTGGTCGCCGCCGCCGAGACCATCGCCAGCCTGATCAAGAGCCCGGCAGCGCTGAACCCGCTGGAAGTCCTGGCCTGGCCCGGCGTACTGGTAGGTGACGCCACCGATCCGCAAGCCTTGAACGCCGAGGCGCTGGCACTGTTCAACCAAAGCCTCAAGGAACTGAAAGCCGGCCGCGAGCGCGAAGGCGCCGAACTGGCGCGGCTGATCAACGAACGCCTGAGCTCCATTGAAGAAGACGTGGTGACCCTGCGCGAACTGGTCCCGCAAATGCTCGCCACCCAGCGCCAGAAAGTCCTCGACCGCTTCGCCGACATGAAGGCCGAGATGGACCCGCAGCGCCTGGAGCAGGAAATGGTCATGCTCGCGCAAAAAAGCGACGTCGCCGAAGAACTGGATCGCCTGAGCACTCACATCATCGAAGTTCGCCGGGTGCTCAAATCCGGCGGCGCCGCCGGTCGGCGCCTGGACTTCCTGATGCAGGAACTCAACCGCGAAGCCAATACACTGGGCTCCAAAGCCTTCGACCCGCGCAGTACCCAGGCGGCGGTCAACCTCAAGGTGTTGATCGAGCAGATGCGCGAACAAGTGCAGAATATTGAGTAAGGCTACCCCCGACATGACACACAGCACCGGCACCCTGTACATCATTTCCGCCCCTTCGGGCGCGGGCAAAAGCAGCCTGGTCAAGGCCCTGACCGACGCCAATCCGGAGATCCGCGTCTCGGTCTCCCATACCACCCGCGCCATGCGCCCGGGCGAAGTGGATGGCGTGAACTACAACTTCGTCGCGCGCGAACAGTTCGTGAAGATGATCGAACACGGGGATTTCCTCGAGCGCGCCGAAGTCTTCGGCAATCTCTACGGCACTTCGCAAAGCCACCTGCAGCAGACCCTGGACGAAGGCCACGACCTGATTCTGGAAATCGACTGGCAAGGTGCCGAGCAAGTGCGCAAGCTGATGCCTCAGGCCCGTTCGATCTTCATTCTGCCGCCGTCATTGCAGGCCCTGCACCAGCGCCTGACCAATCGCGGCCAGGACAGTGACGAAGTAATCGACGGCCGGATGCGCGAAGCCGTGAGCGAAATGAGCCACTATGTCGACTACGACTACCTGATCATCAACGACGATTTCGCCCACGCGCTGCACGATCTGAAGGCGATTTTCCGCGCCAATCAGCTGATTCAAAAGCGTCAGCAGCAGCGTCACGGCAAATTGCTGGCTGAATTGCTCGGTTAATCAGCTCTTCCCAAAACCGCTGCAAGGGCTTTACATTGGCACTTGTAGCGCGTTGAAGGGCTTGGTCAAAAAATCAGCGCTTCCCTAAACGCTGGTGATTTTTTAAACTGTCGAGTCCGCTCGCCCATCCGGGCAGCGCGCATATTGCATTTGCTACGAGGAAGACCATGGCCCGCGTAACCGTTGAAGACTGCCTAGAACACGTGGATAACCGCTTTGAGCTGGTCATGCTCTCTACCAAGCGTGCCCGTCAACTGGCCACCGGCGGCAAAGAGCCGAAAGTAGCATGGGAAAACGACAAGCCTACCGTCGTCGCCCTGCGCGAAATCGCTGAAGGCCTGATCGACTACGCAGCTATCGCCGAAGCCGAAATCGTTGAAGATGAACCGCTTTTTGCTGCATTCGAGGACGAGTCCAACGAGGCCGTCTAAGCCTATGCCTGGTCGACGTAGCACGGCGCGGGATAAAAGCTTACGGCAGGAGACATCATGCCGAGCATAGACGCCCTCGCCGATCGCTTATCGACCTACCTCGGCAAAGACCAGGTCAACCTGGTCCGCCGAGCGTATTTCTACGCCGAACAAGCCCACGACGGCCAACGCCGCCGTAGCGGTGAGGCGTACGTCACGCATCCTCTTGCCGTGGCCAATATTCTTGCCGACATGCACATGGACCATCAGAGCCTGATGGCCGCCATGCTGCATGACGTGATCGAAGACACCGGTATCGCCAAGGAAGCGCTGCAAGCGCAGTTCGGCGAAACCGTGGCCGAACTGGTCGATGGGGTCAGCAAACTGACCCAGATGAACTTCGAGACCAAAGCTGAAGCCCAGGCCGAAAACTTCCAGAAAATGGCCATGGCCATGGCGCGCGATATTCGCGTGATCCTGGTCAAGCTGGCCGACCGCCTGCACAACATGCGCACGCTGGAAGTGCTATCCGGCGAAAAACGCCGGCGCATCGCCAAGGAAACCCTGGAAATCTATGCGCCCATCGCCAACCGGCTGGGCATGCACGCCATCCGCATAGAGTTCGAAGACCTCGGCTTCAAGGCCATGCACCCGATGCGTTCCGCGCGGATCTACCAGGCGGTCAAGCGCGCCCGGGGCAATCGCAAGGAAATCGTCAACAAGATCGAAGAATCCTTAAGCCACTGCCTGGCCATCGATGGCATCCAGGGCGAGGTCAGCGGCCGCCAGAAACACCTCTACGGCATCTACAAGAAAATGCGCGGCAAGCGTCGGGCCTTCAACGAGATCATGGACGTCTACGCGTTCCGGATCATCGTCGACAAGGTCGATACCTGCTACCGCGTGCTGGGTGCTGTACATAACTTGTATAAACCGCTGCCGGGGCGCTTCAAGGATTACATCGCGATCCCCAAGGCCAACGGCTATCAGTCGCTGCACACCACGCTGTTCGGCATGCACGGTGTTCCGATCGAGATCCAGATCCGCACCCGTGAAATGGAAGAGATGGCCAACAACGGCATCGCCGCCCATTGGCTGTACAAATCCAGCGGCGATGAGCAGCCCAAAGGCACCCATGCCCGCGCCCGCCAGTGGGTCAAGGGCGTGCTGGAAATGCAGCAACGTGCTGGCAACTCGCTGGAATTCATCGAAAGCGTGAAGATCGACCTGTTCCCGGACGAGGTCTACGTGTTCACGCCCAAAGGCCGGATCATGGAGCTGCCCAAGGGTTCCACGGCGGTCGACTTCGCTTACGCGGTACACACCGACGTGGGCAACAGCTGCATCGCCTGCCGGATCAATCGTCGTCTCGCGCCGCTGTCCGAACCGCTGCAAAGCGGCTCCACGGTCGAGATCGTCAGCGCCCCCGGCGCGCGGCCGAACCCGGCCTGGCTCAACTTCGTGGTCACCGGCAAGGCGCGCACGCACATTCGCCATGCGCTGAAACTGCAACGCCGCTCCGAATCCATCAGCCTCGGCGAGCGCTTGCTGAACAAGGTCCTCAACGGCTTTGACAGCTCGCTGGAGAAAATTCCGGCCGAACGCGTCAAGGCCATGCTCGTCGAGTACCGTCTCGAACTGATCGAGGATTTGCTCGAAGACATCGGCCTGGGCAATCGCATGGCCTATGTAGTGGCCCGTCGACTGCTGGGCGAAGGCGAACAGCTGCCAAGCGCGGAAGGCCCGCTGGCGATTCGCGGCACCGAAGGTCTGGTGCTCAGCTACGCCAAGTGTTGCACGCCGATCCCGGGCGACCCGATTGTCGGCCACCTGTCCGCCGGCAAAGGCATGGTCGTGCACCTGGACAACTGCCGCAATATCAGCGAAATCCGCCACAACCCGGAAAAATGCATCCAGCTCTCGTGGGCCAAGGATGTCACCGGCGAATTCAACGTCGAGCTGCGCGTCGAGCTGGAACACCAGCGCGGCCTGATCGCCCTGCTGGCCAGCAGCGTCAACGCCGCCGACGGCAACATCGAGAAAATCAGCATGGACGAACGCGACGGTCGCATCAGCGTGGTCCAGTTGGTGGTCAGCGTGCACGACCGCGTGCACCTGGCCCGCGTGATCAAGAAACTGCGCGCCTTGACCGGGGTGATTCGCATCACCCGCATGCGCGCCTAAGCCCCTAATTACAAGGAGTCCTACATGACCAAGACTGTTATCACCAGCGACAAGGCCCCGGCCGCCATCGGTACTTACTCCCAGGCGATCAAGGCTGGCAACACCGTTTACATGTCGGGTCAGATTCCCCTGGACCCAAAAACCATGGAACTGGTCGAAGGCTTCGAAGCCCAGACCGTCCAGGTGTTCGAGAACCTCAAGGCCGTGGCTGAAGCCGCCGGCGGTTCGTTCAAGGACATCGTCAAGCTGAACATCTTCCTCACCGACCTGAGCCACTTCGCCAAGGTCAACGAGATCATGGGCAAGTACTTCGACCAGCCTTACCCTGCCCGCGCCGCCATCGGCGTAGCAGCCCTGCCAAAGGGTTCGCAGGTTGAAATGGATGCCATCCTGGTCATCGAGTAATGCGTACGGCGCAGCCTCGAGCTGCGCCGACTGCTCTGCTGTAAAGAATGCCTGAAAGGATTCCACCCATGCGCAACGCGCTTGCTCTCTCGCTGCTCGCCCTGTTTCTGGGCGGATGTGCCAGCAACCCTGCCGACCGCGACATCAGCGGCACCTGGATCAACCAGGTAGCGATCGATGCTGCCGCCAAAGGCGTCCCCTTGCGTGAAGCGCTCCAGGCCTATGGCCCGAACCTGGAATGGGACATCAACACCAAAGCCGGTCAGGCCCGCTACACCAACGGTTTTGAAAATGTCGACGGCAAGCTGCTGGGTGAACAGTCCGGTGCCTGGAGAGTCGACTTTTATGGCAGCTCGGCCAGCGAGCTGAAGCGTGACGGCAAGCAACTGAGCCAGTCCGCCAGCGACAATGAGCCTGAGCAAGTCTTCGACCGCGTACAGATCCAGGTACCGGATGGCGCACCGATGGGCGCCAGCTTCGAACGTGCGCTGTATTCCGCCTACATGGGCGGCGGCTGGACAATCGTAAACGGCCCGGGCGAAGGCAACACAGTTCAATTCCAGCCCGACGGCCAGGTGACCGGCCTGCCAGGCAGCGATCGCTATGCGTTGTGCCTGGCCGGTGATTGCGCCTCCATGAGTGGCGGCAATGACAACATGTGGCTGCAGCTCAATGGCCAGGGCAACGCCTGGATCTTTGCGCGCAAGGGCAAGGAGCTGGAGATTTTCCAGACCGTGAACACGGCACAGGCGGACGAGATGCCCTCGTTCACCCCGGGTGAGCGCAAGTGGTTGCTCGAGAAGCAGTAAGCAACGCATTACCCCTGTAGGAGCGAGCCTGCTCGCGATGGCGCAATGACAGTCAACTATGATGTTGAATGTTACGACCTCATCGCGAGCAGGCTCGCTCCTACAGTTGCTTTTGGGTGACTGTGAGTCAGCAGCGCCCTTCAATGATCGCCGCATACCCCTCGCGAAAACTCGGGTATTTCGGCGTCCAGCCCAATGCCTTGGCCCGCGCATTACTGCACCGCTTGCTGCCAGTGCGACGCACGCTGTCGTCATCGGCCCATTCAGTCACACCCAGATACTCACGCAACCAGCCCACCACATCGGCCAGCGCTGCCGGTGCGTCATCGACACCGATGTAGACATCATCCAGCGCCACGCCACGCCGATCCGCCTCAAGCAGGCACGCCATCAACCCGGCTGCGTCATCGGCATGAATCCGATTGGCATACAACGGCGGATCGGTTGCCACGCGATACCCCCGACGAACCTGAGTCAGCAACCACTCACGGCCCGGACCATAAATGCCGGTCAGACGCACGATGCTCGCCGGAATGCCGCTTTTGAGGGCGAGTTGCTCGGCTTCGAGCATCACACGTCCGGAATAGCCCGCCGCCACGGCGGGTGAAGACTCGTCGACCCATTCGCCATTCTGCTGACCGTAAACACTGCTGCTGGAAACGAACAACAGGCGATTAGGCACCTGCCCGTAGTCGTTCAGCCACTCCAGCACATGCTCCAGCCCCTGGACATACGCAGCGCGGTAACCGGCTTCGTCGTGATCGCTGGCCGCGGCGCAATACACCAGGTAGTCCACGGCGCCGATTGGCCAGGTAGCCGGGCAGTCTTTGTTGAACAGATCACCGGCTACGCCGATGACGCCCTTGGGCAGGCGTGAAACGTCGCGTCGCAGGCCATGGACTTCCCAACCCACCGCCAGCAATTGCGTCGCCAGGCGGCTGCCGACATCACCGCAGCCGGCGATCAAAACAGTAGGCGCAGACATCAGATAACTCCCATCGGAAAGCCACAGACTAGCGCCGGCAATAGACAGGCGGCTAGCAATGCAGGAAAAAAAGAGACGCTATTACTTTTGTTAACAAGAATTAATTGCAATAATACGGACCACTTTTGTTCTCGGCCTTTCGAGGCCTGGAAGAACATCACCCGTTTATTCTCTCAGGTCCGGCCAGCATGACACGCAATCAATTCTCCGCTCCGCCAACCAAACGACCTCGCGCCTGGAGCGCGGTGGCCGCCCTGTTCCTCAGCCTGATGCTCGCGCCAGTCGCCGCTTTCGCCGATGCCCAGGTGCCAGCCACACCAGCCGCCACCGCGCCGGCTCCAGCAGATCACGTCGCACCGGCCGTTACTCCGGCCCAGGCAGCACCGGTAGAAACATTGGGTGAAGACGTCCCTGAAGTCCTCGAAGCCGACAACACCCTGGGCATGGCCCACGACCTGTCGCCGTGGGGCATGTACAAGAATGCCGACATCATTGTGAAAATCGTGATGATCGGCCTGGCCATCGCCTCGATCATCACCTGGACCATCTGGATCGCCAAGGGTCTTGAGCTGATGGGCGCCAAGCGTCGTCTGCGCGGTGAAATTGCCCAGCTGAAAAAGTCCGCCTCCCTCAAGGAAGCCAGCGCCACCGCGGCAAAGGAAGGTACTCTCGCCAACCTGCTGGTGCATGATGCTCTCGAAGAGATGCGCCTGTCGGTCAACAGCCGTGAGAAAGAAGGCATCAAGGAACGCGTCAGCTTCCGTCTTGAGCGCCTGGTCGCCGCCTGCGGTCGCAACATGAGCAGCGGTACCGGCGTGCTGGCCACCATCGGCTCCACCGCGCCGTTCGTCGGCCTGTTTGGTACCGTGTGGGGCATCATGAACAGCTTCATCGGCATCGCCAAGACCCAGACCACCAACCTCGCCGTCGTCGCTCCCGGCATCGCCGAAGCCCTGCTGGCTACCGCGCTGGGCCTGGTTGCAGCGATCCCTGCAGTCGTGATCTACAACGTCTTTGCCCGCTCCATCGCCGGTTACAAGGCTCAGGTGTCCGATGCGTCGGCACAGGTCCTGCTGCTGGTCAGCCGCGACCTCGACCACCAGCCTGAGCGCAGCTCGCAACCGCACATGGTGAAAGTGGGGTAATCGGCCATGGGCCTGCATTTGAAAGAAGGGGCAGACGACGATCTGTCCGAAAACCACGAAATCAACGTTACGCCGTTCATCGACGTGATGTTGGTGCTGTTGATCATCTTCATGGTGGCAGCCCCGCTGGCCACCGTGGACATCAAGGTCGACCTTCCCGCCTCCACCGCCAAGCCGGCGCCGCGACCAGAGAAACCGGTGTTCCTCAGCGTCAAGGCTGACCAGCGCCTGTTTCTCGGTGAAGACGAGGTGAAGGCCGAAGCACTCGGCGCCACCCTCGACGCCAGGACCCAGGGCAAGAAAGACACGACAATCTTCTTCCAGGCCGACAAAGGCGTGGATTACGGCGACCTGATGAGCGTGATGGACAACCTGCGTTCTGCCGGTTACCTGAAGGTAGGTCTGGTCGGACTCGAGACGGCAGCCAAGAAATGATCACGACGCGCCATAAGCTGACGCGTTACAGCGGTAGCCTGGCCGTGGTGCTGGGCGTTCACGCGCTGGCCATCGCGCTGGCGCTGAACTGGTCCACCCGTCCGCCCATCGAATTGCCTCCCCAGGCAATGCTGGTCGAACTGGCTCCGATTCCAGCCCCGCCACCGCCTGCTCCGCCGAAGGTCGTCACTCCGCCGCAGCCACCGGCTCCGGTTGAAGAACTGCCGATACCCAAGCTCGCTGAAGCGCCGAAAGCTGAAATTGCCGTGCCCAAGCCCGTCAAGCCAAAGCCCAAGCCGCAGCCGCCCAAGCCGGTAGAGAAGAAACCCGAGCCGCCGAAGGAAAAACCGGCCGAAGAAAAGCCGGCCGAAACCCAGCAGACCCAGACACCGACGGAGAAATCCGCCCAGCCTGCGCCGGGCCCATCGCCGGCTCAAATGGCGGCCAAGGCCAGCTGGCAAGGCACGCTGTTGGCACACCTGCAGAAGTACAAGAAGTACCCCGCAAGTGCCCAGGCGCGGGGCAAGGAAGGCATGAACCGTCTGCGTTTCGTCGTGGATGCCGAAGGCAATGTGTTGTCGTTTGAGCTGGTAGGCGCCTCGGGCACTGCCGATCTGGACCGGGCCACCCTGGAAATGATCCGCCGCGCCCAACCGCTGCCCAAACCACCGGCCGATATGCTGACCAATGGCTCCATCGAAATCGTTGCACCGTTTGTGTATTCACTGGAAAAACGCCGCCGTTGAAAACCGCTGAACCACTGTAGGAGCGAGCTTGCTCGCGAATGAGGCGAACGATAACGCTTGAAGCCTGACACCCCGGGGCGATCTCAGGTTTTTCGCGAGCAAGCTCGCTCCTACGTCTGATAACGTGCGTCTATCGATTGCAGCCGGTATGCTTGGCCCGCAACTACATGGACGCTTGCTATGACCCTCACAGAATTACGCTACATCGTCACCCTCGCCCAAGAGCAGCACTTCGGCCACGCGGCCGAGCGTTGCCACGTCAGCCAGCCGACCCTGTCGGTGGGCGTGAAAAAGCTTGAAGACGAACTCGGTGTGCTGATTTTCGAGCGCAGCAAAAGCGCCGTGCGCCTGACCCCGGTCGGCGAAGGCATCGTCGCCCAGGCGCAGAAAGTGCTGGAACAAGCCCAGGGCATCCGCGAATTGGCCCAGGCTGGCAAGAACCAACTGACCGCCCCGCTGAAAGTCGGCGCGATTTACACCGTCGGCCCGTACCTGTTTCCACACCTGATTCCACAACTGCACCGGGTCGCCCCGCAGATGCCGTTGTACATCGAAGAAAACTTCACCCACGTGCTGCGCGACAAACTGCGCAACGGCGAGCTCGACGCGATCATCATCGCCCTGCCGTTCAATGAAGCCGACGTGCTGACCCTGCAACTCTACGACGAGCCGTTCTACGTATTGATGCCGGCGCAGCACCCGTGGACGCAAAAAGAATCCATCGACGCCAGCCTGCTCAACGACAAGAGCCTGCTGCTGCTCGGCGAAGGTCACTGCTTCCGCGATCAGGTACTGGAAGCCTGCCCGACCCTGACCAAAGGCAACGACGGCGCCAAGCACACCACGGTGGAATCCAGCTCCCTGGAAACCATTCGCCACATGGTCGCCTCGGGCCTCGGGATTTCGATCCTGCCGTTGTCGGCGGTCGACAGCCATCACTACGCCCCCGGCGTGATTGAAGTGCGTCCGTTGTCGGCACCCGTACCGTTCCGCACCGTGGCCATTGCCTGGCGCGCCAGCTTCCCGCGCCCGAAAGCGATTGAAATCCTCGCTGACTCCATTCGCCTGTGCTCGGTGGCCAAGCCAGCGGCGCAAGTCGCTGCGGGCTAAGTAACGGTCATGAGCGAGTTGTCGCAAGTGTCGGTGACGGCACTCAAGGGTGTCGGTGAAGCCATGGCCGAGAAGCTGGCCAAGGTCGGCCTGGAGAACCTCCAGGACGTGCTGTTTCACCTGCCCCTGCGTTATCAGGACCGCACTCGCGTGGTGCCGATCGGCGCACTGCGGCCCGGGCAAGATGCGGTCATCGAAGGCACCGTCAGCGGTGCCGATGTGGTCATGGGCCGGCGGCGCAGCCTGGTGGTGCGGTTGCAGGATGGCACCGGGGGCTTGAGCCTGCGGTTCTACCATTTCAGCAACGCGCAGAAAGAAGGCCTCAAACGCGGCACGCGGATTCGCTGCTACGGCGAGGCGCGGCCTGGTGCTTCGGGGCTGGAGATCTACCACCCGGAATACCGCGCCATCACCGGCGACGAACCGCCGCCGGTGGATGAAACCCTGACCCCGGTCTACCCGCTCACCGAAGGCCTGACCCAACAGCGCTTGCGCCAGTTGTGCATGCAGACCCTCACCCTGCTCGGCCCCAGCAGCCTGCCCGACTGGCTACCGAACGAACTGGCCCGGGATTACCAATTGGCGCCGCTGGCCGATGCTATCCGCTACCTGCACAACCCGCCCGCCGATGCCGACGTCGATGAACTGGCCCTCGGTCACCACTGGGCGCAGCACCGTCTGGCTTTCGAAGAACTGCTGACCCATCAACTGTCGCAACAACGCCTGCGCGAAAGCATGCGCGCCCTGCGTGCGCCCGCGATGCCCAAAGCCACACAATTGCCGGCCAAATACCTGGCCAACCTCGGATTCAGTCCGACCGGTGCCCAGCAGCGGGTCGGCAATGAAATCGCCTACGACCTCAGCCAGCACGAACCGATGCTGCGGCTGATCCAGGGCGACGTCGGCGCCGGTAAAACCGTGGTCGCCGCCCTTGCCGCGCTGCAAGCGCTGGAGGCCGGTTATCAGGTTGCGCTGATGGCACCCACCGAAATTCTCGCCGAACAGCACTTCATCACCTTCAAGCGCTGGCTCGAACCGCTGGGCATTGAAGTCGCCTGGCTGGCCGGCAAGCTCAAGGGCAAGAACCGCGTAGCCGCACTGGAGCAAATCGCCAGCGGCACGCCGATGGTGGTCGGCACCCACGCGCTGTTCCAGGACGAAGTGCAATTCAAGAACCTGGCGCTGGTGATCATCGACGAACAGCACCGTTTCGGCGTGCAACAGCGGTTGGCGTTGCGGCAGAAAGGCGTCGGCGGGCGCATGTGCCCGCACCAGTTGATCATGACCGCCACGCCGATTCCGCGCACGCTGGCCATGAGCGCCTACGCCGACCTCGACACCTCGATCCTCGACGAACTGCCCCCCGGCCGAACCCCGGTCAACACCGTGCTGATCACCGACACCCGGCGGGTCGAAGTCATCGAACGGGTGCGCAGCGCTTGCGCCGAAGGGCGCCAGGCCTATTGGGTGTGCACGCTGATCGAAGAGTCGGAAGAGCTGACCTGCCAGGCAGCGGAAACCACTTTTGAGGACCTCACTGCCGCCCTCGGCGAGTTGAAAGTCGGGTTGATCCACGGCCGCATGAAGCCTGCGGAAAAAGCTGCGGTGATGGCCGAATTCAAGGCCGGCAACCTGCAACTACTGGTCGCGACCACGGTGATCGAAGTCGGCGTGGACGTGCCCAATGCCAGCCTGATGATCATCGAAAACCCCGAGCGCCTGGGCCTGGCGCAACTGCACCAGTTGCGCGGCCGTGTCGGCCGGGGCAGCGCCGTCAGCCATTGCGTACTGCTCTACCATCCGCCGCTGTCGCAGATCGGCCGCCAGCGCCTGGGCATCATGCGCGAAACCAACGATGGTTTCGTCATCGCCGAAAGGGATCTGGAACTGCGCGGCCCCGGCGAAATGCTCGGCACCCGGCAGACTGGCTTGCTGCAATTCAAGGTCGCCGACCTGATGCGCGATGCCGATCTGCTGCCCGCCGTGCGGGATGCCGCCCAGGCATTGCTCGAACGCTGGCCGACCCACGTCAGCCCACTGCTCGACCGATGGCTGCGTCATGGCCAACAATACGGCCAGGTGTGACAACCGTCACGGTTTCTGAGGCGTGGTCCCAAGCAAGCTGGTTATACTCCTGCAATTGTTTAAGCACGGATACAGACCATGACCGAAGTTGCCTTCGCACCCGACACCCCGCACGCTCCGTCGGTTATTCGGCTGATGCTGGGCAAGTTAGCCATTGCCTACGAAGAAGTGCTGGACCGTCACGGCCTCAATGCCGCGCGCAAAGTGCAGGCCGTTCTGCTGGAAGACAACGTTGGCGTACTGATGGTGCTGTTCCCGCAGAGCCAATTGCTGGACCTCAATCGCCTCACTGAACTCACTGGTCGCCGCCTCGCCGCCGTACCCATCGAACGCCTGAAAAAAATGCTCGGCAAGCACAACCTCAGCTTGCTGCCGGGCCTGCCGGCGCTGACCAGTTCGCCGTGCCTGTACGACGAAAGCCTGCTGCGCGAGCCGAAGTTGCTGATCAACTCCGGTGAGCCGGGCGTGCTGCTGGAAATTTCCAGCGAAGACTTCAAGGCGACCATGCTGACCAAGGCCAGCGCCGCCAACTTCGGCGAAAATCTGACCAGCATCCGTCCCAACCTCGACCGCCCCGATGACGACCGCGAGGAAATTACCCAGGCCGTCCAGGCGTTCACCGCGCGACGCATCCAGCAGCGTCTGGAAGCGACCATCGAGATTCCGCCGCTGGCCGAAACCGCGCAAAAAATCATCAAGCTGCGCGTCGACCCCAACGCCACCATCGACGACATCACCGGCGTGGTCGAAACCGACCCGGCGCTGGCCGCACAAGTCGTGAGCTGGGCGGCATCGCCCTACTACGCCTCGCCGGGCAAGATCCGCTCCGTGGAAGACGCCATCGTGCGGGTGCTGGGCTTTGACCTGGTGATCAACCTGGCGCTGGGCCTGGCCCTGGGCAAAACCCTGAGCCTGCCCAAGGACCACCCACAACACTCCACCCCGTACTGGCAACAATCGATCTACACCGCCGCCGTCATCGAAGGCCTGACCCGCGCCATGCCGCGCGCCCAGCGTCCGGAAGCCGGCCTGACCTACCTGGCCGGCCTGCTGCACAACTTCGGTTACCTGCTGCTGGCCCACGTCTTCCCGCCGCACTTCTCACTGATCTGCCGCCACCTGGAGGTCAACCCGCACCTGTGCCACAGCTTCGTGGAACAACACCTGCTGGGCATCAGCCGCGAACAGATCGGCTCATGGCTGATGCGCTACTGGGACATGCCTGAAGAACTGGCCACCGCCCTGCGCTTCCAGCACGATCCGCACTACGACGGCGACTTCGCCGAATACCCGAACCTGGTGTGCCTGTCGGTGCGTCTGCTGCGCAGCCGAGGCATCGGCTCCGGCCCCGACGAAGACATCCCCGACGCCCTGCTCGAACGCCTTGGCCTGAGCCGCGAAAAGGCTAATGACGTGGTCAGTAAGGTACTTGAAGCGGAAGTGCTGCTGCGTGAACTGGCGTCGCAATTCACTCAGTCATAAAAAACGGCTCCCACACTCGGTCAAGTGTGGGAGCCGGTTTGCTCGCGAAGAGTCCCAGTAAACTTACTGACGCATTCAAGCCAGATAACGCAGCACCCAACCACCATCAGCCTCACTAAACCCACAGACTACGACTCGACCGTCTTGCGTTATTGCCATATCAGAAAAGTGATTGTTTTCAAGGCTTCCTGGCTCATCTTTATAAAAGTTCCAACCTTTACCATTAAACATCGGGTCCAGGGTTCCATCAGGCAGGAAGCGGGCTATCGGCACCCGAAGATTTATTGCATTAAAATCTAATCCAAGCGTACCACTGACGACGATGGCTCCATCCTCTTGAATTTGGCAGCGCCGCCAACGCGTTTCCTCACTATTCAGATTGGTTAACAACGGCTTCCCTTTATTGAAAATCTGATTGAAAGATCCGCTGGCATTCAGTACAAGAATCATCCCTGCATCAACACGATTTTCTCTATAAAAACCTCCAATAACAATCCTTCCATCACTGGCTCTGACGGTCATTCTGAGTCCGAAGACCCTATAAGGAAATTTCCTGAGGATCAAAGCGCGTCCTTCATTGAAATCTCTATCGACACTTCCGTCCTGGTTATAGCGCATCAGATACAGATTACTAGCTCCCGGGTCTCCTCTCTCGTCATATTCAGCAAGTACCAAAATTTTGCCGCATTCCAATTGCGTCGAGTCCTGAAGAGTATTGTGCTCATACTCAAAGCCCACAGGCTTGATGGGTACATAACCAGTACCGTTTAAAGTTTTATCCAGCGTGCCATCTGGATTCAAGCGCCAAACAGCAGGTGCGCTCGGATTGGGCCAATCGAGCCCTCTGCCGCTGAAGATAATTTTCCCCATCAACCGGTCAATCGCACAGCCCTCCTCGCTACCTGCCATATGGGTACTTTCTTCACTGTTTTGATTTCTTGTAACTTGCACAGCCGCCGGGACTGGAACTGAAAGTACCTCAGGAGATTCGTACATGACGACCCGTATGCCCCCCACTCCAAACGACTCATCCAGCGCGCCATCCGGACGCTGCCGAGAAGTGACTCTTCCCCCTTCAATCGGATAAGTTATAAACCATCCACCATCCATGGCCGGAAGGATGCGAAGAGCTAGATCGAAGTATAGCGGCAGCTCTACAACCCCCTCGTCACCAAACTTGTGATCAAGTGTTCCATCCACATTCAATCTGACGGTTTTTAATTGAAAGCTTTCCGGTTCTGATGTAACAACGATCACTTTGCCCTGAGGTAACGGCAAAACGCCTGTGGGTCTTGCTATGAATACTCTACCGTTGCTGCCAAATGATGGATCGAGTGTTCCTTCGTTTGCTATTGCATTCAAGTCATTCATGGTGGCATTACTCTGGGTGATTGAGTGTCCGCGAAGGACGCCACCTCAATGAAGCTCCGCAAAACATCAAGAATCACCTGTCAATAATGACAGTTTGACAGTCATCAGAAGCCAAAGAAGTGACCTGTTAAGCCACCCTGAGCAGGAGCAACTACTTTTTTCGAGGCTTCAAATACTTGGTCAACCCCTGGAACCAGATCACCAACGCCGGGTTGCCCTTGATCTGAATCGACTTGTCCTGAATCCCCGTCATGAACGCCAGTTGCTTGTTCTTCGCCTGCATCGTAGCAAAGCCGTACGCAGCGTCTTTAAAGGCAATCGCAAACGCGGGCTCGGCATGCACACCCGATTGGCTGGTGATGCGCTGGTCCTTCACGCGGAAATGCCGCGCCACTTTCCCGTCCAGGGTCTGCAACTGAAACACCAGGTCCTTGTCACCCAACTGCTGTTGAAACGCCGGATTGGTCCGGCTGGCCTTACCCATCAACAAACCCAGCATCCACAGCAGAAAACGAAATTTCATGCGTACAGCCTCAGAAGAAAAATGAACGGCTGGGCAGTTTAACGGCTTCAGGCAATAACACCAGTATCGGCTTGCGTTAGAAGAAGATCAGAACCATTACCCTCACGATGACCACCAAGTCACAATTATCAAAACTTCCCTCCAGACCACTCCAGACGCCACTCCTACACCAAACGAAACACATTCTGTAGGAGCTGCCGGAGGCTGCGATTTTTTGATCTTCAACCCTGCAAACCTATCGGACATTTCCTTCAATACGCTGGGCTATACATGAACTAGGCGTATTTGGACGGCACCGATAACCTCTCCCAGTCACTGCAAAGTTGGTGACTCGGACGTGCAAGTCCGGACTCGTCATGCAATCGGTTATGGCTATTCACCGGGTGTTTTTTTATCCTCGCGAATCGTTATGGCGGCTGTGTGTGGGAGTCCTTCGGGTCTGCCGGCAACCGAGTCCGGTCTTGCACACCTATACACAGCTGCCACCTTTTTCGAAGCAAGCGAAACTGCGTGAGCTCCATAACTCGGTGATTCAAATGTTCAAACCAACACCTAACCCGCCAGAAGATCCGGCCACATCCCCCTACGAATCCCTCGATTCAAAAAAACTCCACGAAGCCGCCGAACGCGCCCTCGATCACTATCTCGCCCCAAAACAAACACCAACGAAACGCAGCGGCCAACTCTTCAGTGTCTGCCCGGACATCAATACCGAAGCACTCCTGGCCAACGCCTCGGAAGATCTGCTGTCCATCAGCGCCATCGCCGCTGACCTGGCCGATGATGTAGACGGCTCGCGCCGCTCAGTAGCCCTGGCGATCAGTCGCGTGGCTGAGGGGGCGCACTTGCTGGTAGAGCGAGCACTGGATCATCTGGATGAGCCGCAAATGGCGGCGATTCTCGCCAAACAGCAAAGCGGGCTCGGCTGATTCGCCACCCACAAAAAATGGGCACCCAACCCTGGTTGGCGTGCCCATTTTTTATTCCACTCCCCCGCTACGCGGGAGGTGAAAGCGGATTACGGATTAACGCTGTCTTTCAACGATTTGCCTGGCTTGAACGCTACGGTGTTGCTGGCCTTGATTTTGACGGGCTCACCGGTTTGCGGGTTTTTGCCGGTGCGGGCACCGCGATGGCGTTGCAGGAAGGTGCCGAAGCCCACCAGCGTCACGCTGTCTTTGCGGTGCAGGGCACCGGTGATTTCTTCAAGAACGGCGTTGAGAACGCGGTTGGCTTGCTCTTTGGTGAGGTCTGCCTTTTCAGCAATGGCTGCGGCGAGGTCTGGTTTACGCATGTGAGTGAAGCCCCTTTGACGGTTTGTTGTTGTTATGTCCGTGCTGCCCTCTATGGAGCAGCGCCAAAAGCGCCGCAGATGCTCTACTCTGCGGCAGACGGGAGTGAGGATGGCACGCAGTGAGGCCCCGCGCCAGTATCGGCGCGGCCATTGTTAGGGCAAAAGGGGGGTGATTCCGACAGAACGACCGGTATTTATGCCAACAGGGCCGGAAGCTCTTTGTTCAGGGCCAGTTTTTCCATCACGGCGGCACCGGTGAGGGCGTAACCGAGCAGCTTGCCCGCGGCATCGCGACACAAAACCTTGATGTCGGCGCCCTGCCCTTCGACTGTCCAGATGCCCTCAGCGCCCCGTGGCGGCGGGGACACCACCAGCGGGCAGACCGGGGTTTTGACGGTAATCGGCATCGGCCCATAGGTGACGGCGGTCGGGTTGCCGGCCAGGGTTTGCGCCAGCGCCCTCGCACAGCTCATCAGGGGCATCACGTACAGCAGGTTCAGCCCGTCGACCTCGGCGCAGTCGCCCAGGGCGTAGATGTTGGCGTGGGAGGTCTTCAGGTGCCGATCGACCATGATGCCGCGGCTGACCTGCAAACCGGCCGCTGCCGCCAGGTCGACGCGCGGGCGCAGGCCAATGGCTGAGACCACCACGTCGCACGGGATCACCTGGCCATCGGACAGGTGCGCTTCCAGGCCGTCAGCCACGCGTTGCAGGCGGTTGAGTACCGGGCCGAGATGGAAGCGCGCGCCGAGGCTTTCGAGGCCTGCCTGCACCGCAGCGGCGGCCGCCGGGTGCAGCAGGGTCGGCATGACTTGTTCGCACGGCGCAACCAGCTGCACTTCGTAGCCGCCCAGGGTCAGGTCGTTGGCAAACTCGCAGCCGATCAGGCCGGCGCCGAGCAGCAGCACGCGGCGCTTGCCGGTCGCCGCCGCACGGAAGCGTGCGTAGTCTTCCAGGTCGTTGATCGGGAATACGCAGTCCGCCGCATCGCCTTCAATGGGCACCCGCACGGTTTCGGCGCCCCAGGCCAGGATCAGGTCGCGGTAGATCACCGCTTCTTCACCGATCCACAGGCGCTTGTGGCCCGGGTCGATGCCGCTGATGCGCGTGTGGGTGCGTATTTCGGCCTTGAGCTGTTCGGCCATGGCGCCGGGTTCGGCCATGCTCAGGCCGTCGGCATCCTTGTTTTTGCCAAAGCCAGTGGAGAGCATCGGCTTGGAGTAGGAGCGCCCGTCATCGGCGGTAATCAACAGCAGCGGGGTTTCGCTATCGAGTTTGCGAAACTCGCGGGCCACGTTATAGCCCGCCAGGCCGGTGCCAATGATGACGACAGGTGCGTTCATTCCTTACTCCTCAATTATTCAGGCAGCGATTTCGATCATTTCAAAATCCATTTTGCCCACACCGCAGTCCGGGCACAGCCAGTCTGCCGGGACGTCTTCCCAACGGGTGCCCGGCGCAATGCCGTCATCCGGCCAACCGTCGGCTTCGTTGTAGATCAGGCCGCAGACAATACATTGCCACTTTTTCATCAGGTACTTCCTCAGGGTTCAGGCGTTTTGCCGGCCGGACGGTCGATGGTTGCAGCACTGCCGTCCAACTCAGCGCGTTTTGTACTGATCGGGGCCGTCGGATGCAAGCCTGTTCGGCGCAACGGCAGGCCATTTCAATCGATATCGGCGGCTGACATGTTAAGCTCGCCGCCTCATTTGCTGCCAATAATGACTCATTGTGCATCACACAGAATCCCCCTCTCCAGCTCCTCTCTGGCTCTCGCGCAGCGAACTGACGCCCCTCCCCGATGCCACCACCCTCGACTGGCTATTCGATGAAGGCTCGCTGACCAGACGTCTGATTCATCTGTCGAATGACGCCTTCAGCGTCTCGCCGATGTTCGAAGGCTGGCAGCCCCTGCGTGCCGACGAATGCGCCGCACTGGACCTGGCCGATGGCAGTGAGGGCTGGGTGCGCGAGGTGTATTTGCGCGGTCATGGCCAGGCGTGGGTATTTGCGCGCAGCGTGGCGTCACGCAGTGCCTTGCAAGGCGACGGCTTGCACATGGACGAACTGGGCAGCCGCTCGCTGGGCGAATTGCTGTTTTGCGATCAGGCCTTCCAGCGCCGGGCCATCGAGGTTTGCCATTATCCTCAAGCGTGGCTGCCCGCCGAAGTGCAATCGCCTGGGCTGTGGGGCCGCCGTTCGCGCTTTGATCGCGGTGCGCTGAGCGTGCTGGTGGCCGAAATTTTCCTGCCTTCCCTGTGGGACGCCGCCTGCGCCCAATCGGAGAACCGTTGATGTACCAGAGCCTGCTCAAGTCCTTGAACCGCTTGAACCCTCGGGCCTGGGATTTCATTCAGCTGACCCGCATGGACAAGCCGATCGGCATTTACCTGCTGCTCTGGCCAACGCTGTGGGCGCTGTGGATTGCCGGCAAGGGTTCGCCGTCCCTGGCCAACATTGTGATTTTCGTCCTCGGCGTGGTGCTGACCCGCGCCGGCGGCTGCGTGATCAACGACTGGGCGGACCGCAAGGTCGATGGTCATGTGAAGCGTACCGAGCAGCGACCGCTGGTGAGCGGCAAGATCAGCTCCAAAGAGGCGCTGGTGTTCTTCGCATTGCTGATGGGCGTGAGTTTCCTGCTGGTGCTGTGCACCAATGCCGCGACCATATGGCTGTCGTTTGGCGGTCTGGCGCTGGCATTCAGTTACCCGTTCATGAAGCGCTACACCTATTACCCGCAAGTGGTGCTGGGCGCCGCATTTTCGTGGGGGATGCCGATGGCGTTCACTGCGGAAACCGGTGAATTGCCGGCTGTCGCGTGGTTGCTGTGGATCGCCAACCTGATGTGGACCGTGGGTTACGACACGTATTACGCGATGACCGACCGCGATGACGACCTGAAGATCGGCGTGAAATCCACGGCAATCCTGTTCGGCGACGCAGACCGGGTGATCATCCTGACCCTGCAAGGGCTGGCACTGGGCTGCCTGCTGCTGGCGGGGTCGAAGTTCGACCTTGGTGGCTGGTTCCACCTCGGATTACTGGTGGCGGCGGGCTGCTTTGCCTGGGAATTCTGGTACACCCGCGGCAAAGACCGGATGCGTTGCTTCAAGGCGTTTTTGCACAATCACTGGGCGGGATTGGCGATTTTCATCGGGATTGTGCTGGATTACGCGTTGCGTTGACCGATAAAAAGATCGCAGCCCTGGGTAGCTGTACCCTAAGGCTGCGATCTTTTTGCGGTATTACATATGCTCGCGAACAACGTGCCAGACGTCTTTCTTCTTGTCACCCGTCATGTCTCCAGGTTTTTTGTCGTCCTCGTAGTAGTACAGCGGCTTGCCGTCATAGGCCCATTGCATCTTGCCATCGTCACGCTTGATGACTGTCCATTTACCTTCGGCCTTGGCACCCGCCGGCGCCATCATTGGCGGCCAGTATTTGGCGCAGTCGCCGTTGCACATCGACTTGCCGCCCGTGTCCTTGTCGAAGGTGTACAGAGTCATCCCTTTGTGGTCGGTCATCATGCCGTCCTTCATCATCGCCGGTTCAGCGGCGAAGGCCATCGAAGGCAATGCCAGGGCAGCAGCCAACAGCAAGGCCTTGAGGGATTGCGAGTGTAGATTCATTTGAAGCCTTCCTTTGTGGTTGTCAGGATTCGGACTTAAAGCTTAGCCCAGGATCCAGCCAATCGCCGGTCGACTAAAATACTGTCACACGACTGCAATAATTCCGTTATCTAATGCGGCGCAAGACAGTTAAATGACAAGAGGAATAACGGCATGGTTGGCAGGAGCATTCTGATCGTCGACGACGAAGCGCCTATTCGCGAAATGATCGCCGTTGCGTTGGAAATGGCCGGCTATGACTGCCTGGAGGCTGAAAACTCCCAGCAGGCCCACGCCATTATCGTCGACCGCAAACCAGACCTGATCCTGCTCGACTGGATGTTGCCCGGCACTTCCGGCATCGAGCTGGCCCGTCGCCTCAAGCGTGATGAACTGACCGGGGACATCCCGATCATCATGCTCACCGCCAAGGGTGAAGAGGACAACAAGATCCAGGGTCTGGAAGTCGGCGCCGACGACTACATCACCAAGCCGTTTTCCCCCCGCGAGCTGGTCGCACGCCTGAAGGCCGTTCTGCGCCGTGCCGGTCCGAGCGATGGCGAAGCGCCAATCGAAGTCGGCGGCCTGCTGCTGGACCCGATCAGCCACCGCGTGACCATCGACGGCCGTCCCGCCGAGATGGGCCCGACCGAATACCGCCTGCTGCAATTCTTCATGACCCACCAGGAGCGCGCCTACACGCGTGGCCAGTTGCTGGATCAGGTCTGGGGCGGCAACGTCTACGTCGAAGAGCGTACTGTTGACGTGCACATTCGGCGCCTGCGCAAAGCCCTCGGCGATGCTTACGAAAATCTGGTACAAACCGTGCGCGGCACCGGTTACCGCTTTTCTACCAAAGCCTGACCCGGACCTTCACCGCCCGACAAGCTGACAAGGACGCGCGTCAAGTGAACCAAAACTGGCATGGCACCCTGATTCGCCACATGCTGCTACTGGTCACCGCCTGCCTGGTGATCGGCCTGATCACCGGCTATTACGGCTGGAGCCTCGCCGCGGGCCTGGGTCTTTACCTGGCCTGGACCCTCAAGCAATTGCTGCGTCTGCACGAGTGGTTGCGCCTGCACAAACCCGATGAAGCACCACCCGACGGCTATGGCCTGTGGGGCGAGGTGTTCGACAGCATCTACCACTTGCAACGCCGTGACCAACGAGTACGTGGGCGCCTGCAAGCGGTGATCGACCGGGTTCAGGAATCCACCGCGGCGCTGAAAGACGCAGTGATCATGCTCGACACCGATGGCAACCTGGAATGGTGGAACCGCGCCGCCGAAACCCTGCTGGGCCTCAAGACCCCGCAGGACAGCGGTCAACCGGTGACCAACCTGGTGCGCCATCCGCGCTTCAAGGAATACTTCGAGCAGGACAGCTACGCCGAGCCGCTGGAAATTCCTTCGCCGACCAACGACCGCGTGCGCATCCAGCTATACATCACCCGTTATGGCAACAACGAACACTTGATGCTGGTGCGCGATGTGACGCGCATCCATCAGCTTGAGCAAATGCGCAAAGACTTCATCGCCAACGTTTCCCATGAACTGCGCACGCCGTTGACGGTGATCTGCGGTTACCTGGAAACCTTGCTCGACAACGTCGACGAAGTGAACCCGCGCTGGGGCCGTGCCTTGCAGCAGATGCAGCAACAAGGCGGACGCATGCAGACCCTGCTCAATGATCTGTTGTTGCTGGCCAAGCTGGAAGCCACCGATTATCCGTCGGACAACCAGCCAGTGCCGATCGACGGCTTGCTGCAATCGATCAAGAGCGACGCGCAGCAGTTGTCCGGTCAGAAAAACCAGAAAATCACCCTGGAAGCCGATCCGACGATTCTGCTCAAGGGCAGCGAAGCGGAGTTGCGCAGCGCGTTTTCCAACCTGGTGTTCAACGCGGTGAAATACACCCCGGCCGAAGGCAATATCCGCATTCGCTGGTGGAGCGATGACCAGGGGGCGCACCTGAGCGTGCAGGATTCCGGGATCGGCATCGATGCCAAACACCTGCCGCGCCTGACCGAACGTTTCTATCGCGTCGACTCCAGCCGCAACTCCAACACCGGGGGCACCGGCTTGGGGCTGGCGATCGTCAAACACGTCCTGTTACGACATCGGGCACGGATGGAAATCAGCAGCGTACCGGGCCACGGCAGCACCTTCACCTGCCACTTTGCCCCGGCCCAGGTCACCAAATCCCGGGTTATCAGCACCGCTGACTGATACCGGTCAGCACGCGCCACTAGGCAACTGGCCAGTCAGCCGCTACATTGGCTGACTTGCGCCTGCCTTTCAGGCGCGGTTTTTTACTTCCCTCTCGAATATACGGAACCCGCAAAACTCCATCATGGACCCTTCCCCTGGTTTGACCCTCGCTACCATTTTCGCCGACTTCGGCATGATTCTTTTTGCTCTGATCCTGGTTTTGCTCAACGGATTTTTCGTTGCGGCGGAATTTGCCATGGTCAAGCTGCGCTCGACCCGGGTCGAGGCCATCGCTGACAAAAACGGCTGGCGCGGGCACATCCTGCGTACCGTGCACAGTCAGCTCGATGCCTATCTCTCGGCCTGTCAGCTCGGTATCACCCTCGCCTCCCTGGGCCTGGGCTGGGTCGGTGAACCTGCGTTTGCGCACCTTCTGGCGCCTGTACTGAGTGCCGTGGGCGTAGATTCCGCTGAAGTGGTCAAGGCTGTTTCATTCTTCACCGCGTTCTTCATCATTTCCTACCTCCACATCGTGGTCGGCGAACTGGCTCCCAAATCCTGGGCGATCCGCAAACCCGAGTTGCTGTCGCTGTGGACCGCCGTGCCGCTGTACCTGTTCTACTGGGCCATGTACCCGGCCATCTACCTGCTCAACGCCAGCGCCAACCAGATCCTGCGCATCGCAGGCCAAGGTGAGCCCGGCCCGCATCACGAGCACCACTACAGCCGTGAAGAACTGAAGCTGATCCTGCACTCCAGCCGTGGCCAGGACCCGAGTGACCAAGGCATGCGCGTGCTGGCCTCGGCGGTGGAAATGGGTGAACTGGAAGTGGTCGACTGGGCCAACTCCCGCGAAGACCTGGTGACACTGGAGTTCAATGCGCCACTCAAGCAGATCCTGGCAATGTTTCGTCGCCACAAGTTCAGCCGCTACCCGGTGTACGACAGCGAACGTCAGGAGTTCGTCGGCCTGCTGCACATCAAGGATCTGCTGTTGGAACTGGCGGCGCTGGACCACATTCCCGAGTCGTTCAACCTGGCCGAACTGACTCGCCCGCTGGAGCGCGTGTCGCGGCACATGCCGCTGTCGCAGTTGCTGGAACAGTTCCGCAAGGGCGGCTCGCACTTCGCCGTGGTCGAAGAGGCCGATGGCAACATCATCGGCTACCTGACCATGGAAGACGTGCTGGAAGTGCTGGTGGGCGACATCCAGGACGAACACCGCAAGGCCGAGCGCGGGATCCTCGCGTATCAGCCGGGCAAGCTGCTGGTGCGGGGCGATACGCCGCTGTTCAAGGTTGAACGACTGCTGGGCATCGACCTCGACCACGTCGAAGCCGAAACCCTTGCCGGGCTGGTCTACGAGAGCCTCAAGCGCGTTCCCGAAGAGGAAGAAGTGCTGGAAGTCGAAGGCCTGCGGATCATCATCAAGAAGATGAAAGGGCCGAAGATCGTCCTGGCCAAGGTGTTGATGCTGGACTGATCGAGATATCCGGATTCGAGTCGATACCATCGCGAGCAAGCTCGCTCCCACACTGGAATGCATTTCAACAGTGGGAGCGGGCTTGCCCGCGATGGCGTCAGACCAGACAACGCCTCACTGCTTACCCAACGCAAAGTTGGGCAGCGCGCTGACCGGCTGGTTGAACTGGTATGGAATCGACACCAGTCCCAGCCCGGTATTGCGCTGCACCACGAAGTGCAAATGCGGCCCGGTGCTGTTGCCGGTGTTGCCGGACAACGCCAACGCACTGCCGACCGTTACCCGCTGACCTTCCCGAACGCAGACCGAGCCTTTCTTCAGGTGCAGGTAAACACTCATGGTCCCGTCATCGTGTAGCACCCGTACGAAATTACCGGATGCATCGGTGCCGCGTCCGCTCTGCCTGTTTTCGGTTTTCACCACCACCCCGCCTCGCGCGGCAATGATCGGTGTGCCCTCAGGCATCGCGATGTCTATGGCGTAACGGCTCTTGGGCCCGAAGTGGCTGTAGGGGCCATTGGCGCCCTGACTGATCCGGAACGGCCCGCCACGCCAGGGCAACGGATACCGATAGCCCACCGTGGGCCCTGAGGGGTCGCCCAGGGAGTATTTGAACTTTGGAACATACGCGAGGGGCCTTCCACCTTTAGTCGCCGTAAGCTGCGCCAGGCGAACGCTGCTGCGCAGCGGTATCACGCGCCGAATCGTCCCTCCCGGCACACCGTTGGCGTTCTTCACCCCGGCAAAACTCAATTCGACTTCTACCGGCGCATACAGGTCATTGCGTACGTACACGCTGTGCACGCCGTTCTTCTTCATGATGACGAGGCGCACCTGACGCTCAAGGTGCTCGACCATGCCATCGCGAAAAACGAACACATGGGCGCCTTTGCTGGGGCGGTCGCTGTAGGAAACCACGCCATAGGCATCTTTGGATTTGTAGATGGTCATGGCCATGGCCGAAGTGGCGACCATGAGCAGGCCACATAAAAGCATCAGGCGCGTGAACATGAGCAAGGATTCTGTCGAGTGAGATCTGGGATTGAGCCTAGCAGCTGCAATGGACCCGGGTAGTCGGCAGATGTTTCAGAAAAGGTGTTCAGCAGATGTGCGGTATCAGTGATGACCCCTTCGCGAGCAGGCTCGCTCCCACAAGGAAACGCATTCCAATGTGGGAGCGAGCCTGCTCGCGAAAGCGGACTGTCAGGCGACGCGCCTCAAGCGCCAGGAATGAAGTGCTTCTGCGCCGTACCCCGCGCAATCAGGCGCGAAATGTAATCGAGCTTCTGCGCATCCTGGTCGACAAAGCGGAAGGTCAGCTGCAGCCAGTCGCTGTCGGGCTTCGGTTCGTGGGCCACGACGGCGTGCAGGTAACCGTTGAGGCGGGCGATCTCGGCGTTATCGCCCTGCTCCAGATCCAGCACGGCGCTGTCGAGGATCTGCGGCAGGGTCTCGGTACGCTTGATCACCAACAGGGCTTCCTTGAGGCTCAAGGCCTTGATCACGCATTGTGCGATACCGTTCGGCAAACGCAGTTGACCCTGGCCACGGCCACTGGTGGGTGCCGAAGAGGCCGCAGGCGCCTTGACCGGCGGGCTGCTGAGCAAGCCTTTGGACGGTGCGGGTGCGGCCGTTGGCGTGACGACGGGCGCCTTGCCGCCAGTCAGGGCGGCGAGGGAGTCGTTAGCGAATGCAGGGCTGGTCTTGGTCGCGGCCACGTTGATCAAGGCGTCGAGTTTGCCGACCTTGTGCAGCGCCTGCTTGACCTTGGTGATCAACTGTTCGTTGGTGAACGGCTTGCTGACGTAACCGGAAACACCGGCCTGGATCGCCTGGACAACGTTCTCCTTGTCACCACGGCTGGTCACCATCACGAAAGGCATGGCCTTGAGGCTGTCTTGCTCGCGGCACCAGGTCAACAGTTCCAGGCCGGACATTTCCGGCATTTCCCAGTCGCACAGGACCAGGTCGAAGGCTTCCTTGGCCAGCATGGCCTGAGCCTTTCTGCCGTTGATCGCATCTTCGATCCGCATGCCCGGGAAATAATTGCGCAGGCACTTTTTCACCAGGTCACGAATGAACGACGCGTCGTCCACGACCAACACACTGACCTTACTCATCCAAAACCCCTTTTAAAAATCCCGGCCAGCATACCGCCTTGCTGATGGCACATTGCCAAAAATCTTTCAGTCACGCCGGACTTTTCGTTCGCGGGGTGCTGCTTTTCGAATTCGTGAAGCGCAAACAAAAACGCCCGGCCAAAAGGCCGGGCGCTTTACTTGGGCAACCTTACTTATCGTCAGTTTTGCCCGGAACATTAGCGCTTTCGCCGGTTGTTCCTTCGACTTCTTCCTTCATGCGCTTAAGACCCAGGTGCCGCACGTCGGTGCCGCGTACCAGATAGATCACCAGCTCCGAGATATTGCGCGCGTGGTCGCCGATACGCTCCAGCGAACGCAGCACCCAGATAATGCTCAGAACCCGCGAAATGGAACGCGGATCTTCCATCATGTAAGTGGCCAGCTCACGCAGCGCGGTCTTGTATTCGCGGTCGATGATCTTGTCGTACTGCGCCACCGACAAGGCCAGTTCGGCGTCGAAACGGGCAAAGGCATCCAGTGCGTCGCGAACCATGTTGCGTACCTGGTCACCGATATGGCGCACTTCGACGTAACCGCGCGGCGCTTCGCCTTCTTCGCACAGCTGGATAGCGCGACGGGCGATCTTGGTCGCTTCGTCACCGATGCGCTCCAGGTCGATCACTGACTTGGAAATGCTGATGATCAGGCGCAGGTCGGACGCTGCCGGTTGACGACGGGCCAGAATGCGCAGGCATTCTTCGTCAATGTTGCGTTCCATCTGGTTGATCTGGTCGTCGATCTCGCGCACCTGCTGGGCCAGGCCGGAGTCGGCCTCGATCAGCGCGGTCACCGCGTCGTTGACCTGCTTCTCCACCAGCCCGCCCATGGCCAGGAGGTGACTGCGCACTTCCTCGAGCTCGGCGTTGAATTGCGCGGAAATGTGGTGGGTAAGGCCTTCTTTACTAATCATCTTTTTCGCTCCGCGAAAGTTGCAAGCTTCAAGCTGCAAGCTTCAAGCAGTTATGTACAAGTCCTGGAATCGCACCGGTTCTTTCTTGCCGCTTGCAGCTTGTAGCTCGCGGCGGCCTCAACTAGCCGTACCGACCCGTGATGTAGTCTTCGGTCTGCTTCTTCGCCGGATTGGTGAACAGGGTGTCGGTGTCGCCGAACTCAACCAGCTTGCCCATGTACATGAACGCCGTGTAGTCGGAAACCCGCGCGGCCTGTTGCATGTTGTGGGTCACGATGACGATGGTGAACTTGGATTTCAGTTCGTAGATCAGCTCTTCGACTTTCAGGGTGGAGATCGGGTCGAGTGCCGAGCACGGTTCGTCGAGCAGCAGTACTTCCGGCTCAACGGCGATGGTGCGGGCGATCACCAGACGCTGCTGCTGACCACCGGACAGGCCCAGTGCCGACTCGTGCAGACGGTCCTTGACCTCGTCCCACAGCGCCGCGCCTTTCAACGCCCACTCAACGGCTTCGTCGAGCACGCGCTTCTTGTTGATGCCCTGGATGCGCAGGCCGTAGACCACGTTTTCGTAGATGGTTTTCGGGAACGGGTTGGGCTTCTGGAACACCATGCCGACGCGACGACGCAGCTCGGCCACGTCTTCGCCCTTGCGGTAGATGTTGTTGCCGTACAGGTTGATCTCGCCTTCAACACGGCACCCGTCAACCAGGTCGTTCATGCGGTTGAAGGTACGCAACAGCGTCGACTTGCCACAGCCGGACGGGCCGATGAAGGCGGTCACGCGCTGTTTCGGGATGTTCATGCTGACGTCGAACAGCGCTTGTTTATCGCCGTAGAACAGGCTCAGGCCCGGCACTTCGATGGCTACGGTTTCCTGTTCGAGATTCAGGCTCTGTTTGTCGCGACCCAGGGCCGACATGTTGATGCCGTGGGTATGTGCTTCGTGCTGCATGGGAGGCTCCCTGTGCTAACAAATTCGGTTCGTTTTCCGCTGGCCTTGGCCTGCGGTTACACAATTCTTACTGTAGGAGCGAGCTTGCTCGCGATGGTCGTTCAGACACAGAAAATGTGTCGGATGTACCTTCTTCGCGAGCGGGCTCGCTCCCACAAGGTCCGCGCCGACCAATTAACTATCCAGCGCCTTGTACTTCTCGCGCAGGTGGTTACGGATGTACACCGCCGACAGGTTCAATGTCGCGATCACCAGCACCAGCAGCAGCGCCGTGGCGTACACCAGCGGTCGTGCGGCTTCGACGTTCGGGCTCTGGAAGCCGACGTCATAGATGTGGAAGCCCAGGTGCATGATCTTCTGGTCCAGGTGCAGGTACGGGTAGTTACCGTCCACCGGCAGCGACGGCGCCAGTTTCACTACACCCACCAGCATCAGCGGCGCCACTTCACCCGCGGCGCGGGCCACGGCGAGGATCATGCCGGTCATCATCGCCGGGCTGGCCATCGGCAGCACGATCTTCCACAAGGTTTCAGCCTTGGTCGCGCCGAGGGCCAACGAGCCTTCACGCACGGTGCGAGGAATCCGCGCCAGGCCTTCTTCAGTGGCCACGATCACCACCGGCACCGCCAGCAGCGCCAGGGTCAGCGAAGCCCAGAGCAGACCCGGTGTACCGAAGGTCGGTGCCGGCAGTGCTTCCGGGAAGAACAGACGGTCGAGCGAGCCACCCAGCACGTAGACGAAGAAACCCAGGCCGAACACGCCGTAAACAATGGCCGGAACGCCCGCCAGGTTGTTCACCGCGATGCGGATCACCCGGGTCAGCGCGTTCTGCTTGGCGTATTCACGCAGGTACACCGCCGCCAGCACGCCGAACGGGGTCACGATCATCGCCATGATCAGGGTCATCATCACGGTGCCGAAGATGGCCGGGAAGATCCCGCCTTCGGTGTTCGCTTCACGCGGGTCGTCGCTCAGGAACTCCCAGACCTTGCTGAAGTAGAAACCGATCTTGGTGGTCGTGCTCATGGCGTTCGGCTGATAGGCGTGAACCACTTTGCCGATGCCGATCTCGACTTCCTTACCGTTCGCATCGCGGGCGGTCAGGCTGTCGCGGTTGAACTGCGCATGAAGATCGCTCAGGCGCGCTTCAACTTCCTGATAACGAGCATTGAGTTCGGCGCGCTCCGATTCCATGTCTGCTTGTGCAGTGGCGTCGAGCTTGCCATCCAGCTCCAGTTTGCGACTGTGCAAACGGATGCGCTCGAGACCGGCATTGATCGCGCCGATGTCGGTCTTTTCCAGGTTCTTGAGCTGTGCAGCCAGCTTGTTGACACGGTCGACACGGGCCTGCAACTCAGGCCATGCGGCTTCGCCTTCAGCGACAACCTTGCCATCCTGTTTGACGTTGACCAGGTAACCGTAGAAGTTGCCCCACTCACGGCGCTCGATGGCCATCAGCTCAGGCGGCGTCGTCTGCTTGGTCAGCCACTCGCCGACGATCCAGGTGAAGTCATTGCCGTTCAGGTCACGGTTGCCGACCTTGATCAGCTCGCGGGTCATGAACTCCGGGCCTTCGTCAGGCACCGGCAGGCCGGCGCTCTTCAGACGGGCACGTGGCACTTCTTCCTTCTGTACGATTTCGCCGATCACCAGGTGATTGGCCTGGCCCGGTACGTCGTAACTGGCATGCACCAGATCCGCCGGCCAGAAGTGACCCAGGCCGCGCACGGCAATCACTGCCAGCAGGCCAATGGTCATGATGACCGCGATGGACACCGCGCCACCGCTGATCCAGACGCCGGGGGCGCCGCTCTTGAACCATCCTTTCAAGGAGTTCTGTTTCACAGACTTCTACCTTTGCTTAAAGCGACGAGTATTTCTTGCGCAGACGCTGACGAATCAGTTCTGCGAGGGTGTTCATGACGAAGGTGAACAACAGCAGTACCAACGCCGAGAGGAACAGCACGCGATAGTGGCTGCCGCCGACTTCCGATTCGGGCATTTCCACTGCAACGTTGGCTGCCAGGGTGCGCAGGCCTTCGAACAGGTTCATTTCCATGACCGGGGTGTTACCGGTGGCCATCAACACGATCATGGTTTCACCGACCGCACGGCCCATGCCGATCATCAGCGCCGAGAAGATGCCTGGGCTCGCGGTGAGGATCACCACGCGGGTCATGGTCTGCCACGGCGTGGCACCGAGAGCCAGGGAGCCCAGGGTCAGGCCGCGAGGCACGCTGAACACGGCGTCTTCGGCGATGGAGTAGATGTTCGGGATGACCGCGAAGCCCATGGCCAGACCGACCACCAGAGCGTTGCGCTGGTCGTAGGTGATACCCAGGTCGTGGGAGATCCACATGCGCATGTCGCCGCCGAAGAACCAGTTCTCCATGAACGGGCTCATGTACAGCGAGAGCCAGCCCACAAACAGGATCACCGGGATCAGCAGCGCACTTTCCCACCCGTCCGGAACTTTCAGGCGGATCGACTCAGGCAGGCGGCTGAAAGTGAAACCGGCGACCAGGATGCCGATCGGCAGCAACATCAGCAGGCTGAAGATGCCCGGCAAATGCCCTTCCACATACGGCGCGAGGAACAGGCCGGCGAAGAAACCGAGGATCACCGTCGGCATCGCTTCCATCAACTCGATCACCGGCTTGACCTTGCGGCGCATGCCTGGGGCCATGAAGTACGCGGTGTAGATCGCAGCGGCGACGGCCAGTGGAGCGGCTAGCAGCATGGCGTAGAACGCGGCTTTCAGGGTACCGAAGGTCAGCGGCGACAGGCTTAGCTTGGGTTCGAAGTCAGTGTTGGCGGCGGTCGATTGCCAGACGTATTTAGGCTCGTCGTAGTTCTCGTACCAGACCTTGCTCCACAGCGCGCTCCACGAGACTTCCGGGTGCGGGTTATCGAGCAGCAACGGGTGCAACTTGCCGCCGGCCTCCACGATCACGCGGTTGGCACGAGGCGACAGCCCGAAAATGCCCTGGCCTTCAGCGACCGGCTCCACCAGCAAGGTGCGGTGGGCGGTGCTGTGGAACACGCCGAGCTGGCCGGAAGCGTCGAGGGCAATGAAGCCCTTGCGGCGTTCTTCGGCAGTGATTTCAACGATAGGCGTGGTGCCCATCTGGAAGGTGCGGATCTGCTTCAGGCGTTGTTCGCCATCCGGATCGCGGGCCATGAACCACTGGGCCAGGCCACCCTTGGAGTCACCGATGATCAGCGAGATACCGCCCACAAGTTGGGTGCTGGCGGTGACTTGCGCTTCACCGTCTTCAAGCAGTTTGTAGCGACCGTTGAGGCTCTTGTCGCGCAGGCTGAATACGTCGGCCTGGGCACGCCCGTTGACCACGTAAAGCCACTGCTGACGCGGGTCGACGAAGATGTTCTTCACCGGCTCGGTCATTTGCGGCAGTTCGATGCGCTTCTGCTCGTTGGTGACTTCGCCGGTCATCATGTTCTCTTCGCTGGTCAGCGACAGGACATTGAGTTGCGAACCGGTGGAGCCGACCAGCATCAGGGTCGAATCGTTGGCGTTGAGACTGACATGCTCAAGCGCACCGCCGGCTTCGTTCAGGGCGATTGGCGCTTCGCCATACGGGTACTCGACGGCTGGGGTGATGGTTTTCTTGCCCTCCGGGTAACTGACTTTATAGGTGTGACGGAACACCAGCGCCTGGCCGTTGGACAGGCCCACCGCCACCAGCGGGTGACCTGGCTGGTCTTCTCCGATGGAGGTCACGGTGGTGTCGGCCGGGATCGACAGATCGACGCGCTTCAATTCAGCGCCACTGTCGATGTCGAAGAACAATGCCTGGCCCTTGTCGGAAACCCGCATCGCAACCTGGTTCTGCTCTTCCAGGGAGATCATCAGCGGCTTGCCGGCGTCCTGCATCCAGGCTGGCGTGATGGCGTCCCTGGACGTCAGGCTGGCACCCTGGAACAGGGGCGCGACGACGTAGGCAAGGAAGAAGAAGATCAAGGTGATCGCGCCCAGAACAGCGAGGCCGCCAACGAGGACGTACCAGCGGGTCAGGCGATCTTTGAGCGCGCGAATGCGGCGCTTGCGTTGTAGCTCAGGCGTATTGAAATCAATTCGCTTGGGGGGATTAGTAGTCATGTTGGAATTGGCCAGATCATTCATGCGCACACCCTAGCGATCCTGTATGACAGAAAGATGACAATGCAGTGACGCAACAAATCCGCCGCTGACGGTAACCAGCAGTGGATAGAGAATTAGAGGTGTATGGGGGCGGCTCCTGCCGCCCCCATGTGAGTCCAGAGGGGTCACTCTAGACTCAATTTGTTACTTTTTTGCGACTTCAGCGCCGCCTTCCGCCAGACCCAGGTCAGCCAGAGCTTTGGCAGCTACTTTGGCTGGCAGTGGGATGTAACCGTCTTTCACTACGACTTCCTGACCCTGTTTCGACAGAACCAGTTTCACGAACTCGGCTTCCAGCGGGGCCAGAGGCTTGTTCGGGGCCTTGTTGACGTACACGTACAGGAAGCGGGACAGCGGGTACTTGCCGTTCAGGGCGTTTTCTTCAGTGTCTTCGACGAAGTCCTGGCTGCCTTTCTTGGCCAGGGCAACGGTTTTCACGCTAGCGGTCTTGTAACCGATGCCCGAGTAACCGATACCGTTCAGCGAGGAGCTGATCGACTGCACGACCGAAGCCGAACCTGGCTGCTCGTTCACGTTAGGCTTGTAGTCGCCTTTGCACAGGGCTTCTTCCTTGAAGTAGCCGTAGGTGCCGGATACCGAGTTACGACCGAACAGTTGAACCGGCTTGTTGGCCAGGTCGCCGGTCACGCCCAGGTCACCCCAGGTCTTGACTTCGGTTTTAGCGCCGCACAGACGAGTGGACGAGAAGATCGCGTCAACTTGCTCCATGGTCAGGTGCTGGATCGGGTTGTCCTTGTGTACGAATACCGCCAGGGCGTCCACTGCAACCGGGATAGCGGTTGGCTTGTAGCCGTACTTCTGCTCGAAGGCAGCCAGTTCGGTGTCCTTCATCTTGCGGCTCATCGGGCCCAGGTTGGAGGTGCCTTCAGTCAGCGCAGGTGGCGCAGTGGCGGAGCCAGCGGCCTGAATCTGGATGTTTACGTTCGGGTATTCTTTTTTGTAGTTCTCAGCCCAGAGGGTCATGAGGTTGGCCAGGGTATCGGAGCCGACGCTGGACAGGTTGCCCGACACACCAGTGGTCTTGGTGTAGCTCGGGATAGCAGGGTCAACAGCGGCAACCGCGTTGGCAGTCGCAACGCCAGCAGCGACAAAAGTCATTGCCGCCATCAAACGCTTCAGTTTCATGCCTTACTCCTAGCAGATAGGGTGTGTTATTCGGGGCCAAGTATCAGCAGGCCGTGTGAACACTCTATGGCTGAAATATGACAATTGGATGAAAGGCCAGTATTCGGGTTTTTACTGGATGATTCACGGCGCCCTCAGTCGCTAGCAGGCTAGCTCCCACAGTTGAAACGCATTCCAATGTGGGAGCTAGCCTGCTAGCGATGTGGCCTTTATAGACGATGTAAAAAGTCGAGATTAACGACCCTTCTTCCAGAGATATGCCCCCACCAGAATCCCGACCCCACACAGCACCGCCACATAATAAGCAGGCCCCATCGCACTCTCCTTGAGCAACAGGCTGACGATCATCGGCGTCAGGCCACCGAAAATCGCGTAGGCGACGTTGTAGGAGAACGACAGGCCGCTGAAACGCACCACCGGCGGGAAGGCCTTGACCATCACATACGGCACCGCACCGATGGTGCCGACCAGCAGACCGGTCAGGGCATACATCGGGAACAACCAGTCGGGATGATCGGCCAGGCTGTGATAGAAGGTCCAGGAGCTGGCAAGCAGCGCGGTACAGCCGATCACGAAGACTCGTCCCGCACCGAAGCGGTCGGCCAGTGCGCCGGCAATGATGCATCCAAAACTCAGGAACACGATCGCCACGCTGTTGGCCTGCAGGGACGTGGTTGGCGAGAAGTGATAGACCGTCTGCAACACCGTCGGGGTCATCAGGATCAACACCACGATGGCGGCCGACAGCAACCAGGTCAGCAGCATCGAAATGGCAATCGCGCCACGATGGTCACGCAGCACCGCACGCAACGGCACTTCTTCGGCCAGGGCCTTGCGCTGTTGCAGTTCGGCAAACACCGGAGTTTCGTGCAGCCAGCGACGCAGGTACACCGAGAACAGACCGAACACGCCTCCGAGCAGGAACGGAATCCGCCAGGCGTAATCCGCAACTTCCACCGGGGTATAGAGGCTGTTGATCGCCGTGGCAACCAGCGAGCCGAGCAGGATGCCCGCCGTGAGGCCACTGGTCAGGGTGCCGCAGGCGTAGCCGACATGCCGCTGCGGAACGTGCTCGGAAACGAAGACCCATGCCCCCGGCACTTCACCACCAATGGCCGCGCCCTGGATCACCCGCATCAGCAACAGCAGAATCGGCGCCCACATGCCGATCTGCGCGTAAGTCGGCAGCAAACCCATGATCAAGGTCGGCACCGCCATCATGAAAATACTCAGGGTGAACATTTTCTTGCGACCCAACAGGTCGCCGAAGTGCGCCATCACGATGCCGCCCAACGGCCGCGCCAGGTAGCCGGCGGCGAAGATACCGAAGGTCTGCATCAGGCGTAGCCACTCAGGCATGTCCGCCGGGAAGAACAGCTTGCCCACCACCGTGGCGAAGAACACGAAGATGATGAAATCGTAGAACTCCAGCGCGCCGCCCAAGGCAGACAGCGATAGAGTCTTGTAGTCGTTGCGGGTCAGCGGACGTGCGGGTTGGTCTGGCTGCGCGATGCTCGAGGGCGCTGTGGTCATGGCAAGGGCTTCTCTTATAGTCGGATCTGCAACCTCAACAACGCTGGCTGAGGTTTGGGCAGGTCCGGCACGATAGCAAATTGTTCGAAAAAGCACATAGAGGTGCGTTTTTGACAGTCAAAATGAGAACCGGACGGTCGTCGCGGAGTCTACCGACCGATATACTCAAAGCCTGCTCCGGTTTTTGAGGGGTTGCTGTGCGAAAGCGCCTGTCAGGTTCATAGGCGATTTCGCAGAGTTTCCCTTTAGGCGCCTGATGGAAAACGTGACGAACGTAGTATGTTCGGTGCTGAATCGTTTTTCCCGAAGACGGCTACCACCAGCAATACCAACGAAGAGTCACGGGTCAGAGGCACCCCCGGAATGATAGAGCTCGAACAAGAAGATCCGATCCCGCAAGGCGACCTGGCCCTGCAAATCACCGCGCTTCCTCGCGAAACCAACGGCTTTGGCGATATTTTCGGCGGCTGGCTGGTGGCGCAGATGGATTTGGCGGGCACCGCGATGGCCAGCAAGGTCGCCGGAGGGCGCGTTGCCACCGTTGCAATCGACCGTATGGCGTTTCTGGTTCCGGTGGCGGTGGGCGCTCAGCTCTCCTTTTATACCCAGGCCCTGGAAATCGGCCGCAGCTCGATCAAGATGATGGTCGAGGTCTGGAGCGACGATCCACTGTCCAGCGAGTGGCGTAAAGTGACCGAAGCGGTGTTTGTGTTCGTTGCCATCGACGGCAGCGGTCGCACCCGTTCGGTTCCGCCCCGGGCTCGCTGAAAGAGCTTCCAAACCTGGTAGCCGTTTTGCGGTCGATAGTCGTCCACGTTACTGATCGAGAGCTGTCCCATGAGCATGCCCAATGTTGAAGCCGTAAAACTGGATGAACTGAACTGCTGGCGCATCCGCCACGGTCAGGCCGAATTACTGGTGGCCCAGCAAGGCGCGCACATCCTCAGCTATCAATTGGCCGGCCAGCCGCCGCTGATCTGGCTCAACGACGAGGCTGTGTTCAAGACCGGCAAGAGCATCCGTGCCGGCGTGCCGGTGTGCTGGCCATGGTTCGGCAACTTTGCGCGCAACCCGCAAAGCGTTCAGGCGATGCGCACCAGCAATGAAGCGCCGTCGGCTCACGGCTTCGTGCGAGCGATGGATTGGGAGTTGGGCGGCATCGAAGCGGAAGGCGAAAGCCTGAAGGTCGAATTCCTCCTGCCCTACCCCGAAGGCGGCTTTCCCGGCTGGCCGCACCAGGTGGATCTGACGCTGAGCATTCGCCTCGACGAGCAATTGCACATCCATCTGATCAGCCACAACCGGGGCACTGAAACCGTCAGCATCAGCCAGGCGCTGCACAGCTATTTTGCCGTCAGCGATGTGCGTGAGGTGCATGTCGAAGGCGTGGATGGCTTGAGCTACATCGAAACCCTGGAAGACTGGAAAACCAGGCAACAACTCGGTGATCTGTGCTTTATTGGGGAGACCGATCGCATCTATCTCGATGCCCCGCCACTGTTGAGCATCGTCGACCCGACCTGGGAGCGACGCATCGAACTGACCAGCAGCGGATCACGTACGGCGGTGATCTGGAACCCGTGGATCGACCGCGCCGCCGCGTTCAGCGACATGGCCGACGATGGCTGGCAGCGCATGCTATGCATCGAGACGGCGAACGTGATGGGCGATGTGGTGAACCTGAAACCAGGTGCCAGCCATATGCTGGGCGTGAGCGTCGGTAGCAAGCCGCTCTAAGCAACACCACAAAACCAATGTGGGAGCGAGCTTGCTCGCGATGAGGTCACCACATCCAACATCATCGTTGGCTGTCAGGCCGCTATCGCGAGCAGGCTCGCTCCCACATTTGGATCTCCTTACAGATCCGACTCTTCCACCACACGTACCTTCTGCGCATCCAGCGCATACGCCGCATCGGCCAGGTCATTGCTGACCTTCTCGACTTTCAGCGTGCCGGTGACCCACAGCGGCGAGTAGATATCGTTCAACTTCAGGCCCTTTGGATAGCGCACCAGCACCAACTGGTTGGGCGGCGGCGGTGGCACATGGATGCACGCGCCCGGATACGGCACCAGGAAGAACAACGTACTGCGGCCCTTGGCATCGGACTCCAGCGGCACGGGGTACCCGCCAATGCGGATGTTCTTGTCGTTCATCGACGCAACGGTCTTGGTCGAATACATCACCGCTGGCAAGCCTTTGGCCTGCTTCATCCCACCCTTGTCGGTGAAAGTGCCGTTGGCTTCAGGGGAGTTGTGGTCGATTTCAGGCATGGCCTCGAGGGCCTTCTGGTCCGACTTGGGCATCAATTCGAGCCAATCGGTTTCCGGCAATTCGCCGGCATGGGCAAAGCCCGAACCCAGTAAAACAAGAGTCAGTAAAAGACGGCGCATGAAGGTGCTCGGTAAAGGGAAGAACAGGGAACACCAAGCATTCTAGCCCTCCCGGCCGGTTTGGCGGAGAGGGCTTGTCGCCTGGATCAGTTCTTTTTGACCAGTCCGTAGATCACCAGCAACACAACGGCGCCCACCAGCGCACCGATGAAGCCTGCGCCTTGGCCAGCCTGATAGATGCCCAGAGCTTGACCGCCGTAAGTGGCCGCCAGCGAACCGCCGATACCGAGCAGGATGGTCATGATCCAGCCCATGCTGTCATCGCCCGGTTTCAGAAACCGCGCCAGCAGGCCGACAATCAAGCCGATAAAGATGGTTCCGATGATTCCCATGGCATTTCCCTCTGATTGAATTGGCTGAGTCCTAGCCAAAGCCTAGTCAGACTTTGGCATCCTGCCATGAGAGAACGGCGGTCCCTGAATGGTTCCGCCGCTGCCACATGAAACTATTCGGCGATCAGCGCTTCGACCTTGAGGATCTGCGCGGTGAGCGTTTCGCGATCCGCGCATCGCAGGTTGGCGTGACCGACCTTGCGGCCGACCTTGAAGGCCTTGCCGTAGTGATGCAGATGGCAATCGGCGATGGCCACGACCTTCTCGGTGTCCGGCACCTTGCCGATGAAGTTGAGCATCGCGCTTTCGCCGACCTTGGCGGTCGAGCCCAACGGCAGACCGGCAACGGCTCGCAAGTGGTTTTCGAATTGGCTGCACTCGGCGCCTTCGGTAGTCCAGTGCCCTGAGTTGTGCACCCGGGGGGCAATTTCGTTGGCCTTGAGGCCACCGTCGACTTCAAAGAACTCGAACGCCATCACGCCGACGTAATCCAGCTGCTTGAGCACACGGCTGGAGTAGTCTTCGGCCAAGGCTTGCAACGGGTGATCGCTACTGGCCACGGACAGTTTGAGGATGCCGCTTTCGTGGGTGTTGTGCACCAGCGGATAGAACCGGGTCTCACCGTCGCGGGCACGCACGGCGATCAGCGAAACTTCACCGGTGAACGGCACGAAACCTTCCAGCAGGCAGGCCACGCTGCCCAGTTCGGCAAAGGTGCCAACCACATCTTCAGGAGTGCGCAGGACTTTCTGGCCCTTGCCGTCATAACCCAGGGTACGGGTCTTCAGCACCGCCGGCAGACCGATGGAAGCCACGGCGGCGTCGAGATCAGCCTGAGACTGAATGTCGGCGAACGCTGGCGTAGGAATTCCCAGGTCCTTGAACATGCTCTTCTCGAACCAGCGATCGCGGGCGATGCGCAGCGCTTCGGCACTCGGATAGACCGGGACGAATTGCGACAGGAAAGCCACGGTCTCGGCCGGCACGCTTTCGAACTCGAAGGTCACCAGATCGACTTCATCGGCCAGCTGACGCAGGTGATCCTGATCGCCGTAATCGGCCCGCAGGTGTTCGCCCAAAGCGGCTGCGCAAGCATCCGGCGCCGGGTCCAGGAAAGCGAAGTTCATGCCCAGCGGAGTGCCCGCCAGCGCCAACATGCGACCCAACTGGCCGCCACCGATTACACCGATCTTCATCGTCAACAACCTCAGGCGATGCGTGGGTCTGGATTTTCCAGGACGCTGTCTGTCTGCTCAGCACGGAAGGTTTTCAGCACCGCGTGGAACTGCGGGTGCTTGGCGCCAAGGATACTCGCCGACAGCAGCGCTGCGTTGATCGCGCCCGCCTTGCCGATGGCCAGGGTGGCGACCGGAATGCCTGCTGGCATCTGCACAATGGAAAGCAGCGAATCAACACCTGACAGCATTGCCGATTGTACGGGTACGCCCAGCACCGGCAGGTGGGTCTTGGCCGCACACATGCCAGGCAAGTGGGCCGCGCCACCGGCACCGGCGATGATCACCTCGATGCCACGCGCCTCGGCTTCTTCGGCGTACTGGAACAGCAGGTCCGGGGTGCGGTGGGCAGAAACCACTTTCACCTCGTAGGGGATGCCGAGCTTTTCCAGCATATCGGCGGTGTGGCTAAGGGTGGACCAATCGGACTTGGAGCCCATGATCACGCCAACCAGTGCACTCATCGTCGTGCCTCTTCTCTCTGGGCGCCCGCAGGCGCGTCAAAAAACAACAAGCCACGCAGGATGCGTGGCTTGATTGTACGAATTATGGCCGGTCGTAACCGGCCGAAGGCCGCGCAGTATACCTCAATGAGGCAGATAAACAGCCCCTGTTGCGACCATCTGTCATTCACCTCAAAGCGGCGTATTTATTGACTCAAAGGTCAGCCGACATACCTCCTCTGGAAGAAGACGATTCAGCCAGCCGAACGCGCAACTTTCCACATTTCTAAAAGATCTTAAACCCACGTCTTATAATAGTCAGCACTGCGCAATAGAAAGAAATAAACGTTCACTCGAAAATACATCACAGCACCGCTAATTTAATCATCGCAAGCCTATTTAAATCCAGGCATACATACCAACCAGCAAAAGCTGAATGCCTATCAATATTGAGCGCACCTTGAAAGGAGCTCAATTACCGAACAGCAAAACAAAAAAAGCCATCACCACTTAAACTTTCAAGAGAACTACCATGCCAAAACGTCAAATCATGTTGACCGTCTTCGTCCATGAAGACCTGACCGGCTACAACGAAGACAAGCTCTACCTCGATCATTTTGACTGGATAGCAGATACAATTGCACGGATTTCTGCCCGTACAATGGACGTCACATTTGTCCCCCCATCAGATGCCCCATTTATAAGCAACCTCGACTATAAAACCGAGGACCTGGCCAATCTGTTAAATACACTACAGGATAAAATCCTGGAGTACGTCGAGTCACTCCAGCCCGATGACTACCTTCACAAATTTTTGCTATTAACGCGTGACGACATCAACGATAAAACCTTGGGAGTTGCCTATGCCCCGGGTATTGCAGGAGTCGCTTCGACTACATATAAAGTCACCGCCGCTCACGAGATTGGTCATATGTTCAATGCGAACCATGAAGATGCCGAAGAAAGTGTCTCTACTTACTATGGCCCCGCTAAATCTACCATGTACGCTACTGCAGATGGACCTATTGCGTTCCGCTTCAGCAAAACAAACGAGGAGAACATCCGTCGCTACCTCAATCAAGCCGATTGATTCTGAATAACACTTCCTTCGGCATATCAACCGCTGAGGCCAAAGCCTCTTGGAGGCTCTTCAATGCCACGTCCATTGTTGCTACTTGTTTTCATCCACAAAGACCTTTCTGACTACAAGACCAATGAACTTTATGAGAACCACTTCAACTGGCTATCAGAGGAATTCGAAACACTATCCGGACGGCCATTTGCGATCATCTTCATACCTCCCTCAGATGCGCCAACGCTTAGTGACCACTCTTATAAAATTGATACGCCTGAACAAGCGCTTCATGACTGGTATCTAAAAGTCGAGGAACAAAAAATGACCTACACCTATGGCAGCTACGACGATCACACTCGAAAGTTCCTTCTGCTGACACGCGACAACCTCAACAGCTCTACTGCCGGAATTGCCAGCCCCAAGGGCTATTGTGCAATTTCATCTATTCGCGGCAACCAGACTCCCGCCCATGAAGCGGGTCACATGTTCGGTGCAACACATGAGGACTATGAGGTTTATTACAACGGCTGGTGGGACGAAACCATCATGGCGCCGGGTACAGGTTTTTCCGCGCTCAGGGGGGACGCCAAGCGCTTCAGCGACAAAAACAGGGAAAACATCCGTAATTATCTCGAAGAGTACGCTTGAGACGCTTTGAATCACGGCAAAGAGTGAAAACAGAAATGGCTTTCACTCTTTACTCTCCTTCAGCTACTTGAGCCCGCCGCCCCACCCTCCAGCTTGCGCCACAACAACCGCACGTTGGCCTTGCGCACCAGCGCACAGCGGTACAGACGAATCTCCAGCGGCACATGCCACTGCGGCCCGCCGCAGACCACCAGCTCACCCCGCGCCAGCTCGGCACGCACACTCAGTTGCGGCACCCAGGCGATGCCCAGGCCTTCCAGAGCCATGCTTTTCAGGCTGTCGGCCATGGCGGTTTCGTAGATGGTGGTGAAGCGTAGCGCCCGTTGACGAAGCAGCATGTTCACCGAACGGCCGAGAAACGCACCGGCGCTGTACGCCAGTAGCGGCACGCTCCCTTCACCTTCCAGATCGAACAGGGGTTTACCGTCCGCGTCGGCGGCGCAGACCGGCAGCATCTCGGTGTGGCCAAGGTGCAACGAAGGGAAGATTTCCGGGTCCATCTGCATGGCGGCGTCCGGGTCGTAGAACGCCAGCATCAGATCGCAGCCGCCTTCGCGCAAGGCATGCACCGCGTCACCGACGTTGGTCGCCACCAGCCGCGTGGCGATGTTCAGGCCTTCGTTGCGTAACTGCGCGATCCAGCGCGGAAAGAAACCGAGCGCAAGGGAGTGCGCGGCAGCGACCTGCATCACTTCACCCTGCCCGCCTTCCAGGTGATGTAGATGGCGCAGCACTTCGCCCAGTTGCTCGACCACGGTGCGTGCGGTAACCAGAAACAATTGCCCTGCCGCCGTCAGCTCCACCGGCGTGCGTGAACGGTTGACCAGGGTCAGCCCCAACGCCGCCTCCAGGCTGCGGATTCGCCGGCTGAACGCGGGCTGCGTCACGAAGCGCCGCTCGGCGGCCTGGGAGAAACTGCGGGTGGCGGCCAAGGCACTGAAGTCCTCCAGCCATTTGCTTTCCAGATTCATCACGTCCTCCCGGACACGCACCAATTTAGGTCACACGTTCGCCATCAAGCCAGCGTCACACGGGCATTATGCCGAATATGCATAGCCTAGTGTTTAACAGCATTGGCCCAAAATTCTCCACAGGCCTAGCATTCGCAGCGTTCCGGCACAGACCGGGTTCATATTGAGATGATTTCTATCATGTCCTCCGCTGCATCATTCCGCACAGAAAATGACCTGCTTGGCGCCCTCGAAGTACCGGCTCAAGCGTATTACGGTATCCAGACCCTGCGAGCGGTGAATAACTTCCGCCTTTCGGGCGTTCCGATTTCGCACTACCCGAAACTGGTTGTCGGTCTGGCCATGGTTAAACAGGCCGCTGCTGACGCCAACCGTGAGCTGGGTCACCTGAGCGAAGCCAAGCACGCTGCCATCAGTGAAGCCTGTGCACGCTTGATCCGCGGCGACTTCCACGAAGAGTTCGTGGTGGACATGATTCAAGGCGGCGCTGGCACTTCGACCAACATGAATGCCAACGAAGTCATCGCCAACATCGCGCTGGAGGCCATGGGTCACCAGAAAGGCGAGTACCAGTACCTGCACCCGAACGATGACGTGAACATGGCGCAGTCGACCAACGACGCTTACCCGACGGCAATCCGTCTGGGGCTGTTGCTGGGTCACGACGCTCTGCTGGCCAGTCTCGACAGCCTGATTCAGGCGTTCGCGAACAAGGGTCAGGAATTCAACCACGTCCTGAAGATGGGTCGTACCCAACTGCAAGACGCCGTGCCGATGACCCTGGGTCAGGAATTCCGTGCGTTCGCCACCACCATGGGCGAAGACCTGGCCCGCCTGAAGACGCTGGCCCCGGAACTGCTGACTGAAGTGAACCTGGGCGGCACCGCGATCGGTACCGGTATCAACGCCGACCCGCGTTATCAGGCTCTGGCTGTTCAGCGTCTGGCAGTGATCAGCGGCCAACCGCTGGTACCGGCCGCCGACCTGATCGAAGCCACCTCCGACATGGGCGCCTTCGTGTTGTTCTCCGGCATGCTCAAGCGTACCGCGGTCAAACTGTCGAAAATTTGTAACGATCTGCGCCTGCTGTCCAGCGGCCCGCGTACCGGCATCAACGAGATCAACCTGCCGGCGCGGCAGCCAGGCAGTTCGATCATGCCAGGCAAAGTCAACCCGGTAATTCCGGAAGCGGTCAACCAGGTGGCGTTCCAGATCATCGGTAACGACCTGGCCCTGACCATCGCGGCCGAAGGCGGCCAGCTGCAACTGAACGTGATGGAGCCGCTGATCGCCTTCAAGATCTTCGACTCGATCCGCCTGCTGCAACGCGCCATGGACATGCTGCGCGAGCACTGCATCGTCGGCATCACCGCCAACGAAGCCCGCTGCCGCGAACTGGTCGAGCACTCGATCGGCCTGGTCACCGCACTGAACCCGTACATCGGCTACAAGAATGCCACCCGCATCGCCGGCATCGCCCTTGAAAGCGGCCGCGGCGTGCTGGAACTGGTGCGCGAAGAAGGTCTGCTCGACGAAGCCATGCTTGCCGACATCCTGCGCCCGGAAAACATGATTGCTCCGCGCCTGGTGCCTCTGAAGGCATAACCCGACGCGTTACTTGTAGCACCGCTCACCAGGTCGAGGGACTAGACACCTCTCACCTTTTGAGGGCTTGGGGATTTAGTCCCCAGGCCCTTTTTTTTAACTGTTTTGTAGGAGCGAGCTTGCTCGCGAAGATGTTTAACGATAACGCGTAAACCTGATGGCCAACGGCGCCCTTGAGTTTTTCGCGAGCGAGCTCGCTCCTACAGGAGCCCGGCGCCGGTAACGTCGGGTGTTTCAAAGGCTTCGCTTCACCGAATGGACCACAACCGTGCAGACGGACGGCACTGTCATCGGTATAGTGCCGCCCCTCTTCGTGTGAGCGGTCGTCGGTAGCGAGGCCACAACCCATGCGAAACCCGAACTAATAACAAACCCGCGATATGAAACCGGGACGAACGTCGAACCGCCCATTGTGCCGTGCGCCAAGGGATGTAACTCGATGTGTCTATCCGGCCAGCATTTGCCTACACAAAAAACAGCGAGGAATAATCCATGCTCGAAGTCATCAACGACTTCCTCTCAGGGAAAGTACTGATCGTGCTCATTGTCGGGCTCGGTAGCTACTTCACGATCCGCTCGCGTTTCGTTCAATTGCGTCACTTCTTCCACATGTTCGCGGTGTTCCGCGACAGCCTCAAAAGCAGCGCCGGACAACTGAGTTCGTTCCAGGCCCTGATGCTCAGCCTCGCCGGCCGCGTCGGTGCGGGCAACATCGCCGGTGTCGGCATTGCCGTGACCCTCGGTGGCCCCGGCGCCGTGTTCTGGATGTGGGTGACCGCGCTGGTCGGCATGTCCAGCAGCTTCTTCGAATGCTCCCTCGGCCAGCTCTACAAGCGCTGCGACTCCGAAGGCCAGTTCCGTGGTGGCCCGTCCTATTACATCCAGCACGGCCTGCAAAAACGCTGGTTGGGCATGCTGATGGCATTCCTGCTGCTGGTGACGTTCGGCTTCGCCTTCAACGGCCTGCAAGCCCACGCCGTGACGCACTCGCTGAACAACGCGTTCGGCCTCGACACCACTTACACCGGTATCGGTCTGGCGGTGCTTTTGGGCCTGGTGTTCATCGGCGGGATCAAGCGCATCGCCAAGGTCGCCGACTTGTTGGTGCCGGTGAAAACCCTGGTGTACATCGGCGTGACCCTCTACGTGATCGTGCTGCAGTTCGACCATGTGCCGGGCATGCTGATGACTATCGTCAAGAGCGCCTTCGGTCTGGACCAGGCCTTCGGCGGCCTGATCGGCAGCGCTATCGTCATGGGCGTGAAGCGGGGCGTGTTCGCCAACGAAGCCGGCCTGGGCAGTGCGCCGAACGTGGCGGCGGTCGCGGCGGTCGAGCACCCGGTGGCACAAGGTGTGGTTCAGGCGTTCAGCGTGTTCCTCGATACCTTCGTGATCTGCACTTGCACCGCGCTGCTGATCCTGCTCTCCGGCTTCTACACCCCGGGCTTCGAGGGTGACGGCATTGCCCTGACCCAGAACTCGCTGGCCGCCGTGGTTGGTGACTGGGGCCGGATGTTCATCTCCGTGGCCCTGGCGTTGTTCGTGTTCACCTCGATCCTCTACAACTACTACCTGGGCGAGAACAACCTGCGCTTTTTGATCGGTGAAAACCGCAAGGCGCTGATGGGCTATCGCGCGCTGGTACTGGTGTTGATTTTCTGGGGCGCCATCGAAAACCTCGGCACCGTATTTGCCTTCGCCGACATCACCATGACCATGCTCGCGTTCGTCAACCTGATCGCGCTGTTCCTGCTGTTCAAGGTCGGCATGCGCATCCTGCGTGACTACGATGACCAGCGCGCCGCTGGCATCACCACACCGGTATTCGATTCGAGCAAATTCCCGGATCTGGATCTGGATCGCCAGGCATGGCCGGCCAATCCGCCAGCCGCTCAGGCTGAAGCGACGCTAAAGGCCGCGACCGCAGCGCAACACTGATCGGTTAAAGTGCGGAAATCCCATGTGGGAGCGAGCCTGCTCGCGAATGCGGACTGACATTCAATATTGATGTCGACTGACACACCGCTATCGCGAGCAGGCTCGCTCCCACAAGGAAGTCATCGATTTCGGAGATTCCCATGAATTCCTCGACCTATCCTGCCGCCCAACACGTCATGGTGCTCTACACCGGCGGCACCATCGGCATGCAGGCCAGCGCCAACGGCCTGGCCCCGGCGTCCGGTTTCGAAGCGCGAATGCGCGACTACCTGCACAGCCAGCCCGAGCTGGTTGTGCCGCAATGGCGCTTTCGCGAGATGTCGCCGCTGATCGACAGCGCCAACATGACCCCGACGTACTGGCAGCAGTTGCGTGAAGCGGTGGTCGATGCGGTGGATGTTCAAGGCTGCGACAGCGTGCTGATCCTGCATGGTACCGACACCCTGGCCTACAGCGCGGCCGCCATGAGTTTTCAATTGTTGGGCCTGCACGCCCGCGTATGCTTCACCGGCTCGATGCTGCCGGCCGGCGTCACCGATAGCGATGCCTGGGAAAACCTCGGCGGCGCGCTGGTCGCACTGGGCCAGGGCCTGGCGCCGGGTGTGCATCTGTACTTCCATGGCGAACTGCTGGACCCGACCCGCTGCGCGAAGGTGCGCAGTTTTGGTCGGCATCCTTTCAAGCGCCTGGAGCGTCAGGGCGGTGGAGTGAAAGTGCCTTCGCTGCCAACACAGTTGAATTACAACCAGCCCAAACAATTGACGAACGTCGCGGTGCTGCCGCTCTTCCCCGGCATCAGCGCCGAGGTGCTGGATGGTTTGCTCGACAGCGGCATTCAGGGCCTGGTGCTGGAGTGCTACGGCAGCGGCACCGGCCCGAGCGACAACCCCGGGTTTCTCGCCAGCCTTGGCCATGCGCGGGACAAAGGCGTGGTCGTGGTAGCGGTCACGCAATGCCACGAAGGCGGGGTTGAACTGGACGTCTATGAAGCCGGCAGTCGTTTGCGCGGTGTGGGCGTATTGTCCGGTGGCGGCATGACCCGTGAAGCAGCGTTCGGCAAGTTGCATGGGTTGTTGGGTACAGGGCTTGATACGGATGAAGTCCGTCGGCTCGTCGAACTCGACCTGTGCGGCGAGCTGAGCTGAGCCCCCTTGTAGGAGCGAGCCTGCTCGCGATAGCGGTCTACCATTCACATTGATGTGACTGATCCACCGTCATCGCGAGCAGGCTCGCTCCCACAGGGACATCACCCGGCATACAACTTGCTGCGCTCCAGCCATCCCCAGGCTGGAAGTCCTCATGCTCCACTCCCACCTCACCACGCTCAACGCGGTCTCCCTGGTACTCGATGCCTTCAAGGCACAAGGCTTGTCCAGCGAAGCGCTGCTGGCCGGAAGCGGCATCAGTGCGGCGGATCTGAACCGTGCCGACACGCGCATCACCACCAACCAGGAAATGCAGGTCTGCGCCAACGCCGTTGCCCTCAAGCGTGACATTGGCCTGGAACTGGGCCGACGGATGCACGTTTCCTGCTATGGCATGCTCGGTTACGCCCTGCTCACCAGTGCCACCTTCGGTGACGCTTTGCGTCTGGCGATACGCTATCCGGCGCTGCTGGGAACACTTTTCGAACTGAGCCTGGAAGACGATGGCGAGCGCATCTGGTTCGCCGCCGCCGATTATCGCGAGAGCCCGGCCATGGCGGTGTTCAATGCCGAGTTCTGCCTGGTGTCGCTGAAAGTCACCTGCGACGACCTGCTCGGCCATCCCCTGCCCTTGCTCGGCGCGCGCTTCGAACATGCCGCGCCCGACTACGAAGCGACCTACGCCGAACACTTCAACTGCCCAGTGCACTTCGGCGCGCGGAACAACGCCTTCGCCTTCGACAAACGCTGGCTCGACCAGCCGCTGCCGCTGGCCGATGTCATCACCCATCAAGCCATCGCCGAACGCTGCCGCAAACAGAACATCGAGTTCACCGGGCGCCAGGCCTGGCTGGGGCGGATCCGCCAATTGCTCAGCGCCCAACTGAATGCCGCGCCCGGGCTGGAAGGGCTGGCCGAGCAAATGAACTGTTCGGCGCGGACCTTGCGCCGCCATCTCAAGGACATGGGTTGCAGCTACCAGGAACTGCTCGACGAGCTGCGCTTCGAGCAGGCCAAGCAAATGCTGTGCGAGGATCAATTGCCGATCTACCAGATTGCCGAAGCCTTGGGTTTCAGCGAAACGGCGAGTTTCCGTCATGCGTTTGTGCGCTGGAGTGGTGTGGCGCCCAGCCAATTCCGGCCACACGGATAATCCTGTGGGAGCAAGGGGCGAATTTCGGTCAGATGTTTTGGCCATATCAATCCCCTTTTGGCCTTTCCTGCCGTTCTCCGATTCGCCGTGCGCCGCAACACTGGGGGCAACCGAATCAGCCCTGCGGAGAACAAGAAATGCTGACGATCTACTCGGACGATCACCACCTGCACCACGGCCGCTGCGAACTCATCGACGGCCAGCTCAAGCCCTGCTTCGAGATGCCTTCACGCGCCGACCACGTGCTGCAACGGGTGAAAAACCAGAACCTGGGGCCTGTAGAAGCACCCAAGGATTTCGGCCTGGCACCGATTGCGCGCATCCATAGCCGCGACTACCTCGATTTCTTCAAAGGTGCCTGGGCACGCTGGACCGAATTCAACACCGACGGTGACCTGCTGCCGTATACCTGGCCTGCACGCACCTTGCGCCCGATCAAACCGACCAGCCTCCACGGCCAACTCGGCTATTACAGCTTCGACGGCGGCGCCCCGATCACCGCCGGCACTTGGCAGGCGGCGTACAGCGCAGCACAAGTTGCCCTCACCGCCCAAACTGAAATCCAGCGTGGCGCCCGCTCTGCTTTCGCCTTGTGCCGTCCACCGGGACACCACGCCGCCAGCGATTTGATGGGGGGTTATTGCTACCTCAACAACGCCGCCATCGCCGCCCAGGCGTTCCTCGATCAAGGCCACAAAAAGGTCGCGATCCTCGACGTCGATTACCATCACGGTAACGGCACCCAGTCGATTTTCTACGAACGCAGCGACGTGCTGTTCACCTCTATCCACGGTCATCCGGAAGCCGAGTTCCCGTTCTTCCTCGGCTATGAAGATGAGCACGGCGAAGGCGCTGGCGAAGGGTTCAACTTCAACTACCCGCTGGCCGCAGGCTCAGGCTGGGACACCTGGAGCGCAGCGCTGGAACAAGCCTGCAAAGAGATCGAAAGCTACGGCGCGGACATCATCGTCGTGTCCCTGGGCGTCGATACCTTCAAGGACGATCCGATCTCGCAATTCAAGCTCGACAGTCCGGACTACCTGGCCATGGGCAAGCGCATCGCCGGCCTCGGCGTACCGACGCTGTTCGTGATGGAAGGCGGTTATGCCGTCGAAGAAATCGGCATCAATGCCGTGAACGTTCTCGAAGGTTTTGAAAGCGCTTGTTGAGGAAGTAGAAAAATGAAAAGTCTTAAGCGTTTCATCGTGCCGACGCTGTGTGCCTCGGTGCTCAGCGTTGCCGCCCACGCCGAAGAGCGAACGTTGCGCGTCTACAACTGGTTCGACTACATCACCCCCAAGGCCCTGGAAGACTTCAAGGCCCAGAACTCCCAGACCAAACTGGTCTATGACATCTTCGACACCAACGAAGCACTGGAAGCCAAGCTGTTGACCGGCAACTCCGGCTACGACGTGGTGGTGCCGTCCAACGTGTTCCTCGCCAAGCAAATCGAAGCCGGAGTATTCCAGCCTCTGGACCGCAGCAAGCTGCCGAACTGGAACCACCTCGATCCCAAGCTGATGAAATTGATCGAAGCCAACGATCCGGGCAACAAGTTCGCTGTGCCGTACATGTACGGGACCATCCTGATCGGGTTCAACCCGGACAAGGTCAAGGCCGCCCTGGGCGCCGACGCTCCGGTAGACAGCTGGGACCTGATCTTCAAGGAAGAGAACATCAGCAAGCTCAAGCAGTGCGGCGTCGCCCTGCTCGACTCACCCTCAGAGATCCTGCCACTGGCCCTGCAACACCTCGGCCTGGACCCCAACAGCAAGAAGCCTGCGGACTACGCCAAGGCTGAAGCACTGCTGATGAAGATCCGCCCGTACATCACCTACTTCCACTCGTCCAAGTACATGGCCGATATCGCCAACGGTGACATCTGCGTCGCGGTCGGTTACTCCGGCAGCTTCTCGCAAGCCGCCAACCGCGCCAAGGAAGCCAAGAACGGTGTGGTCGTCGACATGCGTTTGCCGAAGGAAGGCGCGCCGATCTGGTTCGACATGCTGGCGATTCCGAAGGGGGCGAAAAACCCCGAAGACGCCTACACCTTCATCAACTACCTGCTGCAGCCGCAAGTAATTGCACCGGTCAGCGACTTTGTCGGTTACCCGAACCCGAACAAGGACGCCACGGAACTGGTCGACCCGGCGATTCGCAACAACCCCAACCTGTATCCGACCGATGCGGCGATGGGCACGCTCTACACCCTGCAACCGCTGCCGCGTGATGCCGAACGTGCACGGACCCGGGCCTGGACCAAGATCAAGTCCGGGACCTGAAACCCACCGCTATCCAGCTGTCATCAGGACCTGCGTTCGCGCAGGTCTTTTTTTGCCCACGATATTTACTTACCGCCAACCGCACACTGATGCACCCTCGCGATTGGACTGAACAGACCGCCCGCTTCAGAGCACCTGCCACACCCTGCGCAACCGCTCCAATGCAGACTCGATCGCCTTTTCAGGTACGGCGGCAAAGCCCAGTACCAGTCCCGCACGTTGATCCATCGGAGTCACGGATTCCGGCAGCCAGTAACTGCTCAAGCCGTTGACCTCGACATCGACACTGCTCGCCAATTCAATCAGCTCGCGTTCGCGGGCCACGCTGTCGACCGGTACGGTCATATGCAGTCCCGCCGCGACGGTGGGCAGTTTGCCGATGCCTGGAATATCCAGCGGCCAACCATTGAGCAAGGTATTGCGCCGACTCAGCGCCGCACGCCGCATGCGTCTTATGTGCCGCTGAAAATGCCCGGCTGCCATGAACTCGGCCATCACCGCCTGGGTGCTGACTTCAGAATGCCGCACGTCCACCGCACGTCGTTGCGCAAAGGCCTGCACCAGCCCCGGCGGCAGCACCAGATAACCGAGACGCAAAGCCGGAAACGCGACCTTGCCGAACGTGCCGACATACAACACCCGCCCGTGACGATCGAGCGCGGCCAAAGGCGCCAATGGCGCACCGCTGTAGCGGTACTCGCCATCGTAATCATCCTCGACGATCCAGCCTTGGGTGCGCTCGGCCCAGGCCAGCAACTCCAGGCGCCGCGCCAGGCTCATGACCACGCCGGTGGGATACTGGTGGGACGGCGTGACGTAGGTCAGCCGGCAATCATCGAGCCCTGCCAGTTCGCTGCAATTGATGCCCTCGCTGTCCACTGCCACCCCGTGCAGTCGCGCCCCCGCCACGGCGAACGCATGTCCAGCCGCCCGATACCCCGGATTTTCAATCGCCACCCCGTCACCGGGCTCCACCAGCAACTGTGCACAAAGGCTTATTCCCTGCTGCGCGCCACTGGTGATCAGAATTTGTTCAGCCGTGCATTGCATGCCCCGCGAGCTGCGCAGGTACGCCGCGATCATCCCGCGCAATCGCCTATCACCTGCCGGGTCGCCGTAGCACAACTGCTGGAAATCCGGTTTACGCCAGAAAGCCGCATTCAGCTTGGCCCAAACCTCGAACGGGAAGAGATCGAACGCCGGAACACCAACCCGAAAAGCCTTGGGCGGACCGCTGGGCGGCATGGGTAAATGGTTCTTTTCAACGCGAGTCAGTGCACCGCTGTGGATAACTTTGCTGGATAAATCAACAGGTAAATCGAGCCATTTTGTGGATAAGGTTGTGGGTAAGCCTGTTGAAAACCCTGTGGATACTTTTGTGGATAATTTTTTTGCCGGCAAGGTTGTCTGGGGCAATTTCGCGACATAAGTCCCGTCGCCCACTCGCCCTTCGATAAACCCTTCGGCGTACAGCTGATCGTAGGCGCGCACCACGCTGTTGCGGGAAATCGCCAGCGCGGCGGCCAGATCACGACTGGCAGGCAGACGCGTACCGCTGGCCAGTCGCCCGTCCAAAACACGCGTGCGCAATGCCTGGTAGAGCTGACGACTCAGCCCTTGCCGACGATCAAGTTCGATACCCGCAGGGTTGAAGGTCAGGGACAGTGGTTCGCTAGTCATCGCAATGGACCCATGAAATTGGTCATTAATGGCTCTTACAACAGACCAATAGCCTGCCTAGGATGCAGGCATTCGCCAAGGAAAATATCTCTATGTACACGCCGCGTGCTTTTGCCATCGACGAGTTGTCCCAACTGCATGAACTGATCCTCGCCACCCGCCTCGCCATATTGGTGACCCACGGTGAAAACGGCCTGCAAGCCAGCCATGTACCGGTGCTGCTGCATTGCGAACAAGGCTCGAACGGCACGTTGTACGGGCATCTGGCCAAAGCCAATCCACAGTGGAAAGACCTGCGCGACGGCGCCGAAGCCCTGCTCATTTTTGCCGGTGCCGACGCCTACGTCAGCCCCGGCTTCTACCCGAGCAAGGCCGAACACGGCAAAGTCGTGCCAACCTGGAACTACGTCGCCGTACACGCCTATGGCCGAGCCGAAACCTTCAGTGATGGCGGGCGGCTGCTCGACATCGTCAGCACCCTCACCGACCGTCATGAAGCTGGCCGCGCCAAACCGTGGTCAGTGGCCGATGCCCCCGCCGATTACATCGACGGCATGCTCAAGGCCATCGTCGGTTTCGCCATTCCCATCGACCGCCTGGAAGGCAAGCGCAAGCTCAGCCAGAACCGTAGCCCCGCCGACATCGCCGGCGTGCGCGAAGGCCTGGCAGCCAGCCCTGACGTCAACGATCAAACCCTCGCCCAATTGATGCGCTAAGGAAATCACCATGAGTCAGATCGACATTCGCCAAGTCACCGCCGGTGATCACGCGGCCTGGTTGCCACTGTGGCAAGCCTACCTGCGCTTCTACAACACCGAACTGGCGGATGCCGTCACCCAAAGCACCTGGCTGCGCATGCTCGACCCGAGCGAACCGACTCACGCCGCCCTCGCCTGGGCCGACGGCAAAGCGGTGGGCATGGTGCATTTCATCTACCATCGTTCGAACTGGGCCATCGAGAACGCCTGCTACCTGCAAGACTTGCTGGTAGTCCCGCAAACCCGAGGCACCGGTGTCGGCCGGCAACTGATCGAGTTTGTCTACACCACGGCCAAGGCCGACGGTTGCAACAAAGTCCACTGGCTGACCCACGAAACCAACGCCACCGCGATCCAGCTCTACGAGCGCATCGCCGAACGCCCCGGTTTCATCCAGTTTCGCAAAGCCATCTAGGAGAACAGCATGTCGATTTCACTCGCCGACTGGAAAGGCGTCCCGGCACCCACCGCTCAACTGATCGAAGGGCGTTACATCCGCCTGGAAAAACTCGACCCTGCACGCCACGGCGACGGCCTGTACAAAGTCCTGCAAGGCCCCGGCGCCGACCCGAAATTGTGGGACTACCTGCCTTACGGCCCCTTCCCGGAGCGCAGCGTCTTCAACGATTGGCTGAACAACCACGCGGCCAACAGCGACCCGTATTTTTTCAGCGTGATCGACCGCGCCAGCGGCGAGGTCCAGGGCATTCTCAGCCTGATGTCCATCGTCCCGGCCCAGGGCCGCATCGAAATCGGCCACGTCACCTTCGGCGCCCCGATGCAGCGCTCGCCGAAAAGCACCGAGGCTGTTTACCTGCTGGCCAAGGAGTCCTTTGCCTTGGGCTACCGTCGCCTGGAATGGAAGTGCAACAACGCCAACGCCCGCTCCAAATACGCGGCCGAGCGCCTGGGCTTCAGCTTTGAGGGTGTGTTCCGCCAGCACATGGTGGTCAAGGGGCAGAACCGGGACACGGCGTGGTATTCGATTCTGGATTCGGAATGGCCGGCGATTGGTGCGGGGTTCGAGAAGTGGCTGAGCGATGAGAACCAGACCGCTTCGGGTCAGGTTAAAGGGTTGGTGGAGTGCAGAACGCAACAGTCCTGAATCCAGAAAATCGCAGCCTTCGGCGAAGACTGCGGTTTGAATTTCAGGCAAAAAAAGGGGAGCACATGCCCCCCCGAGGTTTAAAGCGTTGAATCGAGGCTGTTAAATCAGCCTTCGATCTCGATCAGGATCTCGCCCGGGTTCACCCGGTCGCCCTTGGCCACGTGAATGGCGGTGACTTTGCCGGCGATGGCAGCCTGGACTTCGGTTTCCATCTTCATCGCTTCGGTGATCAACACAGCCTGGCCGGCCTTGACGGTGTCGCCCTCCTTGACCAGCAAATCGACGATGTTGCCCGGCATGGTGGTGCTGACGTGACCCGGAGCAGAGGCTTGCTTGCGCTTGCTGCTACCGCCGCCGACGAATTCGTTGAGCGGTTCGAAGACCACTTCTTCCGGCATGCCGTCGATGGACAGGTAGAAGTGACGCTTGCCTTCGGCCTTGACGCCGACGCCGGTGATGTCGACCCGGTAGGTTTCGCCGTGAACGTCGATGACGAACTCGGTTGGCACACCTTCCCCACCAACAGACGCGACGCCGCCGGCTTCAGGAATCGGCAACAGTACTTCAGGTGTCAGGGTGCCCGCAGCGCGCTCTTCGAGGAACTTGCGGCCGATGTCCGGGAACATGGCGAAGGTCAGCACGTCTTCTTCGGACTTGGCCAGTGCGCCGATGTCGGCACGCAGCTTGGCCATTTCCGGCTTGAGCAAATCGGCCGGGCGAACGTCGATCACTTCTTCGCTGCCAATGGCCTGGCGACGCAGTTGTTCGTTCACGGTACCCGGCGCCTTGCCGTAGCCGCCTTGCAGGTACAGCTTCACTTCGTTGGTGATGGTCTTGTAGCGCTCGCCGGCCAGCACGTTGAAGAACGCCTGGGTGCCGACGATCTGCGAAGTCGGGGTCACCAGCGGCGGGAAGCCGAGGTCTTCACGAACACGCGGGATTTCGGCCAGCACTTCGCTCATGCGGTTGAGTGCGCCCTGCTCTTTCAACTGGTTGGCCAGGTTGGAAATCATCCCGCCCGGTACCTGGTTGACTTGAACACGGGTGTCAACGGCGGTGAATTCGCTTTCGAACTGGTGGTACTTCTTGCGCACGGCGTAGAAGTACAGTCCGATCTCTTGCAGCAGTTCCAGGTTCAGGCCGGTGTCGAACTCGCTGCCTTTCAGGGCGGCGACCATCGACTCGGTACCCGGATGGCTGGTGCCGGAGGCGAAGCTGGAGATTGCGGTGTCGATGTGGTCGGCACCGTTTTCGATCGCCTTGAGCTGGCACATCGCAGCCAGGCCAGCAGTGTCGTGGGAGTGGATGAACACTGGCAGCGACTGCTCGGCTTTCAATGCCCGGACCAGTTCGCCGGTGGCGTACGGGGTCAGCAGGCCGGCCATGTCCTTGATCGCCACCGAGTCGCAGCCCATGGCCTCCATTTGCTTGGCCTGGTTCACGAAGGCCTCGATGGTGTGCACCGGGCTGGTGGTGTAGGCGATGGTGCCTTGGGCATGTTTGCCGGCAGCTTTCACCGCTTCGATGGCCACGCGCAGGTTACGCACGTCGTTCATGGCGTCGAAGATGCGGAACACGTCGATGCCGTTGACCGCGGCCTTGGCGACGAAAGCTTTGACCACGTCGTCGCTGTAGTGGCGGTAGCCCAGCAGGTTCTGGCCGCGCAGCAGCATCTGCAGGCGGGTGTTAGGCAGCGCGGCGCGCAACTGGCGCAGGCGCTCCCACGGGTCTTCTTTCAGGAAACGTACGCAGGCGTCAAACGTCGCGCCGCCCCAGCATTCCAGCGACCAGTAGCCGACTTTGTCGAGCTTGTCGCAGATCGGCAGCATGTCTTCGGTGCGCATGCGGGTGGCGAGCAGCGATTGGTGGGCGTCGCGCAGGATGGTATCGGTAACGAAGATCTTCTTGCTCATTCTTATATTCCTCACAGGCCTGCGTGGGCGGCGATGGCGGCGGCGATGGCCAGGGCCAGCTCTTCGGGTTTGCGCTTGATCGAGTAGTTGGTCAGTTCAGGGTGGCTTTCAACGAAGCTGGTGTTGAACTGGCCGCTACGGAATTCCGGGTTACGCAGGATTTCCTGGTAGTACGCGGCGGTGGTCTTGACCCCTTGCAGACGCATGTCGTCCAGGGCTCGCAAACCACGGTCCATCGCCTCTTCCCAGGTCAGCGCCCACACCACCAGTTTCAGGCACATGGAGTCGTAGTACGGCGGGATGGTGTAACCGGTGTAGATCGCCGTGTCGGTACGTACGCCGGGGCCGCCGGGTGCGTAGTAACGGGTGATCTTGCCGAAGCTCGGCAGGAAGTTGTTTTTCGGGTCTTCGGCGTTGATCCGGAACTGCAACGCGAAACCGCGGTGCTGGATGTCTTCCTGTTTCACCGAAAGCGGCAGGCCGGACGCGATGCGGATCTGCTCACGCACGATGTCGATGCCGGTGATTTCTTCGGTGATGGTGTGTTCCACCTGCACCCGGGTGTTCATCTCCATGAAGTACACCTCGCCCTCGGCGAGCAGGAACTCCACGGTCCCGGCGTTCTCGTATCCCACGGCCTTGGCTGCGCGCACCGACAGGTCGCCGATGTAGGCGCGCTGTTCCGGGGTCAGTTGCGGGCTCGGAGCGATCTCGATCAGCTTCTGGTTGCGACGCTGGATCGAGCAGTCACGCTCGAACAGGTGCACCACGTTGCCGAAGCTGTCGCCGAGGATCTGCGCTTCGATATGCTTCGGGTTGACGATGCATTTTTCCAGGAACACTTCCGCCGAACCGAACGCCTTGGTGGCTTCGGAAATCACTCGCGGGAAAGCCTGTTCAAGTTCTTCACGGCTGTTGCAGCGACGAATGCCGCGGCCGCCGCCACCGGAAGTGGCCTTGAGCATCACCGGGTAACCGATGCGATCGCCTTCGGTCAGGGCTTCTTCGATGCCCGACACGTTGCCTTCGGTGCCCGGGGTCACCGGTACGCCGGCCTTGATCATGCTGCGGCGAGCTTCGGTCTTGTCGCCCATGCGGCGAATGACTTCAGCCGAAGGGCCGATGAATTTGATCCCGCGTTCGGCGCAGATCTCCGCCAGCTCGGCGTTTTCCGAAAGGAAGCCATAGCCGGGGTGCAGTGCATCGCAACCGGTTTCCACAGCCAGGTTCACCAGCTTGCGCGGGTTCAGGTAGCCGGCCAGTGGCTCGGCACCAATGCTGTGGGCCTCGTCCGCACGCTTGACGTGCAAGGCATGACGGTCGGCATCGGAATAGATCGCGACCGAGCGAATGCCCATTTCGGCGCAGGCACGTACGATTCGTACGGCAATCTCACCACGGTTGGCGATCAGGATCTTTGTTATCACTTGGAGTTTCCCTTGAGCCGGTGGTACCCACGACCTGCTAGACCCAGGTCGACGCGTGACCAAATGTTTCAATTTGGTCGCAGGTCCACACTAGCGCCCACAAGGGATTAACAAAAATGAATAAAAATTGGGTCGTGCATAAGTAAAGACTTATAGTTGATTCACCAGCCAGCGACGAAAGCGACCAGATAATGCGTAAGTCATTGATGCGTATGACTTTGCGGCAATTGCAGATCTTCAACGAGGTCTGTGATTTGCGCTCCTACAGTCGCGCGGCCGAGGAAATGTCGCTCACACAACCTGCCGTCAGCCTACAGATTCGTCAACTTGAAGAGCTGATTGGCCAGCCTTTGTTCGATTACGTCGGCAAAAAACTCTACATGACCGAGGCGGCTGAAGCGTTACAGCGGGCCAGTCGGGATATTTTCGGGCGCCTGGAAAACCTCGATATGCAGCTGTCGGATATGCAGGGCTCGTTGCAGGGGCAACTGAAACTGGCGATTGAATCCAGCGCCAAATACTTCGTGCCGCATCTGTTTGCCGCGTTCAAACGCCAGCACCCGGAAGTGAACCTGCAACTGACGGTGGTCAATCGCGGTCAGGTCATTCGGCGTCTATCAGACAACCGCGACGATCTGGTGATCATGTCCATGGTGCCTCAGGACATGGGCCTGGAATTCCTGCCGTTCCTGAACAACCCGATCGTCGCCGTGGCGCCACCGGATCACCCGCTGTGTCATATGGGGCCGTTGCGCTTGCAGGATCTCGAGCCCTACACACTGCTGTTGCGTGAACCGGGCTCAGGGACGCGGCTGGCGTGCGAAGAATACTTCAAAGAGAAACGCGTGCACTTCAACCAGACCCAGGAGGTCTCGTCTGCCGAGGCTCAGCGAGAATGCGTACTGGCAGGCCTGGGCGTTGCGCTGTTGACGCGCCACGCCCTGAGCCTTGAGCTGGCAACCGGTGGGCTGATCGAGCTACCGGTCGAAGAGCTGCCACTGTTTCGCAGTTGGTGCCTGGTGCAGGCCAAGGCGAAACGCCTGTCACCGGTGGCTCACGCCTTCCTGGCGTTTATCCGTAGCGAACGGCTTCAGATCAGCGCGCTGGTTGAGCGTTTCGACGGGACGCCGAGGGAGATGCCTGCCAGAAGTTGAGTTCCAACTCCGGAAAGTCGCCAATTTCGGCCAGAAGCTGACGGCGTTCGCAGCGATCTTCGATGGCGCGGCGGAATTCCATGCGGCGCTGATCTTCTTGCTGACGACGGGTTTTGACAGCGCTGTTGCGTTCTTCGTAGGGCATGGCCATTTCGAGTCTCCCAAGGCGAGTACGGGAGTTTCAAGATAGGCGCGAGGGATGACGGTTTGGCGGCTTGGGTGTTACAGACTGATGAAAATTGCGCTGTATTCGAGACCGCCATCGCGAGCAAGCTCGCTCCCACAGGAGATTGCGGTCAAAGGTGGGAGCGAGCCTGCTCGCGATTAAGGTCGGAACGACCTTACGACGACGTCAGTCGTCCAGCGCTTTCACCGACTTGGGTGACAACCGCAAGCTGCGCAGGCTGCGCTTGACGCTCTTGAGGTGGTTGACCAGGCTCGGGCCACGGGCCATGGCCACGCCCATCGCCAGCACGTCGATCACCACCAGGTGAGCGATGCGCGAAGTCAGCGGCGTATAGATCTCAGTGTCTTCATGCACATCGATCGCCAGATTGACCGTAGACAGCTCGGCCAATGGCGTCTGGCTCGGGCACAGGGTGATCAACGAGGCGCCGCTTTCGCGCACCAGGTTGGCGGTGATCAGCAGGTCCTTGGAACGCCCGGACTGGGAAATGCAGATCGCCACGTCGGTTGGCTTGAGCGTCACGGCCGACATCGCCTGCATGTGCGGGTCGGAATACGCCGCAGCGGTGAGCAGCAAGCGGAAGAATTTGTGCTGGGCGTCCGCCGCGACCGCACCCGAGGCACCGAAACCGTAGAACTCGACGCGCTGGGCCTGGGACATCAGCGTCACCGCCCGCTGCAATTCCAGCGGATCGAGCTTCTCGCGAACCTCCATCAGGGTATGCAGGGTGGTGTCGAAGATTTTCAGGCTGTAGTCGGCGACCGAATCGTCTTCGTGAATCGCAAACTGGCCGAAACTCGCACCTGCCGCCAGGCTCTGGGCCAGCTTCAGCTTCAGGTCCTGAAAGCCGGAACAACCGATGGCACGGCAAAACCGCACGATGGTCGGTTCACTGATGCCCACGCTGTGGGCCAGGTCGGCCATGGAACTGTGCATCACGGCCGCAGGATCAAGCAGCACGTGGTCGGCGACCTTGAGCTCCGACTTGCGTAACAGGTGGCGAGACTGGGCGATGTGTTGCAGCAGATTCAAAGGGCTGGACTCTTTGTTATTGGCAGGTGCCGGGGATGTAGCACGCTTGTAGTTATACTACATGAATTGGCTTTTTGCCTGCTCAATGCGTTACCGAATCCCTCGATTTCAGGTGCCCGCGCTTCATGTAGCACCCATGGCGCCTGTCCAGGTGCGCCGAGTGCGCGTTTTAATGGACAAAAGCGCCTTGCGTATCCTTGTCAGCTTGCGGCTTGCGCGTGCAGCAAACCGGCCAACGTCTCGGCCTCGACCGGGCGGCTGATCAAATAACCCTGTACTTCATCGCAGCGTTCGGCTTTCAGGAACTCAAGCTGTTCTTCCCGCTCCACCCCTTCCGCCACGACCTTCAGCTTCAGGCCGTGAGCCATGGCAATGATGGCCCGGGTAATCGCCGCATCCTCGGTACCCTCTCCCAACCCGCGAATAAAGGCCTGATCAATCTTCACGTAATCCACCGGGATCCTCTTGAGATAGCTCAGAGATGAGTAACCGGTGCCAAAATCGTCAATGGCCAGTTTCACCCCGAGATCACGCAACTGCTGGAAGGTTGCGATGATGTGTTCGACGCTGTCCAGCAACTGGCTTTCGGTGAGTTCCAGCTCCAGCAGTTGCGGCGCCAGCCCGGTCTCTTCCAGCACCTGCCGCACCAGGCTGACCAATTTGCCCTGGCGCAATTGATGCACCGACAGGTTGACCGACACCCGAATCGCTTCCAACCCCTGCCGCTGCCACTCACAGGCTTGCCAGCAAGCCTGACGCAACACGAACTCACCGATCGGGCCGATCAATCCGGTTTCTTCAGCCAGGCCGATGAAATCCCCCGGCGGCACACGGCCCATGGTCGGATGATCCCAACGCACCAAGGCTTCGGCGGCGTTCAACCGGCCAGTGGCCAGGCACAGTTTCGGTTGGTAAAACACCTTCAGTTGTTTGTCTTCGATGGCTTTGCGCAAGTGGTTTTCCAGCTGCAAACGCTCCAGCGTGCTGGCTTGCAAGCTATCGGTGTAAAACTGGAAATTATCGCCACCCAGGTGCTTGGCGTGCTGCATGGCCATGTTCGACTGACTGACCAGTGCCGATGTTTCCCGAGCGCTGTCCGGCAACAGGCTGATGCCCATCGATGCGCTGACCACCAGCTCATGTTCGTCAATGGTCACCGGCAGGCGCAACTTGTTCGCCAGGCGAGTTGCCACCCGGGCCAGGCTCGACAGGTTGCCGTAGGCGTTGAACAGCACGGCAAACTCATCACCGGAAAGGCGCGCGATGGTGTCTGCTTCAGGCAACGCATTCACCAGTCGCCGGGCCATTTTCTGCAACAGTTGGTCGGCGACTTCATGTCCCAGGCTGTCGTTGAGTTGCTTGAACCGATCGAGATTGATGTGCAGCAACGCCAGGCTGCGATAACCGCCCTGTCGCACTCGTTGATGAGCCTCGTTGAGTCGTTCGCGAAACATCGCGCGGTTGGCCAGACCGGTAAGCTCGTCGTAATGGGTCAGATAGCGCATGCGCTCTTCGGATTCTCGGCGGGCTGAGAGATCAGCGAAGAAGCCCACAATATGGCTTACATTTCCCCGGGTATCGCGCACGGCATTCAGTTGCAGCCATTGTGGATACATCTCGCCGTTCTTGCGGGTCTCCACCAATTCGCCCTGCCAGCTGCCTTGCTGCTCCAGCGCCTGATGTATTGCGGCGTAATGCCGACGCGCATCACGACTGCATGGCAACTCAACGACATTGCGCCCGATCATGTCGTCGATGTCATAGCCGGTCACCCGACTGAAGGCTTGATTGATCGCGATCAGGACGTAGTTCGGATCGAAAATCACGATCCCTTCGCTGGCCGCCTCGAACACGGTCGCCGCCAGTTGCCGCTGCTCTTCCAGGCCTTTGCTCGCGCTGATATCGCGGCGAGTGCCGACCATGCGAATCACCCGGCCGTTGTCGGCACGCTCGACTGCCCGCCCGCGGTCCTCGATCCAGACCCAGTGGCCGTCGCCATGCCGCACGCGATACTCGATTTGATAGTCCTCGGTGCGACCCTTCAAATGCTCGACCAGCGCCCTTTTCAGCGCAGGAAGATCCTCGGGATGAAGGCGCGGTTTGAGGTGGCGCAATAATGCCGTGACCTGCTCCGGCTCCAGGCCGAACAATTCCTGAATCTGCGTGTGATGGACTTCGTCGGTTTGCAGATTCCAGTCCCACAACCCCAACTCGCTGGCCTTCAATGCCAGCGCCAGACGCGCTTCACTCTTGCTCAGTGCCTGGTTGGCGGCATCCAGTTCCAGGCTGCGCTGAGCGACTCGGTTTTCCAGGTCGACCTGGATCTCTCGCAAATCGTCCTCGGCACGTCGGCGCTGTTCTATTTCCTTGGCCAGCTTCTGATTGAGCTGGTCACTGCAGCTTTGCGCCTGTTGCAGATGCTCGATCAGCGCCTGGTTCTGAAAGCGTCGCATCAAGCCCCGGTCGATCAATCGATTGACTTGCCAGGCGACCACGCTCAATGCACCGAGCAGGATCAGCCCGAACCAGCCCCAACCTTGCTGCTGCTCGTCAGCCACCCAAAACATATAGGCGATGGCCGGCAACAGACAGGGCAAGGTGAATGACAGAAAGGCCGGCAAGCTGACTGCATAAGCCACACTGGCCGAGAGCGCCGCAGCACCGATGAGGCCGAAGACCCAGGCTTGCTGAATGAAATTATCGGCGGGAACCAGGGCGATGCCGGCACCCGCCAGGGTCAGACCGGTGAGGCCGGAGCCCAGCAAAAACATCCGTCGCCAAATGGGATGGGCCTGACGGTTGGGAATGGCCGAATCGAAGGCGGCGACCTGAATCACCCGCAATGCCACCAAAGACAACAACCACACCAGCCAGACACTGACCAGAAAATAGCGCTGCGGGCTCCAGAGCAAACCGGCACAGACCAGGCCATTGATCAGCATGAACAACGTGGGCAGCAACGAGCCTTGATACAACAGGCGCGTGCGTTCGACCGCCATTTCCATGGCGTACTTTTTACGGATCACCCGGGGTTCCACAGTGGGGCCCGACAGGTCGAAGCTGAGGGTCATAGGCGATGTTCTTGTTCTTATAATGATGAGCATGTGCCCGAAACTGCTCGGAGCATACACAAGCAATTGCCCGGACCAAACTGCTGCTGATCAATAAATCGCCAAATTTTTCGGCTGCCGATGTCACTGAAAATGCTCAAGGCATGCCCTGCCAACGCCTGCAGCCGATGACTGACCGGTCGTCCTTCGCATAACTTTCATCGGTTAAAGCGAAGCGGGGTTTGCCCGGTGTGTCGCGGCCCCCTAGAATGCCCCGATGCGCGATGATCTCTCCCTTCTGCTGAACTCCCTCAACGATGCCCAACGCCAGGCCGTAGCAGCCCCCGTGGGTCGTCAGTTGGTCCTGGCCGGTGCTGGTTCCGGTAAAACCCGAGTGCTGGTGCACCGTATCGCCTGGTTGATCCAGGTCGAAAACGCCTCGCCCCACTCCATTCTGTCGGTGACCTTCACCAACAAGGCTGCTGCCGAGATGCGCCAGCGCATCGAGCAGTTGATGGGTATCAACCCGGCCGGCATGTGGGTCGGCACCTTCCACGGCCTGGCGCACCGCCTTCTGCGGGCGCACTGGCAGGAAGCGGGCTTGAGCCAGACCTTCCAGATTCTCGACAGCGATGACCAGCAGCGGCTGGTCAAGCGGGTGATCCGCGAACTCGGCCTGGACGAACAGCGCTGGCCGGCCCGTCAGGCCCAGTGGTTCATCAACGGGCAGAAAGACGAAGGCCTGCGCCCGCAACACATCCAGGCCAGTGGCGACCTGTTCCTGGCGACCATGCGCGGCATCTATGAAGCCTACGAGGCCGCCTGCCTGCGTGCGGGTGTCATCGACTTCTCCGAATTGCTGCTGCGCGCCCTCGATCTGTGGCGCGATCACCCAGGCCTGCTTGCTCACTATCAAAAGCGCTTCCGGCACATCCTGGTGGACGAGTTCCAGGACACCAACGCCGTGCAATATGCCTGGTTGCGCCTGCTGGCCAAGGGCGGCGACAGCCTGATGGTGGTGGGCGACGACGACCAGTCCATCTACGGCTGGCGCGGCGCGAAAATCGAGAACATTTACCAGTATTCCGAAGACTTCCCGGACGCCGTAACCATTCGCCTGGAGCAAAACTATCGCTCCACCGCCGGTATCCTGAAGGCTGCCAACGCCTTGATCGCCAATAACACCGGGCGCCTGGGCAAAGAGTTGTGGACAGACGGCGGCGAAGGCGAAGCGATCAACCTGTACGCCGCCTTCAACGAGCACGACGAAGCACGCTACGTTGTCGAAACCATCGAAAGTGCGCTGAAAACCGGCTTGTCTCGCAGCGATATCGCGATTCTGTACCGCTCCAACGCCCAATCGCGGGTTCTGGAAGAAGCCCTGCTGCGCGAGCGCATTCCCTACCGCATCTATGGCGGTCAGCGCTTCTTCGAACGCGCCGAAATCAAGAACGCCATGGCCTACCTGCGCTTGCTCGAAGGCCGTGGCAACGATGCCGCGCTGGAACGGGTCATCAACGTGCCGGCCCGTGGCATCGGCGAGAAAACCGTCGAAGCGATCCGCGACCATGCGCGCCACAGCGATGTATCGATGTGGGAAGCGATGCGCCAACTGGTGGCCAACAAAGGCCTGACCGGTCGTGCGGCCGGCGCCTTGGGCGCGTTTATCGAGCTGATCGAGAACCTCGCCGCCAAATGCATGGAAATGCCACTGCACCTGATGACCCAGACCGTCATCGAGCAGTCGGGGCTGATTGCCTATCACGAAGCGGAAAAAGGCGAGAAAGGCCAGGCACGGGTAGAAAACCTTGAGGAACTGGTCAGCGCCGCGCGCAACTTCGAAAACAGTGAAGAAGACGAAGACCTGACGCCATTGGCGGCGTTCCTCGGTCACGCGTCTTTGGAGGCTGGCGACACCCAGGCCGACGAGCACGAAGACAGCATCCAGCTGATGACCCTGCACAGCGCCAAGGGCCTGGAATTCCCTTACGTGTTCCTGGTGGGCATGGAAGAAGGTCTGTTCCCGCACAAGATGAGCCTGGAGGAGCCTGGCCGCCTTGAGGAAGAACGTCGTCTGGCCTACGTAGGCATCACCCGGGCCATGCAGAACCTGGTGATGACCTATGCTGAAACCCGACGCCTTTATGGCAGCGAGACCTACAACAAGGTGTCGCGCTTCGTACGCGAAGTTCCGAAAGGCCTGATTCAGGAGGTGCGGCTGTCCAACAGCGTCAGCCGTCCGTTCGGTGGCAACCAGTCGATGAGTGGCAGCAACCTGTTCAGCGGCAGCGAGATTCCGCAGACCGGCTTCAGCCTGGGCCAGACCGTACGGCACTCGGTGTTTGGCGATGGCGTGATTCTGAACTTCGAAGGCGCCGGGGCTCAGGCCCGGGTGCAGGTGAACTTCAGCGAAGGCAGCAAGTGGCTGATGCTGGGTTACGCCAAGCTGGAAGCTATTTAGGTCGCACTGACTAAAGGCACTGAAAAATGGGCTCGGGCTTTTTTTCTTCCTGGACATTCTGGGCCCTGTTATCGGCGGCTTTCGCGGCAATGACCGCCATTTTCGCGAAAGTCGGCATCGAAAACGTCAACTCCGACTTCGCCACCCTGCTGCGTACGATAGTGGTATTGGTCAGCCTGGCCTTGATTTTGTACGCCACGGGCCAATATCAGTCATTAGGATCGATCTCTGCAAAGAGCTACCTGTTCCTGCTGCTGTCGGGTCTTGCCACCGGTGCATCGTGGGTCTGCTATTTCCGCGCACTCAAGGCCGGCCCGGCGTCACTGGTTGCCCCAGTGGACAAACTCAGCGTGGTGCTGGTGGCTGTTCTTGGCGTTGTCCTGCTGGGTGAAAAACTCGACCTGCGCCAATGGGGCGGAATCGGCCTGATCACGGCCGGGGTGGTCATGCTGGCTCTGCGACGCTAGGCGACCGTCCTACAAACCCTATCCACTCATCTGACAGATCAAAGTCAAAAGGCCTTCTTGCACTGACGGGAGCTGAACACGACCTGTCAGGCAAAAGCCCGAAACACTCTGCCGCTAGCCAGTAACACTTCACCTGTGCAACATGGCGCGCGTGCCTTCCACAAATGGGAATTCCCTTTATGAAACGTTTTCTTAGCATCGCCATGGCGTTGTGCATCGGCCTGACGATGAGTCTCGACGTCAATGCCGCCAAGCGCTTCGGTGGTGGCAAAAGCGCAGGCGCTGCGCCGACTCACCAGACCAGCCAGATGGCTCCTTCTTCTCCAGGCATGGGCGGCGCTGCGGCGACCGCTGGTGCTGCCGGTGCCGCTGGCGCCGCTGCCAAGGCCGGTGGCGCTTCGCGCTGGCTCGGCCCATTGGCCGGTATCGCGGCCGGTGGCCTGCTGGCCTCCATGTTCATGGGTGACGGCTTCCAGGGCATGCAGATCTTCGACATCCTGATCATGGCCGTCATTGCGTTCCTGGTCTTCCGCTTTATCGCCGCCCGTCGTCGCAAGCAGCAGGAGCAGTACGCTCCGGCCGGCCATGCGCCGATGCAACGTGAAGCGTTCGAACAAAAGCCTGCCGGCGGTTCGATCTTCGGTGGCTCGGCAGCACCTGTTGCCGCTCGCCCGGTGATCAACGCGCCAGCCTGGTTCAACGAAAGAAACTTCGTCGAAGCGGCGCGCAATCACTTCCAGTCCCTGCAACAGCACTGGGACGCCAACGAAATGGACAAGATCGCCGAGTTCGTGACTCCGCAAATGCTGGAGTTCCTCAAGCGTGAGCGTGCAGACCTGGGCGACGGTTTCCAGTCCACCTACATCGATAACCTCAATGTACAGCTGGACGGTGTGGACGATCGCGCCGACAAGACCATCGCCACCCTGACGTTCACTGGCGTGTCGAAAACCTCGCGTTTCGACCAGGGCGAAGTCTTCAGCGAAAGCTGGAACATGGAACGTGCACAGGGCGAAAACCAGCCTTGGCTGGTAGCTGGTATCCGCCAGAACGGCTGATCCCGCGTAGAACTTCATCTGCTGCAAACAAAACCCCGGCCCAGGCCGTAATGCTGTTCACTTAAGCATTTGAATCCGCGCCGGGCTTCTCCGAAAATCCGATGCCAGACCTCTGGCATCGGATTTTTTATGTCTGTTCAACAGGACCTGCTCGACCTCGGTGACCTCTTCAA
>NZ_MRCS01000015.1 GCF_002303925.1 Pseudomonas sp. ACN8
GTGGTTCGACAGAACGGGTTTACCGCGTCTCTCCTGACCTCAATCTCTCGAACCGCCCGGTGCGGACCCGCATGCCGGGTGGTGTGGCAGGGGAACGGCCTGTGAAGGCCGTCCCCTATGCCGATTCGGCCGAAACCGCTTACAGCGGCAACCCAGCCTTCACCCGGTACTGATTGCGCACCGGCGTCGCATATTGCAGTACCAGGAACGGACGATGCTCTTCAGGGCAGGCGTCCAGGCGGCGTTGCCATTCTTCCTGGGCCTTGGCCAGTTCCTCGGCGGGGAACACTTCAGCGGCTTCCGGCACCTGCAACTGCGGATCGGCATCCTTCCACTGCGCATAAGCCAGGTAGTGCACCGGGAACAGGCGGTATCCGCTGAGGATCTGCCTGTCCATCTCGACCGCCAATTGCTTGGTGTCTTCGAATAGTTCAGTGATCGGCGCGGCAAAGTTCACGTGCACTCGGCCCTTGTAGCCGGTGATGCCCTTGGCGATGCTGACGTCATCCTCGCCCGGCACCTTGGTGTAACTGCCGGTGGTGGCGCGAATGTAAAGCTCGCGGGCCTTGGCCTGATCGCATGGGTCGTATTCGTAGCTGATCGACACCGGGGTCAGGTTCAGCGACCGGATGACTTCGCCGAACGGCTCGTCCTTGCGGCTCATGTGGAACATCTTGAGGATTGCCGATTCGGTACGGTCGTCACCGTCCTTGGCGCGGCCTTCGGCCTGGGCGATCCAGATCGAGGCGCAATCGTTGCGGATCGAATGGTTGATGTACGCCGACAGTAATTGATAAGCCGCCATTTTCTCCCGGCGTCCGCTGATCGAGCGGTGCACGATAAAGCTCTTGTTCAGGCGCATCAGGTCGCTGACGAAAGGCTTTTGCAGCAGGTTGTCGCCAATGGCGATGCGTGGCGTCGGCAGGCCGGCGTGGTACACGGCATAGTTGACGAAGGCCGGGTCCATCACGATGTCGCGGTGATTGGCGATGAACAGGTAGGCGCTGCCGGACTTGAATTGCTCCACACCGGTATAGGTGACACCGTCGGTGGCGCGCTCGATGGTATGGTCGACGTAAACCTCGACTTTGTCCTGTAACGTGGCCACGGAGTTAATGCCGGCAAACTCACGGCGCAGCCGATGGGCTATAAGAGGTTTGAGTGCCCAGCCTAAAGCGCCGGCGAAACGCGGGAAGCGGAAGTGGGTGAGGATATCTAGAAACGCCTTGTCGCCGAGCAGCCGTGCCAGCACTGCCGGGACTTCGCTGTCGTCGTAAGGTCGGATGGCATCGAATTCGCCCATCATGCTCTCTTGTTAGAAACGGCTAGGGTAAGTAAAGGTTTTGATCGAAAAACCGGCGGGGCACGGTCTGAAAAAGTAGCCAGACAAAAATAGCCCTGCAAATAGACCGGCGATTATACGCACAAGTCACCTGGGAGACCGCGATGCTGGAAACTGCGCAATATGAATGTCCGTATTGTGGTGAGGAAGTCGAGACGACGCTGGATTTGTCCGGTGGCGATCAGACCTATATTGAAGACTGTCAGGTGTGCTGTCGGCCGATAACCTTCGTGTTGCAGGTTCATGAAGAGGAATGGCATCTCGACGTGTTCAGCGAAAACGAGTGAGGAGCGTGTATGCAGCGCATCTACGATCCGGAAAACCTGATGGAAGGCGAGTTGCTGCAGGGCATGCTCGCCAGCGAAGGCATCGAGGCGCATCTGGTGGGCCGTGATTTGCTCGGGGGCAGCGGCGAGTTGCCGATCTATGGCCTGCTCGGGCTGTCGGTCGATAACGACCAGGCCGAATACGCCCGCGAGCTGATCACCGCGTACAATGCCGCGCTGCCGCTGTCCGGCGATGAACCGGACAGCTTTCCCGGCACGCTGGTCTGTTAGGCTGGCGTTCGTTTGATCAAGAGCCGTGTTGCCCCATGTGTGGACGTTATGCCCTGTTTCGCTGGAACCCCGCCTTTGCGGCGCTGCCCGGTTTTCCCGCCGACCAGCAGGCGCAGTGGAACATTTCCCCCAATGATTCGGTGTTGATGCTGCGGGCCGAGCCTGACGGCCAGCGCACGCTGGCACGCGCGCGCTGGGGCCTGACGCCACCCTGGCTGACCGATTTGTCCCGCACGCCGGCCCACGCCCGCGCCGAAACCGTTGCCGAACAGCCAATGTTTCGCCAGGCCTTGCGCGAGCGCCGTTGCCTGTTGCCGGCCAATGGTTTCTACGAGTGGCGCGGCACGACGCGCAAGCGCCCGTACTGGCTGACGCCGGGGGAGGGCTCGTCATTATTTTTTGCGGCGATCTGGGAGGCCTACCCGGTACAGGAGCAGGTGTGGCTGAGTACCGCGGTGATCACCCAACCGGCGGCGAGCCAGCGGCGGCCGTTGATTCTTGATGAGGCGGGGCAGGCCGCGTGGCTGGACCCCGAGACGCCGTTGCATGCTTTGCAAGCCTTGCTGGCCAGTGAGCCTGCCGCATTGCGCGAACGGGTTTTGGCCAACATGGTGAATGATCCGAAACTCAATGGGCCGGAGTGTCTCACTCCGGGTTGAGTTATTGGGTGGCTGAACGACGATGTGAGCTTTGTCTGAATTGTGCGTCTTACGTCCATCGTATCTGGCGTCGATACATTTCCACGCCTAGGATACGCGGCATGTTTTCAGGGAGTTTTTTGATGAACAAGATTTTGGTTGTCAGTGTACTGAGCGCGGCGCTATTGCTCACCGGTTGCCAGTCGGTCAATACCACCAGTGGCGGCGCCGTGGGTGTGGAGCGCAAGCAGTACATGTTCAGCATGTTGTCCGCGCAAGAGGTCGACCAGATGTACGCCCAGTCCTATCAGAAGACAGTGGGCGAGGCGTCGAGCAAAGGTGTGCTGGACAAGACCAGCAATGAAGCCCGGCGGGTTCAGCTGATTGCCGACCGGCTGATTGCCCAGGCGCCGAACTTCCGTCCGGACGCGGCCCAGTGGAAGTGGGAAGTCAACCTGATCAAGAGCGATGAACTCAACGCGAACTGCGGTCCTGGCGGCAAGATCATCTTTTACACCGGGCTGATCGACAGCCTGCATCTGACCGACGATGAAATCGCCGCGATCATGGGCCATGAAATCGCCCACGCCCTGCGCGAGCACGGTCGTGAAGCGATGTCCAAGGCGTACGGCATGGAAATGGCGAAGCAGGGCGCGGGTGCGTTGTTCGGGTTGGGGCAGGACACACTGGCTCTGGCCGATACAGTGGCCAACTATGGCATGACCTTGCCCAACAGCCGCGCCAATGAAAACGAAGCGGACCTGATCGGTCTGGAACTGGCCGCCCGCGCCGGTTACAACCCGAATGCCGCGATTACCTTGTGGAACAAGATGACCAAGGCTTCGGAAGGTTCGCCACCGGAGTTCATGAGCACTCACCCGGCGTCGTCGAGCCGTATTGCGGCGTTGCAGGCGGCGATTCCGAAGGTCATGCCTTTGTATGAGCAGGCCAAGAAGTCCTGATAGTCATGTGCTGAGGCTGCTGGCCTCTTCGCGAGCAGGCTCGCTCCCACAGGGAAATGCATTCCAACTGTGGGAGCAAGCCTGCTCGAGATGAACGATAACGCGGTCTAACGACCTATCGGGTCAAACCCACCCGCTGCTCTGCATCGCCTTGTACACCGCGACAATCGCCAGGACGAAGAACGCCGACGCCGCCAGTCGACGGATCAGGGTCAGTGGCAATTTGTCCGCGGCAAAGTTACCGGCCAATACCACGGGCACGTTGGCAATCAGCATGCCGAGGGTGGTGCCGATGATCACCAGCCACAATTCCGGATACTGCGCAGCCAGCATCACGGTCGCGATCTGCGTCTTGTCGCCGATTTCCGCCAGGAAGAACGCGATCAGCGTGGTCAGGAACGGGCCGAACTTGCGGGCGGTGCTGGCCTCGTCGTCATCCATCTTGTCCGGAACCAGGGTCCACAGGGCCGTGGCGGCGAAGCTCGCGGCGAGCATCCAGTGCAGCATCGTGTCCGAGAAGAAACTCCCGACCCAGGCACCGACCGCACCGGCGGCCGCGTGGTTGGCCAGGGTCGCGGCGACGATACCGGCGATGATCGGCCAGGGCTTGCGGAAACGGGCAGCGAGAATGAGCGCGAGCAGTTGCGTCTTGTCGCCGATTTCGGCCAAGGCAACGATTGCGGTAGGTACGAGTAGTGAATCCAGCATCAGGGTTTTCCTAAGGGGCGGGTCGACACGGCTATGACACGTACAGCCTTCCCGCCCCGGGTAAGGTGTTCGTGTCATAGGTCTTGTCAAACCCTGCGATCCATCTGATGTGGATGCTTGGGTCGCATGCGCCATGGTCTTTTGACCAAGTATGTTGACGCATGCCGGACGAGCGTGGCGCTCGTGGGAGACTACTCCCCTAGGACGGAGCGGATTCTGCCTAGGCAGAATCCATTCGGCAAGCCTTCTTTTTCAAAAGAAGTTCTATCCGCGCTTGGCCCGGTAGATCCGAAAGCCCTGTCCTTCGGCCTTGATCGCACACACGCCAAGGTGCTCTTCGATCAGCGGTTGATACTTCAGGAAACTGTTGGCGACCAAGCGCAGTTCGCCACCGTTTTTCAGATGTTTTGCCGCTTTTCGCAGCAAGTTTTCCGTTGCGAAATAGTCGGTGTGCACGCCGACATGGAACGGCGGGTTGCTCAGGATCGCACTCAAACCCATCGGCGCGGCATCGATTCCGTCACCGGTAATCACCTCGGCTTCCAGACCATTGGCGGCCAGGGTCAGACGACTGCTGGCAGCGGCAAAGGCATCCACGTCCAGCAAAGTGACCTGATTGTGCGGGTAACGACGCTTCACCGCCGCACCCAAAACCCCTGCGCCGCAGCCGAAATCGAGCAGGTGACCGCTGGGCAGTTTGTCCAGATGCTCCAGCAACAGCGCACTGCCGCGATCGAGGCGGCCATGGCTGAACACCCCCGGCAGGCTGATGACCTTCAACGGGCCTTCGGCCAGCGGCAGTTCGTAGGTCTGCGCCAGGCTTTCCAGCGGTTTGGCTTGCGGCGCGTTGGCCACGGTGACCAGCCAGAGCTGGCAGTGACGCGCGCTGTCGAGTTTGCGTGGCTTGCCGAACGGATTGAGTTGTTTGGCGGCACCTTCGATGCCGCTTTTTTTCTCTCCGACCAGGTACAGCTCGCGACCAGCCAGCCGCGAGGCGAGGGCGTTGAGGATGTAGTCGGTCAGGTCCTTGGCCTTGGGCAGGAAGACCACCGCTGTATCGAACTCGCGCTCGGGCGCGTTCACACCAAAATGGCTGCGCTCGGCGAAGCGGGCGTCCAGCGCGGCCTGATCGCCGGCGTGCCAGCACCAGCCATGAGCGTCGGGCAGGCGGCCCAGCAAGTCGTCGGCGGGCAAACCGGCCAACAACACCGAACCCTGGAATAACTCGGCCTGACGAAGCAGTACTTCACTGCGCGGATCCATAACTGCTCCCGTGGAAAAAAGTGCCGCAGTTTATCAACTGACGACCCGCAGCGCCTTACCGCTGAAGTATCCCAGTGCGTTTTCGGCCACTTGGCCAACGATTCGCTGGCGCGCTTCGCGGCTGCCCCAGGCGTTGTGCGGGGTGACGATCAGGCGCGGGATGTCGTGGGCCAGCAGCGGATTGCCATTGACGGGAGGCTCGACGCTCAGCACGTCAGTGGCGGCGCCCCCCAGATGTCCATTGCGCAAGGCGTCGGCCAGTGCCTGTTCATCAATCAATCCACCGCGTGCGGTGTTGACCACGAACGCGCCGGACTTCATTGAGGCCAGTTCGCGGGCACCGATGAAGTGGCGGGTATGTTCGTTGAGCGGGCAGTGCAGAGTCAGTGCGTCGATTTGCGGTAACAGTTCATCCAGCGGCAAGCGGTCCGGCCGGGCAGGGCGTCCGGGAATTTGCCCCAGCAGAACACGCATGCCGAAGGCTTCAGCCAGCCGTGCGACCGCGCCGCCCAATTCGCCATGACCGAGCAGGCCAAGGGTTTTGCCTTCGAGTTCGACGATCGGGTAATCCAGCAAGCAGAACTGTCTGGCCTGCTGCCAGCGGCCTTCGCCGACGGCTTTTTGATAATCGGCCAGGCGCGTGGCCAGATTGAGCAGCAGCATGATCGTGTGCTGCGCCACCGATGGCGTGCCGTAACCCTGGCAGTTGCACACGGTAATCCCGTGGGCGCGGGCGGCGGCGAGGTCGACATTGTTGGTGCCGGTGGCGGTGATCAGGATCAGTTTGAGATCAGGGCTGGCGGCCATGGTGGCGGCATCGATCAGGATCTTGTTACTGATGGCGACGGTGGCGCCCTTGAGATGGTCGATGACTTGATCGGGCGAGGTCTGGGCGAACAGCCGCAAATCGCTGAAACAGTTGCGCAGCGGGGCAAGGTCAAGGTCGCCGAGGTCCAGGGACGGGTGGTCGAGGAATACGGCGCGGCGAGTGTTCGTCATCAACTGTACCTTTTGTGCAATGAACTGAAGGCGTAATCTGCCAGCCTACCAGATGAAATAAATAGTTACGCTTGGCCTGAAGGAGCCCCCATGTACTGGACCGAGTTCTTGACCGTTGCCCTGATTCACCTGCTGGCCGTGGCCAGCCCCGGCCCGGACTTTGCCGTGGTGGTGCGCGAAAGTGTTACCCACGGTCGTCGCGCTGGCACCTGGACCGCGTTGGGTGTGGGTACGGCGATTTTCCTGCACGTGGGTTACTCGCTGTTGGGTATCGGCCTGATCGTGTCCCAGTCGATCGTACTGTTCAATGCCTTGAAGTGGGCGGCCGCCGCTTACCTGCTGTACATCGGTTACAAGGCGTTGCGCGCGCAGCCGGCCAAGCCTGTGGCAGACGATCTGCACAAGGAAGCCGGGGAGCGCACCGCCCGTGGTGCCTTCACTTCGGGGTTCGTCACCAATGGTCTCAACCCGAAAGCCACCCTGTTCTTCCTGTCGTTGTTCACTGTGGTCATCAATCCGCAAACGCCACTGGCCGTGCAGGCCGGTTACGGGGTTTACCTGGCGGTGGCGACAGCGATCTGGTTCTGCCTGGTGGCGATGCTGTTCAGCCAGCAGCGCGTACGCGCCGGTTTCGCCCGCATGGGTCACTGGTTCGACCGGACCATGGGCGCGGTGCTGATTGCAATTGGCGTGAAGCTGGCTTTTACCGAGATGCATTGATTGCGTAGTGACTGCAGGCCGAGAATCCCTGTGGGTGATGGCGCAACGCTAGCATTCGTAGGGTTCTGCAAATCATTCCTTTGGCTGATTTGGCTGACCTTCAAGGGCACTACAGTGCGTACTTTCAGTCACGACCGTGCAGTCAGATTAAAGGGATTATTATGTTGCAGACTCGCGTTATCCCCCCGGCCGAAGGCGCTTACCAGTACCCGCTGTTGATCAAACGGCTGCTGATGTCCGGTGCCCGTTATGAGAAAACCCGCGAGATCATTTACCGCGACAAGTTGCGCTATAGCTACCCGACCCTGATCGAACGGGTAGCCCGCCTGGCCAACGTGCTGACTGCGGCCGGGGTCAAGCCCGGGGATGCCGTGGGTGTGATGGACTGGGACAGCCATCGTTACCTGGAATGCATGTTCGCCATCCCAATGATCGGCGCGGTGATCCACACCATCAACGTGCGCCTGTCGCCGGAACAGATCCTCTACACCATGAACCACGCCGAGGACCGCTTTGTGCTGGTCAACAGCGAGTTCGTCGGCCTTTACAAGGGCATCGAAGGGCATCTGACCACGGTCGACAAAACCCTGCTGCTGACTGACCTGCCGGAAAAAACCGCGGACCTGCCGAACCTCGTCGGCGAATACGAACAGCTGCTGGCCGCGGCGAGCCCGCAGTACGACTTCGAGGATTTCGATGAAAACTCGGTCGCGACCACGTTCTATACCACCGGCACCACCGGCAATCCCAAGGGCGTGTACTTCACCCATCGGCAACTGGTGCTGCACACCATGGGCGTGTCGACCATCATGGGCGCGATCGACAGCGTGCGCCTGCTGGGCACCAACGACGTGTACATGCCGATCACCCCGATGTTCCACGTCCACGCCTGGGGCTTGCCGTATGTGGCGACCATGCTCGGGCTCAAGCAGGTGTATCCCGGCCGCTATGACCCGGAGTACCTGGTGGAGTTGTGGCGCAAGGAGAAGGTCACGTTCTCCCATTGCGTACCGACCATTTTGCAGATGGTCCTCAATGCCAAGGCCGCGCAGAACGTCGACTTCGGCGGCTGGAAAATCGTCATCGGCGGCAGCGCCCTGAACCGCACGCTGTACGAGGCGGCCAAGGCCAAAGGCATTCAGTTGACCGCCGCCTACGGCATGTCGGAAACCGGGCCACTGGTGTCGTGCGCGCATTTGAACGACGAATTGATGGCGGGTACCGAAGACGAACGCACCACTTACCGGATCAAGGCCGGTGTGCCGGGGCCACTGGTGGAGGCGGCGATCGTCGACACCGAGGGCAACTTCCTGCCCGCCGACGGTGAGACCCAAGGCGAGCTGGTGTTACGCGCGCCATGGCTGACCGAGGGGTATTTCAATGAACCGCAGAAGGGCGCCGAGCTCTGGGCCGGAGGCTGGCTGCACACCGGTGATGTGGCGACCCTGGACAGCATGGGCGTGATCGACATTCGTGACCGGATCAAGGACGTGATCAAGACCGGTGGCGAGTGGATCTCCTCCCTGGACCTGGAGGACCTGATCAGCCGTCATGCGGCGGTACGCGAAGTAGCAGTGGTGGGGATCCCCGATCCGCAGTGGGGCGAGCGGCCGTTTGCCCTGCTGGTGATCCGTGAGGGACACGCAATCGGGGCGCGGGAACTCAAGGAACACCTCAAGCCGTTTGTGGAGCTGGGACACCTGAGCAAGTGGGCGATTCCGAGCCAGATCGCCCTTGTTACTGAAATTCCCAAGACCAGCGTCGGCAAACTCGACAAGAAGCGCATTCGTGTCGACATCAGCGAATGGCAAGCCACCAACAGTACCTTCCTCTCGACGCTTTAAGCGTCTCCTGGCGTGCCCGAAAGGGCACGCCGGCCCCACCAAGCAAGCGCTTGGCTTGTCAAATCGAATTTTTCAGCCATCCTTGCCGTGCCGACGGGTGTCGGACTGGCGAAAGGACTGTTCCAGAGTGGCTGGCAACTGCAAATCACACTTTAGAGGGATCAAGCGCTACTACCTGCTGGCTATAGTCTGCTCAAGGATTTTTAAGAACGGGGCAACCGCACGAACAGGGGCGATGCAACTTTGGAATGACTTTGGGATGCCATGGCTCCCGGTTATCCACAACGTTTTTAGAAGTGCTCTTGCCATAAAAATAAAATGCACATGGAGTAGCGTCGATGACATCAGTTAATCAGTTCTGGCGCCGGGCGAAACTGCCCCTGGCTGTCAGTCTTGCCTCTACGCTCGCCGGGCCAGCATTCGGCGTCAGTTTCAACGTCGGTGAAATCGAAGGTCAATTCGACTCATCCCTGTCGATCGGTGCCAGTTGGTCTACCGAAAGTGCCAACAAGAACCTCATCGGTGTCAACAACGGCGGCAAGGGCCTGTCCCAGACTTCTGATGACGGTCACCTGAACTTCAAGAGCGGGGAAACCTTCTCGAAGATCTTCAAGGGCATCCATGACCTTGAACTGAAATACGGCGATACCGGTGTTTTCGTCCGTGGCAAATACTGGTACGACTTCGAACTGAAGGACGAAAGCCGTCCGTTCAAGGACATCAGCGACGAGGGCCGCAAGGAAGGCGCCAAGTCCGCCGGCGGCCAGATCCTCGACGCCTTCGTCTACCACAACTACGCCATTGCCGATCAGCCAGGCTCCGTGCGTCTGGGCAAGCAGGTCGTGAGCTGGGGTGAAAGTACCTTCATCGGTGGTGGCATCAACTCGATCAACCCGATCGACGTCTCCGCGTTCCGCCGTCCAGGTGCCGAGATCAAGGAAGGCCTGATCCCGGTCAACATGTTCTATGTGTCCCAGAGCCTGACCGAAAACCTCTCGGCCGAAGCGTTCTACCAAATTGAATGGGACCAGACCGTCGTCGACAACTGCGGTACGTTCTTCTCCCAGCCGGACATCGTCGCCGACGGCTGCGACGACAACCTGCGTGTGCTGGCAAAGCGCTCGCAAATTCCGGCCGCTGCCCTGGTGCCTTTGGCCGCCAACGGCGTCGACGTCAACGAAGAAGGTGTTCTGGTGCGTCGTGGCCCCGATCGTGATGCTCGTGACAGTGGCCAGTGGGGCGCGTCCTTCAAGTACATGTTCGATCCGCTGGACACCGAGTTCGGCGCCTACTTCATGAACTACCACAGCCGTGCGCCGATCTTCAGCGCCACCGGTGCGCCGCAGTCGGTCTACAATACGGCAGCGGGACTCCAGCAACTGGGTGGCCAGATCGCTCGACTGGCGCCATTGCTGGTGGCGGGTAATTCGCAGTACTTCATCGAATACCCGGAAGACATCCGCCTCTACGGCCTGAGCTTCTCCACCACCCTGCCTACCGGTACGGCGTGGAGCGGTGAGATCAGTTACCGTCCGAACGCTCCGGTGCAGCTCAACTCCACCGATATCCTGTTCGCTGGTGTACGTCCGTTGGGCGGCGCTCTGAGCAACGCTTCGCTGCTCAACGGTGTACCTGGTCAGGACTTGCACGGGTATAACCGCAAGGAAATCACCCAGTTCCAGACCACCCTGACACATTTCTTCGATCAGGTCATGGGCGCCAGCCGCCTGACCCTGGTGGGCGAAGTGGGCGTGACCCACGTCGGCGGGCTGGAAAGTTCCTCCGATGTCCGTTATGGCCGTGACCCGGTCTACGGTCCAGGTGAGTTGCCAGCTACTGGTGGCCAGAATACCTGCGTGGCGCTCAACGCCAGCACTATCGGCGGGGCCGGCCCGGGTACTCCGACCAACAACCTCAGCCGCAACTGCACCGACGAAGGCTTCACCACCGCGACTTCGTGGGGCTACCGCGGTCGTGCCATCTGGGAATACAACGACGTGTTTGCCGGTGTGAACCTCAAGCCGAACGTTGCCTGGTCCCATGACGTGAGTGGTTACTCTCCTGGTCCTGGCGGCAACTTCGAGGAAGGCCGCAAGGCGGTGAGCCTGGGTGTCGACGCCGAATACCAGAACACCTACACCGCAAGCCTGGCCTACACCAATTTCTTCGACGGCAAGTACACCACCGTGGATGACCGTGACTTCGTTGCGCTCAGCCTCGGCGTGAACTTCTAAGCACAGTATTTTCAGGACGAACACACATATGAAAATAACAAAGAGTCTGTTCCACGCCGGTGTTCTGGGCCTTTCGCTGCTGGCGACCAGCGTCATCGCAGCGGTACCCCAGGCCGAGGCCGACAAGCTGGGCAAGAGCCTGACCCCGATGGGCGCCGAAATGGCGGGTAACGCCGACGGTTCGATCCCGGCCTGGAAGCCGATGGCGAAAAACGCCGGTACGGTCGACAGCAAAGGTTTCCTGTCCAATCCGTTCGCCAGCGAAAAACCGCTGTTCACCATCACGGCGCAGAACGTCGACCAGTACAAGGACAAGCTCGCCCCGGGCCAGTACGCGATGTTCAAGCGCTATCCGGAAACCTACAAGATGCCGGTCTATCCGTCCCATCGCGGTGCCACCGTGCCGGATGACGTGTTCGCCGCTATCAAGAAGAACGCAACCAACACCAAGCTGGTGTCCGGCGGCAACGGCCTGGAGAACTTTGAAACCGCCATTCCGTTCCCGATTCCGAAAAGCGGCGTTGAAGTCATCTGGAACCACATCACCCGTTATCGCGGTGGTAGCGTGACTCGCCTGGTAACCCAGGCCACGCCACAGCCGAACGGCTCGTTCAGCCTGGTGTACTTCCAGGACCAGTTCGTGTTCCGCGACAAGATGAAGGATTACGATCCGGCGAACCCGGGCAACATCCTGTTCTACTTCAAGCAGAAAGTGACTGCCCCGGCACGTCTGGCCGGTGGTGTGCTGCTGGTGCACGAAACCCTCGACCAGGTGAAAGAGCCGCGTTCGGCGTGGGTCTACAACGCCGGCCAGCGTCGTGTGCGTCGTGCGCCACAAGTGTCCTATGACGGCCCGGGTACCGCGGCCGATGGCCTGCGTACCTCCGATAACCTGGACATGTTCAACGGTGCACCGGATCGCTACGACTGGAAGCTCGAAGGCAAGAAAGAGATGTACATCGCCTCCGACGCCTACAAGCTCGACGACCCGAGCCTCAAGTACACTGACATCATCAAGGCCGGTCACATCAACCAGGACCTGGCTCGTTACGAGCTGCGCCGGGTGTGGCATGTGGTTGCCACCTTGAAGGAGGGTCAGCGTCACATCTACGCCAAGCGTGACTTCTACATCGACGAAGATACCTGGCAGGCAGCGGTCATCGACCATTACGACGGTCGTGGCCAACTGTGGCGCGTAGGTGAGGCACATGCCGAGAACTATTACGACAAACAAGTGCCGTGGTATGCCCTGGAAGCCCTGTATGACCTGCAATCGGGTCGTTACCTGGCGCTGGGCATGAAGAACGAAGAGAAGTCGGCTTATGACTTCGGCTTCACTGCCACCACCAGCGACTTCACCCCGGCCGCCCTGCGTCAGGATGGTGTTCGCTAAGGTGAGCTGAGTAGAGGCCGCACCCTCTGAAAACGCCCCGACTGGTTCGGGGCGTTTTTTTTTGTTTGTAGACTTTTTGTAGCCATTTGTAGCAATTGCCTTCATTCCCTATCCGTTTACGGCTAGTCTGCGGACATCTGCAACGCCGCCACCCGCATTTCAAACAAGAGCCGGCTATGACTGATTTGTCTACATCCCCAGGTTCTGCAAACATTGCCGTCGCGACACTCGACGGGCGCTTCTTCCGCCCGCCGTTGCCCGACGGCCATGTGCTGCGTCCACGTTTGTGCGAGCGCCTGAGTGCCGGGCTCGGTGGCAGGTTGCTGCTGGTCAGCGCACCGGCAGGGTTTGGCAAGAGTTCGTTGGCGGTGGAATTCTGTCAGGGGTTGCCGGCGCACTGGCAAAGTCTCTGGCTGGGCTTGAGCCCGAGAGACAGTGACCCGGGGCGTTTTCTCGAACGCCTGCTGGAAGGCCTCCAGGACTATTTTCCGCACTTGGGCAGACAATCCCTCGGACTGTTGAAAATGCGCCAGCGCCATCAGCCGTTCGCGTTCGAAGAATGGCTCGACGGACTGCTTGACGAGTTGGCCGAGCACCTGTCCACCGCGACGCCATTGCTGCTGGTGCTGGATGATTACCATCTGGCCCAAGGGCCGGTGCTGGACCGTTGCCTGCAATTTTTCCTCAATCATCTTCCCGATGGCTTGCTGGTGATGGTCACCAGTCGCCAGCGCCCCGACTGGCATCTGGCACGGCTGCGGCTGTCGCGACAACTGCTTGAGTTGCATGAACAGGATCTGCGCTTGACTCACGACGAGGCCTTGAGCCTGCTCGACCGGCACAGCAGTTCCTTGCGCGGCGAGGCGCTGGAAAACCTGATCCAGCGCAGCGAAGGTTGGGTCGCGGGGTTGCGCTTCTGGCTGCTGGCCGCCTCGGAGGCGGGTACCGACGGCGCGCTGCCGCAATCGTTGCACGGCGGGGAAGGGCTGATCCGCGATTACCTGCTCGAAGAGGTCATCGATTGCCTGCCCGCCGAGGTCCAGTCGTTCCTCTATGACACGGCGCCCCAGGAACGCTTTTGCAGTGAACTGTGCGACGCCGTTCGCGATGCCCATGACAGCGGGGAGATCCTGCGCTTCCTGCTCGCCCACCAAGTGTTCCTGGTGCCGCTGGACGAACATGGCCACTGGTATCGTTACCACCACCTGTTTTCCGATCTGTTGCGCACGCGCCCGACCTCCCAGTCGATGGTGCCGGCCGCCAGCCTGCACCTGCGCGCCTGCCGCTGGTTCAATGCCCAGGGCCTGCTCGATGAGGCCGTGGAACAGGCCTTGCGTGCCGGTCACCTGGATGTCGCGGCGAACCTGGTGCAGAACCTTTCCGAAGAACAACTGCTGGCCGAGCAGAACGTCGGCATGTTGCTGCGCTGGAAAATGGACTTGCCTGACAGCTTGCTGATCAGCACGCCGCGACTGATTGTGTTGTATAGCTGGGCGCTGGGGATGGCTTGCCAACTGGATGCCGCCGAGGAGCTGGCCAGCCATTTGAGCCGCTTCCTGCCTGCTCCGTCGGCCACCGCCCAGAAGTCCATGCTGGCCCAATGGCTGGCGTTGAGCGGCATCATTGCCCGTGGGCGCGGCAACCGCGAACTGACGCTGCAGTACTGCGGCGAAGCATTGGAAAGTCTTCCGCCCAAGCGTTACGGCCAGCGCCTGATGTGCCTCTCGACCCTGTCCAACCTGGCCATTGCCGACGGTGATTTGTGGCGGGCACGAGGGCTTAACCGCGAATCGCTGGAGCTGGCACAACGGGTCGGCAACCCCTTGTTCGAAGCACTGGCGCACTACGATCGCGCCCGGGTGCTGCAAGCGCGCGGAGAAATCTGTCGGGCGCTGGAAGAGGTCCGTCAGGGAATGCAGCGTTTGCAGAGCTTGTCTGCGCAACGGCTGTATGCGGTTCGCGCCCGACTGACCTTGTACGAAGGCTTTTTGCTGGCCCTGCGCATGCAGCCGCAATTGGCGCGGGTGCGATTGCAGGCCGGTTTGAGCGAGGCGCGCGCCTGTCGTGACATCAGCGTGCTGATCGGCCACTGCGTGATTGCCAGGCTGGAAGGCAGCAGCGGCGAGTTTGCCAAAGCCTTTGCCGAACTGGCCGAAGCCGAACGGCTGATGCACATCTGGGACGTGCCGCCGATCTACTACCTGGCCATGATCACCCTGGTCAAATGTGAGCTCTGGCTGGCCCAGGGGCGCACCGATCTGGCTGAAGCCTGGCTGGCGCGCTTGGGGCAGACCTATAACGGCGAAAACGGGGCCGCACCGCCAGAGTTCCACCCGCAATTGCCGCTGCATATAGAATTGCAACAAGCCTTGCTCGACATCATCCAGGGTCAGCCGATGCTGGCCGAAGGGCGTTTGAATGCGCTGCTCGAACATGGCCAGCAAAGCGGTCGTCAGATGCTCAGTGTCATGGCGCTGACCCAGAAAGTGGCGTTGTTGTTGGGCAGCGGACGGGAACAGGAAGCACGCAAGGCGCTGGCCCAGGCGCTGGACGCCGCCGGCGGAGGGGTGCTGCAACCCTTCGAAGGTTTGTTGGCCGAGCACCCGGACTGGCTGCGAGGGCAGCTTCAAAACTGTCCGCCGACCCCCGTTTCCCTGAGCCTCAGTGAAAAACTGCCGGCATTGGCTGCCCGTCCCGGACTGGAGTCCTGCGCGGCGGCGGAACAGCTCAGCACGCGGGAAATGGCGGTCCTGCGATTGATCGCCCAGGGCTGTTCGAATCAGGAAATCAGCGATCAGCTGTTTATTTCCCTGCACACGGTCAAGACCCACGCCAGCCACATCAACAGCAAGCTCGGGGTCGAGCGGCGTACGCAGGCGGTGGCGCGGGCCAAGGAATTGGGGGTGTTGGTGTAACGTGCAGCAGATCTTCTATTGTGGGGGGGCTGGTATTAGTGGCTCTGTGTTGCAGGAGGGGAGTTGTAATCAAAAAACGGGCCAGGTTTGAAAACATTGGCTGCAATCAGCCCGGGAGCGCCCCGCACTGTTCAATGCGGCCACTCTCGGTGCGACTCTCAATTTCTCCGTCTGGCCCAATGTAGATATCTGTGTTTGGCCATTTCGGTTTGATCCGTATGCAGTGTGATTTACCTCCGTTGCTCCAGTAAAACTCCATAAAAAATTTCGCGTCAGGGAAGATATGACCGGGGCCTCCAGTCACTTCACCGGGGTAAAGTTCTCCCTTTGAGATCTCGTGCTGAACATTCAGGATGTAGCCTAGGCGCCCTTGGCCTTTTTCAGAAAAGTAGAAGTTCACCTGAGGTGCGGCGAAGTACCAAAAGAGGATGGGTGCGAGCAGTAGAATGACCAAGCCACACCATGTAATCCTGGAATGGGGCTTACTTACAGATATGGTCACGAATACCATCCCCCCAGCTTCTGCGTGGTAAGCCTAAGACTTCATCCATCAGCATCTTCACGGTTATCCCGCCGTTCGGTTGAAGTCTGTAAAGGTTGATGCCAATGCTGATAGATACCCTGTCTCCGATGTCGTCCCACGCTCGCATCCCTTCGATGTCCTCCGACCGACGGGGACCCGGTCTTTTATCCCACTTTTGTATTTTACGGATGGAATCTGAGGCAATTTGTTCGACTCCAGCTCCATCCAAAAGGAGACTTTCGGAAAGTCCTCCCGCCATCCCTACGTACCCATAGTGCACGTTTGACCATATGTCGTAGAAGTAGTCGAACATGCCTTGCTTTTGCCAAGGTCCGCCAAACTGTAGCCCTATCATGACCTTGTGATCCCAGGGTCTGTTTTGACCTACACGCTCTGCCCAAAGAGCCATAGCTGCCACCTTATTTCCTGACTCAATTGCTTTGAAGTTGGGTGGGGAAAGGCGTGCGTACCAAGGTAGTTTTCTGAACCTCTTTTGTTCAGCATCAGCGTCAAAATTGTTGAGGCTCTTCATCTTCATCACGGACGGATGAGTAACATTGCGGTTCATTTCCCCGGCAATGTAGCTCGCTACTTCTTCCATCATGTCAGGGTCATTGCAAACGACAGGTCGTGTTTTCCTCTCAGCTAGTATCTGATCGCTTTGTAGAGATTCTGTCGTCGATGGTTGGTCAGAATGCCTTGTCGGATGAGCAACACCTTGAATGTGTCCGGAGCGTGTAGCGCGAGGCGAAGGTGCAGGAGCAATCAGTCGATTGGTACCTGGTGGGCAGCCGCAGTGAACTTCTGCTCCGTCGAGTACAGTTGGAACCCCATGCCATTTCATGGCGGGTAGGCTGTCAACGATAACGCCGTCTTTCCCGCATTTCTTACACGCAGTGGTCTTGTCCCCGAGTCGTAGCACAGCACGCCCTCCATGCGTCGCACAGGGCAAGCTACTGATACACACGGCTCCTGTGGTGGTCAGGTCGCCGTGCAATCCTTGACCTAACCCGTTAGCTGTTCCTCTTCCCATGATTCAGCCCTTGTGTTGATTGCAGGGGCGAGCACGCTAGGCTAGGCGGCACGGGAGTTAAATCAGACGTTTCCTTCAATGATGTAGGTAGATTCTGCAATCAGGCAGATGATAAGCGGCGGACGGCATCGGCGATGTCGGTGGGCTGTGCCAAAATAGACCATCCATTTTTCCAGGAACACCCATGGACGCTGTCAAACCTGCGCTTATCCGCGAAACCTTCCCCGTCGGCCCTTTGCAGTGCAACTGCACGATCATCGGCGATCCGATAACGAAAAAGGCCATCGTCGTCGATCCGGGTGGCAATCATGAGCTGATCCTGGCGCGTCTCGATGCATTGGGGCTGAAAGTGGTCAGCATCATTCACACCCATGCGCACCTCGATCATTTCCTGGCTTCCGGCCAACTCAAGGAAAAAACCGGCGCGACCCTGCATTTGCACAAGGAAGACCAGTTTCTGTGGGACAACCTGGAAATGCAGTGCCAGATGTTCGGCGTTCCTTATACCCCGGTGCCGTCCCCGGATCGCTGGCTGGCCGATGACGAAGAACTGGCCTGCGGCTGTGGCGTGGCGCTGCACACACCAGGTCATACGCCGGGCTCCATGAGCTTCTGGTTTTCCGAGGCCAAGCTACTGATTGCCGGTGATACGCTGTTTCGTCGCGGCGTCGGGCGCACGGATTTGTGGGGTGGAGATCAGGCGACCATCGTGCGTTCGATCAAGCAGCGTTTGTACACCCTCGATGAAGAGGCGACGGTGGTGGCCGGGCATGGTCCGGACACTCGCCTGGGTGATGAAATGCGCGAAAACCCGTTTGTACGGGCCTGATTTGTAACGAGCGGAATTTTTACTCCAGTAAGTGATCCAACGCCCGCAAAGGCTGATGCCTTGCCAACGTTGCACCACAGAATGCAAAAAAAAGTAGGAGCTTTACATGTTCACCACGCGTCGTTTGATGATTGTCGCTACAGCTGTGGCCGTTTTGTCCGGTTGTGCTTCGCCTAACCCTTACGGCGGTCAGGGTCAGACTCAGGGCCAGACGGATAGCGGCTCCGAAGGCATGAGCAAGACCGCGAAATACGGTGGCCTCGGCGCTCTGGCCGGTGCGCTGGCCGGTGCTGCGATCAACCACGATAACCGTGGCAAGGGCGCACTGATCGGTGCAGCGGTGGTCGGTGCTTCCGCCGCCGGCTACGGCTACTACGCCGATCAGCAAGAGAAAAAGCTGCGCGCCAGCATGGCCAACACCGGTGTTGAAGTGCAGCGCCAGGGCGACCAGATCAAGCTGATCATGCCGGGCAATATCACGTTCGCCACCGATTCGGCGAACATTGCCCCAGGTTTCTATCAGCCGCTGAACAACCTGGCGGGCTCGCTGAAAGAGTTCAACCAGAACCAGATCGAGATCGTCGGCTATACCGACAGCACCGGCAGCCGCCAGCACAACATGGACCTGTCCCAGCGTCGTGCCCAGAGCGTGGCAACCTACCTGACCTCGCAAGGTGTCAGCGGTGCCAACCTGAGCGCTCGCGGCGCCGGCCCGGATAGCCCGGTGGCCAGCAACGCTGACGTCAATGGCCGTGCGCAGAACCGTCGTGTAGAGGTCAACCTCAAGGCGATTCCTGGCCAGCAGTATGGTGGCCAGCAACAGCAGGGTACCGTTCAGCAATACCCATAACACCGCAAAACAAAAAATGTGGGAGTGAGCCTGCTCGCGATAGCGGACGGTCAGTCAACATCACTGTTGAATGTGACGGTCCTATCGCGAGCAGGCTCGCTCCCACATTGGTTTTTGGGTGTTACGCCTGTTAGTTGGCTTCTTTCACTGCGCTGAGAAACGCGCAGGTCCGTTCCTGCTGTGGATGTTCGAAGATCTGCTCCGGCGTGCCCTGCTCGTGAATCTGACCCTTGTAGAAGAAGCACACACGATCGGCGAACTCCCGGGCAAAGCCCATCTGGTGCGTGACCATCAGCATGGTCAGGTTGTGTTCGGCGCCGAGCTTGCGGATAACGTTGAGCACTTCGCCGCACAGTTCCGGATCGAGCGCTGAGGTCACTTCGTCGAAGAGCATGACTTTGGGACGCATGGCCAACGCCCGGGCAATAGCCACCCGTTGTTGCTGACCACCGGACAGCTGTGAAGGGTAATGCCCCAGCTTGCTGCCCAGGCCCACCAGTTCCAGAAGGTCCGCCGCTCGTTCGCGTGCTTCGGCCGGCTTCATGCCCAGCACTTGCACCGGCGCCTCAATGACGTTTTGCAAGGCCGTCATGTGCGGAAACAGGTTGAAGCTCTGGAACACCATGCCGATCTTGCCGCGAACGCGACGGATATGCCTGTCGTTGGCAGGCACCAGCACGCCGTTGCGATTGGGCATGTGCGTCAACAAATCATCCTCGATGCGGATCAGTCCGTCATCGATGCCCTCAAGCGTCATCAACACCCGCAGCAGCGTGGATTTTCCCGAGCCGCTGGGGCCGATGATCGCGACTTTTTCGCCTGGAGTGACATCCAGGTTCAAGTGGTCGAGCACGGTGAAATTGCCGTAGCTCTTGGTGACGTCCTGGAAGCTGACAATCGGCTTGACCGGATTCGATTCAGGCATGGCACAGGCCCCTTGCGGATGCAGCGATGTCAGGTCGCCGCGCCGGGAAAGGTTGTTAGAGGTCGAGAGTGGAGAAATCATTAGCGTAGCTCCAGGCGCAGTTCGAGGCGCCGTACCAGATAAGCCAAAGCGATGCTCAGGGCGAGGAAAAACAGACCGACCATGGTGATCGGCTCCAGATAACGGAAGTTTTCGGAACCAATGTTCTTGGCTTGCTGCATGATCTCGACCACGGTAATGGCCGACAGCACCGGCGTGTCCTTGAGCATGGCCACCAGGTAATTTCCCAATGGCGGCAGGATCGGCCGCAGGGCCTGGGGCAGGATGATGTTGCGGTAGGCGCTGTACGGCGCGATGTTCAGCGCCGTAACGGCCTCCCACTGCGCCCGCGGCACGGCGTCGAGGCCGCCGCGGTAAACCTCGGCGATGTAGCAGGCGTAGTGCACACCGATGCCGATCACCCCCACCTGCATGGCTGTCATGCTCACGCCGTAATTGGGCAGCACGTAGTAGAGGAAATACACCTGGATCAGCAGCGGCGTGCTGCGGATGAATTCGATCACCCCGGCGGTCGGCCACGATAACCAGAACAGGCGACTGCGTCGGCCGATGGCCAGAAACAATCCCAGCACAATGGCGATCATGAAGCCGAGCAGGGTAATGCCCACGGTGTTCAGCGATGCCCGCAGCAAATCGGGCAGGATCTGCCAGGCATATGTCCAATCGAACAGGGTCATGACAGACCTCCACGCATCCGGCCGCGAGCCAAACGTCGCTCAACGCTGCGCATGCCGAGGTTGATCGCTTGAGCCAGAACGAAGTACATCACCAGCGCCAGGCTGAAGATTTCCAGGGTCTGGAAAGTGGCCTGGTCCAGTTGCCGGGCCCGGAAGCTGAGGTCCGACAGGGTGATCAGCGAGACCAGCGAAGTATTTTTCAGCAACTCGATCAGCAGGTTGGTGCCCGGTGGAATGGCCGCCAGCAACGCCTGGGGCAAAATGATTCGCCGAAAGCGCTTGTAGCCGCTGAAGTTCAATGCGGTCGCCGCTTCGTACTGACCTTTGGCAACGGAACTGATCGCACCGCGCATCACCTCCGCGCCGTAAGCGCCGATGTGCAGGCCGAGGCCGACAATGGCGACGCTGTAGGGGCTCAGTTCGAGATTGAACGGTGGTAGCGGCAACACGAAAAACAGCCAGAACAATTGCACCAGCAGCGACGTGCCGCGGAACACTTCAATGTAGGCGACCGAGAACCAGCTCAGCGGCCGCCACGGCGACATGCGCCCCAGCGCCGCCAGAATGGCCGCGACAATCGCCAGGATCGAGCCGAAGAAGGTCACCTGGAGCGTGACCCAGGCGCCTTGTATCAAAAGCGGAAGTAATTCACCCATTGTTCACACCTGCGTGGTTCAACATCCGGAGTCAGCAGGAAAATAGGCATCGCGCCGCAGCGCCATGCCTGTTTCGGCTATTGAGCGCAGAGCTCGGCAGCCGTTTTGCTGGTCACGTTGGATTTGTCAAAGCCGAACGGGGCGACCGTCTTGAGATGCTCTTCGGAGCCCAGCCACTTTTTCAGTTCGGCGTTGACCGCATCCCGCAGGTCCTTGTCTTCCGGGCGGAAGGCGAGGGCGCCGTAACCGGTATGCGACGGGTCATCCTTGAATTCGGTGACTGCTTCGACCTTTTCACCACCCTTGGCGGCCAGGCCTTTCATGGTCAGTTGGGTGCCTACGGCGGCATCGGCGCGACCGGCGCGCACGGCTTGCAACTGCGCGGTGGTGTCGGGCACCTGGAGGATTTGTGCGTCCTTCACCCCTGAGTCCCGCGCATATTTCAGGTTGACCGTGCCGGCCATGATCGCCAGTTTCACATCCGGGTTCCTGGCGATGTCTTCATAGCTGTGCAGGTTTTTCGGGTTGCCTTTGGCGGTCAGGAGGGCGTCGGGCAACTGGTATTGCGGATCGGTGAAGATGACTTGCTTGCAGCGTTCGGGCGTGATGTACATGCCCGCGGCAATCACGTCGAAACGACTGGCGCGCAGGCCCGGGATCAACGAGCCCCACTCGGTCAGCACGCCATCGACTTGCTTGATGCCCATTTTGGCGAAGATGACTTTGGCGATTTCCGGCGATTCACCGGTGACCCGGCCATCGGTCTCGGTAAAGGCGAACGGGGTTTCGTTGGCGTAGCCGATGCGGATGCTGCTGTTTTTCGTAATGGTTTCCAGCGTCGTGGCGTGGGCGCTGGCGGCCAGACCGAATATCGCACAAGCCACGAACAGGTGACGCAAGACATGGGGAGTGCGAGGAATGGAATTGCTCATCGATAAAATCTCCTGTTTCTTGTGGACCCGTCTTTGACGGCTCTGTGGTAGGAGGCAGTGTGACAAGAGCAAAGCGTACGAGGGCTGGTCCACCTGTTGAGCCGAAGCGTGGAGAGACAGTTCCGGTACAGATCGATTGATTGTTGTTGGCGGCGGGTTCCCCAGCCTGTGCATCGACCTTGTACCGAGCATACAAAAGCACTGTGCAGGATTGCATTGCACTAGGACAATTGCTTTGCATGGATTCTCGCGGGATGCTGTCGGCACTGGCAAACACGTGGGTTCGGCGCCGATGGACAAGTGGAAGGCAGCATTGGAAATCGCCCGCAGCGGCGAGTCGAAATACAAGATCCTGGTCCAGGCGATTGCCGACGATATCGAGCAGGGTGTGCTGGCCAATGATCAGCGGCTGCCACCGCAACGTAATGTCGCCGATGCCATGGGCATCAGTGTGCAAACCGTCACCAATGCCTACAAGGAGCTCGAGCGCCAGGGCTTGGTGAGGTGCGAGGTCGGGCGCGGCAGTTTTGTCTCGCGGCGAATGAGCGACCGGGTCGCCACTTATATTCTCGACAGCCCTGAACGGGCGCTGGTGGATTTTTCCATCACTCGGATCATGCACACCCGAGAGCATGACCAATTCTGGCGCGAAACCTGTCGCGAACTCAGCACCGAAGAGGATCAGCCCTGGATTCACGCGTTTCGCCCGATTGCCGGTTTCGAGTCGCACCGTGAAGCGGCGATGCACTGGATCGCACGGCAGGGCCTGCGGGTCGAACGCGACGACATCCTGATCACCAACGGCGCTGCCCACGCGATCTTTCTGGCCTTGGCATCCCTTGCCGGCCCGGATGATGTGGTGCTTTGCGAAGGGCTGACCGATCACGGTGTGATCGGCAACTCCCAGGTGCTCGGGTTTACCCTCAAGGGGCTGGAGATGGACCGACATGGCATCGACCCCGAGCATTTCGAGGACATGTGCAGCAACGAGCGCATCACCGCGCTGGTCTGTACGCCAAACCTGAACAACCCGACCACCAGTCTGATGCCGGACAGTCGTCGACGGGAAATTGCCGAGATCGCCCGGCGGTTTGGCGTGCACATTATCGAAGACGATGTGTACGGCCCTCTACTGGACGAGCGCCGGGCACCGCCGATCAGCCACTATTTGCCGGAACTGTCGTTCTATTGCACCAGCATGACCAAATCGGTGCTCACCGGTCTGCGCGTCGGTTATCTGGTGATGCCAAAGCGGCTGGCGTTGCGCACCGAAAGTATCTTGCGGGTCAACAGCTGGATGGCCACGCCCATGGTCGCGGAGATTGCAACGCGCTGGATTCGCGACGGGCGCGCCGACACCCTGGTGGACCTGCAACGCCAACTCTTGTCCGGTCGGCAAGCGATGGTCAGCGAGTACCTGGGCGAGTACCTGCTCGGCCAGCATCCCTATGCGTTGAGTGCCTGGGTCGGCATTCCCCCCCATTGGGAAGTCGACAGCCTGGTGCGGGCGCTGCGACACAAGCATATTGCAGTCACTTCGCCCGACCCGTTCACGGTGCGTGGCACGCCCAGGCCCCGGGCCGTTCGGGTGTGTGTCGGTGCCGAATGCAGTGACGACGAAATGCGCGACGCGCTGATGGGCATGCGTGAAATCTTCGGTCAGTACCCGCAGATCCATGATTTTTGAGCGGGCAATCGGTGCAAAAAAGTTTGTCGACTAAATTGCCCTAGTACATTCATCGCGACAATCCAGCCCTCTTAGACTGCGCCCAATACCTCATCGGGATGCGGTCATGTCAGCGCTACAGCTCAACGATATTTACCTCGCCCGCCAGCGCATCGCAGCACTGGTCCGGTGTACGCCCATGGAACATTCGCCCAGCCTGTCCCGGCGGCTGGGCGTGCCGGTGTACCTCAAGCTCGAATCCCAGCAAATCACCGGCAGCTTCAAGTTACGCGGCGCGAGCAATGCCGTGGCACAGCTCAGTGCCGAGCAAAGGGTGCGTGGCGTCGTCGCCGCGTCGACCGGCAATCATGGGCGGGCGCTCGCTTACGCCGCATCGCGCCAAGGCGTGAAGGCGACGATTTGCCTGTCGCATCTGGTGCCGGGCAACAAGGTACAGGCCATTCGCGATCTAGGCGCCGAAGTCTGCATCGTCGGCCAGTCTCAGGATGATGCCCAGCGTGAGGCCGAGCGGATTGCTTGTGAACATGGCGCGACGCTGCTGCCGCCGTTCGATCATCCGGCGATCATCGCCGGGCAGGGCACGCTGGGGCTGGAGATCCTTGAGCAGCAACCAGACGTCGCCCAGGTGCTGGTGCCGTTGTCCGGCGGCGGTCTGTTTGCCGGCGTGGCGCTGGCACTGAAAAGTGCCAACCCGCAGATCGTCACCCATGGCATCAGCATGCAACGCGGCGCGGCCATGCACGCCAGCCTCGCGGCCGGGCGTCCGGTGGAAGTCGAAGAGCTGCCGACCCTGGCCGACTCGCTCGGTGGTGGCATCGGCCTGGACAACCGTTACACCTTTTCCATGACCCGCGATACCTGCGATCACCTGCATCTGCTCAGCGAAGCCTCCATTGCCAATGCCATTCGTCATGCCTACCGCGAAGAGCGCCTGGTGCTGGAAGGCGCGGCGGCGGTGGGGATTGCCGCGTTGCTTGAAGGCCTGATCGAGCCCCGTGGGCCGGTCGTGGTGGTGGTCAGCGGACGCAACGTCGATATCGATCAGCATCTGCGCGTGCTGACGGGTGCCGATGCATGAATTCCCACAATAACGACTCAATGGAGTGCCGCGTTGATGAGTGAAATAACCTTGTTGAGCGAAGCGGATCTGCGTGCCTGCGTGGCGCTGGATTTGCCAAGCATTGAAGCCATCGAGCAGGCCTTCGTGCTGCTGGCCACCGCCGCCGTGGCCATGCCGCCGATTCTGCGCCTGGACATTCCTGAACATAACGGCGAAGTGGACGTGAAAACCGCCTATTTGCCGGGCCTGGAACGCTTTGCGATCAAGGTCAGCCCGGGGTTTTTCGACAATCCGAAACTCGGTTTGCCCAGCCTTAACGGCATGATGATGTTGCTGTCCGCTCGCACCGGTCTGCTGGATGCCTTGCTGCTGGACAACGGTTACCTGACCGCCGTGCGTACAGCGGCGGCCGGGGCCGTGGCGGCGCGGGCGCTGTCGCGAGAGGACAGCCGCAGTGTGGCGCTGATCGGTGCCGGTGAGCAGGCCGCGTTGCAGCTGCAAGCCCTGCGCCTGGTGCGGCCGATCGACAGCGTACGTGTCTGGGCGCGGGACTCCGCCAAGGCTCAGGCCTTTAGCGTCGAGCTGGCTCGGGACAGTGGCCTGGCAGTCAAACCGTGCGCGAGCATCGATGAGGCCATGGCCGATGTCGACATCGCGATCACCTGCACGCCGAGCCGCGAGCCGTTGATTGACGTGCACCATTTGCACCCTGGCCTGCACATCACCGCCATGGGCTCGGACGCCGAGCACAAGAACGAAATTTCCCCCCATGCGCTGGCGCAAGTCGACTGCTACGTGGCCGATCGTTTGAGCCAGACGCGCATCCTCGGTGAGTTGCATCACGCCCTCGCTGCGGGCGTCGTCAGCGACGAATCGGGCTTCGCAGAGCTCGGCCAGGTGCTGGCCGGCCAACGGCCCGGTCGCACGGACGCAACGCAGATCACCTTGTGCGATCTCACGGGCACCGGCGCCCAGGACACGGCCATGGCCAACCTGGCCTTCGAGCGTGCGCGCTCAGCGGGCAAAGGTTTTCAGTTCGGCAGTTAAACCGCTTTTTTCATCCGTGCGTCATTTATCAGAGGGCATGTGCATGTCTCAGATAGTCGTCAATCTTCCGTTCCAGCGGGAGGAATACGCCCAGCGTCTGGCCAAGGTGCGAGTGGCCATGCAGGCGCAGGGCATCGAGCTGTTGCTGGTCACCGATCCGTCGAACATGGCCTGGCTGACCGGCTATGACGGTTGGTCGTTCTACGTTCATCAATGCGTGCTGCTGGCGCTCGACGGCGAGCCCGTGTGGTTCGGTCGCGGGCAGGATGCCAACGGCGCCAAGCGCACGGTGTTCATGCAGCAAGAAAATATCGTCGGTTATCCGGACATCTATGTGCAGTCCCGGGAACGTCACCCGATGGATTACCTGTCACGGGAAGTGATCAGCGCCCGGGGTTGGGATGCGCTGACCATTGGCGTGGAGATGGACAACTATTACTTCAGCGCCGCCGCGTTCCTGTCGCTGCAGAAAAACCTGCCAAACGCCAGATTGATCGACTCGGTCGGGTTGGTGAACTGGCAGCGGGCGATCAAGTCGCCGCAGGAAATCGCCTACATGCGCATCGCCGCGCGCATCGTTGAAAACATGCACGGTCGAATCCTCGAGCGGATCGAGCCAGGCATGCGCAAGAATGAATTGGTGGCCGAGATCTACAGCAGCGGCATCCTCGGCGCCGACGGTCATGGCGGTGATTACCCGGCCATTGTGCCTCTGTTGCCCACCGGTGCCGATGCCAGCGCGCCGCACCTGACCTGGGACGATACGCCGTTCGAAAAGGGCGCCGGCACCTTCTTTGAAATCGCCGGTTGCTATAAGCGTTACCACTGCCCGTTGTCGCGCACGATCTACCTGGGCAAGCCGCCGCAGCATTTTCTCGATGGTGAAAAAGCCGTGGTCGAAGGCATCGCCGCCGGGCTTGAAGCGGCCAAGCCAGGCAACACCACCGGCGACATCGCGGTGGCGTTCTTCAAGGTGCTGGAGAAATTCGGCATCCACAAGGACAGCCGTTGCGGCTATCCGATCGGCATCAGTTATCCACCGGATTGGGGCGAGCGCACCATGAGCCTGCGTCCCGGCGACACCAGCGTGTTGCAACCGGGCATGACCTTCCACTTCATGCCGGGGCTGTGGATGGACGACTGGGGGCTGGAGATCACCGAGAGCATTCTGATCACCGAAACCGGCGTCGAAACCTTGTGCAACGTGCCACGCCAACTGTTCGTGAAGGAATGAACCATGAGCGAATTGCCTGACAACCCGATCAGCGCCACGGTGGATTTTACCCGTGAAGGCGTGCAGCACGGTTTTCTCAAACTGCCGTATTCCCGGGACGACTCGGCCTGGGGGGCGGTGATGATTCCGCTTACGGTGATTCAACGCGGTGAGGGGCCGACTGCGTTGCTCACCGGTGGCAACCATGGCGACGAATACGAAGGGCCGGTGGCGCTGAGCAAGCTGGCCCAGGGGCTGAGCGCCGCCGAGGTCAGTGGGCGGGTGATCATTGTGCCGTTCATGAACACCCCGGCGTTTCATGCCGGGCGGCGCACGTCTCCGATCGACAAGGGCAACCTCAACCGCAGCTTTCCCGGCAAGCCGGACGGCACGGTGACCGAGAAAATCGCCGATTACTTCACGCGTACCTTGCTGCCGTTGGCCGACATCGTGCTGGACATTCACTCCGGCGGTCGCACCCTGGATTTCCTGCCGTTCGCCGCTTGTCATGTGCTGCCGGACAAACAGCAGCAGGCGCAATGCGAGGCCGGAATGCGTGCCTTCAATGCGCCGTACAGCATGCGCATGCTGGAGCTCGATGCCGGGGCGATGTACGACACCGCCGCTGAGTCTCAAGGCAAAATCTTCGTCACGACGGAGTTGGGCGGCGGCGGTTCGTCGACGGCGCGCAGCGTGGCGATTGCCGAGCGTGGCGTGCGCAATCTGCTGGTGCATTCCGGGATTCTTGAGGGCGAGGTTCAGACAGCGCCCTCGATCATGCTCGACATGCCCGACGGCGATTGCTTCATCGCCAGCGAGCACGACGGCTTGTTGGAAATGTGCCGGGATCTGGGCGATAACGTGAACAAGGGCGACGTGATCGCCCGCGTCTACGACGCTACCCGCAGCGGCGTTGCTCCGGTGGAATACCGTGCGGCGCGCAGCGGTCTGCTGGCGGCGCGGCATTTTCCGGGGCTGGTGGGGTGTGGCGATACCATTGCAGTCATCGCCGATGTGTTGACCTGACCCAAACCCCCTGTGGGAGCGAGCCTGCTCGCGATAGTGCCAGCACATTCAATAGAGCCGTGACTGACATACCGCCATCGCGAGCAGGCTCGCTCCCACAGGGTTCCCCGTACATTCAGGAGATTCTCGGCCCATGCACAAACTCGATCGCTATGACCTGAAAATCCTGCGAATCCTCGCTGAAGACGGGCGTATCACCAAATCGAGCCTGGCTGAGGCGATCAATCTGTCAGTGACCCCGGCCTGGGAGCGTGTGCGCAAGCTTGAAACCCTTGGCCTGATCAAGGGCTACCGCGCGCAGATCGACTGGAACGCAGTGTTCAAAAGTCAGCAAGTACTGGTGGAAATCACCCTGGCCCGGCACACCGCGCAGGACATGCGGCGTTTTGAACAGCGCATGAACGAGGCTGCCGAAGTGGCGTTCTGCTACGCCACCGGTGGTGGCGTCGATTACATGGCGATGATCCAGGCACCGGACATCGATCATTACCAGCGCTTCATCGACCAACTGCTGCTCGACGACCTGGGCATAGAACGCTATTTCACCTACATCGTCACCAAGACCATCAAGACCAGCGGCGCGTTGCCGGCCGAACTCTCTCAAGATTCCTGAGCACACTGAAAACCCCTGTGGGAGCTAGCCTGCTAGCGATGACGTCGGCACATCCAACATTGATGTGACTGAAAGGGCGCCATCGCTAGCAGGCTAGCTCCCACAATGGTTTTGCTCCAACCGAAAAATCCGCTGTTCACCCCCGCTCAATCAGAAAAAACCACCTGCCGCACCCCGTTCAAACGCCAAATTCTCAACGCCCGGCTGACCTAGCATGGTTCCACGCACACGGATTGGAGTGAACGCCATGACTTACAAACATCCACTGCTGTTCAAGGCACTTTGCTACGTTGATGGCCATTGGGTCCACAGCGACAGCGGTCACAGTATCGCCGTGCATAACCCGGCCGATCAAAAACTCATCGGCCATGTACCGATGCTCGATCAGCCGCAAATTGTCGCCGCCGTCGGTGCCGCGCACCGCGCGTTCGCCGATTGGCGCGAACAAAGCCTGGAGGCGCGCGGGGTGATTCTGCGGCGCTGGGCGGCATTGATTCTTGAGCATCAGGAAGACCTGGCGCGGATTCTCAGCCTGGAGCAGGGCAAGTCCCTGGCCGAGTCCCGCGGTGAAATCGCCTATGCGGCCAGCTTCATTCCCTGGTTCGCCGAGGAGGCGCGGCGCCTTTATGGGCAGAACATTCCCAGCCACATCCCCGGCGCGCACCTGGGCACGGTCAAGGAACCGGTCGGCGTCTGCGCCTTGCTGACCCCATGGAACTTCCCCTCGGCGATGATCACCCGCAAAGCCGCCGCCGCCCTGGCTGCCGGCTGCACCGTGGTGATCAAGCCCGCCCATGAAACGCCGTACTCGGCGTTCGCTTTGGCGCAACTCGCCGAGGAAGCGGGTTTCCCGGCCGGCGTATTCAACGTGGTGCTGGGCGAGCCGCAAATGGCCATGCAAACCCTGGTGCAGGACAGTCGCGTGCGCTCGGTGAGTTTCACCGGCTCGACTCGCGTGGGTAAGTTGGTGCTGCAAGCGGCGGCTGCGGATGTGAAGAAGGTCTCGCTGGAACTGGGCGGCAACGCACCGTTCATTGTCTGTGCGGATGCCGATCTCGGGCTGGCGGTAAAAGTCGCGGTCGCCGCCAAGTTTCAGACCTCCGGCCAGGATTGCTGCGCGGCCAACCGCATCATGGTCGACCGCTCGATCTACCCGGAATTTCTCAAGGGATTTGCCGCGGCGGTGCGGGAACTGCGGGTCGGCCCGGCAATGCTGGGCGATCGGGAGCAGAACGTCGATATTGGCCCGTTGATGCATCAGGCGGCATTCGATATTACCGCCGAGCGCGTGGCCGATGCCCTGCAACAAGGGGCGCAACGACTGGTGGGGGGCGAAGCCCATGCGCTCGGCGGCCTGTTCTATCAGCCGACGGTGCTGGCCGACGTCACGCCGCAAATGCGCATCTACCGCGAAGAGAACTTCGCACCGATTGCCGGGGTGATGCCGTTCGACAGCCTCGATCATGCCGTCGAGATGGCCAACGACACCGAATACGGTCTGGCCGCCTACATTTGTTCCAATCGCCTGGACCTGATCTACCCACTGATTCGTCGTCTCGACCACGCGATGGTCGCGGTCAACGGCGTCAAGTTCACCGGCCATCCGATCCCGTTCGGTGGCATGAAAGCCTCGGGGCTGGGCCGTGAAGGCGGCACCGAGGGCTTCGAAGCCTTTGTCGAAACCAAATACTTCTGCCTGCACCATCAAGGCCAGTTCTGAGGAGATCTACCATGAGCCAAGAATTCGACACCCTGTTCGAGCAAGACCGTGCGCATTTCATGCACCCTTCGACCCACGCCCATGATCACGCCAGCGGGGCACTCAAGGGGCGCATCATCAAGGGCGCATCGGGCATCCGCATTCGCGACCACGAAGGCCGCGAACTCATCGACGCCTTCGCCGGCCTGTACTGCGTGAACATCGGCTATGGTCGCACCGAAGTCGCCGATGCCATCTACAAGCAGGCCAAGGAACTGGCCTATTACCACACCTACATGGGGCATTCGACCGAAGCGATCATCGAACTGTCGAGCCGCATTATCGACTGGGCGCCGGAAGGCATGAAGAAGGTCTACTACGGCCTCTCCGGTTCCGACGCCAACGAAACCCAGATCAAACTGGTTCGCTACTACAACAACGTGCTGGGGCGCCCGCAGAAGAAGAAAATCATCTCCCGCGATCGCGGTTATCACGGCTCGGGCATCATGACCGGCAGCCTGACCGGCCTGCCGAGCTTCCATCAGCATTTCGATCTGCCGGCCGAAGGCATCAAGCACACCGTGTGTCCCCACTGGTACCGCAAGGCGCCGGCCGGCATGGATGAAACCGCATTCGTGCGCTATTGCGCCGACGAACTGGAGAAAATGATCCTCGCCGAAGGCCCCGACACCGTGGCGGCGTTTATCGGCGAGCCGTTGATGGGCACGGGCGGCATCATCGTGCCGCCGGCGGGTTACTGGACTGCGATTCAAGCCGTGCTGAATAAGTACGATGTGTTGCTGATCGCCGACGAAGTGGTCTGCGCCTTTGGTCGCCTTGGCTCGAAGATGGGCAGTCAACGATACGGCATGCGCCCGGACCTGATTACCACCGCCAAAGGCCTGACCAGTGCCTATGCACCATTGTCGGCAGTGATCGTCGGCGAAAAAGTCTGGGATGTCATCGAAAAGGCGTCCGAATCCCAAGGTGCCATGGGCCATGGCTGGACCTATTCCGGACACCCGATCTGTGCCGCGGCGGCGCTGGCCAACCTCGATATTCTGGAACGGGAAAACCTCACGGCCAATGCCGAGAAGGTCGGCGGCTATCTCAACCGTCGGTTGCGCGAAAGCCTGGAAGGGCATCCGCTGGTGGGCGAAGTGCGCGGCGACGGCATGCTCGCAGCGGTTGAGTTCATGGCTGATCGCGAACAACGCACACCGTTCGATGCAGCACTGAAAGTCGGCCCGAAAGTCTCGGCGGCTTGCCTTGAACGCGGCATGATTGCCCGAGCGATGCCCCATGGCGACATTCTTGGCTTCGCGCCGCCGCTGGTTCTCACCGAAGCAGAGGCGGACCTGATTGTTGGCATTACCAAGGACGCGATCGATCAGGTGGCCAGTGAGGTTTTGGGCTGATCATCTTGTGTTGCCTGTCCCGGCCCCATCGCGAGCAGGCTCGCTCCCACATTTGAAATGCACTCCCCTGTAGGAGCGAGCCCTGCTCGCGATGAGGACCTGACAGGCACCAGAAATACTGGATCAGAAATAAAAAAGCCCCCGGACAACCACTTGTCCGGGGGCTTTTTGCAATGCGCGAAAGCTGCTTACTTCTTCAGGCCATAATGCTCATCGAGCATGCCCGGCGAGTTCGGGGCTTTTGGTGCGTAGTCGCGTGGCGGCTCCTGATCGCGCGGTGGCGTCAGGCGTTCACGGGGTGCCTGCGCCGCGTCGGCGTGCAGGGAGGCCAGCAGGCGTTGGCGAGTCTGTTCGTCCAGGGCCAGTCGGTTGGCGCCCTCGGCGAGATGGTCTTGCACTTCCTGATAGCTCTGAGTCAGTTTCTTGACCAGTGTCGCGGTGCTGTTGAAGTGGGTCACCACCTCGTTCTGATAACTGTCGAAACGTTCCTGAATATCGTCCAGCTGACGCTGCGTGCGGCTGGGCGCGGCGTTCGGCGCAACGCGAGCGATCAGGAACCCAATGGCGACACCCACAACCAGGGCAAGAGTCGGTAACAACCAAACTAAGAGCGAGTGTTCCACGAGTCCTTCCTCTATAAACGGCTTTGCTTTACGTTAACGGCTCGAACCTGCGCTGTATACCGCGATTCACTCGCAATGGACAGCCACAGACAATTTGCTAGACGAGCCGACCTGATCCGAGGTCACGGAGTTCCTTCCTTGCTGATGCGTGAAACCCCTGTAGTGATTGACGGCCCGGCGGGTCGACTGGAAGCACTGTACCTGGACAACGAGCAACCGCGTGGCCTGGCGCTCATCTGCCATCCGAACCCGGTGCAGGGCGGCACCATGCTCAACAAAGTGGTCTCGACCCTGCAGCGCACTGCGCGTGATGCCGGTTTGATCACCCTGCGCTTCAACTATCGTGGCGTCGGCGCCAGCGAAGGTACACATGATATGGGCACAGGCGAAGTCGATGATGCCCAGGCGGTCGCCGAATGGTTCCGGGCCAGACACCCGCAATTGCCGCTGACTCTTTTCGGTTTCTCCTTCGGTGGATTTGTTGCAGCAAGTCTCGGCGGGCGTCTGGAAGCGCAGGGCGAGCCGCTCAAGCACCTGTTCATGGTTGCGCCGGCGGTCATGCGCCTGGGCGCTCAGGATCAGCTGCCGCAACAGGGCGAACTGACCCTGATCCAGCCGGAAACCGACGAAGTGATCGATCCGCAGCTTGTTTACGAATGGTCCGACAAGCTCGAACGCCCCCATGAGCTGCTGAAAGTGGCAGAATGCGGACACTTTTTTCATGGCAAGCTGACCGATCTCAAGGATCTGATCCTGCCGCGTCTCTCGAATTGATTGCAGTCTGACAAGCGATTACCCATGACGACTCGTACCCGTATCCTCACCGGCATCACCACCACCGGCACGCCGCACCTGGGCAACTACGCTGGCGCTATTCGCCCGGCGATCGTCGCCAGCCGTGACAGTAATGCCGATTCGTTCTACTTCCTGGCCGACTACCACGCCCTGATCAAGTGCGATGACCCGCTGCGCATCCAGCGCTCGCGTCTGGAAATCGCCGCGACCTGGCTGGCCGGTGGCCTGGATGTCGAGCGCGTGACCTTCTATCGCCAGTCCGACATCCCGGAAATCCCCGAGCTGACCTGGTTGCTGACCTGCGTTGCCGCCAAGGGTCTGCTCAACCGCGCCCACGCCTACAAGGCTTCGGTGGACAAGAACGTCGAGACCGGTGAAGACCCGGACGCCGGCATCACCATGGGCCTGTACAGCTACCCGGTGCTGATGGCCGCGGACATCCTGATGTTCAACGCGCACAAGGTGCCGGTCGGTCGTGACCAGATCCAGCACGTGGAAATGGCGCGGGACATCGGCCAGCGCTTCAATCATCTGTTTGGCCAGGGCAAAGAGTTCTTCACCATGCCCGAGGCATTGATCGAAGAGAGTGTCGCCACGTTGCCGGGCCTGGATGGCCGCAAGATGTCGAAGAGCTACGACAACACCATCCCGCTGTTCAGCAGCGCCAAAGAGATGAAGGACGCGATTTCGCGGATCGTCACCGACTCCCGCGCGCCGGGCGAAGCCAAGGATCCGGACAACTCGCACCTGTTCACCCTGTTCCAGGCGTTCGCCACCCCGGCGCAGGCCGACGAGTTCCGCAGCGAACTGTTGCAGGGCCTGGGTTGGGGCGAGGCGAAGAATCGCCTGTTCCAGCTGCTGGACAGCGAACTGGGCGAATCCCGCGAGCGTTATAACCAGCTGATCGAGCGTCCGGCGGATCTGGAAGACATCCTGCAACACGGCGCGAAAAAGGCCCGTTCGGTAGCGACACCCTTCCTCAACGAACTGCGTGAAGCGGTGGGCCTGCGTTCCTTCGTTGCCCAGGCTCAAGTGGCGGCGACCACCAGGAAGAAAGCCGTGAAGGCTGCACGTTTTGTCAGTTTCCGTGAAGACGACGGCAGTTTCCGCTTCCGTCTGCTGGCGGCCGATGGCGAACAACTGCTGCTGTCGCGCAACTTCGCCGACGGTAAAACCGCGGGGCAAGTGACCAAGCAGCTGCAAGCGGGCCAGGATCTGGACGTGCGCAGTGAAGAACTGGGCTTCAGCGTCTGGCTGGAAGGCCAGTGCGTTGCCGACAGCCCGGCCTTCGCCGACAGCGCCGCACGCGACGCGGCTATCGAAGCCTTGCGTATCGCCCTGACGCCTGTTCAGGAATAAACAACGGTTCGGCCCGACCAAGGGCCGATTGCCATTCCTCGGGGCCGTCGCTACAGTGTCGGCCCGTTTTTGTTGCCTTGCTAACGAATTATGACGCCCCTAGAACGATATCAAGCTGATCTGAAACGCCCGGAATTCTTCCATGACGCCGCACAGGAAACTGCCGTGCGTCATTTGCAGCGCCTGTACGACGACCTGGTCGCGGCCGAGCAAAACAAGCCGGGCCTGCTGGGCAAGTTGTTTGGCAAGAAGGATCAGACCCCGGTCAAGGGCCTGTATTTCTGGGGTGGCGTAGGTCGCGGCAAGACTTACCTGGTGGACACCTTCTTCGAAGCGCTGCCCTTCAAGGAAAAGACCCGTACGCACTTCCACCGCTTCATGAAGCGCGTGCACGAAGAGATGAAAACCCTGGGCGGCGAGAAAAACCCGCTGACCATCATCGCCAAGCGCTTCGCCACCGAAGCCCGGGTCATCTGCTTCGATGAATTCTTCGTTTCCGACATCACCGACGCCATGATCCTTGGCACCCTGATGGAAGAGCTGTTCAAGAACGGCGTGACCCTGGTCGCAACGTCGAACATCGTGCCGGACGGCCTGTACAAGGACGGTCTGCAACGCGCGCGCTTCCTGCCGGCCATTGCGCTGATCAAGCAGAACACCGAAATCGTCAACGTCGACAGCGGCGTCGACTATCGTCTGCGTCACCTCGAGCAAGCCGAGCTGTTCCACTATCCGCTCGACGAAGCCGCCAACGAAAGCCTGCGCAAGAGCTTCCGTGCGCTGACGCCGGAATGCACGGCAGCGGTCGAAAATGACGTGCTGATGATCGAAAACCGTGAAATCCGTGCCCTGCGCACCTGCGATGACGTGGCCTGGTTCAACTTCCGTGAACTGTGCGACGGCCCGCGCAGCCAGAACGACTACATCGAACTGGGCAAGATCTTCCACGCCGTATTGCTCAGCGATGTCGAGCAGATGAGCGTCACCACCGACGACATCGCCCGACGCTTCATCAACATGGTCGACGAGTTCTACGACCGTAACGTGAAGCTGATCATTTCCGCCGAAGTCGAGCTTAAAGACCTGTACACAGGTGGCCGCCTGAACTTCGAGTTCCAGCGTACCCTGAGTCGCCTACTGGAAATGCAATCCCACGAATTCCTGGCCCGGGCGCACAAACCGTAGGGCGGTTCGGAAAATGAAAGAGGCCTGCAAATGCAGGCCTTTTTTGTCTGCGCAAATCATCCGCCCACAGGTTTGAACATCGTTTTGAAGTCAAATATCCTTGTTGAGATACTGCGCAAGCTCGTGCTGCCGTTGGCAACCAAGCAGCAGCCAAAGCAGAATTCTGGCTTTTCGCGGACATAGAAAGCCCGCCATCGATGCCCCCTTGCGGATCAAGTCCATTTCACCGCCGCCAAAACCGTAAGAAGCACGTGCGGTGGAGCCGGAGCCGGTTCGGGTCGCAATGATCACGGGGATTCGTTCGGCAATATGTTCAATCATTGTCGCCCAGCGCTGCGAGATGTGGCCGGCGCCGAAACCGCCGATCACCAGCCCGTCGTAATTGAGTGCGAGAATATTTTCCAGTAGCAGGGTGTCGGCCGAAAGTGAGGCCTCAAGCAGTGCAACCTTCTGCGTGGTCTGTTGCGGCAGCGGTAACACCGTGCGTAGCCCTGGCGGGCGCAGGTAGCGAACACGGTCTTCCAACAGTAGGCCCACGGGCCCCACGACCGGAGAGGAGAACGCCTGCAATGCCAGCGAATCGGTTTTGCGTACGCTGCGCGCTTGATGAATCTGTCCGTTCATCACGACCTGGACACCGCGCTGCCGGCTGTTCTGCGCCAAGGCAACGCGACATGCATCCAGCAGATTGGCCGGTCCATCGGCACCTGGTTGCGCTGCGGAACGCATGGCGCCGGTCAGCACCAAGGGGGTGTCGTAGGGCCACAGGTAATCCAAGAACACCGCAGCTTCTTCAAGGGTATCGGTGCCCTGGGTTATCACGACCCCAACGGCGCCCTGTTTGACCTGAAACTCAGCCCAGGACAATACGTTCAGCAAACACTCGAAATCCAGGGACGCACTGGGCAGAAGTCCGAGGGTCTCGACGGTGACTCCGGCCAGCGTCGTCAGTTCCGGTATGGAAGTCAGCAGTGTTTCGCCGCTGACGGTCGGGATGACGCCTTCACCGGCATTGCTCGCTTGCATGCTTACCGTGCCGCCAAGTGCCGCGATGGACAGTTTGGGCAGGTCCATGGGATACCTCGCTTGTTTGTAATGAAAAGTGGCTGTATCCGCTTTTGAGGCCGCGATACAGCCGAATGGCTGGGGCATTAATCAGCGATCAGAAAACCGATCAGCGGCACGATCAGCAGTGTGCTGATGGCCATCGACAGTACATTGGCGATGTAGGCGTGCATGTCGGCCGGTAATTTCCTGGCAATCACACAGGCCAGCGGTGGTGCGAGCAATGCCCCCAGCAGTGCACTTGAGACGATAATCTGCCAGCTGCCGCCATAGGCCAGGATCGCCGCGGGCACCACTGAAACCAGCGGGATGTAAGTGGGATACCAGCCGCGCAACATCCATTGTCGACGCCAGATCAGCACGCCAATGGCCGAGGCCAATGCCTGCGCGCCGATGATGTGCAGCAACAGGCCCGATCCGTACGCGGGGCTTGAAGGGTTCAAGCTGTACGCCAGCAATACACCCAGTATCAGGCCAAGGCTGGCCAGCTCATTACCGAAGAACGGTGCTTCGGAAAAGTCCGCCAGAATCCGACGCAGGCTCCAGATGACGCCATAGTCAGGCGCCTTGGCGGTGGCAATCGAGGCGGGTGGCGTTTGCGATGACCTGGATTTCACCAGGTTCGGCCAATAGCGGTAAAACAGAAACGCCAAGACACTGGCAACCGCCATGCCCAGCACATTGCCAATCACTGCAGGCAAGGCCAGCGGTTGGCACACGTAGTTGACGATCAGCAGGCACATTGGTGTGACGAGTACGGCGCCCATGAGTGCGCCGTTGATCGTGACCCTCCAGCCTCCGCCAAACATCAGCACCATCGCCGCTGGCAGCGAGACGAATGCAACGAATGTGGGTTGCCAGGTTGTGGCTGTCACCGTCCAGCCCCACAGCAGATTGCTCAGCAGCAGCCCGAGCAACGAACTGGTGACCAGCCAGGGCCAAAGTCCCGTTCCATAGGAGATGGCAAACCCTTGCCAGGATTTCCCCGTTCGATTCGCCCAATAAGCCAGATAAGCGCCCGCCAGCAGGCCAATCGAGGCGAACTCGTGCTTGTAGAAAGCCACCTCGCTGATGTCGCCTAACACCCAACGCAACCAGGCACTCGGTTCGGGTAGCAGCGATACCATGTCGCCGTAACCTGGCCAATGCGCTCCCCAGAAAGTCCGGTTGCTGAAAGAAAGCCAGGCGATCAGCAGTGTCGCGCCGATCATTAGCAGGACGACGGCTGTATCAATCGGTGATTTGCGCGATGGTTGGTTTTTGTCGGTTGTAACTTCCATGCGATAGCCCTCCTGATCAACGTGGGAGGCAAGGGTGTTGGGTGTAGCCGAGCATCTGATCGTAAAGATCGGCTCGGCGATCGCGATGCAGATCGTTCAGGTTGTTCCAGATGGGCGCACTGCGGGAGCTGGTCAGGTCAACATCGGCAAACAGGATTTCCTGCGTGTCTGCCGAAGCCACGGCGCCAATCGGCCAGCCGTTGGTTCCGGCAATCAACGAGCAACCCAGGTAGCGCGCGCCGCGCTCCTCGCCGATCCGGCTGGCGGCAGCGATAAACACGTTGTTGACGTGAGCGGCGGTCATCGTCAGATACGACGCCATGCACTTACCGGCATCGTCGAACAGCGGCGGCGGTGTCCAGACCCAGTTGTTCAGGCTGCAAATGATGTCTGCGCCTTGCTGGGCGAGGATCCGTGGCACCTCCGGAAACCAGATGTCCCAGCAGATCAATAGCCCGATGCGGCCGATCGGTGTGTCGAAAACCGGGAAACCCAGATCGCCGGGGGTGAACCAGAGCTTCTCCAGATTCCACAAATGGGCTTTGCGGTACTTGCCGATGAAACCGTCTGGTCCCACCAGAACGCCGGTGTTGAAGAGTCGCATGCCGTCGCGTTCGGCCAGACCGGCCACGAGGTAAACGTTGTGTTCGCGGGCGAAGTCGATCCAGCACTGCACGCTTGGCCCGTCGGGAACCGCTTCTGCGTGGGCGAAGGCATCCTGTCGATTACTGAAGAAATAGCCAGTATTGGAAAGCTCGGGCAGAACGATGAGATTCGCACCGCCGTTTACCGCTTCAAGCGCCAATTCCAGGCTGCGACGCAGATTACCTACACATTTCTCGACGCCGACTTGTGGATCGAATTGCACGACTGCTACACGGACAGGGCTTGTTGGCTCAGTCATTCCGTCGTTCCTCTTTTTATTGTTTTTCAAGCTGTTAAATGGCTTGTGTATAAGAGAGGAGTCAGGAATGGGGTGTAAGTCAGCTACTTCCGTTTAGGTCGTAGTCCTTTTCCGAAAATGGATCAGTGTGATGTTTGATAGCAGTGGGTAGCTGGCGCGAGAGGTAGAGCCATGTATTGCGTGCATGGCTCTAAAACGGGGATGTGATCAGATTTTGACTTGATAGTGCGGGTAGTCGCTCAAGGAGAATCCGCCATTGAAGGTCGCGGCGGTTTTGTTGCAGATATGAATCACTGCATCGACAGCACCGCGAAAACATGGCTCCGTCCAACCGGCATCCACGGAAAATGACTCGCCGGACAAATACAAGCCTGATACATGAGCAAAGTCCCGGTTGTATTTCATCAGGCCGACGGCATCGTAGTAGGTGCCCGGTCGGTAAAGCTTGGCACAACCCTGAGCATTTTCATCAGTGATCCAGCGCTGAACAACCGCTTGATCAATGCCGATGTAGGGAGAGATTTTTTCCTGCACGTTGGCAGAGTTCATGAGTATGCGATCCAGCTCTTCGGCGCATTTTGATACCAGCTCCTTATCGCTGAATGAGGCGAGCTTGGTTGCGTCATCTTCCCAGGTATAACTCAGCAGGATGCAGTCATAGCTGTAATTGTCGTTGTAGCGGTAGGTATAGACATCGTGGATAAAACTGTCGGTTACGATGGCTGGCGGGATGTTTTTGTTTTTCGAGAGAAATGATTTTTTCAGCGGTGCAAACACTTTGCAGCTAGTTTCCCAGTGTGCGGTTTTGTAGGCGTTAATCGTCTCGAAAGGCAGCATCTCCCGGGTGAAATTTTCGAGCTTGATTCGAGTTTCAATCAGCCAGGAGGGTAGTGTCATGATGACCGAGTCAAAGTCATCAAATTGCTCCTGGATTTGCTCGGGTTGACTGTGTTTACAGTTGTAATAGACGCGTATTTTTTGATTGGGCAACTTTTCCAGTTTTGTGACGGATGAGTCGGTGAGAAGCCCATTGCTTCTTTCGAGGCAATGTTCGTAGATGGACTTTCCGGTTTCGTCGGTTTTCACAAACAGCAGGCATTCGTCCAAAGCGGCGAGGCCGATGTAGCGGGGCCTGTCGAAACTCTGTCCCATTGAGTCAAAAACGGCTTCGCTATTCAGGTAGGGCGAATCCAGTGGATCGCCGTTTGAGTCCACTCGACCATGGATCAGTTGCAATTGGCTGCTGAAACCGAAAATCGCGGTACGCAGAGGGTAGAGGCAGCAGACGTCGTAAAAAGCTCCCCAGCTACCGTCACCTATACCTATCGCGTAAAAAATTGCGGACTCTTGCGCAGACATTCCCATTCCGCCGAAATCCCCGGGTGAGCGGCCATCCCAAGCTTCCAGTGCTGGCATGCTGACCAGGTCGCGGAACGAGACACTCTCGTATTTTTCAACGATAGAAGCCCATATGGCTTCCCATTCCTGGCTCGCATAGAGCTCAGCAACGTGGCGGGTCATGCGATCGGCAAAGGCTTTCCACTTGGCATAAACCTTTTGCAATTCATTGCCGGGAGGTGGTGTGACGCCGTCTTCGTTTTTCCATATCAACATTTGCGGCGTCGATCCGCCGCCCATGCTGCCCTCCCGGAGATAGATGCCTGTCGAGTTAACCCATTGGCTACCGGGGTTGGCGAAGTCTGAAAACGCCAGTTCAAATTGATTGGCGTAGTAAGCCATCAGCGACCGACCTTCTGTCGGTGGCTCATCCGCCCGGTTGAAGAAGGGCATGCGCATGGCGCCCATTTCAAACGGTGTATGGCTTTCTGCCGAGTTTCGGCTACCGGGAACGGTCAGATGCCTGCCACCGATGCGTCTGGATTGTTCGATGAGAGTGATATGGGTAAAGCCGCAGCGATAGAGTTCTCTGGCGGCGGTCAAGCCTGTGACGCCGGCGCCGATGATGCAGATTTTATGTTGCGGGTCAGTTGCCCTGGCGATGCCGTTTTCCTGTTCTACCAGTGCACGATAGTCAAAGCACAAATCCGGAGGATTGGGAAAGCGAGCCGCCCATTTGTTTTTAGCCGAGCGCTTTGTTCGGGCGGCCTCCTTGGCGATGTATGAAGGGTAGTTGTAGCTTGATCCGATAGTCATGGTTGATCTTCCCTGATGGTGTTAGCGGGGAAGATGTTGAAGTTTCTAAGGGGCTACGTCTGTGAGTCGGGTTGGGTTTTCCGGCGCTCTGTATTCCGTTTTTTGCGTAGGAAAGTACACAGCGAAAAGAACTACGTGGCCGGCGCAAGATTCTATGTGGAAGCGAGCAGGCTCGCTCCCTCATTCGGTTGGTGTTTGGCTACGCCGCCTGCTGAAACTGCTGCCGATACTGATTCGGCGACAACTCCGTGTGCTGGCGGAACAGCCGGGCGAAGAAGCTCGCATCGTCATAGCCGACTTCATAGCTGATGGTCTTGATGCTCTTGCGGCTGCCGGACAGCAGGCCCTTGGCGGTTTCGATGCGCAGGCGTTGCAGGTAATGCAGGGGTTTGTCGCCGGTGGCGGTCTGGAAGCGGCGCATGAAGTTGCGGATGCTCATGCCGTGTTCGCGGGCGACGTCTTCGAAGCGGAACTTGTCGGCGAAGTGTTCTTCGAGCCAGTGCTGGATCTGCAGGATGATCACGTCCTGGTGCAGCTTCTGCCCACCAAAACCAATCCGTCCTGGCGAATAACTTCGCTGCACCTCATAGAGGATGTCTCGGGCTACGGCCTGGGACACGTTGGCGCCGCAGAAGCGCTCGATCAGGTAAATGTACAGGTCACAGGCCGAGGTGGTGCCGCCGGCGCAGTACAGGTTGTCGGCGTCGGTCAGGTGCTTGTCCTGATTGAGCTGGACTTGGGGGAAACGTTCGGCGAAGGCATTGAAGAAGCGCCAGTAGGTGGTCGCTTCCTTGCCATTGAGCAGCCCGGCTTCGGCCAGCCAGAAAACACCGGTGGCCTCGCCGCACAGTACGGCACCGCGTGCATGTTGCTGGCGCAGCCAGGGCAGGACTTGCGGGTAACGCTTGCAGAGGCTGTCGAAATCGTCCCAGAACGCGGGAAGAATGATGATGTCGGCGTTTTCCAGCCCGCCATCTACCGGAATCATCACATCACTGAAGGTGTTGACCGGTTTGCCATCGGGGCTGACCAGACGGGTTTCGAACGCCGGTGTCAGGCCCTGGCCCAGCTGTTTGCCGTAGCGCAGGCTGGCGAGGTGGAAGAAATCCTTGGCTTGCATGAGGGTGGAAGCGAAAACCCGGTCGATGGCCAGGATGCTGACGCGCCGCAGGGGCGTGGAGGCTTGGTTAGACATAATTCAACTTTATTTTTATAGGGGGAAGTGGTCACCAGACGGCTGGATCGTCTTATTTTTTGTCGGATGTGTCCAGTGTCCTGTATCGGAAGCGAGGCATAGTCTCTGAAGGTCAACTCCTTCTAAAAACAAAGAAAAGGTGCCGCATGATCCCCAGAACCCTGTTCAGTTCCGAGCACGAGCTATTCCGCGACAGCGTGCGAACGTTCCTCGAAAAGGAGGCGGTGCCGTTCCATGGGCAGTGGGAAAAACAAGGCTATATCGACCGCAAACTGTGGAACAAGGCAGGGGAGGCGGGGATGCTTTGCTCGCACTTGCCGGAAGAGTACGGCGGTCTGGGGGCGGACTTTCTCTACAGTGCGGTGGTGATCGAAGAAGTGGGGCGACTGGGTCTGACCGGCATCGGTTTTTCCCTGCACTCGGATATCGTGGCGCCGTACATCCTGCATTACGGCAGTGAAGCGCTGAAACAAAAGTACCTGCCGAAACTGGTGTCCGGCGAGATGGTTACCGCGATCGCCATGACCGAACCGGGTGCCGGTTCCGATCTGCAAGGGGTGAAAACCACGGCGGTGCTCGACGGCGATGAGTATGTGATCAACGGCTCCAAGACCTTTATCACTAACGGCTACCTGGCCGACCTGGTAATCGTCGTCGCCAAGACCGATCCGAAGGCTGGTGCGAAGGGCACCAGTCTGTTTCTGGTGGAAGCCGATACGCCGGGCTTCGACAAGGGCAAGCGCCTGGAGAAGGTCGGGATGAAAGCCCAGGACACCTCGGAGCTGTTCTTTCAGGACGTGCGTGTGCCCAAGGAAAACCTGTTGGGCCAGGCCGGGATGGGCTTTGCCTACCTGATGCAGGAGTTGCCTCAGGAGCGCCTCACGGTGGCCATTGGCGGGCTGGCTTCAGCGCAAGCGGCGCTGCAATGGACGCTGGACTACACCCGCGAGCGCAAGGCGTTCGGCAAGTCGATCGCGGATTTCCAGAATACCCGGTTCAAGCTGGCGGAGATGGCCACGGAAATCCAGATCGGCCGTGTCTTCGTCGACCGCTGTCTGGAACTGCACCTGCAAGGCAAGCTCGACGTGCCGACGGCGGCGATGGCCAAGTACTGGGGCACCGATCTGCAATGCAAGGTGCTCGACGAGTGTGTGCAGCTGCACGGTGGCTACGGGTTCATGTGGGAGTACCCGATCGCACGGGCATGGGCGGATGCGCGGGTGCAGCGGATCTATGCCGGGACCAATGAAATCATGAAGGAGATTATTGCGCGGTCGCTTTGATTTGCGGCGACTGATCGTCCGTCATCGCGAGCAGGTTCGCTCCTACAGGGATTGCGCTGTACCTGTGGGAGCGAGCTTGCTCGCGACTGGGTCTATGAATCAATCAAGGCGCCGGATTCGGATGATCCTTGTGAATCGCCTCGATCCCTTCCAGTACTTCCTCCGACAGCTTCAAGTCAAAACTGGCGATGTTGCTCTCCAGTTGCTCCATTGTCGTCGCGCCAATGATGTTGCTGGTCACGAAAGGCTGCTGCGTCACGAACGCCAGGGCCATTTGTGCCGGGTCCAGGCCGTGCTCGCGAGCCAGGGCCACGTAACGGCTGCAGGCAGCTTCCGACTGCGGGTTGAAATAGCGGCTGAAACGGCTGTAGAGGCTCAGGCGACCTTTTGGCGGGCGGGCGCCACCTTCGTACTTGCCTGACAGGAAACCGAACGCCAGCGGCGAATAGGCGAGCAGGCCGCATTGCTCGCGGATGGCGATTTCCGCCAGGCCGACTTCGAAGCTGCGGTTGAGCAGGTTATACGGGTTCTGGATCGACACGGCGCGCGGCCAGCCTCGGGCTTCGGCCAGGGCCAGGAAGCGCATGGTGCCCCACGGCGTTTCGTTGGACAGACCGATGTGGCGGATTTTGCCGGCGCGGACCTGCTCGTCCAGTGCTTCGAGGGTGTCTTCGAGCGGGGTCAGGTTGGCTTCGATCTTGTGCTTGTAGCCCAGCTGTCCGAAAAAGTTGGTGCTGCGCTCCGGCCAGTGCAATTGATACAGGTCGATGTAATCGGTCTGCAGGCGCTGGAGGCTGGCATCCACCGCCTCGGTGATGTGCTGGCGGTTGTGGCGCAGGTTTCTATCGCGGATGTAGTCGATGGTGTTACCGGGGCCGGCGATCTTGCTGGCCAGGATCCAGTCGGCGCGATCGCCGCGGCTTTTAAAGTAATTGCCGATGTAGCGTTCGGTGGTGGCGTAGGTTTCGGCCTTGGGCGGCACCGGGTACATTTCGGCGGTGTCGATGAAATTGATCCCGGCACGCTTGGCCCGCTCAATCTGGGCGAAAGCGTCTGCCTCGCTGTTTTGCTCGCCCCAGGTCATGGTTCCGAGGCAGAGGGCACTCACGTTCAGATTGGTCCGGCCTAGCTGGCGATAGTCCATCGGGTGCTCCTTGGGCAAAACAATCATAAAAGCAGGTTGAATTATTTTTCGCAATCTGCATAATTGCGCACCTCTTTCTGCAGTGGAAGTGATGCGCCGCCGCCGAAGAATCTTGCCGTTGAACGGACGCGCCGACCCGAGCCCCCGAAAGCGTCTGTATCCGGCTGCCTTTGACTTGTCAAAGTACGCACTATTCAGTAAGATCCGCCGTCTAATTTACAGGGCGGCCCCTGAGGCTATAAAGAATGAAAACTTTTACTGCTAAACCAGAAACAGTAAAGCGCGACTGGTTTGTCGTCGACGCTGCTGGTCAGACCCTGGGTCGTCTGGCCACCGAAATCGCGAGCCGTCTGCGTGGCAAGCACAAGCCTGAGTACACTCCTCACGTTGACACCGGCGACTACATCGTCGTAATCAACGCTGAGCAGATCCGTGTTACCGGTGCTAAAACCACTGACAAAATGTACTACTCCCACTCCGGTTTCCCGGGCGGCATCAAGTCGATCAACTTTGAAAAGCTGATCGCCAAGGCCCCTGAGCGCGTGATCGAGACCGCGGTTAAAGGCATGCTGCCTAAAAACCCACTGGGTCGCGACATGTACCGTAAGCTGAAAGTCTATGCGGGCGCTGCACACCCACATACTGCTCAGCAGCCCCAAGAACTGAAGTTTTAACGGAATAGTACATTATGTCGGCGACTCAAAATTACGGCACTGGCCGTCGCAAGACCGCAACCGCACGCGTTTTCCTGCGTCCGGGTACTGGTAACATCTCCATCAACAACCGTTCGCTGGATAACTTCTTCGGCCGCGAAACTGCCCGCATGGTAGTTCGTCAGCCGCTGGAGCTGACTGAGACTGTCGAGAAGTTCGACATCTACGTCACCGTGATCGGCGGTGGTGTGAGTGGTCAGGCTGGCGCAATCCGCCACGGCATCACTCGTGCTCTGATGGACTACGACGAGACTCTGCGCAGCGCCCTGCGTAAAGCCGGCTTCGTAACCCGCGATGCTCGTGAAGTTGAACGTAAGAAAGTCGGTCTGCGTAAAGCGCGTAAGCGTCCGCAGTACTCGAAGCGTTAATTCGCTTTCACGTTCAAAAAAGAACGCCCAGTTTCCTCGCGGAGCTGGGCGTTTTTTTATGTCTGCGATTTATCAAAGAATTGCGCTGTGACAACTTGCCACATCCGCAGACGCCCTATACTACAAGGCTTGGGGGTGATGGGCTCCGGTAATTACCTTGTCAGAATTGGGGCTTTTCATTACCATTCGGCAAAATTTTTATAAGTACATAGTTTTACTTAGTAGACGCCTGATTTAACAGGCCACAAAGCTGATGGGAGAGGACTGAATGAGCAATGACGGCGTGAATGCAGGCCGGCGTCGCTTCTTGGTAGCAGCCACATCCGTGGTGGGTGCTGCAGGAGCGGTGGGGGCTGCGGTCCCGTTCGTGGGGTCATGGTTTCCCAGTGCCAAGGCGAAAGCCGCAGGTGCACCGGTGAAAGTGAATGTCAGCAAGATCGAGCCAGGCCAGCAGATGATTGCTGAGTGGCGCGGCCAGCCGGTGTTCATCGTCCGCCGTACACCGGAAATCCTGGGGAATCTGAAGAAGATCGAAGGCCAGCTCGCTGACCCGACCTCCAAGAACTCGACACAACCGACTTATGTTGATCCGGAAACCCGTTCGATCAAACCCGAGGTCCTGCTGCTGATCGGTATCTGCACGCACCTGGGTTGCTCGCCGACCTTCCGTCCCGAAGTGGCACCCGCGGATCTGGGTAAAGACTGGGTAGGCGGCTATTTCTGTCCTTGCCACGGTTCTCACTACGATCTGGCTGGTCGCGTCTACAAGTCGCAGCCTGCGCCTTTGAACCTGCCAGTTCCCCCGCATTCCTATGAGACCGATGAAATTATTATCATTGGCGTCGATACGGAGAAAGCGTGATGAGCAAGTTCATGGATTGGGTTGATGCACGCTTTCCCGCCACCAAGATGTGGGAAGACCATCTCAGCAAGTATTACGCTCCGAAGAACTTCAACTTCTTCTACTTCTTTGGTTCCCTGGCATTGCTCGTTCTGGTCAACCAGATCGTTACCGGTGTCTGGCTGACCATGAGCTACAACCCGTCGGCGGAAGAGGCGTTCGCTTCCGTCGAATACATCATGCGTGACGTCGAGTACGGCTCGATCCTGCGTCTGCTGCACTCTACCGGCGCCTCGGCGTTCTTCATCGTGGTCTATCTGCACATGTTCCGTGGCTTGCTCTACGGTTCGTACCAGAAGCCGCGTGAGCTGGTGTGGGTCTTCGGCATGCTGATCTATCTGGCGCTGATGGCTGAAGCCTTCATGGGTTACCTGCTGCCGTGGGGTCAGATGTCCTACTGGGGTGCCCAGGTGATCATCTCGCTGTTCGGTGCGATCCCGGTCATCGGCAACGACCTGACCCAGTGGATTCGTGGTGACTACCTGATTTCCGGTATTACCCTGAACCGCTTCTTCGCCCTGCACGTGGTTGCTCTGCCGATCGTTATTCTGGGTCTGGTGGTGCTGCACATCCTGGCGTTGCACGAAGTCGGTTCGAACAACCCGGACGGCGTGGACATCAAGAAGCACAAGGACGAAAACGGCATACCGCTGGACGGCATTGCCTTCCACCCGTACTACACCGTGAAAGATATCGTCGGCGTGGTGGTGTTCCTGTTCATCTTCTGCTCGATCGTGTTCTTCTTCCCGGAAATGGGCGGCTACTTCCTCGAGAAGCCGAACTTTGAAGTGGCGAACGCCTTCAAGACCCCAGAGCACATCGCTCCGGTCTGGTACTTCACCCCGTTCTACGCCATCTTGCGTGCGATTCCGGACAAGCTCCTGGGCGTGATCGCCATGGGCGCGGCCATCGCTGTGCTGTTTGTCCTACCGTGGCTCGACCGCAGTCCGGTCAAGTCGATGCGCTACAAAGGCTGGCTGAGCAAGATCTGGCTCTGGGTGTTCTGCGTCTCGTTCGTGATCCTGGGCGTGCTGGGCGTATTGGCCCCAACCCCTGAGCGTACGTTGCTGTCGCAGGTATGTACCTTCCTGTACTTCGCCTACTTCATTCTGATGCCGTTCTACACCAGGCTCGAGAAGACCAAACCGGTTCCGGAAAGGGTGACTGGCTGATGAAAAAACTATTTGCTGTATTGATGCTTGCTGCGCTGCCGGTGTTTGCTTTCGCAGCTGAACACGGTGGCCCCGAGCTGGAAAAAGTCGACATCGACGTTTCCGATAAAGCAGCCATGCAGGACGGCGCGCGTACGTTCGCCAACTACTGCATGGGTTGCCACAGTGCCAAGTTCCAACGCTATGAACGTGTTGCCGACGACCTGGGCATTCCCCATGAGTTGATGCTCGAGAAGCTGGTATTCACGGGTGCCAAGATCGGCGACCACATGAGCATCGGCATGCAGCCGGCGGACGCCAAGGCCTGGTTTGGCGCAGCGCCACCGGACCTGACCCTGGTTGCTCGTGTTCGCGGCACCGACTGGCTCTACGGTTACCTGAGGTCGTTCTACGAAGATCCTGCGCGCCCATGGGGCGTGAACAACAAGGTCTTCCCGAACGTGGGCATGCCTAACGTCCTGGCCGGCCTGCAAGGTCGCCAGGTGGTTGGCTGCAAACAGGTTCAGATCGTCGAAGGCGGCAAGAAGCAATTTGATCCGTTGACCGGCACGCCATTGACTCATGAAGCGTGCGATCAACTGACCATCGTGCCGAAAAGCGGTGCCCTGACTGCAGAGCAGTTCGATGAGAAGGTCAAGAATCTGGTAACCTTCCTGGCTTACTCGGCTAACCCGGTTAAGCTGCAACATCAGCGCATCGGTACATACGTATTGTTGTACCTGGCGTTCTTCTTCGTCTTCGCTTACCTGCTTAAGCGCGAATACTGGAAAGACGTGCACTGATAAAGCTTCAAGCTATTGCTGTTAATCGCGCGCGCCCAAGGGCGCCTCTGAAAATGTAGCGAAACTGGTGATCCAGTCGTTACGGGAGGCGCCCTCTGGGCGCGCTCGTTTTTGAGCTTTCGATAATTTCTACAAGCGAGGAGGATCGCCATGGGCGTGACCAATCGGTTGGCCTGTTACTCCGACCCCGCCGACCACTATTCCCACCGAGTGCGCATCGTACTGGCAGAGAAGGGTGTCAGCGCCGAGATCATTTACGTGGAGGCTGGTCGCCAGCCGCCTAAACTGATTGAAGTGAACCCTTACGGCAGTCTGCCCACGCTGGTCGATCGCGACCTGGCGTTGTGGGAGTCGACAGTGGTGATGGAATATCTGGATGAGCGTTACCCGCACCCGCCGCTACTGCCGGTTTATCCCGTGGCGCGTGCCAACAGTCGTCTGCTGATTCACCGCATTCAGCGCGACTGGTGTGGTCTGGTGGACCTGATTCTGGATTCGCGGACCAAGGAAGCGGCCCGTGCCGTGGCTCGAAAAGAGTTGCGCGAAAGCCTGACGGGTGTGTCGCCGCTGTTTGCCGACAAACCGTTTTTCCTCAGTGAGGAACAAAGTCTGGTGGATTGCTGCCTATTGCCAATACTCTGGCGATTGCCGATTCTGGGTATAGAACTGCCGCGGCCGGCCAAGCCGCTGCTTGATTATATGGAGCGTCAGTTTGCGCGTGAGGCTTTCCAGGCGAGTCTGTCTGGTGTCGAACGCGACATGCGCTAAGGCTTAAGGAGCCGCTATGAACTCCAGTCGACCTTATCTGGTCCGCGCGCTCTATGAGTGGATTGTGGACAACGATTGCACCCCGCACATGCTGGTCAATTCCGAGTATCCGTCGGTGCAGGTGCCTCAAGGGTTTGCCAGTGACGGACAGATCGTCCTGAACGTATCGCCACAAGCCGTGCGTCACTTGCACATGGATAACGAGGCGGTCAGTTTCGAGGGGCGCTTTGGTGGCGTGCCGCACACCTTGTACGTGCCCATTGCTTCGATCCTGGGTATCTACGCCCGGGAGAATGGCCAGGGCATGGTGTTCGATCTGGAGTCGCCCATGGGCGAGGACGACGAGATCGAACCGGATGACGATCTTCCGCCACCCGACAGTGAGCCACCGCGTCCAAGCGGTCGCCCCAGTCTGAAAGTGGTGAAATAAAAAAGGGTGATCCGCAAGGATCACCCTTTTTTTCATCACCTTCAAACGATGTAGGAGCGAGCCTGCTCGCGATGGGCGTGAACGATGACGCGGGTTGTCTGAATGAGCGCATTCACCGGACGTTTTTCGCGAGCAGGCTCGCTCCTACAGGATGGGGTTCAGTCGATGTACTCGAACAGCTTCACAATCTTCTGTACGCCGGAAACGCCCTGTACCAGGTTGGTCGCCTGCGCTGCTTCCTGCTTGGTCAGCAGGCCCAGCAAGTAGACGATGCCGTTTTCAGTGACAACCTTGATGCGCGAACCAGGGATGTTCGCATCGGCGAGCATCTGGGCCTTGATCTTGGTGGTCAGCCAAGTGTCGTTCTGGCGTGCCAGCAACGAGGAGGGTGGCAGGATTTGCAGTTCGTTGTGCACCTGTTTCACGCGCTGGACAGCGGCGGCGGCCTGTTCGGCCTTGGCCTTGAGGTCTGCGCGTGGCGTTTGCCCGGCGAGCAGCACGACACCGTTGAAGCTGGTGACGACGATGTGCGAATCCTTGTCCAGGGCCGGGTCGGCCTTGGCGATGTTCACACCGACCTTGGTGTCGATCAGGGAGTCGTCGATCTTGCTGCCCAGTGTGCGAGTGCCGCGGTCATCTTCAATCGGTGCTTCACGGCTGGCAGTCACCACCGAGGTGCAGCCGCTGATGCCGAGGCACAGGGTCAAGGCCAGTAGGCCAAGGCGATTAGGGGTCATTCTTCACTCCCGAACAATTGGCTGTCGATCAAGTCGCAAAGGCAGTGGATCGCCAGCAGGTGGACTTCCTGAATACGAGCGGTGACGTTGGCCGGTACGCGAATCTCGACGTCCTCGGGCAATAGCAGCGACGCCATGCCGCCGCCATCACGTCCCGTCAATGCTACGACAATCATTTCGCGATCATGTGCGGCCTGGATCGCTTGAATTATGTTGGCCGAGTTGCCGCTGGTGGAGATAGCCAGCAACACATCGCCCGGTTGGCCGAGTGCACGGATCTGTTTGGAGAAGATTTCGTTGTAGCTGTAGTCGTTGGCGATCGAGGTGATCGTCGAGCTGTCGGTCGTCAGGGCGATGGCCGGCAGGCTCGGACGCTCGCGCTCGAAGCGATTGAGCAGTTCAGACGAGAAATGCTGGGCGTCGCCGGCAGAGCCACCGTTGCCGCAGGAAAGCATTTTGCCTTCGTTGAGCAGGGCATTGACCATGACCTGGCTGGCTTGCTCGATGTGCGGTGCAAGTACTTCCATCGCCTGTTGCTTGGTGTCGATACTGGCCTGAAAAAGCTGGCGAATTCGCGATTGCATGTCCATCTGTGTGACCTTAAGTAGCGCGGCTGTTCGGCACGTGAATGTGCAGCCCGCAAAGCAAAGAGCAAAAGTGTTGGGTGATAGTGTCCGGTTCGCAATGCCGGCGATCAGCCGTCGAAGGCATTCTGTAGCCAGTTCAATTGATCGAGGTTGCTGTCGATGGCAATCACGTCGAAGCGGCAAGGGGAATTGGCCCAGCGCGGCTCGCGCTGAAGAAAATATTGCGCGGCGAAAATCAGTTTTTGCCGTTTGCGCTCATCGATGCTATCGAGCGCGCCACCCCATTGAGTGTTTTTTCTGTAGCGGACTTCAACGAATACTACTGTATCGCCATCTAGCATGACCAGATCAAGCTCGCCGCGTTTACACAACCAGTTCTGCGCCAGCAGGCGCAGACCCTGTTGTTGAAGATGCTCGAGCGCATGGCGCTCGGCATCCTTGCCGCTTTGCTGGCGTGACCTGTCGGGCATCAGCGAACGGTGTCCGGCAGGCGCTGAACCTGGCCATTGGCGAACTCGGCCCATGGCAACTGGCGCACGACCCGTTGGCTCTGAGACATGCCAAGGCTGCCCGACTCGCCTTCGATGCGGCTGTCCGGAAGGGATTTGAGCTGGCCCAAGCGAGGCGCCAGTCGATAGGCGTCCACACCCATGGCATACAGGCGCCCCAGGCTGCCGGCGGCTTGTGGCCATTGAGCAGTGACCTGGCGGCGCAGTGGGTCATTGGCGTCCAGCAACCATGGTGTCTCGCAGAAGCGAATGCCATTCATGTCGTTGTACTGGTTGACGTCACCGCTGGCGCTGAACACGTGGGAGGTGGCGTAGACCGGAACATCGCCTGCGTACTGGAAGTTCAGGGTCGGTTTGATCTGTTGGGCCTGTTGCGGTGTTGCGGCGAGGAAAATGAACTCGATGTCCTGGCGGCGCGATGGCTGGGCAGCGACTTGCGAGCCAACGGTGCTTTGCAGGCTCTTGGCGCGACCTTCGCTCTGGCGCAGCTGGAACATGTCGGCAATCTGCTGGGCCAACTGGACCGGCTGGTCGACGCGCTCGGTAGCGACGATGGTGCCGCCATTGGCTTGCCAATCCTGGCTGAACGCCTTGATCACACGGTCGCCCCATTCACCTTTCGGCACCATGATGGCTGCGCGATGCAGACCGTCGGCGCGAGCGCGGCGCGACACTTCGCGGGCTTCGTCTTCAGCGGCAAGGCCGAACTGGAACAGCTGCGCCGGGCCTTGATCGCCCTCGCTGTAATTGAGTGCCAGGGTAGTGATCGGCAGCTGCGGGCGAGTGCTCAGCTGTTTGACCAGCGGCTTCTCCAGCGGGCCGACGACCAGTTGCACGCCATCGGCCTGGGCCTTGCGGTAGAACTCGTCCATGGAAGTCAGGCGCGAGCTGTCATAGAACTCGATGGCCGGTGGTTTCTGCCCGGCCTGTTGGGCCTGGTAGTGAGCGGCCATGAAGCCGTCGCGCAGTGCTCTGCCAACCGAGGCCAACTGGCCGTCCTGAGGCAGCAGCAGGGCGATCTTGCTCAGGGGCTGGCTGGCCAGCTCCTTGAGTTGGGTCAGTGGCTGCGGCAATTGAACGGCTGCCGGGTGCTTCGGGTTCTGTGCGCGCCAGTTGTCGATGGCCGCCTGTTGCTGCTCCAGGGTGCCGGCGGATTTCACGGCCAGCGCCAGGGCCATCCAGCCGCCGAGATCGTCGGTGGTGTTTGGTTGCAACTGATCGGTCGGCAGTGAAGCGATCAGGGTCCAGATGGCTTCGTGGTTTTTGCCCGCGGCTTCGCCTTCAAGCATCGGCGCGATGAAAATGCGCTGGCGAGCGGCGGCGAGGGTCTGGCCATCGGCTTCAAGTGCGCGGGCGTGAACGGTGCCGGTGCGGACCTGTTGTTCGTCGGGCAGTTCGCTCAAGTATTGCAGGCTTGGGTGGCTCAAGGCGGCCAATGCAGCCTTGGGCTGATTGCGGGTCATGGCCAGTTCAGCCGCCAGGGTGTTGGCGAAAACCTGCGGGCCCGGCTTGAGTTGTTCGACAGGAACCTGTTGCAGGATTTGCGCGGACTGGCCGGCATTGCCCTGGCGATAGGCCAGGTCGGCAGCGCTCAAGCGCAGCAGGGCGGCATCTTCCGGTGATTTGCTTTGGGAGGCCTTCTCGAGCAGTTGCTCGATACTGGCGTCCGGTGTCCGTGGAAGCTCGCCAAGGCTGGAGGAGGGCGAGCTGGCGCAAGCCGTCAACAAGGCAGCGAGGCAGAGGGCAGATAACAGCCGCAGGCAAGCGATCATGTAAGCGTTCCTGATACTCGATCAAATTAGCGTGGAATTGTACCCAAGCACTGGCCGGGGCGCGATGTTACTGGCGTGAATCGATCAATTTAGCTGGTGTAAATGTTGCTCCAGCGCACAAACAGTCGCCGATACCTCGTTTGCTTGCGGGTATCGTGAGTCTCGCTACGCGCTACAATGGCGACTTTTACCGATCATGAGGTGTGCGCTTTGACTGCTCCAGGTGCTTTGAATTCCGCTGCTGGCTCGCTTTATGTGGTGGCGACGCCCATCGGCAACCTGGATGACATCAGTGCGCGGGCGCTGAAGATTCTGCGTGAAGTGGCCCTGGTCGCTGCGGAAGACACCCGTCATTCCCAGCGCTTGATGCAGCACTTCGGCATCTCGACGCCATTGGCGGCCTGCCATGAGCACAACGAGCGGGATGAAGGTAGTCGCTTTATCACGCGCCTGCTTGCCGGTGACAACGTGGCGTTGATTTCCGATGCCGGGACGCCGCTGATTTCCGATCCGGGTTATCACCTGGTGCGGCAGGCCCGGGCAGCGGGCATTAATGTAGTACCGGTTCCGGGTGCCTGCGCATTGATTGCAGCGCTGTCGGCGGCGGGGCTGCCTTCCGATCGTTTCATTTTCGAAGGTTTTCTGCCGGCCAAGGCAGTGGGGCGGCGTGCGCGTCTGGAGCAGGTAAAGGAAGAACCTCGTACTTTGATCTTCTATGAGGCTCCGCATCGAATTCTGGAATGCCTGCAAGACATGGAGCTGGTGTTCGGCCCCGAGCGTCCGGCGCTGCTTGCCCGTGAGCTGACCAAGACGTTTGAGACTCTCAAGGGGCTGCCGCTGGCTGAGTTGCGCGAGTTCGTCGAGTCGGACAGCAACCAGCAGCGCGGCGAGTGCGTGGTACTGGTGGCTGGCTGGTCCGCGCCCGAGGAAGAGGGGGCCGTCAGCAGCGAAGCGATGCGCATCCTCAACCTGTTGCTCGAAGAAATGCCGCTCAAGCGTGCGGCGGCGTTGGCGGCGCAAATCACCGGCGAGCGAAAGAATGTGCTGTACCAGATCGCGCTGGATCAGCAAAAGGGCGAGTAAAACCCGACGCACAGGCGTGCTCAATGGCGCTTGGCGCTTGTTCTTCGGGCGCTGTGCCGGTAACCTTCGCGGCGGAGAGTCGATCGGACAGTCGCTGCCCTCTATGAAAATTAGGGGGGGGAGGAAAGTCCGGGCTCCATAGGGCGAAGTGCCAGGTAATGCCTGGGAGGCGCGAGCCTACGGAAAGTGCCACAGAAAATAACCGCCTAAGCGCTTCGGCGCCGGTAAGGGTGAAAAGGTGCGGTAAGAGCGCACCGCACGTCTGGCAACAGTTCGTGGCTAGGTAAACCCCACTTGGAGCAAGACCAAATAGGGTCCCAAGGCGTGGCCCGCGCTGGGACCGGGTAGGTTGCTAAAGATGTCCAGTGATGGCCATCGTAGACGAATGACTGTTCAAGACAGAACCCGGCTTACAGATCGACTCTCCACCTTTTTCTTTCCTCTGCTTGAATCATCGGGCAGGGGGTGGGTGATAGCAATTTCCCTCCTTACACATTCATCCGCAGAACCTCTTTTGTAATACCAAAAAAATCTTACTCTTAATAAATTACTTTAACTTTCGAACGCAGCCTTCTGTGCTGATTCAAGTTATCGGTCAGTTTCATCTGCCAGATTCTCGTTGCCCCTCCGTTAATGCTCCTAAATCTCAGTTCTGTAAGGGTTTTCCTTTAATCCGCGCCTTGACGGTGTGGTGGGCGCATTCCTATAGTGTGCACAAGTGGCGGAAAGTGGCATGAAGTGGGTTTTTTGAACTCAAAACGCTAGAATTTGGAGAAACGCTGACGTGTTTCGCGGAGCCAACGCTATCAGTCTCGATGCAAAGGGCCGTCTCGCAATGCCGAGCCGGTACCGTGACGAGCTCGATTCGCGCAGCTCCGGTCAGTTGATCGTGACAATTGATGCCGTTGATCCTTGTTTATGTGTTTACCCGCTCGATGAGTGGGAAATTATTGAAACCAAACTGCGCGCATTGCCTTCGCTTCGCGAAGAGAATCGCCGCCTGCAACGTTTACTGATTGGTAATGCCGTCGACCTCGAGCTCGATGGCAGTGGTCGTTTTCTGGTTCCGCCGCGTCTTCGTGAATATGCCAAGTTGGATAAGCGCGCGATGTTGGTAGGCCAACTGAACAAGTTCCAACTGTGGGACGAAGATGCCTGGAACGCGGTTTCTGCCGCTGACCTGGCTGCCATTCAACAACCGGGCGCTATGCCTGATGAACTGCGTGATTTGATCCTGTGACTATTGATAGCGGCTTTAACCACATCACCGTACTGCTTGACGAAGCTGTCGAGGCTCTCGCCGTACGTCCTGATGGCTGCTATCTGGACGGCACGTTCGGGCGCGGCGGACACAGCCGGTTGATCCTCAGCCAGCTCGGTCCCGATGGTCGGTTGCTCGGATTCGATAAAGATCCACAAGCGATTGCCACCGGGCAGACGCTAGCGGCCGAAGACGGCCGCTTTGTCGTTGTGCAGCGCAGCTTTGCCGAGCTCGGTTCGGAAGTCGCCGAACGCGGTCTGGCCGGCAAGGTCAGCGGCGTTCTGCTGGATCTGGGCGTGTCTTCGCCACAGCTCGACGACCCTGAGCGCGGCTTCAGTTTCCTCAACGACGGTCCGCTGGACATGCGCATGGATCCGTCCCGTGGCATCAGCGCCGCCGAATTCGTCAACACCGCGCCCGTGGAAGAAATCGCCCGGGTGTTCAAGGAATACGGCGAAGAGCGTTTCTCCGGCCGCATGGCCCGTGCCGTGGCCGAGCGCCGCGACATCAAGCCATTCGAACGCACCGGTGACCTGGCAGAAGTCCTGAAGGTCGCCAACCCGGCGTGGGAAAAGGGCAAGAACCCTGCAACCCGCGCCTTCCAGGGGTTGCGTATTCACGTCAACAACGAATTGGGTGACCTGGAAACCGGCCTCGAAGCCGCGCTGGAATGCCTGGAAGTGGGCGGTCGCCTGGTGGTGATCAGCTTCCATTCGCTGGAAGACCGTATCGTCAAACTGTTCATGCGCAAGCTGGTCAAAGGCGAAGCCGACAACCTGCCGCGCAACCTGCCGGTTCGGCATGTCGCCTTCGAACCGAAAATCAAAATCCATGGCAAAGCGCAGACGGCCTCCGACGCCGAACTCAAAGCCAACCCACGTTCCCGTAGCGCTGTCATGCGTGTGGCGGAGAAGCTGCGGTGAGCAGGCTTTTCGCCAAGCCATTGCCCGGCGGAAGCTTCTTCATGCTGCTGCTGTTTGTCGGCGTGCTCATTTCGGCCATCGGCGTGTCCTACAGTGCCCACTGGAACCGTCAGCTATTGAATTCGCTGTACAACGAATTGAGCGTGCGCGACAAGGCGCAGGCGGAGTGGGGGCGGTTGATTCTGGAGCAGAGCACCTGGACCGCTCACAGCCGTATCGAAGTGCTGGCCACCGAACAATTGAAAATGCACATCCCCGGTGCCGCTGACGTGAAGATGGTGGCGCCATGATGAAACTCGAAGGTGCACTCTTTCCCTGGCGGTTCCGCGTGGTGCTGGGTTTGCTCGGCATCATGGTGGCTGCGATTGCCTGGCGCATCATCGATTTGCAAGTGGTCGACCGTGCCTTCCTCAAAGGTCAGGGCGATGCCCGCAGTGTTCGTCATATTCCAATTCCGGCTCACCGTGGTCTGATCACCGACCGAAACGGCGAGCCTTTGGCCGTGAGTACGCCGGTCACCACCCTTTGGGCCAATGCCAAGGAAATGCAAACGGCCAAAGAGAAGTGGCCGGCACTGGCGGCAGCCTTGGGGCAGGACCCGAAAGCCCTGGCCGAACGTCTCGAAGCCCAGGCCAACAAAGAATTCATTTACCTGGTGCGCGGGTTGACCCCGGAGCAGGGCCAGGCTGTGCTCGACCTGAAGGTGCCGGGTGTCTATGGCATCGAAGAGTTCCGGCGGTTTTATCCTGCCGGTGAAGTCACTGCCCATATGGTCGGGTTTACCGACATCGACGATCATGGTCGTGAAGGCGTCGAACTGGCTTACGACGAATGGCTGGCCGGGGTCCCCGGCAAGCGTCAGGTGATCAAGGACCGGCGCGGCCGGCTGATCAAGGATGTGCAGGTCACCAAAAACGCCAAGGCCGGTAAGCCCTTGGCGTTGTCCATTGACCTGCGCCTGCAATACCTGGCCAACCGCGAACTGCGCAACGCGATCATCGAGAACGGTGCCAAGGCCGGTAGCCTGGTGATCATGGATGTGAAGACCGGCGAGATTCTCGCCATGGTCAACCAGCCGACCTACAACCCGAACAACCGTCGCAACCTGCAGCCGGCGATGATGCGTAACCGCGCGATGATCGACGTGTTCGAGCCGGGTTCGACCATGAAGGCGATCTCGATGGCCGCGGCCATCGAAACCGGGCGCTGGAAACCGACCGATACCGTCGAGGTGTATCCGGGCTCCTTGCAGATTGGCAAGTACACCATCAAGGACGTATCCAAGAGCGAAGGTCCAGTGCTCGACCTGGCCGGCATCCTGATCAATTCCAGTAACGTCGGCATGAGCAAGATCGCGTTCGATATCGGCGGCGAGACGATTTTCCGCCTCGCCCAGAAAGTCGGTCTTGGCCAGGATACCGGCCTCGGCTTCCCGGGTGAGCGTGTCGGCAACCTGCCGAACTACCGCGATTGGCGCAAGGCTGAAACCGCCACGCTGTCCTACGGCTACGGTGTTTCCGTGACGGCGATCCAGTTGGTCCACGCCTTCTCGGCCCTGGCCAACAATGGTCGTCTCGCGCCGCTGACCCTGATCAAGACCGACAAGGCGCCGCAAACCACTCAGGTATTGCCGGAAGCTGTCGCGAAAACCATGCAAACCATGCTGCAACAAGTGATCGAGGCCCCGCGCGGTGTGTTTCGTGCGCAGGTGCCGGCGTATCACGTGGGCGGCAAGTCGGGTACTGCGCGTAAAACGTCGGTCGGCACCAAAGGTTACGCCGAGAATTCCTATCGCTCGCTGTTCGCCGGGTTCGGCCCGATGAGCGATCCGCGTTACGCCATCGTGGTGGTGATCGACGAGCCGACCAAGGCCGGTTACTTCGGCGGCCTGGTTTCCGCGCCGGTGTTCAGTCGCGTGATGTCGGGCACCCTGCGCCTGATGAACATTACGCCGGACAACCTGCCACCTACTCAACAAGCGAACGCAACACCGGTCGTTCCGCTGAAAGCCAATGGAGGGCGCGGCTGATGTCCCTGAGCCTGAACAAGATTTTCCCTCACGCCGGTCACGATCTGCTGATTCGCGAGCTCGCCCTGGACAGCCGCAAAGTGCGCGCGGGCGATCTGTTCCTCGCCGTGCCGGGCGGGAAGTTCGATGGACGCGCGCATATTGCCGACGCTTTGCAGCGCGGAGCTGCCGCGGTGGCCTATGAAGTAGAAGGCGCCACGGTCCTGCCGATCACTGAAGTGCCGCTGATTCCGGTCAAAGGTCTGGCGGCTCAGCTGTCGGACATCGCCGGGCGTTTTTATGGCGAGCCAAGCCATCACCTGAACCTGGTGGGCGTGACCGGCACCAACGGCAAGACCAGCGTGACTCAATTGGTTGCCCAGGCACTGGACCTGCTCGGCCAGCACTGCGGCCTGGTCGGTACGCTCGGTTCCGGTTTCTACGGCGCGCTGGAAATCGGCCTGCATACCACGCCGAATCCGATTGCCGTGCAAGCGACCCTGGCAGACCTGAAAAAGGCCGGGGCCAAAGCCGTGGCGATGGAAGTGTCTTCCCATGGTCTGGACCAGGGTCGCGTGACTGCATTGGCGTTCGATGTGGCAGTGATGACCAACCTGTCCCGCGATCACCTGGATTACCACGGCACCATGCAGGCTTACGGCGAAGCCAAGTCCAGGCTGTTTGCCTGGAATGATTTGAAATGCCGCGTGGTCAATCTCGACGACAAGTTTGGTCGGCAACTGGCCGCCGACAAGTGCGAGTCGCGGTTGATCACCTATAGCCTGGAAGATTCCAGCGCCTACCTGTATTGCCGCCAGGCGCAATTCGACGACGAAGGCGTGCGCGCCACGCTGGTCACGCCACAGGGCGAGCACCACTTGCGCAGCACCTTGCTCGGTCGCTTCAACCTGAGCAATGTCCTGGCGGCGGTCGGCGCGTTGCTCGGTCTGGATTATGCCCTGGACGAAATTCTCGAGGTGCTGCCGAAGCTGGAAGGCCCTGCCGGTCGCATGCAGCGTCTGGGCGGAGGCTCGCAGCCGCTGGTGGTGGTCGATTACGCCCACACCCCGGATGCCCTGGAAAAAGTACTGCTGGCCCTGCGTCCACACGCCAAGGGCCGGTTGCTGTGCCTGTTCGGCTGTGGCGGCGACCGCGATCGCGGCAAGCGACCATTGATGGCCGAAGTGGTCGAGCGCCTGGCCGATGGCGTGCTGGTCACCGACGACAACCCGCGTACTGAGGACCCAGCAGTGATTTTCGATGACATCCGTGCCGGTTTCACGGCTGTGGATAAAGTGGAATTCATTGCCGGCCGTGGTCAGGCGATTGCCCGGTTGATCGCCAGTGCCTCGGTGGATGACGTGATTGTCCTGGCCGGTAAAGGTCATGAGGACTATCAGGAAATCAACGGCGAACGCCATGCCTTTTCCGATCTGGTCGAGGCCGATCATGCCTTGACTGCGTGGGAGGTGGCCCATGCTTAAGGCATTGAAACTGAGTGAACTGACCGGTGCGCTGAATGCTCGCCTGCTGTCCGCCGATGCCAGCTTTGACGGTGTCAGCATCGACAGTCGTGCAATCAAGCCGGGTCAACTGTTTATCGCGTTGGCCGGTCCGCGCTTCGATGGTCATGATTATCTCAATGAAGTCGCCGCCAAGGGCGCCGTGGCTGCGCTGGTCGAGCGTGAAGTCGCCGGCAGCACGCTGCCGCAGTTGCTGGTCAGCGACACCCGCCAGGCCCTGGGCCAGTTGGGCGCACTGAATCGCGCCGCCTACACCCATCCGGTCGCGGCCGTCACCGGCTCCAGCGGCAAGACCACGGTCAAGGAGATGCTTGCGAGCATCCTGCGTACGCGCGGCGCAGTACTCGCCACCCGTGGCAACCTGAACAACGATCTCGGCGTGCCTTTGACCTTGCTCGAACTGGCGCCGGAACACTCCGCTGCCGTGATCGAACTGGGTGCTTCGCGCCTGGGTGAAATTGCCTACACCGTCGGCCTTACCAGGCCGCACGTGGCCATTCTCAACAATGCCGGGACCGCCCACGTCGGCGAGTTCGGCGGTCCGGAAAAAATCGTCGAAGCCAAGGGCGAGATCATCGAAGGGCTGGATGCCGATGGCGTCGCCGTTCTCAATCTCGACGACAAGGCATTCGGTATCTGGAAGGCCCGCGCCGGTGACCGCAAAGTGCTGACGTTTGCGTTGAGCAATTCGAGCGCCGATTTCCATGCCAGTGACCTGGCTACGGATGCCCGCGGCTGCCCGGCGTTCAACCTGCACTGCCCTGAAGGTGTGGAGCGCGTGCAACTGAACCTGCTCGGCACCCATAACGTCGCCAATGCCATGGCCGCCGCCGCTGCCGCCCATGCCCTGGGCGTGTCGCTGTTCGGTATCGCCACCGGCCTTGGCGCGGTGCAGCCGGTCAAGGGTCGCACCGTTGCGCAGCTGGCCACCAACGGTATGCGCGTGATCGATGACACTTATAACGCCAACCCCACCTCCATGTGCGCTGCCGTTGATATACTGGCCGGCTTTTCCGGTCGCACCGTCCTGGTGCTCGGGGATATCGGCGAGTTGGGCGAATGGGCGGAGCAGGGGCACCGCGACGTGGGCGAGTACGCCCGTGGCAAGGTTTCTGCGCTGTACGCCGTCGGGCCAATGATGGCTCACGCCGTGAACGCATTCGGTCCACAGGCTCTTCACTTCAGCACGCAGGCTGAACTGATCAAGGCCCTGGGGGCCGAGCAAGACACAAACACCACCATTTTGATCAAGGGATCGCGCAGCGCTGCGATGGAAAACGTCGTCGCCGCCTTGTGCGGGTCCAGTCTGGAGAAACATTAATGCTGCTGCTGCTAGCGGAGTATCTGCAACAGTTCTACAAAGGCTTCGCGGTCTTCCAGTACCTGACCCTGCGCGGGATTCTCGGTGTACTGACCGCGCTGGTCTTGTCGCTGTGCTATGGCCCATGGATGATCCGCACCTTGCAGAACCGGCAGATCGGTCAATCCGTGCGCAACGACGGCCCGCAGTCGCACCTGTCCAAGTCGGGTACGCCGACCATGGGCGGCGCGCTGATTCTGTCGTCCATCGGTGTCAGCACCCTGCTGTGGGCTGACCTGAGCAATCGCTACGTCTGGGTCGTACTGCTGGTGACCCTGCTGTTCGGCGCCATCGGCTGGGTCGACGACTACCGCAAGGTCATCGAGAAAAACTCCCGTGGCTTGCCGAGCCGCTGGAAATATTTCTGGCAATCGGTGTTCGGTCTGGGCGCGGCGATCTTCCTTTATATGACTGCCGCCACGCCGGTGGAAACCACCCTGATCCTGCCGATGCTCAAGGACTACAGCATTGCGCTGGGCGCCGGTTTCATCGTCCTGACCTATTTCGTGATCGTCGGTTCGAGCAACGCGGTCAACCTGACCGACGGCCTCGACGGCCTGGCGATCATGCCGACCGTGATGGTTGGTGGTGGCCTAGGCATTTTCTGCTACCTGTCGGGTAACGTGAAATTCGCCGAATACCTGCTGATTCCTTATGTACCGGGCGCCGGTGAGTTGATCGTGTTCTGTGGCGCACTGATCGGAGCAGGCCTGGGCTTCCTCTGGTTCAACACCTATCCGGCACAGGTCTTCATGGGTGACGTCGGCGCACTGGCGCTGGGCGCGGCCCTGGGCACCATCGCGGTGATCGTCCGTCAGGAAATCGTCCTGTTCATCATGGGCGGCGTGTTCGTGATGGAAACCCTGTCAGTCGTCATTCAGGTTGCCTCTTTTAAACTGACCGGTCGCCGTGTTTTCCGCATGGCGCCCATTCACCACCACTTTGAACTCAAGGGCTGGCCCGAGCCGCGCGTGATCGTCCGTTTCTGGATCATCACCGTGATTCTCGTGCTGATCGGCCTTGCCACCCTGAAGCTGAGGTAGAAACACGTGTCTCTGATCGCTTCTGACCACTTCCGCATCGTTGTCGGCCTCGGCAAGAGCGGCATGTCCCTGGTTCGCTTCCTGGCGAACCAGGGCGTGGCGTTTGCCGTGGCCGATACGCGGGAAAATCCACCGGAACTGGCCACGCTCAAGCGTGACTATCCCCACGTGGAAGTGCGTTGTGGCGAGCTGGACGTCGAATTCCTGTGCCGTGCCGACGAGCTCTACGTGAGCCCCGGCCTGGCGCTGGCGACCCCGGCCCTGCAGGCTGCCGCCGCCCGTGGCGTGAAGTTGTCCGGCGACATCGAGCTGTTCGCGCGTAACGCGAAGGCGCCGATCGTGGCCATCAGCGGCTCCAACGCGAAAAGTACCGTGACCACCCTGGTCGGCGAGATGGCGGCTGCGGCCGGCAAGCGAGTTGCCGTCGGTGGCAACCTCGGTACGCCGGCGCTGGACTTGCTCAGTGACGACATCGAGTTGTACGTGATGGAACTGTCGAGTTTCCAGCTGGAAACCACCGATCAGCTCAACGCCGAAGTGGCGACCGTGCTCAATATCAGCGAAGACCACATGGACCGTTACAGCGGTCTGCCGGCCTATCACCTGGCCAAGCACCGGATCTTCCGGGGCGCCAGGCAGTTCGTGGTCAATCGCCAGGATGCCCTGAGTCGTCCGTTGATGGGCGAAGGTCAGCCTTGCTGGACCTTCGGCCTGAGCAAACCTGATTTCAAGGCCTTTGGTATCCGTGAAGAAGGCAGCGAGAAATACCTGGCCTTCGAATTCCAGAACCTGATGCCGGTGCGCGAATTGAAGATTCGCGGCTCCCACAACCAGTCCAACGCCCTGGCGGCCCTGGCCCTGGGCCATGCGGTCGGCCTGCCGTTCGACGCCATGCTGTCGAGCCTGCGCACCTTCGCCGGTCTCGAGCATCGTTGCCAATGGGTCCGCGACCTCGACGGCGTGGGCTACTACAACGATTCCAAGGCCACCAACGTCGGTGCCGCCCTGGCGGCCATCGAAGGTTTGGGCGCAGACATCGACGGCAAGGTCGTGCTGATCGCCGGTGGCGACGGCAAGGGTGCCGAGTTCAAGGACCTGCGCGATCCGGTGGCGGCCAACTGCCGCGCCGTGGTCCTGATGGGCCGCGACTCCGACAAGATCGGCGAGGCCATCGGCGATGCCGTACCGCTGATCCGCGCCGGCTCCCTGGTCGAAGCCGTCGAACAATGCCGTGCCGCAGCCCAACCGGGCGACGTAGTGCTGCTGTCGCCAGCCTGCGCCAGTTTCGACATGTTCAAGAACTACGAAGACCGTGGTCACCAGTTCGTCCAAGCCGTGGAGGATCTGGCATGAGCCTCAAAGGCATCATCAAGCCGTATCCATCGCCACTCATCACCGGGCGCGGTATCGACCTTGATTTCCCGATGCTCGCCGGTTGCCTGACGCTGCTCGGCCTGGGGCTGATCATGATCGCCTCGGCATCGACCGAAGTGGCGGCCGTGCAGTCGGGCAGCGCCCTGTATTACATGATTCGCCACCTTATTTACGTGGTGCTGGGCCTGGGTGCCTGCATCGTCACCATGATGATCCCGATCGCCACCTGGCAACGCCTGGGCTGGCTGATGCTGCTGGGTGCGTTCGGCTTGCTGGTGATGGTGATCATTCCGGGGATCGGCCGTGAAGTTAACGGCTCAATGCGCTGGATCGGCTTCAGTTTCTTCAACGTCCAGCCTTCCGAGATCGCCAAGGTGTTCGTGGTGATCTACCTCGCCGGTTATCTGGTGCGCCGCCAGAAAGAAGTGCGTGAAAGCTGGATGGGCTTCTTCAAGCCGTTCATCGTGCTGCTGCCGATGGCGGGTCTGCTGCTGATGGAGCCGGACTTCGGTGCCACCGTCGTGATGATGGGGGCCGCTGCGGCGATGCTGTTCCTGGGCGGCGTCGGGCTGTTCCGTTTTTCCCTGATGGTGGTGCTGGCTGTCGGCGCGGTGGTGCTGTTGATTCAGATGCAGCCCTATCGAATGGCGCGCCTGACCAACTTTGCCGACCCGTGGGCCGACCAGTTCGGCGCCGGCTATCAGCTGTCCCAGGCGTTGATCGCCTTCGGTCGCGGAGAATGGCTGGGCGTCGGCCTGGGCAACAGCGTGCAAAAACAGTTCTACCTGCCGGAAGCCCACACCGACTTCGTGTTCTCGGTCCTGGCCGAAGAGCTGGGTGCGGTGGGTTCGTTGTGCACCGTGGCATTGTTCGTCTTCGTGTGTATTCGTGGCATGTACATCGGACTGTGGGCTGAAAAGGCCAAGCAGTTTTTTGCAGCTTACGTGGCATATGGCCTGTCGTTCCTGTGGATCGGTCAATTCCTGATCAACATCGGCGTGAACGTCGGTCTGCTGCCGACCAAGGGTCTGACCCTGCCGTTCCTCAGTTATGGCGGCAGTTCGTTGGTGATCTGCTGTGCCTGTCTCGGCTTGTTGCTGCGCATCGAGTGGGAAAGTCGTACCCACCTGGGCAGTGAAGAGATGGAGTTCCATGAAAGCGACTTCGCCGAGGAGCCGAACCATGGGCGCTAACGTCATGATCATGGCCGGCGGCACCGGTGGCCACGTGTTCCCGGCGCTGGCCTGTGCCCGCGAATTCCAGGCGCGCGGCTATACCGTGCACTGGCTCGGCACACCCCGAGGGATCGAGAACGATCTGGTGCCGATGGCCGGTATCGAGTTGCATCGGATCAACGCCAGCGGTCTGCGGGGCAAGGGCAAATTGTCCCTGCTCAAGGCACCGTTCATGTTGCTCAAGTCGGTTTGGCAGGCGCGGGCGATCATTCGTCGTCTGCAACCGGTCTGTGTCGTGGGCTTTGGTGGCTTTGTGACCGGTCCTGGCGGTGTCGCGGCCAAACTGGCCGGCGTGCCGGTGATCGTTCACGAACAGAACGCCGTGGCCGGTACCGCCAATCGGTTGCTGGTGCCGTTTGCCGCCCGAGTCTGTGAAGCGTTCCCCGACACCTTTACCCTGTCGGACAGCCGCCGGACCACCGGTAATCCGGTGCGCACTGAGCTGTTCCTCGAGACATCGCGACCTGCCCTGGCCGGTCGCAAGGCGCGTTTGCTGATCCTGGGCGGAAGCCTGGGCGCAGAGCCGTTGAACAAGTTGCTGCCTGAAGCCCTGTCGCAAGTCGCTGCCGACTTGCGTCCGGAAGTGTTCCATCAGGCCGGCAAAAACCACGATGAAGTGACTGCAGAGCGCTATCGCGCGGCTGGCGTCGAGGCGCAAGTGCAGCCCTTCATCAAAGACATGGCCCAAGCCTACGGCTGGGCCGACCTGGTGGTATGTCGCGCAGGCGCGCTGACCATCAGTGAACTGGCCGCCGCCGGTCTGCCCTCGATGCTGGTGCCTTTGCCTCACGCCATCGACGATCACCAGACCCGCAACGCCGAATATTTGGCCCGTGAAGGCGCAGCCTTCCTGATGCCACAAAGAACGACTGGCGCAGCGGATCTTGCCGCTCGCCTGACAGAGGTCCTGATGCAACCACAACGACTCAACGAAATGGCTACCGCGGCACGCCGCCTGGCCAAACCCGATGCCACCCGTAACGTGGTCGATAGCTGCCTGGAGGTGGCCCATGGTTGAGAGTCAGAAAGCCATGCCGCAACCGGAAATGCGCCGCATCCGCCGTATCCACTTCGTCGGCATCGGCGGTGTAGGCATGTGCGGGATTGCCGAAGTGCTGCTGAACCTGGGTTATGCCGTGTCCGGTTCCGACCTGAAGGCTTCGCCGGTGACCGAGCGTCTGGAGTCCTTCGGGGCGCAGATCTTCATCGGCCATCGCGCCGAGAACGCCGCGGCCGCTGACGTGCTGGTGGTGTCGAGCGCCGTGAACACCTCCAACCCGGAAGTCGCTACCGCGCTGGAACGCCGTATCCCGGTGGTGCCGCGTGCTGAGATGCTGGCTGAGCTGATGCGTTATCGCCACGGCATTGCCGTTGCCGGTACCCATGGCAAAACCACCACCACCAGCCTGATCGCTTCGGTGTTCGCCGCCGGTGGCCTGGACCCGACATTCGTGATCGGTGGACGCCTGAATGCCGCGGGCACCAATGCCCAGCTCGGCACCAGCCGCTACCTGATCGCCGAAGCCGACGAAAGCGACGCCAGCTTCCTGCACTTGCAACCGCTGGTGGCCGTGGTCACCAACATCGACGCCGATCACATGGCGACCTACGACGGCGACTTCAACAAGCTGAAGAAAACCTTCGTCGAGTTCCTCCACAACCTGCCGTTCTACGGTCTGGCGGTGGTGTGCCTGGACGATCCGGTGGTGCGTGAAATCCTCCCGCAGGTCAAACGCCCGACGGTCACCTATGGCTTCGGCGAAGACTGCGACGTGCGCGCCATCAACGTGCGCCAGCAAGGCATGCAGACCTTCTTCACCGTGCTGCGCCCTGACCGCGAGCCGCTGGATGTTTCGGTCAACATGCCGGGCAACCACAACGTATTGAACGCACTGGCGACCATCTGCATCGCCACTGACGAAGGCGTCAGCGATGAAGCCATCGTCCAGGGGCTGTCCGGGTTCCAGGGTGTCGGCCGACGCTTCCAGGTCTACGGCGAACTGCCGGTGGACGGCGGCAATGTGATGCTGGTCGATGACTACGGTCACCACCCGACGGAAGTCGCGGCCGTGATCAAGGCCGTACGCGGTGGCTGGCCGGAGCGCCGCCTGGTGATGGTCTACCAGCCGCACCGTTACAGCCGCACCCGTGACCTGTACGACGATTTCGTCAATGTGCTGGCCGACGCCAACGTCCTGCTGCTGATGGAAGTCTATCCGGCCGGTGAGGAGCCGATCCCGGGGGCCGACAGCCGCAAGCTGTGCAACAGCATCCGTCAGCGTGGCCAGCTGGACCCGATCTACATCGAGCGTGGTGTCGACCTCGCGCCAGTGGTCAAGCCGCTGCTGCGTGCCGGCGACATCCTGCTGTGCCAGGGCGCCGGCGATATCGGCGGTCTCGCACCAAAACTGTTGAAAAGTGAGTTGTTCGCCGGTGCCGTTGCCGCACCGGAGAAGGGGAAGTTGAAATGAATGCTGCCTACGCCAACCTGGTCTCCACGATCGCGCCGAAAGACTTCGGCCGTGTCGCCGTGCTGTTCGGCGGCAAGAGCGCCGAGCGAGAAGTGTCCCTGAAGTCCGGCAACGCCGTTCTCGACGCACTGCAAAGCGCCGGTGTGGACGCGTTCGGCCTCGACGTGGGCGATGACCTGCTGCAGCGTCTGCAGAGCGAAAAGATCGACCGCGCCTTCATCATCCTCCACGGTCGTGGCGGTGAAGACGGCAGCATGCAGGGCCTGCTCGAATGCCTGGGCATTCCGTACACCGGCAGTGGCATCCTGGCGTCGGCCCTGGCCATGGACAAACTGCGTACCAAGCAGGTCTGGCACAGCCTGGGCATTCCGACCCCACGTCACGCGGTCCTTTGCAGCGAGGCCGATTGTATTTCGGCGGCGACGGAACTGGGCTTCCCTTTGATCGTCAAACCGGCCCATGAAGGTTCAAGTATCGGGATGGCCAAAGTGAGTTCCTCTCCTGCGTTGATCGACGCATGGAAAGCGGCCAGTACCTACGATTCGCAAGTGTTGGTCGAGCAATGGATTCACGGTCCGGAGTTCACCATCGCCACCCTGCGTGACCAGGTGTTGCCACCGATTGCCCTGGGCACGACGCACAGCTTCTACGACTACGACGCCAAGTACATCGCCAACGATACCCAGTACCGCATTCCGTGCGGTCTGGACAGCGCCAAGGAAAAGGAACTCATGGACCTCACGGCGAAAGCCTGTGAAGCGCTGGGGATCGCCGGTTGGGGCAGGGCAGACGTGATGCAAGACGCCGACGGGCAGTTCTGGTTCCTGGAAGTCAACACCGCACCGGGCATGACCGATCACAGCCTGGTGCCGATGGCGGCCCGTGCCGCCGGTCTGGATTTCCAGCAACTGGTTCTGGCCATTCTGGCCGAGAGCGTTGTCGGCAACACTGCCGGTAACCAAGAGTCGACGAGAGGTTAAGGCCATGCAAGGCGCTCAGCTCAGACATCAGCCCACCGCACCGACCGGCCGCAAGCCGGTACCGCGGGGCGCCAGCCGAATGGTGGCCAAAGAGCCGATGTCCGCGCGCCTGCCGAAAGCCAATTTCGGTTTTCTCAAAGCGTTGTTCTGGCCGGTACTGCTGGTGGCTTTGGGGGTCGGTACTTATGAAGGCGCGACGCGGTTGTTGCCGTATGCCGACAGACCGATCACCAAAGTCAACGTGCAGGGCGACCTCAGTTACATCAGTCAGCAAGCGGTGCAGCAGCGGATCGCCCCGTACGTGGCGTCGAGCTTCTTCACCATTGACCTGGCGAGCATGCGCACCGAGCTGGAAACGATGCCATGGATTGCCCACGCCGAAGTGCGCCGGGTGTGGCCGGATCAAGTGGTGATCCGCCTGGAAGAACAACTGCCGGTGGCCCGCTGGGGCGACGAGTCGCTGTTGAACAACCAGGGCCAGGCCTTCACTCCGCGCGAGCTGGCGAACTATGAACACCTGCCACAGCTGTTCGGCCCACAGCGGGCCCAGCAGCAAGTGATGCAGCAATACCAGGTGCTGAGCCAGATGCTCAGGCCGCTGGGCTTCTCGATTGCCCGCCTGGAGCTGCGTGATCGCGGCAGCTGGTTCCTGACCACCGGCCCCGGCAGTGCGGGTCCCGGGATCGAACTGCTGCTGGGACGCGGCAACCAGGTGGAAAAGATGCGCCGTTTTATCGCCATCTATGACAAGACGCTCAAAGAACAGATTACGAACATTGCGCGCATCGATCTGCGCTACGCCAACGGCCTCGCTGTTGGCTGGCGGGAACCTGTAGCGCCCACGGCAGCCCAACCCGCTGTCGCGAAGAATTAAGAAGAGGCAGGACCCATGGCAAACGTGCAAAGCGGCAAAATGATCGTCGGTCTCGATATCGGCACCTCCAAGGTGGTGGCGCTGGTGGGCGAGGTCGCGGACGACGGCACGCTGGAAATCGTCGGGATCGGTACTCATCCGTCCCGTGGCCTGAAAAAAGGCGTGGTGGTGAACATCGAGTCCACCGTGCAATCGATCCAGCGCGCCATCGAAGAAGCGCAGCTGATGGCTGGTTGCCGCATTCACTCGGCGTTCGTCGGCGTGGCCGGCAATCACATCCGCAGCCTGAACTCCCACGGCATCGTGGCGATTCGTGATCGCGAAGTCAGCTCGGCCGACCTTGAGCGTGTGCTCGACGCCGCCCAGGCCGTGGCGATCCCGGCGGACCAGCGCGTGCTGCACACCCTGCCGCAGGATTACGTGATCGATAACCAGGAAGGTGTCCGCGAGCCGCTGGGCATGTCCGGCGTGCGTCTGGAAGCCAAGGTCCACGTGGTCACCTGCGCCGTCAACGCCGCACAGAACATTGAAAAATGTGTGCGCCGCTGCGGTCTGGAAATCGACGACATCATTCTCGAGCAACTGGCTTCCGCGTACTCGGTACTGACCGATGACGAGAAAGAGCTGGGCGTGTGCCTGGTGGACATCGGTGGCGGTACCACCGACATCGCGATCTTCACCGAAGGCGCGATCCGTCACACCGCGGTGATCCCGATTGCCGGCGACCAGGTGACCAACGACATCGCCATGGCGTTGCGCACTCCGACCCAGTACGCCGAAGAAATCAAGATCCGCTACGCCTGCGCCCTGGCCAAACTGGCCGGTGCCGGTGAAACCATCAAGGTGCCAAGCGTTGGCGACCGTCCACCGCGCGAGCTGTCCCGCCAGGCCCTGGCCGAAGTGGTCGAGCCGCGCTACGACGAACTGTTCACGCTGATCCAGGCCGAACTGCGCCGCAGCGGCTACGAAGACCTGATCCCGGCCGGCATCGTGCTGACCGGCGGTACGTCGAAGATGGAAGGCGCTACCGAACTGGCCGAGGAAATCTTCCACATGCCGGTGCGCCTGGGCGTGCCTCACGGCGTGAAAGGTCTGGATGACGTGGTGCGCAACCCGATCTATTCCACCGGCGTCGGCCTGTTGATGTACGGCCTGCAGAAGCAGTCCGACGGCATCTCGTTCTCGGGCATCGGCAGCCGCGACAGCTATAGCAACGAAGAACCACAGGCTCCGCTGCTGGACCGCCTGAAGAAGTGGGTTCAGGGCAATTTCTGAAGATTTACCGCAATACCGTTACACCGAAGCACGCAGTAGGCGAAAAAACTAGAGAATGTAAAGGAGAGGGAAAATGTTCGAACTCGTAGACAACATCCCCGCAAGCCCGGTAATCAAAGTTATCGGTGTCGGCGGTGGCGGCGGCAACGCTGTCAACCACATGGTCAAGAGCAACATTGAAGGCGTCGAGTTCATCTGCGCCAACACCGATGCTCAAGCGCTGAAAAACATCGGCGCGCGGACCATCCTGCAACTGGGCACGGGCGTGACCAAGGGCTTGGGCGCTGGCGCCAACCCTGAAGTCGGCCGTCAGGCCGCTCTGGAAGATCGTGAGCGTATTGCCGAAGTCCTGCAGGGCACCAACATGGTGTTCATCACCACTGGCATGGGCGGTGGTACCGGTACCGGTGCTGCGCCGATCATCGCCGAAGTGGCCAAGGAAATGGGCATCCTGACCGTTGCGGTCGTGACCCGTCCGTTCCCGTTCGAAGGCCGCAAGCGTATGCAGATCGCCGACGAAGGCATCCGCATGCTTTCCGAAAGCGTCGACTCGTTGATCACCATTCCCAACGAGAAGCTGCTGACCATCCTCGGTAAAGACGCAAGCCTGCTGTCGGCTTTCGCCAAGGCCGACGATGTACTGGCCGGTGCCGTTCGCGGTATCTCCGACATCATCAAGCGTCCGGGCATGATCAACGTCGACTTCGCCGACGTGCGTACCGTGATGAGCGAAATGGGCATGGCGATGATGGGCACTGGCTGCGCCAGCGGTCCGAACCGTGCACGTGAAGCGACCGAAGCGGCCATCCGCAACCCGCTGCTCGAAGACGTGAACCTGCAAGGCGCACGCGGCATCCTGGTGAACATCACTGCCGGTCCTGACCTGTCCCTGGGTGAGTACTCCGACGTGGGTAGCATCATCGAGGCATTCGCTTCCGAGCACGCGATGGTCAAGGTCGGTACCGTTATCGATCCGGACATGCGCGATGAGCTGCACGTGACTGTCGTTGCCACCGGTCTGGGCGCTAAAATCGAGAAGCCTGTGAAGGTCATCGACAACACCGTCCACACGTCGATGGCAGCACAGCCACAACAGGCCCCTGTTCGTCAGGAAGCTCCAGCGGTGAACTACCGTGACCTGGACCGTCCGACCGTCATGCGCAACCAGGCCCAGGCCGGGGCTGCGACTGCCGCGAAGATGAATCCGCAAGATGACCTGGACTACCTGGACATCCCGGCTTTCCTGCGTCGTCAGGCCGATTGATGGAATGTATCAGGGCTATGAAGGTGATTGGTGTTCAGCAAAGGCTCGGTCTGCTATCATCGCCAGCCTTTGTTGATACCAGTTCGCAATTTGCGCTGAAGCGGCCCAAGCCATGATTAAACAACGCACACTGAAAAATATTATCCGTGCCACAGGTGTAGGCCTGCACTCCGGGGAGAAGGTCTACCTGACCCTCAAGCCTGCGCCTGTCGACACTGGCATTGTGTTTTGTCGCGCTGACCTCGACCCTGTGGTGCAGATTCCTGCCCGCGCGGAAAACGTCGGTGAAACCACTATGTCGACCACGCTGATCAATGGCGACGTCAAAGTGGACACGGTAGAGCACTTGCTCTCGGCCATGGCTGGCCTGGGCATCGATAACGCCTACGTCGAGCTCTCCGCGTCCGAAGTCCCGATCATGGATGGCAGCGCTGGACCTTTCGTATTCCTGATTCAATCGGCAGGCCTGGAAGAACAGGACGCCGCCAAGAAATTCATCCGCATCCTGCGTGAAGTGACAGTGGAAGACGGCGACAAGCGCGCCACTTTCGTCCCTTTCGAAGGGTTCAAGGTGAGCTTCGAGATCGATTTCGATCACCCGGTTTTCCGGGACCGCACCCAGAGTGCAAGCGTGGATTTTTCCAGCACTTCGTTCGTAAAAGAAGTCAGCCGCGCCCGTACCTTTGGCTTCATGAGTGACATCGAGTACCTGCGCAAGCACAACCTCGCACTCGGCGGCAGCGTTGAAAACGCAATCGTGGTCGACGCCGATGGCGTACTGAACGAAGACGGCCTTCGCTATGAAGACGAATTCGTGAAGCACAAAATCCTCGATGCAATTGGCGACCTGTACCTGCTGGGCAATAGCCTGATTGGTGAGTTCAAGGGCTTCAAGTCCGGCCATGCACTGAACAACCAGCTGCTGCGCAAGTTGATTGAGCAGACAGATGCCTGGGAAGTCGTGACGTTCGAAGACGCCAGTACTGCACCAATCTCTTACATGCGTCCGGTTGCGGCCGTGTAAGCAAAAAACCTCTCTAGTTTTTTAAAGGCTGCCTTCGGGTGGCCTTTTTTTATGTCCCGAGTTTTGTATTGCCTGGGCAGGCCCCATCCAATGAAAATCCTATTCGGCACAAACAACCCGGTTACGCCCCCCTTCCTTGGCCTGATACAACGCCTTGTCGGCGCTGAACAGCAATTGTTCCAGATTAATATCGCTGCCCGACGTCCAGGTGGCAATGCCGATACTTACGCTCATCGGCGGCTCACCGGCGTCCACCAGTGGCAGTTTCTGCACCGCCTCGCGGATGTGCTCGGCGATCTGCTTCGCGCCTTCACTTTCAGTTTCGGCCAGGACCACCGAAAACTCTTCACCACCATAACGAGCCACCAGATCCGCCGGGCGATGGACATTGGTGCGGATGACCTCGGCCAATGCCCGCAAGGCGTCGTCGCCGGCCTGATGCCCGTGCCGGTCGTTGAAGGCCTTGAAGTGATCGGCATCGATCATCAGCAACGACAACGGCTTGCCACTGCGTTGCGCGCGAAACCATTCATGGCGCAGGGTCAGATCAAGGGAGCGACGGTTGGCCACGCCGGTCAAGGCATCGGTGGCCGCCAGTTGCGCCAGTTCCTGCTCGGCACTTTGGCGCCGTCGCAGCTCGCGGCAGAGCATCCAGGTCAGCCACAACAGGCCGATGCACAAAACCCCTGTTGCACCACTGATCGCATAGGCCGTGCGGTTCCAGGCAGCGAACACTTCGTCGATGGAAAGGGCCACGATGACGGTCAGCGGCAGATTGCCGACCCGGGTAAAGGTGTACAGGCGCCGTTGATGGTCGACACTCGACACGCTTTCAAAGGTACCACTGCGCTCGTGCAGCATGCGTGCGACGTTGGGACGGCTGGACAAGCTTTTGCCAATGGCGTTTTGCTCACGGTACGGTTTCTGTGCCAGGAGAATCCCGTCATCATTGATGATGCCCAGCGTACTGCCGTTGCCGATGTCGAGGCTGTTGAATAGCTGATCGAAGTAACTCATGCGCATCGACGCCACCGCAACCCCCAGAAACTCGCCCGTGGGCGATGAAATGCGCCGGCTGAAACTGATGCGCCATTCGTCGCTGTCATCGCAGTCGCAGCGTGGCTTGAAGGGCCGGCTGATAAACATGCCGGTGTCGCGATTGAAGACATGGGCCAGGAAATAATCGCGGTCAGCGAAGTTGCCCGGTTTCGGTTCGATCAATGAGGAGTCGGCCAGCACGTCGCCGTGCTTGTCCAGCAGCAGGATATCGCCCTTGTAGCGCGCAGTGGTGGAGCGGTCGAACAGCACCAGATGACGGATCTGCGGTGCGACCTGTTTAAGGTCGTCCCGTTGGGCGGCGGCGATCAGGCCCTGCAAGGTCAAGTCATAGAGTTCGACCGTACGCAGGACATCGGCATCGATCAGTTGCGCGATGGTGGTCGCGCTGCGGGTGGCGGTCTGCTGGGCGTTGGCGTGTTCGCGGATCAGCAGAAAGGTGACGATGCACAGGATCGAGATGACGGTCAGGGTGCTGCCGAAGATCACCATGATCTCGGGTCGCCCGGTCGGGCCTTGAAAAAGTGCGGTGCGGCTTGCGGTCATAGGGCTGACGTCTGCTTAAGGGACGCTCTAAGCGTAGTTGCATAAACGTAGCAGCCGAGTGAATCCTTCCTGTTGCTCGAGCGATTGATCAATGGCGTGGGCGTCAGTGACTTTCGTTGCGGAAATTGCAATGAAGGCCGAGTCGCCACTATAAAAAAAGCCGCTGACAACAGCGGCTTTGGAGACAACTTTTCAATGGGAAGAGCCGATGAAAAGTGTCGAGGGAAACGGGAGTGATCGGTGCCGGTCAGCTGTCCTTCTCGACCAGTGGCTGGGTCTGGATACTGGATGCCTGCGGGGCCTGAGAGTCTTGTACAGCCTTGGCCGTCATCTCGATCCGATGCTCTTCGAACGTCGCAGCGCGCGCGGCGTTATGCGCGACGAACGTCTGCGATTCTTCCGCCATCGCCAACGGCGACAGGAACAAAGAGGACAAAACGAAAGCGCTGGCAATACCCATACTGTTGGACATCTTGAAAACCTTCTTGCTTGGCAAGTGCTGTTTGGTGCGGGCAAAGATAAGGATATGAGGCGAGGGGAAAAAGAGCGGATTCATGAAAGGACTGTTGCTGTTATGGCAATAGTGGGTTGGCCGCCTAAATGTGTTCATCCCGGATCCAATGTGGGAGCGAGCCTGCTCGCGATAGCAGCACCTCGGTCCTTGGGTTGCACCGCGTTGCCTGCATCGCGAGCAGGCTCGCTCCCACAAGGGAATAGGGTTTCATACCGGGAGGTGAATGCCGAACGTATTCATCCCATGATCACTGCGCACGAACACATCCCCACCATGCATCAACGCAATCGCCTTGACGATGGCCAGCCCCAGACCGTGGTTGTGGCCGCTGTTGCTGCGTGACGCATCGACCCGGTAGAAACGCTCGAACAGGCGCGGCAGATGCTCACTGGCAATCGGCGAGCCGGGGTTGGCGACGCCGATGCTGACTTGATGCTCCAGGGCTTCGATCCGCACTTGAATCACCTGCCCGGGCGCGGTGTGCTGCACCGCGTTATTCAACAAGTTGATCAATGCCCGGCGCAGATGGGCGATCTCGATGCACACTTGTGCGTCACCACTGACCTCGACCTGGACCTGGGCGTCTTCGAGAATGAAGTCCAGATATTCCAGGGTCGTGGCCACCTCATCGGCCAGCGAGGTCGAGGTGAGTTTGGTCGCCTTGCTGCCCTGATCGGCGCTGGCGAGGAACAGCATGTCGTTGATGATCGAACGCAGTCGCTCAAGCTCTTCGAGGTTCGATTGAAGCACTTCGAAGTAATGTTCGGCGGAGCGTCCGCGAGTCAATGCGACCTGGGTCTGGCCGATCAGATTGGTCAGTGGCGAGCGCAGTTCGTGGGCGACATCGGCGTTGAACGACTCAAGGCGCGAGTAGGCCTGCTCGACCCGCTCCAGGGTCGAGTTGAACGAACTGACGAACTGATCGAGTTCTGGCGGCAAGGGTGACAATCGCAAGCGCCCCGAGCGCAACGGCGGGGCCAGGCGCTGGGCCTCCTGGGACAGTTTGATCAGCGGCTTGAGGCCGATCCGCGCCACCCAATAACCCAGTGCCGAGGCCAACAATACACCGACAATCGCCAGGCTGATCAGCGCGACCAGCAGGTGATGCTGGGTATGGAAAAACGTTTCGGTGTCGATGGCGATCATGAAGCGCAGCGCTGGGCGCTGGTCCTTGGCCGGGAACTCGCTGACCAGCACTTTCAGCGGATACGGGTGCTCCGGCAGATGCATGTCGCGCGTGCCCAGCGGGCCTTGGGCAAAGGTGCGGATATGCGGTGTCAGGTTGCCGTATTCGTAGTGTGGATCGCCGCTGATGATCCAGAAACTGATGCGCTTGTCTTCTTCGCTCAGCAGGTTGAGCTTGTTGTTGATCCTCACCCAGTGCTCGGGCGTGCCGTAACGGCCGACCATGGATTCGAGCACGCTGTAGCGCGCATCGAGTTCGGCTTCGGGCAACAGGCCCAGGCCTTTGTCGACCTGCTGGTACAGCGCCCAACCGATCAACAAAAACACCAACAGCGCCACCAGCGTAAACATGCCGCTCAGGCGCAGGGCAATGCTGTTACTGGACACCACGGCTCTCCAGCACGTAACCCATACCACGAATGGTGTGCAGCAGCTTCTCTTCGAACGGTCCGTCGAGCTTGGCCCGCAGGCGTTTGATCGCGACTTCGACGACGTTGGCGTCGCTGTCGAAATTGATGTCCCAGACCATCTCGGCAATGGCGGTTTTCGAGAGGATTTCACCCTGGCGCCGGGCCAGCACGCTAAGCAGCGAGAACTCCTTGGCAGTCAGGTCCAGACGTGTACCGCCGCGGGTGGCCTTGCGGCTGATCAAATCTATCCACAGGTCGGCGATGCTCACCTGCACCGGTTCATGGCCGCCGCTACGGCGGGTCAGCGCTTGCAGGCGCGCCACCAGTTCAAGGAAGGAAAACGGTTTGCCCAGATAGTCATCGGCGCCTTCGCGCAGGCCCTTGATGCGATCCTCCACACGCTCGCGGGCGGTGAGCATGATTACCGGGGTTTGCTTGCGTGCACGCAACGCACGCAGCACGCCGAAGCCGTCAAGGCTCGGCAACATGACGTCGAGGACGATCACCGCGTAGTCGCTTTCCAGCGCCAGATGCAGACCTTCCACACCATCGCGGGCCAGATCCACGGTGAAACCCTGTTCCGTCAGGCCGCGATGCAGATAGTCCGCGGTTTTTTCTTCGTCTTCGATAATCAGAACGCGCATGACCCGCCTCAGTCTGTGGTCGCCAGCACCGGTTCTGGCGCAGGTTTAGGCCGATGGAACAGACGCTCCAGCCACAAGTATATGACCGGCGTGGTGAACAGCGTCAGCGCCTGGCTCACCAGCAAACCGCCGACCACCGCGATCCCCAGGGGCTGGCGCAATTCGGCGCCGGTGCCGTAGCCGAGCATCAGCGGCAGGGCGCCGAGCAGGGCGGCGAGGGTGGTCATGATGATCGGCCGGAACCGCGTGATGCAGGCCTTGAAGATCGCTTCCTCAGGCGACAGCCCGCCATTGCGCTGCGCTTCGAGGGCGAAGTCGATCATCAGGATGCCGTTTTTCTTGACGATACCGATCAGCAGCACCAGCCCGATCAGCGCCATGATCGAAAAGTCCTGGCCGCAGATCCACAGCATGATCACCGCGCCGAGGCCCGCTGAAGGCAAAGTCGAAATGATCGTCAGCGGATGCACGAAGCTCTCGTAGAGCACACCGAGAATGATGTACACCGCCAACAGCGCCGCCAGGATCAGCCACGGCTGGCTGGCCAGCGAACTCTGGAACGCCTGGGCAGCGCCCTGGAAGTTGCCGCTGATGGCGCTTGGCATGCCGATGTCGGCCTTGGCCTGGTTGAGCATGATCACCGCATCGCCCAACGCCACGCCGGGGGCGAGGTTGAACGACAGGTTGGCGGCGGGAAACATCCCGTCATGGGCGATGGACAGCGGGCCGATGGTCGGCGCATCGAACCTGGCCAGGGCCGACAGCGGCACCATTTCCCCGCTCAGGGGCGAGCGCAGGTAGAAATAGTTGAGGCTTTCGGCCTTGCCGCGCTGTTTGGTATCCAGTTCCAGGATTACGTTGTACTGGTTGATCTGGGTCTGGAATTCATTGACCTGGCGCTGGCCGAAGGCATCGTAAAGGGCTTCGTCGACATCGCTGGCGGTGAGGCCGAAACGTGCCGCGGCGCTGCGATCGATGCTGATGTGGGTGATGCTGCCGCCCAGTTGCAGGTCGTTGGAAATGTCGCGGAAGGCCGGGTTGGCGCGCAGTTTTTCCGTCAGGCGTTGGGTCCAGGTGCTGAGGGTCGCACCGTCGTTGCTCTTGAGCACGTATTGGTACTGGGCGCGGCTCGGGCCGGAGCTGAGGTTGATGTCTTGCCCTGCACGCAGGTACAGCACGATGCCCGGGACTTTCATCAGTTGCGGGCGAATCCGGTCGATGAACTGGCTGGCCGAGACATCGCGATCACCGCGTTTTTTCAGGGTGATCCAGAAGCGGCCGTTGGCAATGGTCTGGTTGCTGCCCGAGACGCCGACGGAATGTGAAAACGTTTCGACTGCGGGATCGGCAGCGACGATTTCGGCCATCGCCAGGTGTTTTTTCACCATGTCGCCATAGGAAATATCGGCAGCGGCTTCGGTGGTGCCAAGGACGAAACCGGTGTCCTGGATCGGGAAGAAACCTTTGGGAATGAAGATGTAGCCGGCAACAGCCAGCCCCAGTGACAAAGTGAACACGCCGATCATCATTTTCTGGTGGGCGAGGGCATGGCGCAGGCCTTTTTCGTACCAGGCCAACAGGCGTTCACCAAAGCCCGGTTTGCTATGAGCGTGATGCACCGGTGCCCGCATGAACAGCGCTGCCAGCGTTGGCGCCAATGTCAGCGAAACCACCACCGAAATCAAAATGGTGGAGGTGGCGGTCAGGGCGAACTCCTTGAAAAGTCGCCCGACCACACCGCCCATGAACAGCAGCGGAATGAACGCCGCCACCAGCGAGAAACTGATCGACACCACGGTGAAGCCGATCTCCCCGGCGCCCTTGATCGCCGCTTCGCGCATGCCGTCACCGGCCTCGAGATGCCGGTGGATGTTCTCCACCACCACGATCGCGTCGTCCACCACAAAGCCCACGGCGACCACGATCGCCACCAGGGTCAGGTTGTTCAGGCTGAAGCCCATCACATACATCAGCGCGAAACTGGCGATCAGTGACACGCCGAGCACTGCCGACACGATCAGTGTGGCCGACAGTTGGCGCAGGAACAGCGCCATCACGGCCACCACCAACATGATTGCAATCAGCAGGGTGATTTCCACCTCATGCAGCGAGGCACGGATGGTCTGGGTGCGGTCGATCAGCGTCTTGACCTGCACCGAGGCGGGGAGCATCGCCTCCAGCGCCGGCAAGGCGGCCTGGATGCGGTCCACGGTTTCGACGATGTTGGCCCCCGGCTGGCGGAAGATCACCAGGTTGACCCCCGGTTGTGAGCCCGCCCAAGCCTGGATGTAGGCATCTTCCGAACCGTTGACGACTTTGGCGACATCGCGCAGATGAACCGGTGCACCGTCCTTGTAGGAAACGATCAACTGGCTGTATTCGTCGGGGTGGAACAACTGGTCGTTGGTGGACAGGGTTGAAATGCTCGATTCGCCGTACAGCGCCCCTTTGGCCAGATTGAGGCTGGTCTGCTGGATTGCCAGGCGGATGTCGGCGAGGGTCAGGCCGATGGCCGCAAGCTTGTCCGCCGATACCTGGACGCGAATCGCCGGACGCTGCTGACCGGTGATGACGACCTGGCCTACACCGTCGACCTGGCTGAGCTGACGGGACAACAGGGTTTCTGTCAGGTCGCTGAGCTCAGGGCCTGGCATCAACGAGGAGTTGACGCTAAGGATCAGCACCGGGCTGTCCGCCGGGTTGACCTTGCGCCAGGTCGGCAGGTTCGGCATGTCCTTGGGCAGTTTTCCCGCGGCGGTGTTGATCGCTGCCTGGACTTCCTGGGCCGCGGTGTCGATGCTCTTGTCGAGGGTGAATTGCAGGGTCAGGTTGGTCGAGCCCAGTGCACTGCTCGAGGTCATCTGGGATACGCCGGGAATGGCGCTGAATTGCACTTCAAGGGGCGTGGCCACCGAGGAAGCCATGGTTTCCGGGCTGGCGCCGGGCAGTTGCGCGGCCACCTGGATGGTCGGGAATTCGGCCTCCGGCAACGGCGCTACCGGCAGGCGCGCAAACGCGATGACACCCAGCAGCACCAGGGCGAACGTCAGCAGGACCGTGGCCACCGGGTGGTCGATGCACCAGGCTGAAATCGAACCATGGCCCTTCATTGCGCGCCCTCCGATCGCACCACTTGCGGCGGTTCGGTCAGCACTTGCACAGTCGCGCCGGGCTTGAGCCGCGATTGACCATCGCTGACCAGTACATCACCCGGCTTCACACCCTTGATGATGTCCTGGCCGCTGCCTTGATAGACCATCTGCACCTGCACGGCCTCGACCTTGTCGCCATTGACCCGGTACACGAAGTGCTGGTCGAGGCCGCGTTGTACGACTGTCGGCGGCACCACCAGCGCATCTTTATCCAGGGCTGTCTGAATCTTTACCGTCACCAGCAGGCCCGGCCAGAGCTTCTGCCCCGGATTGTCGAACTCGGCCTTGGCGCGGATGGTGCCGGTGCTGGCGTTGATCTGGTTGTCGATCAGGGTCAGGTGACCCTCGCCGAGCAGGTTGCCGGTTTCGCCGTCGGTGTCGGCCCCGATGTAGGCCTTGACCCGGGCGTGCTGTGGATCGTTGATCAGGCCTTGCAGGGTCGGCAGCATTTGCTGCGGCAGTGAAAACTCCACGGCGATCGGGTCGATCTGGGTGACAGTGAACAGGCCCTTGGTGTCGGTCATGCGCAGGAAGTTGCCTTCGTCCACCGTGCGAATACCGACCCGGCCGCTGACCGGTGAGCGAATTTGTGTGTAGGAAAGCTGCACCTCGGCGGAATCAATCGAGGCCTGGTTGCCTTGGGCGGTGGCCTTGAGCTGGTTCACCAGGGCCTGTTGCTGGTCGTAAGTCTGCTTGGACACGCCGTCGTCGACACTCAACAGCTTGTAGCGCTTGAGGTTGACCTGCGCCACTTGCAGTTGCGCCTGGCTTTCGCCCAGTTGTGCCCGGGCCTGGTCGAGGCTGGCGCGGATCGACCGGTCGTCGATGGTGGCCAGTAGGTCACCTTTTTTCACCAGTTGGCCTTCCTTGACCAGCAGTCTGGTGAGAATGCCGTCGATTTGCGGGCGGACCACGACGCTGTGCAGGGACAGCACCGAACCGATGCCACTGAGGTAGCGCGGCACGTCTTTTTCGGCGACGGCGACCACGCGTACCGGGATGGCGGTGGGGGTGGCGAGTTTGGCCTTGACCGGTTTGTTGGCGTACCACAGGCCCAGCGCTGCCAGAACGATCAGAAGGGCGGCGAGCAGGGCGGGTTTTTTCTGGATTCGCATGCGAGTGGGGCGCCGGGGCTGGGTAGACGGTTGGTATTTTCCTTTATAAACCTGTTTGCCGGTCAGGAGGGTGACGGCTAACTGACGGCGCTGTCAGTTTGGCTGGAAGGCTGGTGCTCCTCTGTAGGAGCGAGCCTGCTCGCGATGGACGACAACGATAACGTGGGAAACCAGATTCACCCCGGCGCACTCAGGTTTTTCGCGAGCAAGCTCGCTCCTACGGAGATGCACGCCGATCTGCTGTTGCTCCTACGGGTATGCGCGTCAATTCGCCACCCGAACTCCACCCAGGCTTCCGCTCAATTCATACGCCGCCAGTTCCGCTTGGTGCGCCGCCAGCAATTCCGGCAAGGATCCACGCAAATACTCGACCCAGGTCTTGATCTTCGCATCCAGGTACTGGCGTGACGGGTAGATCGCATACAGGTTCAGCTCCTGCGAGCGGTACTTGGGCATCACCCGGACCAACGTGCCGCTGCGCAAGCCTTCGATCGCGGCGTACAGCGGCAGCACGCCAACGCCCATGCCGCTGATGATCGCGGATTTCATTGCATCGGCGGAGTTCACCAGGAACGGTGAGCTGTTGATGGTGACCATTTCCTGGCCATCAGGGCCGTCGAAGGCCCATTTTTCCAGTGGAATCACCGGGCTGACCAGGCGCAGGCAGGCGTGGTTGAGCAGGTCGCTGGGTTTTTGTGCGCAGCCGTTGGTTTTGACGTAGGCCGGCGAGGCGCAAACGATGCTGTAGGTGATGCCCAGGCGCTGGGAGACGAACCCCGAATCCGGCAGTTCGCTGGCGAGGACGATGGACACGTCGTAACCCTCGTCAAGCAGGTCTGGCACGCGGTTGGCCATGGTCAGGTCGAAGGTCACGTCCGGGTGGGTCTTGCGGTAGCGGGCGATGGCGTCGATCACGAAGTGCTGGCCGATGCCGGTCATGGTGTGCACTTTCAGTTGCCCGGCCGGGCGGGCGTGGGCGTCGCTTGCCTCGGCTTCGGCTTCTTCGACGTAGGCCAGGATCTGTTCGCAGCGCAACAGATAACGCTTGCCGGCTTCGGTCAGGGCGATGCGGCGGGTCGTTCGGTTGAGCAGGCGGGTTTGCAGGTGGGCTTCCAGGTTGGAGACCGCGCGCGAGACGTTGGCCGTGGTGGTGTCCAGTTGCACGGCGGCGGCGGTGAAGCTGCCGGCTTCGGCCACGTAACTGAAGGCGCGCATGTTTTGCAAAGTGTCCATGGGGTGCTCTCGGGTGCGATGGCAAATTGTGACACGAAGTTTCTGTTTATTTACAGGCGACTAAAGATCTACCAACGGATTATCTCGTTAACGGTAACAAAGATTCACAGGAATCCCAGCTTATCGCCTTTCAGGCCGCCCCATAGAATTGCGTTCACCTCAAGAACTCCCCACCTCAGGAAATCGCAGCAGTGCCGCGTCGCATCAGCAGAGCGCTCCAGCCGCTCAGTGTTTTGGTTTTAACCCTGGCAATCAGCGGCTGCATCGGAACCGGAGGTATTGCCCCGCAGGGCAAGGCGCTGGAGGTTAATTCACTGGCCACCGACGACGCGATCCAGAGCGCCGCGCAGGATGCGCACTGGCCCACCTCGCAATGGTGGCAAGCCTACGGCGACCCGCAGTTGAATCGCTGGATCGACCTCGCCCTGCAAGGCAGCCCGACCCTGGCCATGGCCGCTGCCCGGGTGCGTCAGGCCAGGTCCATGGCCGGCGTGGCCGAAGCGGCCGAGTCGCTGCAGATCAATGGTGATTCGACCCTCAAGCGCCACAACTGGCCCACCGACCAGTTCTATGGCCCCGGCGAGCTGGCCAACAGCACCACCTGGGACAATAACGCGGCGCTGGGTTTCAGCTATGCCCTAGACCTCTGGGGCCGCGAAAGCAATGCCACCGAGCGCGCCGTGGACATGGCGCACATGAGCGTCGCCGAAGCGCGCCAGGCGCAGCTCGAATTGCAGGACAACATCGTACGGGTCTACATCGAGTTGTCGTTGCATTACGCCCAGCGGGATATCGTCGAAGCGACCTTGAATCAGCAACAGCAGATTCTCGAATTGGCGCAAAAACGCCTGGACGGTGGCATCGGCACCCATTTCGAAGTCAGCCAGGCCGAGACGCCGCTGCCGGAAACCCATCGCCAGATCGACGCCCTCGACGAAGAAATCGCCTTGAGCCGCAACCAGCTCGCCGCCCTCGCCGGCAAGGGCCCGGGGGAAGGCGCGCAGTTGCAGCGGCCAACGCTGTCGCTGGGTGCACCGCTGAAACTGCCGTCGTCGCTGCCGGCGCAATTACTCGGCCAACGCCCGGACGTGGTCGCCAGCCGCTGGCAAGTGGCGGCGCAGGCGCGGGGCATCGATGTCGCCCATGCCGGTTTCTACCCGAACGTAGACCTGGTCGGCAGCCTCGGCTACATGGCCACCGGGGGCGGGGCCCTGGAGTTCTTGACTGGCAAGAAGCTCAACTACAGCGTGGGTCCGGCGATTTCGTTGCCGATCTTCGATGGTGGACGCTTGCGTGCGGAGCTGGGTGAAGCCTCGGCGGGTTATGACATCGCCGTGGCCAAGTACAACCAGACCCTGGTCAATGCGCTGAAAAACATTTCCGACCAGTTGATCCGTCGCGAATCCATGGACAAGCAGCAGGCTTTCGCCGCCGAGTCGGTGGCCACTGCGCAGAAGACCTACGACATCGCGATGATCGCCTACCAGCGTGGCCTGACCGATTACCTCAACGTGCTTAACGCGCAGACCCTGCTGTTCAAGCAGCAGCAAGTGCAGCAGCAGGTTCAGGCGGCGCGCTTGAGTGCCCATGCCGAACTGGTGACTGCGTTGGGCGGTGGCCTGGGGGCGGGCAACGACGTGCCGAAAGCCGAACAGACCCAGGCACCGAAAACCCCGGTTCTGCTGAGGTGAATGTAATTCCTGTGGGAGCCAGCCTGCTGGCGATGAGGGCGGCACATTCAACATTGGTGTCGACCGATACTCCGCTATCGCCAGCAGGCTGGCTCCCACAGGTTCCGGGTTTACATCGAATCTTGTTGAGCAGGAATAAATGACTCCCTTGCCCGCACCCTTGCGCTGGCTGTACTCCCTGGAATGGCGTCGGGGTTTCTTCGACTGGGCACGCAGCGACGGCGTGACCTGGGTCTACATCTTCAAGGTGCTGTTCGCGGCTTTCTTGACACTGTGGCTGGCCATGCGCCTGGAGCTGCCGCAACCGCGCACGGCGATGATCACCGTGTTCATTGTCATGCAGCCGCAGAGCGGCCAGGTGTTCGCCAAGAGTTTCTATCGTTTTCTCGGCACCCTGGCCGGGTCGGCGGCGATGGTCGCGCTGATCGCCCTGTTTGCGCAGAACACTGAACTGTTCCTCGGTTCGCTGGCGATCTGGGTCGGTATCTGCACGGCCGGCGCCGCCCGCTGCCGCAACTTCCGCGCCTACGGTTTCGTACTCGCCGGATACACCGCGGCGATGGTCGGCTTGCCCGCGCTGGCCCACCCGGACGGCGCATTCATGGCGGCAGTCTGGCGGGTGCTGGAAATCTCGTTGGGCATTCTCTGTTCGACACTGATCAGTGCAGCCATCCTGCCGCAAACTGCCAGTGCCGCCATGCGCAACGCCCTGTATCAGCGCTTCGGCGTGTTTGCCCTGTTCGTCACCGACGGCTTGCGTGGCCGCAGTCAGCGCGACGCGTTCGAGGCCGGCAACGTGCGTTTCATCGCCGAAGCCGTGGGCCTGGAAGGTTTGCGCAGTGTCACTGTGTTCGAAGACCCGCACATGCGTCGGCGCAATGGCCGGCTCAGTCGCCTGAACAGTGAGTTCATGGGCATCACCACGCGCTTCAATGCCCTGCATCAGTTGCTCGAACGCTTGCGCAACAACAATACGGACCATGCCGTGGCGGCGATAAAACCGGGTTTGCAAGACCTCGCCGAACTGCTCGACGGTTTCAGCGGTCGTGCCCTGACCAGCGCCGATGCAGCGCGTCTGGTTACGGCGCTGAGCGCCTACAAGGCAGGGTTGCCGGCACGGGTGCGCAGCCTGCGGGCGATCTTTCAGGAGAGCGAACCGAGCGAAGACGAACTGCTGGACTTCCATACGGCGTACGAACTGCTCTATCGCTTCGTCGACGACCTGCACAGTTATGCACAGACCCACGCTTCCCTGGCCGATCACAGCCACGAGCGGGAGCGCTGGGACGAGCCGTTCACTCCGCAAACCAACTGGATGGCAGCGGCAGCATCGGGGATTCGCGCGGCGTTCATTCTGGTGGTATTGGGCAGCTATTGGGTGGCAACCGCCTGGCCGAGCGGCGCGACCATGACCCTGATTGCCGCCGCGACCGTGGGCCTGTCCGCCGCCACCCCGAACCCGAAACGCATGGCCTTTCAGATGGCGTGCGGGACGTTGCTCGGGGCGTTGATCGGTTTCGTCGAGATGTTTTTCATTTTTCCGTGGATCGACGGATTTGCGTTGCTGTGCGTGATGCTCGCGCCGGTGATCGTGCTCGGCTCGTTCCTGACCTCGCGGCCACAATACGTCGGCGTCGGCCTGGGCCTGCTGATCTTCTTCAGCACCGGTTCAGTGCCGGACAACCTCACGGTCTACAACCCCTACACCTTCATCAACGACTACATCGCCATGGTGCTGGGCATGCTGGTGTGCGCGGCGGCCGGGGCGATCATTCTGCCGCCCAACAGCCGCTGGCTGTGGCGTCGGCTGGAGCAGGACTTGCGCGCTCAGGTGGTGTACGCCATCAGCGGCAAGCTCAAGGGGCTGGTGTCGAGTTTCGAAAGCCGCACCCGCGATCTGGTGCATCAGGCCTACGGCTTCGCGGCCGGTCAACCGCAGGTACAGCGGGACTTGCTGCGCTGGATGTTCGTGGTGCTGGAAGTCGGTCACTCGATCATCGAGCTGCGCAAGGAACAGGCGATTCTGCCGGTGCATCCGGCCTATGCCGAATCACAGCCATGGCGCCAGGCGATCCGGGTGATGGGGCGGGCGCTGGTGCGGCTGTTCCTGCAACCGAGCAGCAGCAACCTGGAACGCGCGCTGATTGCCGTCGATCACGCGATCAGCCGTGTGCAGTCCACCGACGAACCCTTCGCCCCGCACTTCGATACCTCGGCGTTGCGCCGGGTGAAGAGCTACCTGCACTTCATCCGCACCTCGCTGCTCGATCCGCAATCACCGCTGGCCGCCTTCGCAAACAGCCAGCCCCAAGGACTTGAACATGCCTCGTGAAATCGCCTTCCACGGCGTGTACATGCCGACCATGACCCTGATGTTTTTCATCGCGGCTCTGCTTGCCTGGGCGCTGGACCGGTTCCTGTCCGGGTTCGACCTGTACCGTTTTTTCTGGCATCCGGCGTTGCTGCGCCTGAGCCTGTTTACCTGTCTGTTCGGCGCGTTGGCGCTGACTGTCTACCGTTGACTCTCTATCACTGACTCTCTATCTCTGAAGAATGCCCCGATGAAAAAGTTTTTCAGCCTGTTCGCGACCTTGCTGGTGCTGGCCCTCGCGCTGTGGATCGGCCGCTCCTTATGGGAGCACTACATGAACACACCCTGGACCCGCGACGGCCGCGTGCGGGCCGACATCATCAACGTCGCCGCCGACGTCACCGGTGAAGTGGTGGACGTGCCGGTACGCGACAACCAGCTGGTGAAGAAGGGCGATTTGCTGATGCAGATCGACCCTGAGCACTACCGTCTCGCGGTGAAACAGGCACAGAGTCTGGTGGCATCGCGCAAGGCGACCTGGGAGATGCGCAAGGTCAACGCCCATCGTCGCGCCGATATGGACAACCTGGTGATCTCCCGGGAAAACCGTGACGACGCCAGCAACCTCGCCGATTCGGCCCTGGCCGATTACCAGCAGGCCCAGGCGCAACTGGAGGCCGCCGAACTCAATCTCAAACGCACTGAAGTGCGCGCGGCGGTGGACGGCTACGTCACCAACCTCAACGTACATCGCGGCGACTACGCACGCATCGGCGAGGCGAAAATGGCCGTGGTCGACATGAACTCGTTCTGGGTCTACGGCTTCTTCGAAGAAACCAAGCTGCCCCATGTGCGCGTGGGTGATAAGGCCGACATGCAATTGATGAGCGGCGAAGTGCTCAAGGGGCACGTGGAAAGCATCTCGCGCGGTATCTACGACCGCGACAACCCGGAGAGCCGTGAACTGATCGCCGATGTGAACCCGACGTTTAACTGGGTGCGTTTGGCACAGCGGGTGCCGGTGCGGATTCACATCGATGAGGTGCCGGAGGGTGTGCTGTTGGCGGCGGGGATTACGTGTACGGTGGTGGTCAAGCAAGGTGATGGTGCATAACCCATTCCCCTGTAGGAGCGAGCCTGCTCGCGATGAACCAGAGCGCGCCGCGTGTATTCAGAATGCACGCGTTATCGTTGACGTCCATCGCGAGCAGGCTCGCTCCTACAGTTGATCGTCGTCGTGTTCAGCAGAAGGTCTCTTGCAGATGCCGCCAAAGAATTCTGCCTTCCACCTTCTCGAACACCACAGTCGAGCGCCGATCCGAGTGCAGCCCGGTTGCATCGGTCTGTTGCTCGCGGTAACTCACGGTCGCGCCGCCGTCGTGCAGCGCAATGCCGCGTAACTCGCTCAGCTCGATGCGAAACCCGAGCTTCTTGCCGCCCGCCAGCGTGAACAATTCGCTCAGCGCGTCAAAATCCAGCACCCGACCGAGCGGCGAGACCATGGAGAACTGCGGCGAAAAGCGCATTAGCAGTTTTTCGAGTTCGGATGCGTCGCGCTCTTCGGCCAGCCATTGTTCGATGGCCACGTGGGCCTGGATCACTTCGTCGAAGTACTCGGTGTAGTCGGTCATGGAAGTCATTCCTGAAAATTTGCAGTGTCTGTTCTGGCGCCATCGCGAGCAGGCTCGCTCCTACAGGGAAACGCATTTCAATGTAGGAGTGAGCCTGCTCGCGATGGGCCGGGGTCGCGCTCGACCGAATCGGTCTCAGAGCTGCCCACGCAACCCGAACCGCTTCATCAGCCCGGATTCGAGCAGCCCCTTGGGCAACAACCCGGCGAGCAGCGGCAACGCACGACTGCCATTGCCCAGGCGAATCAGTCGCGGTGGCTTGTCCTGCTGCACGGCCTTGAGCAAGCCGGCGGCGAATTCATTGGCCGGGGTCGGGTTGTCCTGAGAGGCTTTGGCCCGGGCGCGTATACCTTCGCGCAGCGGAAACCATGGGGATTGTTCGCTGATCAGTTGCTCGGCTTCGTGCCCGGCATTCCTGGCGAAGCTGGAAGCGATGGCCCCCGGCTGGACTTCCATGACCCGCACGCCAAACGGCGCCAGTTCCATGCGCAAGGCATCGCTCAAGGCATGCACGGCGGCTTTCGAGGCGCAGTAGGCACCGGCGAATGGTGTGACCAACACCCCGGAAACGCTACCGATATTCACGACCAGTCCTTTGGTCCGACGCAGCACGGGAAACATTGCGCGAGTGACGCCGACGATGGCGAACACATTGGTTTCGAACTGGCGTTGCATGGCCGGCACGCCGCCATCGAGCAGCGGTCCCATGGCGCCATAACCGGCGTTGTTGATCAGCACGTCGAGACCACCACGCTCCTGGTTGATGCGGTCGCTCAACTGCTCAAGGGCAACACCGTCGTTTACGTCAAGTTGCACGGCGGTAAATCCGGCAGCACTCAGCATGGCGACATCTTCAGCCTTGCGCGCACTGGCCCAGACTTCATAGCCGGCGACCTTGAATGCGTCGGCAAGGGCACGGCCAATGCCGCTGGAGCAACCGGTAATCAACGCAACGGGCATGGCGCATTCCTTGTGCAAAAAATGGGGGAGGGGTCAGTCGGAAAAACTACCCTGCAATCGCTCGGCGCGAAACTCCAGGGTTTCCGGACGGTAGCCGGGGCGCAGTGGTGGCATCGGCAAGCAATCTTCCCAGTTGCCACCGGCCTGCAGTTCCCCGGGGCCACGATAGCGCGGGGCGGTGTATTGATTGTCGGCCAGGTTCACCGTATCGCCCGGTGCATAAGCCGTGACCCGCCAGCGCAACTCAGTGAGCGGCACGTCATTGCCGTTGTTCAGGGTCAATTGCAACGGGCGGTCGGCGGGGCATTGTTGAGGCGCGTAACTGATGCGCAACTCCAGGCGTTGCAGTTGCTTGAGCTCGCGGTGGTCCATCCAGATGACCCAGGTGGCGACGATGCCCAGCCCCACGGCGGCGGCCACGGATACGGGCAAGGCCTTGGCCGGATAGCGCAGCAACAGGACCAGCCAGGTGATGACCAGCAGGACGCCGATGAACATGACGTGAAATCTCGGGAGTAGAGAGGGTCATCCTACCTAAGCGTAGGTGGGGTTGGCGATGGGGGAGATTTTTGTGGAGCCTGTGATGGCCTCATCGCGAGCAGGCTCGCTCCCACATTTGATTGCGTTTCTCCAGGTAGAACTCGGTCAACTGTAGGAGCGAGCCTGCTCGCGAAGGGGCCAGCCAAGGCACTAAAAAACTCAGTGCAAAAAAATCCCCCGGCCAACCCGCTGCGGATAGGGAACGCAGCGAGTTGAGCGGGGGCTTAAGTTTACAGATGCTTACTGCGCGATGGTTTTCACCGACACGCCACGCTCAACCGGCGTCGAGCGCCCGTAGATATCTTCAAACCGCTCGATATCGTCTTCGCCCAGGTAGCTGCCCGATTGAACTTCGATGATCTCCAACGGAATCTTGCCGGGGTTGCGCAAACGGTGAACCGAAGCGATCGGAATGTAGGTCGACTGGTTCTCGGTCAGCAGGAACACGTTCTCGTCACAGGTCACCTCGGCGGTGCCGCTGACCACGATCCAGTGCTCGGCGCGGTGGTGGTGCATCTGCAGCGACAGGCAAGCGCCCGGCTTGACCGAGATGTGCTTGACCTGGAAACGACCGCCCATGTCCACCGAGTCGTAGGAGCCCCACGGACGGTAGACCTCGCAGTGGTTCTGGGTTTCAGTGCGGCCCTGTTCGTTGAGGGTATTGACCATCTGCTTCACGCCTTGGACCTTGTCCTTGTGGGCGATCATCATGGCGTCCTTGGTTTCGACCACGACGATGTTTTCCAGGCCGATCACCGACACCAGTTTGCCGTTGCCGTGGATCATGCAGTTTTTGCTGTCCTGGATCACCACGTCGCCTTTGGTGACGTTGCCGTTGGCGTCCTTTTCATTGACCTCCCACAGCGACGACCAGCAGCCGACATCGCTCCAGCCAGCGGTCAGCGGCACGACGCAGGCGCGTTGGGTTTTTTCCATCACCGAGTAGTCGATGGAATTGTCCGGGCAGCAGGCGAAGGTGGCTTCGTCGAAGGTGATGGTGTCGGCATCCTGATGGCTGCGTTCCAGGGTCAGCAGGCAGGTGTCGTAGATGTCCGGATCGTGCTTTTTCAACTCTTCGAGGAAGCGGCTGGCGCGGAACAGGAACATGCCGCTGTTCCAGAAGTAACCGCCGGACTGGACGAACTCGGTGGCGCGCTTCACGTCGGGTTTTTCGACGAAGTGCGAGACGCGGCTGACGCCTTCAGGCAGCAGCGAGTCGTTGGTCGACTTGATGTAGCCATAACCGGTTTCCGGCTTGGTGGCCGGCACACCGAACAGCACCATTTCACCGTTTTCGGCGGCAACAGTGGCCAGGGCCAGGGCGCGTTGCAGGGCTTTCTGGTCTTCCAGTACGTGGTCGGCCGGCAGCACCAGCATCAGCTCGTCGCGACCTTCATTGACCAGCATCATCGCGGTCAGGGCCACGGCCGGCGCAGTGTTGCGACCGAACGGCTCCATCAGGATGCGCTGGGATTCCAGTTTGCGCGCTGCCAATTGCTCGTTGACGATGAAGCGGTGGTCCTTGTTGCAGACCACGATCGGCGTGTCCATGCCTTCGAACACCAGGCGTTCCAGGGTTTGCTGGAACAGGGTGTGTTCGCCCGTCAGGGCCAGGAACTGCTTAGGGAATTGTTTGCGGGAAAGCGGCCAAAGACGTGAGCCACTACCACCTGACAAGATCACCGGAATCATGTTGTTACTCCTTGAATATCGATTGGTTAGAGCCACGAAAGTTCTGTCGTTTCACTCTTGTTTTTGTCTCGTGTCCGGCTGGCCTTTGTAGGAGCGAGCTTGCTCGCGATGGACGTCAACGAAAACGCGTTCTGTCTGGCTAAACGCGTTGCCCTGACGTTTTTCGCGAGCAGGCTCGCTCCTACAGGGGGGGCATGCGCCAGTCCGGATAATTTGTTAGCGCGTCGACACCGGGCGTTTCACCCAGACCGGCGACAGGCTGCTGCCGCTGCCGGTGACGTACAGCACCGCGGCTTCACCGCGTTCCAGGGCGACCGGTTTCACGTCGCCGACTTTGGTGGTGCCGTCGTACAAGGCCAGGCTGACCTTCACCGGGTTGATTTCACGCTCGCCGCGACCCTTGGGCGCAACGTTCGGAACCACGTCGGTCTTGCCGTCGGCGGTCTTCAGGGTCAGCGCCTTGTCGCTGAGGTTTTGCACACGTACCAGGGACTTCTGTTTGTTCTTGAACGGCGGCTCTTCGATCAGTTGCGGTGCGCCGCTGGCGTTGTTGACCAGGGTGTAATAGTGGTCGCCGGCCAGTTTCACCGGCAGGTTCTGGCTACCGACCTTGGCGCTGTAGTCGCCGCCCGGCATGAAGCTGAAGTCAGTGCTCGACAGTGGCGCGACGTCGCTCAGGTTGGTGCTGCCGACGGTGGCGCTGACTTCGGCGTTGCTGGCGTTGTAGATGCGCACGAAGGTCGAGCCTTTCGGCGCGACCGGGCCGTACAGGGCGGCGTCGCCAGCGGCGAAAGCCTGTACCGACAGCACGCTGAGGCCGGCAACCAGGGCAAAGCTTTTAGCGAGACGACGAGGAGTTGTAGTGAAAGTCATGGTGTACCTCTCTTTCAGTTTTGCGCCCGGTCGGGCGTCTCGGATTTAGTGTTTGCAGCTACGTTTTGTTGGCGGGCGCCGGCTTGTTTAAGCTCTGCGACCCACTGCGGGTCGGCGTCGCCGATTTCGTTATTCACAGGCAGATATCGTTCAGGGAACTCCCAGATCAGCACCTGTGGCGGGCTGTTCTTGAAGGCATCGCTCTTGAGGTAGCTGAGCATCGGCAGAATCGGGCCGTGACCGTCTTCGGCGTAATTGACCACGTCGCTGTTCAGTGCTTGCTTGAGCGCACCCACAAAATTCCAGCTGGGGTTGGCGCTGTAGCTGGTACCGATCAGGGCCACCGGCACTTCGTTGTTGGCGAACAGCGCGTCGTCGCCGGCGGGCTGATCTTGCGCCGCGACCGTATTGCGCTTTTGCAATTGCTCCTGCTTAGGCATCAGGTTTTCGAACAGCGGGTCCAGTGGCAGGAACAGACGCAGGTCGCCCTTGTGGGTGATGGTCTCCGCCGGTTCAGTGACGAAGCGCTGCGGTTCGCCGCTCAGCGGGTACTTGTCGGCAATGGTCCTGGCCAGACGGTTGGCGGCGATCTCGGCGCCTTGCGGCGTCCAGTGGGTGTCGGTGCGCAGGAACACTTGCTGGCCATCCTGCTTGGCCTGTTGCAGCGGGCCGAGCAGGTCAGGGGCCGGAATCCGGGCGGCGGCCAGGCGCTGGTGGAAGTCCTTGTAGAGGTTGGCGTGGATGCTCGCCGGTTTCACTTCACCCAGGTGTTCCGGGTACAGGCGCACCTTGGCCGGCACCACCGCCATCACCAGTTGCACGCCTTTGGCTTTCAGCGTTTGGCGCACGCCTTCGACCAGCGCGTAGTTGCCTTGCAGGTTCAGCTCTTCGTTGACCACCGGGTGGAATTCTTCATCGCTGTACAACCACTGGTCGCGACCGAGCACCACGCCCGGACGACCTTCGTTGAACAGTTTGAAATCCAGCGCGGCCCAGAGGTTGGTGCCCAGGCGCTTGATCGGGAACTCGTCGTCGTAGTGCGTTTCCACAGCCTTGGTCCAGCGACCGTTGAGCACTGTCGCATCGGCGTTGGTGCTGAAGCCGAAGAAGCTGCGCACCGACCACAGACCGAGCACCAGCAGGGTCACCAGGAACAGCGCGATGTAGAAGATGCGTAATGAGCGGGTCATGGTCAGATCCCTCAGAACTGGAAGTAAAGGAACGGCGAGAAGCTTTGCGCCGAGAGTTTGAGAATCGAGGCAATGAACAGCAGCAGCACCAGGGCGCGCATCACATAGCGCGACCAGTCAGCGGTCCAGTAGGCCGGCTGCACCTGGGCTTCAACGCCGACGGTGTAGCCAGGCTGATGGATGCTCGCCGGGTTATCCCCAGGCACGGCCTTGATCGTTCCCGGTGTTGCAGCGGCCGGGCCGTCGGCGTCGACGTTCACGACTGGCTTGGTCTTGACCGGAGGCTGATTGGTGTAGAAATCCCGCAAGCCGAAGAACGCCAGGGTCACGTAGGCCACGATCAGCGTTGCTACTTGCAGACCGGTGAGGCTGGCCTGGTTGAGTTCCGACAGCGACCAGTCGCCGAAGCTGAACATCGCGCCATACATGCGCCCGGCAACGTGCAGGTTTTCCGCGCGGAAGATCACCCAGCCCATCACCACCAGCAGGAAGGTCAGTGCCCAGCGGATCGGATTGAAGCTGCGTGGCGAGGTGTTCAGGCCGATGGCTTTCTCGATCGCCAGCCACATGCCGTGCCACGCACCCCAGACGATGTAGGTGATGTTCGCGCCGTGCCACAGACCACCAAGCAACATGGTCAGGAACAGGTTGCGATAGGTCATCAGCGTGCCCTTACGGTTACCGCCGAGGGTGATGTACAGATAGTCACGCAGCCAGGTCGACAGGCTGATGTGCCAGCGCCGCCAGAACTCGGTGATCGACTGGCTGACATACGGCTGCTTGAAGTTTTCCATGAAGCGGAAACCCATCATCAGGCCCAGGCCGATGGCCATGTCGCTGTAACCGGAGAAGTCGAAATACAACTGCGCGGTGTACGCCAGGGCGCCGAGCCAGGCATCGCCCGTGGTCGGGTTTTGCAGGGCGAAGCAATGGTCGGCCACCACCGCCAGGGTATCGGCGATGAAGACTTTCTTGATGAAACCCTGCATGAACCGCGTGCAGCCCTCGGAGAACTTGTCGAGGGTGTGGGTGCGGTTGTTGAACTGATCGGCCAGGTCGCGGAAACGCAATACGGGGCCGGCGATCAAGTGTGGGAAGATCGCCACGAACGCCGCGAAGTCGATCAGGTTGCGGGTCGCCGGAGTGTCGCCACGGTAGACGTCGATGATGTAGCTGATGGACTCGAAGATGTAGAACGAGATCCCGATCGGCAGCAGCACGTGAGTCAGGATGAACGGCGAAAGACCCACCGACGTCATCATCGCGTTGATGCTGTCGACGCCGAAGTTGGCGTACTTGAAGTAGCCGAGGATGCACAGGTCGACGGCCACGCCGAGCAGCAGCCAGCGCTGTGCCGGTTTGGTCCTGACCCCGGCGGCCCCGACTTTCAGGCCGATCCAGTAGTTCCACAGCGTGACGCCGGCGAACAGTGCGAGGAAGTCCACACGCCACCAGGCGTAGAACACGTAACTGGCAATCAGCAGCAGCAGATTGCGATAGCGTTGCCCGCTCAGGTAGTACAAGCCGAGGAAGATCGGCAAGAACAAAAACAGGAACACGTTGGATGAAAAAACCATCCCGGTCTCTCCTTGTTTGAACCAACAGTCAAGGGCCAACGGCCCCCCCAAACCCCCCACGGAAATCCGGGGGGCTAACTCACAAATCTCAAACTCGACACTGAACCTGTAGGAGTGAGCCTGCTCGCGATTGCGGTCTGACATTCAACGTTGATGTCGACTGATACACCGCTTCGCGAGCAGGCTCGCTCCTACAGGGATCTGTGTTTGTCCTAGGAACCCTTGCCCTTTTCATTGGCCGGGTCGTAGACCTTGGTCAGGTCACCGCCGAGGCGGAAGTTCTTGAACGGTTGCATCTTGTGCTTCTTCTCCAGCACGTCCGGCGTACAGACGTAGAGCGAGCAGAACGGTTCGAGCCAGGCGAATTTCATGTCCTCTTTCAGGTCGGTCATGTCCTGTTCCTTGCCGTTCTTTTCCTCGAACTCATCCGGGTCTTTCACCCCGGCCAGTACCCGGTCACCCAGGCGTTTGAGTGCGCCATTGTTTTCCTGGCGCAAGTCCACGCCGTTGACCTGGGCGAAACTGGCGATCATCGCCAGTGGCGGCAGGGCGTAGTTGTGGTAGGCCAGGGCCCGTTGCTGACGCTTGAGTTCGTTGGGCAGGTAGCCATCGGCGTCGATCTGGTTGGCGCCGACCTTGTATTCCTTCACGGCCCAGTCGAACAGGTCGCGACGGTTGGTGGCGACGGAAGTGGCCATCACCGACCAGGCGGCCCAGTACGAATGGTTGTTGGTCTGCTCGAGCGGCAGGTTGTCCCAGTCGCTGACCACCTGGTCGGCCATCTTGCTGAACCAGGCTTCGATCAACCGGGCTTCCTGTTGATGGGTGGCCAGCGGGTGAGAGTCGGAAAACTTCAGGCGGATATACGCCGAAGCCATGCTGCCCAGCGCCCATTTGCGCATCGACTTGCCGGTGTGGTTGAAGTCCTTGGACATCAAGGCATCGGCCTGGGCCCAGGTCGTCAGCCAGTTCAACGTGCATTCCAGCTGTTCCGGGCGACCGTCACGCATGAACTGCATCACGCGCTTGCTGGTGCCGCGCTCGATCCTGGTGATGTCGGCAGTGCTTTCGCGGAAGGCTTTTTCCGACTGCTTGTTCAGGGTCGCGCGGGCTTTGTCCGAACCTTCGTACTTGCTGCGAAATTGCAACGAGCCGGTGTACGGCGTCGGCATCGCATCGCAGCCTTCGCTCTTGTCGCCCGTCTTGAATTTATCCACAGGCGCAAAATAGCCCTGGGGTGGACGCAGTGGCGCAGCCGCTTGCGTGGCCCCGGCGAACATCGCCAGGCTCAAGAGCGTCGGTGCCAACAGTGTTGAAAATTTCGGATTGCGCATGGCGGACCTCATTGCCCGACCGAAGCAGTACGCTGTTCGGCGCCCGGGAATACGTTGCGTTTGCAGATTTTCGCTTCGACTTTCTGTGGCGCGGCACCCGCTTGTTCCGGGCCCTGGACTTCGACGGCCAGCAGGTTCTGCGAGGCCCAGTCTTCGTCCGTGCGCAACTCGAAGGCGAAACGCCCGTCAGTTTCGGAGGTTTCCGGTTTTTCGATCTTGATGTCCTCGTGGCGACCGTTCATGTACCAGAGGGTGGCTTGCAAGGTTTTCACCGACGTGTCGGCGAAGCGGATGTCGACCTGGTGGCTACCATTGCGCAGGTCCAGGTTCTTGCTGTTGACCATCAATTCGTTTTTGCCCGGCTTGAGCGTGGCGCTGCCGGCCATCTGCGCATCCTTGCCTTCGCAACCGTTGTCCAGCAACGCCATCATCTGGCGGTAGATGGTTTCCTGGTCGAGGCGGTACAGCGGCGAGAATTCCCAGATGAGAATCTTCGGTGGGTTCTTCTGGAATTCGTCGCTGCCCAGGTACTGCAGCATCGAACCTTCCAGGCCGCCGCCGGGGAACGCTACGTTGAGGATGTCGGCGCCGATGGCCTCTTCGAGGAAACCGGCGAAGTTGTAGTTCTTGCCGCTGTGGGAGGTCCCCACGAGGGTGATTTGCGGGTTACCGGACTCGCCGAACAAGTCGCCATCGCCCGCTTCGCCCTTCGGCTCGGTGGTGAACTGATCCATGTACTGGATCGCGTAGCTGGTGCCACAGAGTTGGCCGGCCATATTGTGCAAGGTGCCGGTCTTGCCCATGCGACCTGACTTTTTGGTCTCGAATTCGCGCTTGGGAATGTCGGCGAATTCAGGCAATTGCTTGACCTTCTCGGCGACGATTTTCGCCGTGCGCTGGGCACCGTACGGGGTCCAGTGCTGGTCGCCGCGGAAGTAGAAATCGTGGGCGGGCAGGGTGTCGGGCAACGACTCGTTGGTCAGCGGCGACAGGTCCGGAACGACGTAGCCCATCTGCGCGAAACGACCGAGCATGGACTTGTAGTTCCTCAGCGCCTTGTCGAAGTCGTAGCTGGCTTTCTCCGCCGGGTTGAGCTTGTTGCGGTTCACCAGACCACGGGTCGGCTGGTACACGACAACCAGTTCCACGCCTTTGCTCTTGAACGCATCGTGCAGTTGTTTCATGCGTTTGTAGCCGGCGGGCGTGGTGTCGAATTCGGTGCGCAAGTCTTCTTGCGTACGGAACAGCCAGTCACCCTGGGCCTGTACCAGCGTGGTGAAGTTCTGCTGATAACGGGTGGTGTAGTTCTTCGGATCGTGGGCGGCAGGACACAGGCTGCAGCAGGGTTCGGCGGTGAACTTCGGTGCCTGGACCTCGTCGGCACGCGCGCCGCCGCTGGCCGCGAGAATGCCGGCGGTCAGGGCCGACAGGCTGAGTAATTTGATCAAGTGTGGGTGCATAAGATTGTCCTCAGTCCCGCATTTCGGTCTGGCGTTCGACGGGGTCGATCAGCACGGCTTTCTGCTGGCGCACCAGCAGGTCGAGAATTTCATCCTGGCGCTCGCCAAGAATGCCGGTGAAGCTGATGCCGCTGGATTTGGTCGGTGCGAGCATGGACACGCGATACAACTCGACACTCAACGGCGAGTCGATGGACAGCGGGCCGCTGCCGTTGGCCGCCAGCTCACCGCCGACCACGATCAGCGACACTTGGGCGTCGAACGGGTCGAGCTTGATGTCTCGGTCGGTGTTGCTCAGGTCCTTGATGTGCCCGTAGACACCGGTCAGGCCATTGGCCATGGCGACGTTTTCGTACAGGCGAATGTTCACGCTGTTACGAATGCGGATGCCGTGGCGGCGGTTGCTCAACACGCGATTGCCCCACAGCAGGTTGTCGGCACTCTCATAGAGAGTGATGCCGTCGGTGTGGTTCTGGTAGATCTCGTTGTGGGCGATCAGGTTGTTGACGCTGTTCCGGTCGATCACCAGGCCTGACAACTTGTTGTCGTAGCTGCGGTTATTGAAGATGAAGCTGTCGTTGACCTCTCGGGAAATAATGATCCCGTGCTTCTTCTTCGTACCAAACACCGTGTTGTCGGCAATGATCAGACCGTGGGAACGGTCGTGCGGGTCGATGCCGTAGACGATGTTGTCTTTGTAGGTGTTGCCCTTGACCACGAAGTCGCGGGTTTCGTAGCAGTAGAAGCCGTACCACATGTCCGAGAATTCGGAGCCGACGATCCAGCCGGTCGGCTCAGAGCGCTTGAGCACCTTGGCCATGTTCGGCGTGTACTGGGAAATACTCACGCCGTAGGACTTACTGTTGGCGTAGCCGAAGCTGGCGATCTTGCTGTTGGCGATGTAGGTCTCGGTGCCGCCCCAGGACAGCAGGAACGGACGGAATTCCTTCGGCGAGTTGAACGTCGCCGGGCCGTTGTCCTTCTCGCGCCAGCCAGTGATTTTGGTATCGCGAACGAACAGCTGGCCGTCGTTGACCAGGAACGCACCGGCCTCCTGGGACAGGCGCAGTTCCTGGGTCTGCTTGTCGATTTCCAGGATGCCGTGACGACCGACCACGATCGGCAACTTCGCCAGGAACACACCCGGCGAGGTTTCGCTGAAGTACTGCTTGGGGACCTTCTTCGCCAGGTCCTTGAGGTTCATGTAGCCGTCGTCGACGAAGATCGCCTGGGGGATGCCGTGCTGACGCACCACCCACTCGGCCATCTTGTTGTCGCCACCGATGAAGTCCTTGAGGGCGTCTTCCTGCATCATCCGGCGCACGCTGATTTTGCCGGCCTTGCTGCGCACGATTTTCGCGGCGATAGCCTCGGCTGTGTAGCCGGAAACGTCCGGCAGTTTCGGCTTGGCCAGTTCCAGCGGCGCGGTCGGTGCGCTGCTGACGGTATAGGTCTTGGCCTGTTGCAGTTCCTTGGCCACGGTTGCCGGCTTGGCCGGCTCCACATTGGCGAAGGCAGTCGTGCTGGCCAGCAGCATCGCGCCGGCCAACAGGCTGATCGAGCCTTTTCGGGCTGGATGATTCATCTGGGAGACTCCCTTCGCAATGTGCATCAGAAGCGCCAGATCACGTCGATGAACGCGCGGTGCATGTACGAATCGACTTCCTTGCCGTACGCATCGCCCGGCTTGAACACGCCACCGCGGAAGCGCACCAGGGCCGAAGGTTCATCGATCGCCTGACTCATCGACGCCGGCAACAAGCCTTGCTTGAAGTACTTGGTCACCACCAGGTCCATTTCCTGACCGAGGTCTTTCTCGCCATCGTTCAGCGGCAGCGAAGTGCTGGAGAGGATCGCGCCGGTCACATCGTCGGTGTTGTTCTCGACGGCGTTGATGCCATTGCTGCCGACCGGCTTGTTGCCGTCGACGCGCCAGAACTTGTGGTAGATCAGGCTGGCGTCGTATTCGTCGTTGAGCATCCATGAACCGAACAGGGTGGCGCTCTGCATGTTGTTCATTTCGCCACGGAACGCTTCGCCGAAACGGTGTACGCGCGAGCGGGTGCCAGTGTAGTTCGAGCGGTTGCTTTCCAGACCGTTCTGTTCGTAATCGGCGCTGGCGCGGGCATAGGCGGCACCGACTTGCCATTGCGGATCGAGGCGCAAACGCACACCGACATCGGTGGCCCAGCCGTTGAGGTTTTCACCGCGCTTGGCTTCAGTCGGCGGCGTGCCATCGGCGTTCAGCGGGTTGACCTTGTCGATGTCGCCGCTCATGCCGGTGATGCTGCCCCAGTAATTGACGGTATTGGTATTGCGCCAGTTGTAGGCGTCGCTGTCGGCGGTGAGGCCGAGCCAGCTGATGTCGCCGTTCTGTTTCTTGTCCAGCGAATCCGTCGGTACACCCGGCTCCGGGTAGTCGAGCTTGCCGTTGTCATGGGTGTGATGACCACGAATGCCGACCCAGTTGCCCGGTGTCCACTGATACGCGGCATCGGCGTAGGCGTGCAGGCGATCCTTGTCTTGCGGTGACAGCTCCTTGAGGTCGGTGCGGTACTCGCTGAAACGTTCGGCGATACCGACGTTGGCGCGCAGCAGGGTGGTGTCGAAGGTCCAGTTCAGCGCTTCGATGTTGGTGTCGCGCCATTGGCCGTCGTCGTTGCGCAGGCGCTGGCGACCGAACTTCAGGATCTCGCCAGGGTAGGGCGTGAAGCCGCTGTAGCCGACCCAGAACTCACGCATGGCCAGGTAGTTTTTCTTGGTCTGGCGATCATTGTTGGCGGTGTTTTCGGCGCCATCGGATTGTTGCAGGGTGTCGGTCTCGATGATGTCGGTGGACGTCACCGCCTGCCCCATGGCGTAGGCGCTCCACGCGCCGCTTTCGCCGTAGACCCACGGACGCAGGTCCAGGCCGACGCCGTTGACGTCGCCGCCGGGCGCGGTGCCGAGGTCACGGTCGTCTTCGGACTGGCCGGTGATTTTCACGTCCAGGCCGAAGTTCTTGGTTTCAGTCATCGCAGCGAGCGTCGGGCAAGACCAGATCAGCGCGAATGTCAGACCGATGCCGGCCTTCATGAATGGATTTAACTTCATTTCGATTCCTCGCTGACTTCTTCTTGCAGGGTGTGCAGTTCCGGCGTGTTCGGGCTCAGGGCACCGCGCACGGCCTGTTCTTGTTTCAACAGGCGTTGGGCTTCGGCCAACCGGTCGGGCGGCAATTGCGTTTGGATTGTTTGCGCAAGCTCGGTGGCTTGCGGAGTGTTCTGGGCCAGAGCCAGTTGGCTGAAGACGTAGGCGTTCAGCGGATCAGGCTTGGTGCCCTTGCCTTGGGAAAACAGTTGGGCGATGGCGAAGTCGGCGCTGTTCTGGCCGTTTCGCGCAGCGGTCAACAGATGGTCGAGGGCCTTCTGCGGATAGACCTTGCCCAGGTAGCCACGGCGATAGATCTGGCCGAGGTAGTAATCGGCGGCGACTTCACGGCCGACGGCTTTCTGGAAGTGTGCTTCGGCGACCTTGGCGTCGGCCGGCACCAGTTTGCCTTCGAAGTAGAGCTTGCCCAGCAACAGCTCGGCGCGGGGCTGGTCGGCGGCGCGGCCGTTGTCCAGGTACTTCATCATCTGGTCGACGTCGCCGAGTTCCGGGAAGTCGTAGAGCAATTGTGCGAGGCTGACCCACGACGCCGGGTAGCCCGGTGCGATCGGTTCAAGCAGCGACTGCGCGGTTTTCTCGTCGGTCTTGCCCAGGGACGCATCGGCGAGCACGCGGGCGACGCTGTCGACGCGCTGCGCCGAAACGGTGCCTTGGGCGTGCGCGGCTTGCATCTGCTTGATCAGCTCGGCCTGTTGCTCTGGCTTGGCCTGTTTCTGATAGACCGTGGCCAGTTCGACGTAGCAGATATCGCTGATGTTGAGAGCGGCCTTGCAGATTTTTTCCACGTCATCCAGATGCTGGTCATAGGTGCCCTGAGTGCGATAGAGCAGCACCTGCGCCAGACCTGCTTCCGGCTTGCCTTCGGCGCGCCATTGGCTGATCTGCTGCTGAGCGTTCACGTTGGGGAAGCTGTGCGGGTATTGCAGGTACAGCATCGCCAACGGGATCAGCGTGTTGCCTTCGCCTGCCGCAGCGGCTTTTTTCAACAGGGTTTCGGCTTCGTGTTGTTCCGCTTCGGTGGAACCGGGCTTGGCCACCAGCAGACGACCGAGGCGTGCCTGGGCGCGCGGCGAAACGCTGGCCGCGGCGCGGTAAGTCGCCTCGGCCTGTTTCATCTGCGCCGGGTCATGGCTGTCGACCTGGATATCGGCCAGGCCGACCTGCGCTTCGCTGTAGCCCAGGTCTGCCAATTGCCGGTAATTCTGCGCGGCGGTGGCGGTATCGCCACGTTTGAGCGCTTCGTTGGCCAGGCGTTGGTCGGGCAGGCCGGCGCAACCGGCCAGGCTGACCGCCAATGCAACGGCACACAGTGTTCCCATGTAGGAGTGAGCCTGCTCGCGATGCAGGCGACTCGGTTCTTCAGACAAACCGCGGCGATCCCATCGCGAGCAGGCTCGCTCCCACAGGGATTGCGGTGTGTTCGAGATTTTTGTGATAGTCACAGGCATGTCCTCGACTTAAAGACCGACAGCCATGGCTTTGTCGACCAGCCAGTTCAGGTTCGGGCCACGGTCGCTGTTCACTTCCACCGGGCGGCCGGCGAGGGAGCTGTCCAGGGTTTCGTCCGGCTGGATCAGCACGCGGATGTCCGAAGACAGATCGGCGCTTTTCAGGCTGGTGCTGCTGACGATCTTGCCGGTGCGGCTCTTGTCCTCGCCGGCGACCTGGAAGCGCACCGAAGTACCCGGACGCACGTCGCCGAACTGGCGATAGGAGAAGCGCGCTTCAACATTGGCTTCGCTGTTACGCGGGACCAGTTGGAAGATCACGTCGCCCTTGCTGGCGTACTGACCGTTGGCGACCATTTGCTGGGCCACGGTGCAGTCGCAAGGCGAGGTCAGGGTGCCGGTCATCTGCTTGCCGAACAGTTCTGCGACCTTGGCCGGGGCCAGTTGGTCTTCGTCCAGATGGCCCTTGAGCACGTCGAGCATGCTGGTGCTGAAGCTTGCCAGCGGTGCGCCCTTGGCGGCCACGCCGTCGGCTTTCACCAGGCTCTGCACGGTGCCGTCGCGGGGCATGGTGATGTTCACGCCCGGCACGCTGACCAGACCGGCCTGGGCGTGGCTGACGAAGTACATGCCGTACACCGATTTGAAAATGAAACCGAATGCAGCCAGGCCGACAACGAAGATCCCCAGGCTGAAGGTCACGGCTTTCAGGCGGCCGAACGCGGTCATGCCGTGGCCGCCGTCCTTCATCTTGCGCGCCTTGGTGAAGTTGTCGCGCTGCAGGGTCGCCAGCATTTCCCCCACGCTGACGATGTCGCCAGCCAGGTGCGAAGTGATCAGGTGGCGCAGGGTCGAGATGTCCCGTGGTTCCAGGTTCTGGAACTGGCAGCCGGCGCGTCCGGTCTGGCGGTCGAAGGAGCGAACCTGCAATTCGACGTCCATGGCCAGGCCGAGGTTGTCGATGAGGAATTGCAGGCGGGCCTTGTACACGTCACCGATCTTCAGCGGCAATTGACCGGCGTTGAACGCCAGGCCACCGGCGGACAGGTCGATCACCCGGGCTTCGACCGGTGTCCGGTCAGGGCCGAAGAAACGCAGCTTGGCCGGGATTTTCACGCGGGCGTGTTGGCGCTGGGCTTCGGATTCATGCACTACGTTGGCGTTGACGGCGGTATTCATAGGGGGCGTTTTCCTAGTTAATTCAGGCGAGTTCGGTCAGACCATCAACAGCAGCACGGCGACAAAAATGCTGCCGGCAGAGAAGGTCATGGTCCGAGACGACCAGGTGTTGAACCAACGTTGAAAGCTGGCGAGATCACGGGTCAGAGACGTGGGTTGGCGGGTCCAGGACTGTTGGTCGAGGCGGAAGAACACGTAGATCTTCACCAGCGCGCCGACGATCTGGTTGTAATAGAGAATCGCCGGGTAGGCCGGGCCGATCCGGTGTCCGGAGCACGACAGCAACAAGGTCAGGATGAACCGGGTGATGCCGATCCACAGCAGGTACACCAGGATGAACGCGGTGCCGTACTTGAAGCTGGCAATCAATGCCACGGTCAGGCCCAGCAGCGAGGTCCACATCGACACGCGCTGGTCGAACAGCACCACCGAGGTGAACACGCCGAGGCGTTTGATCCCAAGGCCAAGGGCACGGGAGTTCTGCCGCAGGTTGTTGCCGTACCAGCGGAACATCAGTTTGCGACTGGCCTTGATGAAGCTCTTTTCCGGCGGGTGTTCAACGGTGTTGATCGCCGCGTCGGGCACGTAGAACGTGTCGTAGCCCAGGCGCATCAGGCTGAACCAGCTCGACTTGTCATCGCCGGTAAGGAACTTGAAGCGACCCAGGCGCCAATGTTGCAGCGAGTCGCTTTCCACGTCGGCGATGAAGTCCGGGTTGGTGACCACGGTGGCGCGGAACACCGACATGCGGCCGGTCATGGTCAGCACGCGCTTGGACAAGGCCATCGAGCACATGTTGATGTGGCGCTGGGCGAAACGCAGCTTGTGCCATTCGCTCATGATGTAGCCGCCGCGCACTTCGCAGAATTCGTTGGTGGTCAGGCCACCGACGTTGCCGAACATCTGGAACCACGGCACGGTCTTGAGCACCACGCCTTCGGCCAGCACGGTGTCGCCATCGATCACCGCAACCACCGCGCGGTCATCCGGCAGGTGCCGGGAGATGGCGCGGAAGCCGTAGGCCAGGCCATCGCGCTTGCCGGTGCCGGGAATGCGCACGAAGTCGAGTTTCACCCGGGCCGGCGGGTTCATCCGGTTCCACAGGCTTTTGACCAGCAGCTCATCGGACATTTCCACGATGGAGCAGACCACGGTGGTCGGCAGGCCGCAGTCGATGGCTTCGCGGATCACCGAGCTGTAGACCTGCGCGGTGGTCAGGGCATCAATGCGGAAACTGGTGACCATCAGGAACACGTGGGACGGGTCAGCCGCTTTGCCCAGCTTGCGCACTTTGCGCCGCAGGTACGGGTAGACGATGTAGAGAAAAATCATGCCGCGCACAAAGTGAGTGGCACCCATCGAGTAGCGCCAGATACCCACGGCGCCAATCAGGAAAATGAAGTCCTTCGACTCGGAGTCGAACGTGGACACGGGCAACGCCATGGCGAGGCCCATCAGTAAACTCAGGTAGAACAGCCAACCGGCGGCCTGGAGTAGGCCGTGCTTTAGCCTGTGCATAATCTGCATCCGTCTCGATCTCGGGCGAGCCTTTGGGGTGGCCCGATGGGGTTTAGGCAGGCGTAGAAAGCAGCCCGTAGGAGCTGCCGCAGGCTGCGATCCAGGGACCTTTGGCGCCCGTGAAGGCGCCAAAGGATCGCAGGCTTCGCCAGCTCCTACGGAACCGTGGTTACCAGCAAATGCCTTCAGTACGGGCAGTTGTGCTGGTGGCCTTGGACATGAAGCCCACCAGGTCGATCACCTGCTTGCCGTGTGGAACTTCCTGCACCAGAGCGCGGAATTTCTCGTCACGATTGCCCAGGATGATCACGTCGGAGTTGTTGATCACCGCGTCGAAATCGGAGTTCAGCAAGGACGAGACGTGAGGGATCTTCGACTCGATGTAGTCCTTGTTCGCACCGTGAACGCGGGCGTACTCGACGTTGCTGTCGTAGATGCTCAGGTCATAGCCTTTGCCGATCAGCATTTCCGCCAGGTCGACCAGCGGGCTTTCGCGCAGGTCGTCGGTGCCGGCCTTGAAGCTCAAGCCCAGCAGGGCGACTTTGCGTTTGTCGTGGCTGGAGACGATGTCGAAAGCGTTCTGCACCTGGGATTCGTTGCTGCGCATCAGCGAGTTGAGCAACGGGGCTTCCACGTCCAGGGAACCGGCGCGGTAGGTCAGGGCACGCACGTCTTTTGGCAGGCACGAGCCGCCGAAGGCGAAGCCTGGGCGCATGTAGTACTGGGACAGGTTGAGGGTCTTGTCCTGGCAGACCACGTCCATCACTTCGCGACCGTCGACACCGACCGCCTTGGCGATGTTGCCGATTTCGTTGGCGAAGGTGACCTTGGTGGCGTGCCACACGTTGCAGGTGTACTTGATCATCTCGGCGACCGCGATGTCCTTGCGGATGATCGGTGCGTCGAGCTCTTCGTACAGCGATTGCAGAACGTCGCCGGACGCCTTGTCGAATTCACCGATGACGGTCATTGGCGGCAGGTCGTAGTCGGCGATCGCGGTGCTTTCGCGCAGGAACTCAGGGTTCACGGCCACACCGAAATCAACGCCGGCCTTCTTGCCGGAGCAGTCTTCGAGAATCGGGATGACCACGTTGGCCACGGTGCCCGGCAGTACGGTGCTGCGTACGACGATGGTGTGGCGGGTGGCCTTGTCACGCAGAACAAAACCGATTTCGCGGCATACTGCCTCGATGTAGTTCAGCTCCAGGTCGCCGTTCTTCTTGCTCGGCGTACCCACGCAGATCATCGACAGGTCGGTGTCGCGAATCGCCTCGGCGAAGTTGGTGGTGCCACGCAGACGACCTGTCTGGATGCCTTGGGCCAGAAGCTCACCCAGGCCCGGTTCAACGATCGGCGATTTGCCGGCATTGATCATATCGATCTTGTCTTTGGCCACATCGACGCCAACGACGTCATGGCCCCGTGCAGACAGGCAACCGGCACAGACTGCGCCGACGTAACCCAAACCAAAAATGCTGATGCGCATCGCAATTACCTCTCTGTTATCAAGCCTGTATACATCAAGCCATTAGATGGCCGGAGTTAATGGTGTTCAGCGTGTTTTAGTGCACTCGCAAGTGTGCCTTACAGGCACAACGATGCCCTGTGCTGGCATATAAGTTACGAGTGTCTAAATAAATGCACTCAAGGTGTGCGCAACTAGGCCTTGTTGTTATGATTTGCCCTTTTATGCAGCCGATCCTCCTGTCGGAAGGATGCAGGTGCAACGGCCTTGCACGCTTGATGTCAGGCCGAAAGCCCGTGGATCAAGCGGTTGGGTGCTCGGGTGAGCACGTTTATAGGGGCGCTGTCGTGGCCTTGTAGGGGATAGTCATACCGCGTTATCTCCTGTCCGGTTGCTGTTGTCCAAATCAGTGATTAGTCAGCGCAAGTTAGTGTTTCAACTTCGCAACATGAATCGCTTATCTGCGTAAGTTATCTCGTACACGTTCGGCGAGAATCGTTACCGGTGGTATGAGCGGCGCGTTTGGACATAGTTCCAGTCCGCTCATCGCGAAATCTGAAATTTTTTGAAATATTGAGAAAGATGGCACTGCTTTCAAATTGATAGCACTTGCCGTTTCGCCCTTTATATATAGGCGGCTCAACGGAGGGGATATTTTTTTGCCACTACTGTTAAAAAAAGTCAGTGCCACTACGCAAAAAAATGATTGAAGTCGAGTGAAACTAAAGTTAGAAAATCGTACGGTATTTTTATGGCGCCATAAAAATGGCGAAAAAGCAGGGAAGGCTGAAGTGAGTCAAGGGTCGGCGCACGAGGGTTTGTGGAGGTCGTGCGCCGACCGGATGCATCACTCTGGTGCGTGGTCGCGCAGAAACACCAGATTGTCCGGCTTGGACTGTTCGGCGCTGTAGCGATAGCCCTGAGCCTCGAACTGCTTGAGGGTGGCCGGGTCGTTGATGCGTTCTTCGATGACGAAGCGGCTCATCAAGCCGCGGGCCTTTTTCGCGTAGAAGCTGATGATCTTGTACTGGCCGTTCTTCAGGTCCTTGAATTCGGTATTGACGATGCGCGCGTTCAAGGCGCTGCGCTTGACCGCCGAGAAATACTCGTTGGAGGCCAGGTTGAGCAGCACGTCATCGCCCTGATCGACCAAGGCTTCGTTCAGCCATTCGCTGATGCGCGTGCCCCAGAAGGCATACAGATCCTTGCCCCGGGCGTTGGCCAGTTTGGTGCCCATTTCCAGGCGATAGGGTTGCATCAGGTCCAGCGGGCGCAGCAGGCCGTAGAGGCCCGAGAGCATGCGCAGGTGTTTTTGGGCGTAGTCGAAATCGGCTTCGCTGAGGGTTTGCGCATTCATGCCGGTGTACACATCACCCTTGAAGGCCAGCAGCGCCTGCTTGGCGTTTTCCGGGGTGAACGCAGGCGTCCAGCTGCCGAAACGCGCGGCGTTGAGCCCGCCGATCTTGTCGGAGACGTGCATCAACTCGCTGATTTGCGCGGGCGTCAGCTCGCGCAATTGCAGGATCAACTCCTGGGAGTGGTCGAGGTACTGCGGCTGGGTGAAGCGCTGGGTCGCGGGCGGTGTTTCATAGTCGAGGGTCTTGGCGGGTGAAATCACCATCAGCATGAAGTCGTCTCCTTTAATCGTGGCGGCGATTCTAGGGGGTTGTCCTCGTTGACTCCAGCTATGGCGTCCATAGGTGATGGCCGGTGGCCTTGCACAAAACCTGTAGGAGCGAGCCTGCTCGCGATTGCGGTATGACATTCACCAAAAGGCGGTGCCTGAAATATTGCTATCGCGAGCAGGCTCGCTCCTACAAGGAGGCTGTGTTGCTGCGGGAGTCGAGTCTGGATCAGCTATAGTGCCGCGCGGGTTTTGTTATGGAGACATCCCATTGCGTATCGCTTTTCTCATCTTGATCTGGCTACTGAGCTTCGGCGCCATCGCGGCACCGGGCGAGGTGGCGACGCTCGACCGCAGCACCTGGCCGGAAAAACTCGGCAACCCGACGCTGTTCGACGTGGCGTCGAGGGCCGAGATCCTCATGTTTTCCAGTGTCCTGCTGGCCAGCGAGTCGCTGGATGAACCCGCCCTGGCCCAGCGCCTGGGCCTGCGCACGATCAATCTGGAGTCGATCAACCGGGTTCGCCAGCGTATGTGGCAGCGGCTGCTGGTCAACTACAACTTCGCCCAACAGAGTTGCGACCAGGATGCCTCCTTCTGTTTTCTGGTCGAAGACCTGCCCACTCTGCGCGAACAGGCCGCCAAGTTTCAGGTCGGCACAGACAGCTACTACATCAAGTGGGCCGAACCGAGCCGTGTGTTCCACACCCAGTACCTGGACGAACAGTTGCGCAAGGCCGCTTTGTTCCCGCAAACCAGCAGCGAGGTCGATCATTTTGGCGACTATGAGCGCAGCGGCGACGGGATGCATGACCGGCTGTTTCTGCTGACCTTCGACAGCGCCGCCAACGCCGCGCCGGATAACACTGACTGGGTCACCGAGTACCTGCGCAAGTCGAACCTGAGCGGGACGTTCTTCGTCCTTGGCAAGGACATCCAGGCCCGTTTGGCCGAAGCTTCGGTGAGTAACCTGCAAGGGACCTACTCAAGCCAGTGCATCGGCGTACAAGGCTGGGAGTTCCGTTCCCACAGCCACTGGCAGGACTGGCAGGACTCGGTGCGCCGCAGCGCCGAACTGGTCAAGAGCAAGCTGCCGGAGAACTACGTGCCGCTGTTCCGTCCTCCCGATGGCCAGCGCCGTTCCGATGCCGAAGGTTTCTTCAAGACTCAGGGGTTGCAGGTAGCGTTGTGGGACATCGATGCCCAGGACGGTGCCGGCAAACTCAAGGGCAACCCAAGTGCACAACGGGTGCTGACCCTGATGTTGCTGTGGCGGCACGGCGTGATCAATTTCAATGTGAAGCAGGATGGGGTGAAAACGGCGTTGCCGTGGCTGGTCACGCAAACGGCGCCTGTCGGGATCGGCTGGGAGGATTGCCAGGAGGCGTTTCGCTGAAAACGACAAAACCCCGTGAACATTGGGTTTTTGGCGATTCTGGAAGGGGATTCGTTGCAGGTGGACTTCCGACTTTAAACGGGTGATGGCAGTCCGCCAAGTGCTATTGGTCAATCTGCAAAATAAACTTCAAAAAAGCGTCAAAGTACTTTTTTCTGTCACACGTTTTGGAGTATTACGAAGACAGACCGCCGAAACCTGCAACACAGGTGGCGTCTTCCAAGACCCCGCATGTATGCAGAACACTTGAGTCCCCGCAGGTGTATTCGGCAGTCACTTCGAGGCGCAGCACCGTCAAGGTATTGCGTCGAATGGCTCCCACAAAGGTGACCGAGTATGGATGATCACGGACGTAGCTCTTCTTCCAACCAGCCAATCCTTTATGTACTCGATACCAACGTATTGATTCACGATCCAAACGCGCTGCTCAACTTCGAAGAACACCACGTCGCGATCCCGATGACCGTGCTTGAAGAGCTCGACAAGCTCAAGAGCGGGCATCACAGCGTAGCCGCCGAATGCCGCCAGGCCATCCGCCTGATCGACAAGACCCTGGGCGATGCCTCACCCGAGGACGTCGAGCAGGGTGTGCCGATCCAGCGTGGTAAAAGCGGACCCAAGGGTTTGCTGTCAATTCTGATGAGCAAGCATGCCGAGCCGAACCTGATTCTGCCCGAGCATCTGAACGACAACAAAATCATCAACCAACTGATCGACCTGCACGCGCGCGACCCGAAAAAGCCCGTGGTGCTGGTCACCAAAGACATCAATATGCGCCTCAAGGCGCGCGCCTGCGGGATCGCGGCCGAGGACTACAGCACCGACCAACTGGTCGATGACGTGTCCTTGCTGCCCAACGGCTACCACAACATGACCGGCTCTTTCTGGGACCGCGTGAGCAAGGTCGAAACCCGTCAGGACCACGGCCGCACCTGGCATCAGGTGCAATTGATCGACAACCTGCCGGCGGTGCACATCAACGAATTCATCATTGATGAACAGGGCTTTGTCGGCTGGATCAAGGAGATTGAAGAAGACCGCTTGCTGATCCTCGACCTGCACCAGGAACCGCTGCTGCACCAGGAAGCCTGGGGCCTCAAGCCGCGTGATATCTATCAGAGCCTGGCGTTGTACGCCTTGCTCGATCCGGACATCCACCTGGTCAACCTGTCGGGTGCCGCCGGTTCGGGTAAAACCATCCTGGCGCTGGCCGCTGCGATCGAGCAGACCATGGTCAGCAAACGTTATCGCCGCATCATCGCCACCCGCAGCGTGCAGGGCCTGGACCAGGAAATCGGTTTCCTGCCCGGCACCGAAGCGGAAAAAATGGAGCCGTGGCTGGGCGCCATCACCGACAACCTCGAAGCCTTGCACATGGATGATGAAAGCACCCATGGCAGCGTTGACTACATCCTCAGCAAAGTGCCGTTGCAGTTCAAATCCCTCAACTACATCCGGGGCCGCAGCTTCCAGCAGAGCCTGATCCTGATCGACGAATGCCAGAACCTCACGCCGCACCAGATGAAAACCATCATCACCCGTGCCGGCGCCGGTTCCAAAGTGGTGTGCCTGGGCAACCTGGCGCAGATTGACACCCCTTACCTGTCCGCGACCAGCTCCGGGCTGACCTATCTCACTGAACGCTTCAAGGACTTCCCGAACGGGGTGCACATCACCCTGCAAGGGGTACCACGCTCGATCCTGGCCGAATACGCCGAATCGCATTTGTAACTGTCCATCGGAACCGGGCGGCCGCAAGGTCGCCCGGTTTTTTGTACGCTGTTTACAGAGATTCCGAAAAATAGCCCTTGAGGGTTTCCGTAAGAATTGATTGAGCGTCCAATACCTCTTGGGTCGGCTCAGGCTGTGAGCTACTGAACTTTTTTCGCGTCCAGCTGAAAAAGAAAGGGCCATCAATAATGCGTTCATTGTGTTCCGCCAAATATAACTTGGTCACGGAGGTATACCTGGGGAAAACATGAAAATGTAGTTCATGATTGAGTTCGGAAATACGCATTATGTATATTTTTTCAGGAGAAAATAGCGTGTTTAAGGCTCGCTCCGTAAGTGCCAGGCCTTTCATCAGTTCAGCGCTTTCCGCCGAACTTAGTTCTGCGAGTCTTGATATGTCCCGCTTAAGAGAAATAATCATGTAGCCAGGGATGTCGCAGTCCCGGCAGTGAGAGATTACGATGTGTTTTCCTGAGTAAATTGTCCGCGCGGACATGACTAGCCTCCCGTGTGCCACCATGGTTGAGTTGACGTGTAAGGTCTGCCCCGTTGAGCTCCTGCCGGAGGCCAGAGGAAAAAACCTTGTACGATACCTCTGTACTGAATTTTGTAGAATCGTTAGGTTTGTCGATCAGCTTTTCTCGAATGAACAACTCGGTCAATCATTCTGTTGTAGGAGGTTTCATTGCAGGTCATGGGGGCGGGCTTACGGAAAATCCTTACGTTGATATTTATTATAAAATAATCAGTGAATTATCAGTTGGTGCATAAATTTAAGTCGTTCGGTGATGTAAAAAAACGAATTTCGAGTATGGTTTTGTTACATTTATTTTTGTTATTTGGCAAAGCTTCCGTCGGGGGTTGTAAACTCAATAAGGAAGCGCTTTTGTAACTGTCCAGCGGAACCGGGCGGCCTTACAACCGCCCGGTTTTTATGGGTATATGAAAAACCAGTGGGAGCGAGCCTGCACGCGAAAGCGATCAGACATTCAGCATGGATGTTGACTCTTACGCCGCCTTCGCGAGCAAGCCCGCACACATTGGTTTGTGGTGGGCCGACAATCGTGCGTGCGAATAATTGACCCGCAGGTTTACAATCGACGCTCCTGATCAGGAGTAATCCCGTGCTGACTCATCTCGATTCCCAAGGTCGCGCCAACATGGTCGACGTCACTGAAAAAGCCGTGACGTTCCGTGAGGCGACCGCTCAAGCGCTGGTGCGCATGCTGCCCGAAACCCTGCAGATGATTGTCAGCGGCGGCCACCCCAAGGGTGATGTGTTTGCCGTGGCGCGCATTGCCGGCATTCAGGCGGCGAAGAAAACCAGCGATTTGATTCCGCTGTGCCATCCACTGATGCTGACCGGCGTCAAGGTCGAGCTCAGTGCCGAAGGCGACGATTCGGTGCGCATCGTGGCGCGCTGCAAGCTGTCCGGGCAGACCGGCGTCGAGATGGAGGCCCTGACCGCCGCCAGTGTCGCCGCGCTGACGATCTACGACATGTGCAAGGCCGTGGACCGTGGCATGACCATCGAAAGCGTGCGTCTGCTGGAGAAGGTCGGCGGCAAGAGCGGACATTTCCAGGCGGAGCAGCCATGAACGTTACCGTGAGGTTTTTCGCCCGTTATCGCGAAGCTTTGGGTGTGGACTCGGTGAAAGTGGAAGGCAACTTCGCCACCGTCGACGACGTCCGCGCGCTATTGGCCCAACGTGACGGTGCCGAGGTGTTGAGCGAACAGAACTTGATGTGCGCCCGTAATGAAGACCTGTGCCAGCTCGACGAGCCGGTCAGCGAGGGCGATGAAGTGGCGTTCTTTCCGACTGTGACCGGAGGCTGAGCCATGGCGATTCGCGTGCAGTCCACCGCGTTCGACCCGGGTGCCGAAGTCAATGCCATGCACGATGCCAATGTCGGCGTGGGTGCGGTGGTGAGTTTTGTCGGCTATGTGCGCGACTTCAATGACGGCCTCGACGTCGCCGGGATGTTCCTCGAACACTATCCCGGCATGACCGAAAAGGCCCTCGGCAAGATTGCCATCGAGGCCGAGCAGCGCTGGCCGTTGCTCAAGCTGGAAGTGCTGCACCGCATCGGCGCCCTGGAACCGGGCGAGCCGATTGTCTTCGTCGGCGCGGCCAGCGCCCATCGTCAGGCGGCATTCGACGCCTGCGCCTTTGTCATGGACTACCTGAAAACCCGTGCGCCGTTCTGGAAGAAAGAAAACACCAGTGACGGGCCGCGTTGGGTCGAGGGGCGTGACAGTGATCATGCGGCGGCGGATCGCTGGAAGCAGTAAACCTATAGTTTTTTGTTGTCTCTTCGGGCCTCATCGCGAGCAGGCTCGCTCCCACACTGGATCTGTGTTCGCAGGACCAATGTAGGAGCGAGCCTGCTCTCGATGGCGTCATCTGCATCACTAAAAGTCTTGATGATTCACCACCCGACCATCGGCCGGCATGGGCTGCATTTGCCTGATTGACGGCCAATACATAAAAGTCCAAGATGGAATTATAAGTACAAAAAAGGTTTCCACCCGTTTCAGCTTTTTCTTCTGTCTTGCCAAACCAACAACAACCGCGAGAAAACGAACATGAAGAAGTTCCCCCTCATCACCGGTCTGGCCTTGAGCCTGTTGGCGTGCAGTTCTGTATTCGCCGCCGAGAAAACCCTGCGCATTGGCATTGAAGCCGCTTACCCACCTTTCGCCTCGAAAACCGACAAAGGCGAAATCGTCGGTTTTGACTATGACATCGGCAATGCCCTGTGCGCACAGATGAAGGCCAAGTGTGTGTGGGTCGAAGGCGAGTTCGACGGTCTGATTCCTTCCCTGAAGGTGAAGAAAATCGACATGGCGCTGTCGTCCATGACCATCAATGAAGACCGCAAGAAGTCGGTGGACTTCACCCACAAGTACTATTTCACCTCGTCGCGCCTGGTGATGAAGGATGGCGCGGTGGTGGATGACCAGTACGCCAGCCTCAAGGGCAAGAACGTCGGCGTGCAGCGCGCCACCACCACCGACCGTTATGCCACCGAGGTGTTCGAGCCCAAGGGCATCAACGTCAAGCGCTACAGCAACAACGAAGAAATCTACATGGACCTGGCCGCCGGTCGCCTCGACGCGATTTTTGCCGACACCATTCCGCTCAATGACTTCCTGTCGATGCCCCGTGGCAAGGGTTACGCCTTTGTCGGGCCGGAGCTGAAAGATCCGAAATATGTGGGCGAGGGTGCCGGGATTGCCGTGCGCAAGGGCAACACCGAACTGGTCAGCGAGCTGAACACGGCCATTGATGGCATTCGTGCCAATGGTGAGTACCAGAAGATTTCGGACAAGTATTTCAAGTCCGACATTTACGGCGACTGATCTACCGCCATCGCCAGCAGGCTGGCTCCCACAGGTTTTGTTTATACCGCAAATCCATGTGGGAGCCAGCCTGCTGGCGATGGGACCACGGCAAATCTTCAGCCCTTCAATTCCTTCAAATGCTTGTACACCGTCGCCCGGCCCATGTTCAGCACATTGGCCACGTAGTTCGATGCGCTTTTGCCCTTGAACGCGCCTTCGGCGTGCAACGCCAGCACCAGTTCACGCTTGTGGTCGCGAGTCAGCAGATTCAGGCTCAGTTGGCGCTCGCGCAGCCAGGCGTGGAGGAAGGTGTTGATCCGCTCCTGCCAGTCATCGCGGAACAGTGCATCCGGTTGCGGGATCAGCTTGGTCGGCGACAGGAACAGGTCCAGGGCGGCCTTGGCATTTTCGAACAACGAAATATTCAGGTTGATGCACAGCACCGCCAGCGGGTGACCTTCGCTGTCCCGTAGCACTGTGCTGAGGCTGCGAATCTTCTGACCATCCCAGTTGAGCTTTTCGTACGGCCCGATGTTTCGTTCGCTGACATCGTCGCTGAGCATGTCTTCCAGCGCCGAGTCGTCGCCGATTTCCCGCTTGGACAGGTTGTTGGCGATGTAGTCGACCTTTTGCGTGCGCAGGTCGTGCAGCACCACTTCGGCGTGGGGAAAGAACAGCGTGGCGATGGCATCGGCGATCGCCCGGAAGTTATCCAGCGACGTGGTGTTCGGGGCCGAGTCTTTTTCGGGGGCGTTCATACAGTGGAACTCCAGGCAGCGTCAGCGCCCCATCAAAGGGGCGCTGAAAGTGTGCCGTAATCGTGTGGGCACGTCACCTGAGGATCAGGATCAGCCGAGGCGGGCAGGGGAAAGCATTTCGGCATTCAGGCCAAAATGGCCGAGCGACTCGGGCAACGCGGCGCCGCGCACCAGTGCCGCGCTGGCCTGGCCCATGGCCGGCGAGGTCTGGATGCCATAACCGCCTTGTGCCGCGACCCAGAACAGCCCCGGTACCTGCGGATCGAAACCGGACAGCAAGTCGCCGTCGCTGACAAAGCTGCGCAGGCCGGCCCAGGTGCGGGTCGGGCGGCGAATGGTCAGGGTTGTGGCTTCTTCGATCTGGTAAATGCCCATGGCGATGTCCAGTTCTTCGGGCTGCACATCGTGGGGGTCCACCGGGTCGGCGTTGGCCGGCGAACCGAGGAACATCCCGGCGTCGGGTTTCATGTAGAAGGATTCGTCGAGGCTGACCAGCATTGGCCAATGGTGGATGTCCACGCCTTCGGGGCCGGCGAAGATGAACGCGGCACGGCGTTTGGGTTGCAGGCCCAGGGGCTTGGCGCCGGCCAGTTCGCTGATCTTGTCGGCCCAGGCGCCAGCGGCGTTGATGACGATCGGCGCGCTGAAGGTCTGGCTGTTGGTCTGAACCTGCCATACACCTTTGTCGTCGCGACTCAGGTTCACGACTTCGCTGTCGGTATGCACTTCGCCCTGGTTGCGGCGGATGCCGCGCAAATAGCCCTGGTGCAGGGCATCGGTGTCGATGTCGCTGGCGGTCGGGTCGTAGATGGCGCCGTGGACCTTTTCCCGGCGCAGGACCGGCACCAACGCGCAGGCCGCGTCGGCGTCGAGCAATTGCATTTCCGGCACCGTGGTTTTTGCGCTCTGGTACTGCCTGTTCAGTTCGTCCGGGTCACCGGTGAAATCCACGGTTATTTCGCCGCGCGGGGTCAGCAACGGGTGTTCGCAGAAGCCAGCGGGCGGGTTGTCGAAAAAATCGCGGCTGGCCAGGGTCAATGCCCGCACTTGCGGGGTGCCGTAGGCGGCGGTGTACAACGCAGCCGAACGGCCGGTGGAGTGATAGGCCGGATGGGATTCGCGTTCGAGCACGATCACGCGGCCGTGCTGCGACAGCCAGAAACCCGTGGAAGCACCGGCAATCCCGCCGCCGATGATGATGAAATCTGCCTGGCTCATGAACGTCTCCTGTTGGGGCGTAATTCTCAAAACTGAAGAGATCTCCCTGTAGGAGCGAGCCTGCTCGCGATGGTGTGTCAGTCGACATCAATGTGTCAGATACACCATCGCGAGCAGGCTCGCTCCTACAGTTGATCGCGGTGTCAGGGCTGCAGGCGATAGATTGCATTGGCCAGCGCAATGTCTTCCAGGCCCAGGCCGATCGAGCGGAAGAATACGTGTCGGTCA
>NZ_MRCS01000016.1 GCF_002303925.1 Pseudomonas sp. ACN8
ACGGGCCAGTTGGAAGGCATCAACAATCGAATAAAGGTCATCAAGCGGATGGCGTACGGTTACCGGGACAGCGAATTCTTTTTCATGAAGATCAAGAGCGTCTTTCCCGGTAATCCGTGAAGAACCAAAAAAAAGCCCCGAGCCCTTCATGAAAGGACTCGGGGCAAAGCCGTAGAACGAGAGGTGAGGATCGTTTACGCCGCGACAAACAAACCATCGACGCGATGTGCGTCAACGCTCCTCGAGATCCATTTAAATCGGTAACGCCCCTGCTTCAAAGCTAATAAGAATCAAAAATAATCTTTAGCAAGCCAGGTGCACAAAAATACAATCATTGATTTGTATCCTGATAGTTCAGACTGAAATTGAAGCCTGTCGGAACAACGAGGTTAGTTGATTCAGGCGTGGCTGCGCACAAACCCACCTGCCCCGACTTGCAGTTTTCGGATAGCGCAGCTAATCCATTCCAAGCATTATTCATGGTGTCAAAATCGAAAACCATGGGTCATCCGGTAATGCTTTTTCTTTGTTTGATTGAACTGATACCTCTGACAGGCCGGGCTGTTTGCCGAACCGCACGCTTCTGAAACGAGCCCGTCCGGCTTTGTAAATGCAACACACCGTGCACCCTCCGCCTGGCCCTCATCTTCGTTCACTTCCCAGACCAGAATGTACCGAGCCAAATCCGGCCCCTATACTCAGGCCAGCACCGCCTGAACGGAAGATTTCTATGAGCTACACCTTCAAGTTGAAAAATGGCGCCATGGCGGTATTCGACCCCGACAACGCCATGCTTTCCATTACAACACCCCATGGAGATGTACAGAATTCCACGCTAGGTAGAGCTGAGTCGCGTCTGTTGGACCTGCTGCTCATGGAGCCAGGTGTCACTAAAAGCCGCGATGAAATCATCGACTACACCTGGAATGACCGCGTGGTTGCCTCCGGCAGTTTGAATCAAACGGTTTTCTCACTACGCAATATTCTCAATGACAGTCGGGATCACGAGATATTGATGACTGTTCCTCGACGAGGATATTGCTTCAACCGGCAATGCGTAGTCGATGCCGAGGCAGACGTACCGGCACCCCGAGAGGAAACAGCGCAGCCACCCGCGCCCATCACTGAGCAACTACCGCCACCGGGTGGCGGTGAACGACTGGTACCTTCAGGTAAAACCAGTAGATCCACCCGCATTACAAAAGCCCAGCTGATCGCTTATGTCGTTACGCTGGCAGTCGTTGCCTTTACTATTTTTCAATTCGACTTCGACGCGCCAAAAATTGAAATTTCCAGTATCGACAAGAATGGACTGGTCATACACGCCGTGGGCAGCGATCTTGCCGAGGCCCAAGCGCTGATGGATCTTTCGGTCAAACAAACTGAACAGCTACCGCCAAACCTGAAGGGCCAGGTCTGGATCAACCTCTATAAAGCCAATTATTCCGTTTCGTGTATCCGCCAGGATCAAAGCACTGCAAATCTGCAATTGAACAGCAGCGAAAGAGACCTCGCCTTGATGATTCGTCAATGTCTGGAAGTCACCTTATGAAGTTCGGAATTCCACAAGCCCTTCACTGGCCTCTTATAGTCTTGATCAATGCACTGTGCGTTTTTTCTTTTGTCTATTCACCTTCGCACTACATGGAAAATACCAGTTACCAGACGAAATCCCGACAATGGCTGGAGGATCTCAACCAACTCAACACGGAAGAGTACCTCACTATCGGGCATGGTCGACTCACGGGGACCACACTGGAAAGCCTGAATGGAAAAATCCGCAACGCGACCATCTCGGCAAATATAATCGGAGAAAACAATACACACGTCGAGATCAAGGTCAGCAATATCAAACTCAGCCAGGACAATGAACTTTTTGCCATTGAAAAGACCCCTGACCTGTTCTTCAGGCGTCAATATGTCTTGCAAGAAGGCGCCATTCTAAACTATGAGTTGATTCCGACCCAGGATAAAAACGCCGTGTGTTTTTACATCCATGAACTTGGCCGCCTGCGCTGCATGAACCATTGATCGGTCTCCCGCAGCGACTCGACACCCGCCTGGCACAGATTCAAATCAAATAATTCTCAAACAAAAATAACACTTATTGATTTGAATCAAATGTCTCTCCTGTCAAAAATCCCTCGCCGATCATCCTTGGAATCGAGCCAGCTTGATTCTCGCCCGGGACAATGCCCTATACAGGAGAATCAAGTGAAAACCATGCATTTCCTGCGAACCCGCAAATCGACGACTTTCGGATTCATGGCGGTCTTTTTTTTGTCTGCCATGCCACTCTACTCGTTGGCGCACGACGAGCGTTCCGTCGAAAGCACGACCATTGAATATTATGAAATTGAAACAAGCCCGGATGACAGCCAGAAACTGTCGCACCTGAAGATTCAAAGTGAGAATGAGTATCATACGGACGAGCAGAACAATGATTCTGCTCTCCCTGCCCCACCACAAAGTGATGCCGGCATGAGCTACGCCAACTGGCTCATACTACTTTGAGGCGCGTTGGATTCGCAGGGGCAAGCGCTGACTGGCCACTTCCGGCGACCTGAAAAATATGAGTTATTGACTTTGGCAGGTGCCATCGAAGTGAGATTATTTGCAGCCCAAGTCGTGGCAGAGATGCAGCTGACATTCTGCACTGCCTGAATAAACTGTTAATAAGGAATCGCCTCGATGCTACTGAAAAACTTCGTCACCGTGTCGTTTGGTTTATTGCTTTCCCTCAAGGCCATGGCCGACGACAAGGGCGTCTACAGTGCCAAATTGACGAGTATCGAAACCAACAAGAAGGCCCCAAGTACCGTGAAAACTGGCTATCAGGTAAAAACCGGTTATCGTATTGACGACTTTTACTCCTTTACAGCAGCAGCCATTGACCCGATGAAACCCCAATCGCAGATTTTCAGTTCGAAAATCGATCCGCGCAACGTTCAACACATGGACGACTCACCGTTGAACAGCAAGTACGCATTTTCGGCAGAGCTGGAACTGATCCGGGGACTCTGACTCCCGTTCGAAGTGGGTCGATCTCACCGACAGCAAGGACGCCCAATCGCGTATCTACTCCATGTCTGCCTGTCAGGCTTGACCCTAATCATTTAACAGATGAGCCTTCAATTTCATGAGTATCGCACCGCCCGACGAGATCTTTCATTTGTCTTCTGCCTTGCCGAGCCAACTGAATAGAACAATAGGCAAATGGGAAATGAGCCTTATTCCGACCGAGCATGAAGCGCGCATTCGGCAACACAAACTCTTTCACAGTCCGCAACTGCAGTGCAGTCGCCTTGAGTTCGACTCTTCCGTGACGCTGGTCAGTTCTGTCCCTGCCGGATGCGTGACATTCGCCATCTCCCAGGCCCCGATTGGGCGCCCCGTCGTAAATAATCACAAACTACGGCCTGACGAAGTCATCGTACTGCACAGCGATGAATCGGTGCATTACACTTGCGAACCGAATGAAACACTGTTCACCATCACCACGACACTGGAAAACTATAACCGGTGCCGCCAACACCACCCTGTCATGGATATTCTTGCAAACCGGACACAACACAGCTTCCAGGCTGAAAACTTTCAATTCATACAATCGGCCATTCAAGCCATCAGCGCTTGCTGTGACGACATCAATGACGCGGCTTCAGCACAACGCAGCGAAGCAGAGGGTTCGGCGATTGAAAGTGCAGTACTCGCTTCTCTGTTGCAGTCGTTGACGCCCGCAGGCGGTGTCAGCCGCAAAGTCCCGACAAGAAGAAAAGTGGCGATAGAAGCCATACAGTACATCCATGAAAACACAAAAAAAACCCTCACTATAAAGTCGCTCGTAAGGCAGCTTGAAACCACCACTCGCACCCTGCACTTTGGCTTTATTGAAACCTTCGGGATATCGCCAATCGCTTATATCAGAAACTTGAGGCTCGCCAGTGCCCGTCGCGACCTGATCAATAAAACGTGGCCCACCGTCACAGAAACCGCGATGTTCTGGAACTTTCACCATCTGGGCCGGTTTTCCAAGGCGTATCAGATCGCTTACGGAGAGACGCCGTCGGAAACGGCCAGGCGCAACTCAGCCAGGCCCAGGAACACACCCGTTTACAATCAGGCCGCCGGCGATAGAAATCATCGTTAACAGGTATTTATCAAAACCCTGTAAATGATGATTAATGATTTTCCTTGATTAACCACGGGTATCCAAAATTGCTTATTTGCCTACTCAAGGAGATAAGCATGCAACATCGAATAAACACGCTGCCACTCAAGCAGAAAATCGCACTGTGCATAGCCGTCTATGCAAGCGGCATCTTATTGGCCTGGGTAATTGACTGGTACTGAAGTCGTTTAATCCACGACGACAGGATGCACAGTGAAATAATGATAGCTCGGGGTTTGTCGATGGTTGCCGCATATAAAGCGTTACTTGGAAGGCACGCAGTCACTGTCTGTCTGATTGCTGCAGCGGGTTGGGCCGCTTGGCTCTGCGCTGGAGGATTGGCGGAGCCATTCATTGCACGGAAGTTGAATAACGTTTATGCCGATCTGCGTGCTGCTCAAGTGGAGCCCAATGCGCAGATCGACAAAGTACTGGAAGCCCTCGGCGATCTTGATCGCTCGGGTCAAGAGTGCTCCGCCGAGCAATACTCGCAACTGGCTAACCTGGTCAAGAACCTGCGATTCGTTGACCAAGCGGCAATTCAGTTGCCCAATGGCAAGATCTGCTCCTCCTACGGACAGGAACTCTCGTCGATACTACCCGGTAACGACAAACGCAAATTCTCCGTTGGCAAGCGAACCTACTGGGTCGATTCCGGCCATACGGTTTCTGCGGACACCGACTTTATCGTTGTGTCGGAACAGTCAACCTACGTCTGGGCAAACAAGAAGATCCTGCTCGACAACTTGAAGTTTCCCGAGGACCTGCAACTGGACCTCATCGGCCCCGGCGGCGCGGTACCCATTGCTTCCACGGGCCCCACGCCGCTGACGATGCGCAAGCCCTTCCACCTGGAGGAACTGGTTATCTCGGCAGACAAGGTCCTGATCGCCTTTGCAGGCAACCGAAATGAACTGATCTCTGTCGTTTCTCTTCCGTTGAGCTACCTGACAAGTCTCAAATTCAAATTATTCATTGGCCTTGCGTGCGTGTTCGCAGCGCTGCTCTTGCTCGCAAGGTGTATTCAACGACATTACACCTCTACCGCCGTACGGCTGCGCAATGCCCTTAAAGCCAACGCGCTGGGGGTTCACTATCAGCCTATCGTCAATTTGACGACGGGCTATCTGGTGGGCGCCGAATCACTTTCCCGATGGAACGACAACGGCACTCAAGTGCCTGCGGATGTTTTCATTGCGGTGGCCGAGAAGTCCGACTTGATCCGCAAACTGACGCGTTCGGTGATTCGGCAAGTGGCGGAGGATTACAGCACCTACCTATGGGCCTGCCAGGACTTCTACATTACGGTCAATCTTTGCGCCCAGGATATTCAGGACCCGAGCTTCCCGGACTATGTGGCCAGCGTGCTGGCAACCTACAACATGCCTGCGTCCGCCATGGCCTTTGAAATCACCGAAAGGACCCTGCTCGATCACAAGCCTGCCGCCCTGCAATTGCGACGGCTTCGTGCCTGCGGGCATCGCATTGCCGTGGACGATTTCGGCACCGGTTATTCCAACCTCTCGCTCCTCGATTCAGTGCCTTTCGACATTCTGAAAATAGATCGCTCGTTCATCGCAGACGACAAGATCGCAGCCAAGGACGCCTTGTGGCGCCACATTGCCCAGTTGGCCAGGTCGCTAAGGCTCAAGGTCGTGGCCGAAGGTGTGGAGAGTCAGGAACAACTGCCGCATCTGGTTTCGGAAGGGGTTCTACTGGCGCAAGGCTGGTTGTTCTCCAAAGCACTGCCAATCCAGGCGTTGGCCAGACGCTACTTTCAATGCCCGGAAAACGTGCCGCCCCACGACCCAAAAATATCAATCAATGATTTCTATTAACCCCTCATGGCCCCTCAAATGCTCGCCGAACCCTAACACCAGACAACCTTGTACAAGGACTCCACCACACATGCTACTTCGAAACCTTGGCTTCGCTTCACTGCTATCGCTGCTGTCTTTTCAGGCGCTCGCTGATGACAAAGGTTTATATCTTGGAGCTGGCGTAAGCAGCATACAGACCGACGAATCCAGACTCGACGACGACGACACCAGCTACAAGGTTTATGCCGGGTATCGCGTCAATAGCTACCTGGCCTTCGAGGGTGCCTACGTCGACCTGGGTCAATTCAAGGACAAGAATGTCGATTTCGAAGGCAAGTCGGCCCAGGCTGCCGCCCATGTGGGCTTTCCACTGGGCGATCGGATGCGGGTGTTCGGCAGTGTCGGTGCTCACGCCTGGGACGCCGACGGCAATGCCACCGACGATGATACCGGGGTTGATCTGACCTACGGTGTCGGCCTGGAGGTCGATGTCTTTCGCAACATCGGCCTGCGCGCCGAATACGAAGTGCTGGAGGTCGGAGAGATCGACCTGAATCAGACGACTGCATCCGCCTATATGCTTTTCTGACAACGCTACAACTGAGCGACCTTGCCGGTCGCTCAACGCCCCTTGGTCAATATCCCCCGCCTCTCCTCCCGCAGCACGTCCCCACTCTCCCATAGTGCCAAAAAGCCACTTACCTCAAACTCCCGGAGCCCTTCCCGTAATGCTGTTCAGATAAGGAAATTGTAGGAGCGAGCTTGCTCCGGGCGGCGTTCCGACGATGGACTCAAGAACGCCGCGTTTAGCCAGTAAATACGCATTTTCGTTAACGACCATCGCGAGCAAGCTCGCTCCTACAGAGGACCACATTCGCTTAAGTGAACAGCATTACGGAGCCCTTCCCGAGACTTTTGAAAAGTTCGCCAATACTCTGGAAAAGCTACAGAAACGTCCTACGCTCCATGAGTCCAGTAGTGGGCTTGGTATCAATGGAATGTTAACCGCGTAGGCAGAGGGCCTCACTATGCAAGGGTCAGGGCATCCACGTTTCGGCTCCCATTTGCGTCCGCAACGCCAGGCGCTTGCGCTGGAACCAAGGATTCTTTTCGATGGTGCGGCCGCTTCGGCGGCAGCCGATCAGCAGCATACGGACCCGACCGCCACGCCTGCGGCGGGTGACGCCCCTGTCCCTCATGCGACCCCGACCGAAGGCCCTGCCGCCACCGAGCAGGCGCCATCGGCAGCGCGCAGCCTGCTGGTGCTCGACAGCCGTATCGAAAACCGCGATCAACTGCTGGCCCAATTGCCGGGCAACGTCACCGCCATAGTGGTCAACGCCGGTGAGGATGGCCTCGCGGCGATCTCCGCGGCGCTGGCGCAACTGGGCAAAGTCGATTCGATCCAGGTCATGTCCCACGGCGGCGCCGGGCAATTCACCCTGGGCAATCGCACTATCACCTCCGACAACGTCGACCAACTCAGCCAGACCCTCGGACAATGGCGCAACAACCTGACCCAGGGCGCGGATATCCAACTCTATGGTTGCGACATCGGCGCGGGCATGGCCGGCAAAAACCTGGTCACCGAACTGGCCCGCTGGACCGGCGCCGATGTGGCCGCCTCCAGCAATGACACCGGTAGCACCCGGGTCGGCGGTGACTGGACGCTGGAAACCAAAGTCGGCGACATCGACAAGAGCATTGCGATCAGCAGCGCCGCCATGGCCAGCTTCGACGGTTTGCTGGCCGATGCCGCACCGACCGCGAGCCTGCCCGTTGCCGGCAGCAATGTTTTGTTGGGTGATAACTTCTCGTTTACCGTGAACTTCAGCAATACCTCCACCCAGACCGGTTTTGCCCCCTTCATCAACCTGGCGCTACCCACCACCGGCCGGGACGGTAACGACGGTGTGAACTTCATTTCCGCCAGTTACCTGGGACAGAACCTGATCAGCCACCTGGTGACGTTCGATGCGTCGGGCAACGCCACCCACCCTTTGGCGAAAGACGCCAACGGCAATTTCCTTGTCATCAACGCGTCGACCTACGGCATGCGCGCTGGCGACACCCTGGTGGTCATTGAGCTGCCCTTTGCCAGCGTCACCAATGCGCAACCCGTCATCCCGGTACAGATCAACGCCAGCCTCAGCAACCTGGCCGATACCAGTTTTTCCAATGGCACCCCGGACCTGACCCTGCGCACCAGCGGCGGCTTTGAGTTCGGTAACGACGCCCTGGACAACCCGACCAACGATCCCAGCCTGATTCAGGCCGGTACCGCCGCGTTTGTGGTGCATCCAACGGTCATCACCTTCGATGAAACCCTGAGCACCCCGGAGGGTGAAACCGCGACCGGCCCGAACTATGGCCGTACCTTGACCCTATCCGTGACCCCGGCCCCGGGCCAGACACTGTCCAACGTCGTGGTGACCCAGCCGTTGCCGGACAATGTACAAGTCACCGCCATTACCCCCGGCCCCGGTGGCCGAGTGACCGCGATCACCCTGCACGATGGCACGGTGGTCACCAACGCGGCACAAATCGCCGTGCTGATCGCCGCCGATGAGGTGTATCTCAGCTCGTTTTCCGTGACCTATGCCAGCCTTGCGGGCAAGACCGATACCGTGGTCGCGTTCTACGTGCCGGAAGTCGATGCCAACGGCCTGCCGATCATCAACCCGGTCACCGGCGACGATGTGACCATCACCCTTGGCGCACCCAGTGCTTCCGGCCAATGGGTACCGCTTGACCCACGGGACGTCACCGCACCGAACACCACTATTGATTTCAGTGGCACCGGCGTCACCACGCAGTTCGTCGCCAAATCGATCACGCTGCTCAAGACCGTTACCGTGCAGAACGATATCGGCCACAGCGGCATCACCCCCGGCGACACCTTGCAGTACCACCTGAACCTGGCCATTTCCGACTACTTCGCCTTCGGCAAGGACGCCTTCAACGCAGGTCAGCTGATCATTCGCGACCAGCTCAGTGACGGCCAGACACTGACCGGCACCCCGGCCATGGCCGTCACCATCAATGGCGTCACGCAGACCATTACCCTGGTCACCACCGTCGTCAACAACGCCGACGGCAGCACATCGATGGCGTTCGACATTGCCCAGTCGTTGCGTAATTCGTTTGCCTTGCGTGGCTGGCTCAATGGCGACCTGGCGTTTGACCAGCAGCTTCAAGGCGCGATGTTGGCGGTGCTCAGCTATTCGGCCATCGTCGGCCAGACCTACAAACCGCCTTCCGGCAACCCACAACCGGAAATCAATGAAGGCGACGAACTGGGCAACAGTGCGGTGGTCGATGGCACCCTGTTGCAAGACCCTCTCAACCTCACCGGCCAGAGCGAAACCGATGGTTCGGCGACCACCAGCGTGATCCCTACCAGCGTCGTCGACATCAGCCTGGTCGAGGTCAATAACGGCACCCCGCCGGCCAGCGGCGAGCTGCGCCCGGGCGATGAAGTGACGTTCCAGCTCAGCTACGACCTGGTCACCGGTGATTACGAACAGTTCAAGCTCACGGCCTATCTGCCATTGCCATTGTTCAACGTGACCGGCGTAACCTGGGCCACGGGCAGCGATGTCGGCCAATGGCAAATCGGTCCCGGCAACACCAATGCCGGCGGCGTGGTCAGCGTCACCAGTGCCAACGGCAACTCGGTGGTCTTCGACTTCGGCAGCTTCACCACGGCCGACACCACCGGCAGTCGCATCGTCATCCGCTTTAGCGTGCGCGTGGGCGACCAGCCCTTTGCCGACCAGCGCTCGCTGGACGTACTGGCGCAATCGAGCCAGCAAACCACCCTCACCGACCGTACGCTGATTTCCTCCGACGTCGCGGTGATCGTGTCCGTGGCCGAGCCGGTACTGAATATCAAACACGGCGTGGTATCCGGCACCAACGGCACAGTCAGCAACACCACCGGCAGCTGGAACCCGCCGGGCAGCACCGGCGTGCCCTTCAATGGCAGCGTCACCAGCCTGGCGGCCGTAGACGGCAATATCGTCAATATCGACGGCGGCGATCGGCTGCGCCTGGTCACGGCTATCGAAAACAGCGGCGGTGGCGGCGCCTTCGATGTCAGCACCAACATCACCCTGCCGACCGGATTGAGCTTTGTCGGCGGCAGCCTGGCGGCAGCGAACCTGCAAATCTACCGGGGTAACGGCACCCTGCTGGTGCTGGGTACCGACTACAGCGTGAGCGGCAACCAGATCACCTTCCTCGACGCCGGCGGCCAGGCCACGCTCCTCGCCGGGCGCAGCGGCACCGCCGCCGACACCAGTGGCGCCAATCTGGTGGTGATCAGCTACGACGTGGCGGTCAGCAATACCATCGAGGCCAGTCGTACCCTGCAATCCACCGCGACCCTGAGCAATTACGCCAGCGTCAATGGCGGCACCGACTTCACCCCGACCAACCTCACCGACCTCGCCAGCCAGCAGGTCGCCGCGCCGGTCATTCGCAAAGGGTATGCCGATGGCACGCTGGACAATGGCGATTCCAGCGCCGGCCACACCACCGGCAGCGACCTGGTGATCGGCGAAAGCATGCGCTACGACATCGTGATCACCCTGCCCGAAGGCAGCACGCAAAACCTGCGCATCGACGACTTGATCCCGGCGGGCATGCGCCTGGATACCTCGTTCAACGGCGGCCTGGGTTACCAGATCATCACCACCCGCACCGGCAGTGGCGCCCTGGGCGCGGACTTCGCCGGCAGCGTGCTGGTCAGTGGTTTTGGTGGACTGGGCGGCACAGTGGGTAACGATGGTGTGGATGCGCGCTGGACCTTCAGCGTGTCGAGCGTGTCGGCCGACAACCAGACGGGCAACAACACCTTCGTGATACGCCTGCAACTGGTGGCCAACAACGTCATCGGCAATCAGGCCAATGTGTCCCGGCAAAACAACGCGCAATTGATCTACAGCGACCCGGACAGCAACACCGCCAACGGCAATGTGGCGGTGGATCGCACGGTCGCACTCACCGGCGGCCGGCCTACAGTGATCGTGCGTGAACCCACCCTGCAGATAAGCCAGGCACTGACGACAACCACCGGCAACGGCGGCTATGACCAGGGCGACACCGTCAGCTTCACGATCACCATCAGCAACGGTAACGCTGCCAGCGACTTCACAGCCTTCGACATCAGCTTGCTCGATAACCTGCCGACCCAGCTCAGCAACATCACGCTGGTGGGTGTGTTGTATCAGAACGGTGCCACCAACAACGGCGGCGTGGGTTTCGAGATCGTTGGCGGCCAGTTGCGCACCGCCAACGGCGCCAACATCGACATTGCCAAGGGGGGCAGCATCGTCTTGCAGGTGACCGGCGTGGTCAATGCCACGGCGGCGGCCACGTCCAACTTCGCCAACGTGGCGACCGTGCAATGGACCAGCCTGGATGGCACCCAGGGCGGCGAGCGCACCGGGGTCAATGGCTTGATCAACGGCGGCACGCTCAACGACTACCGCAATGCTTCGACCTTGCTGGTGCCCGTGGCGCAGTCCATTGAAATCTCCCGGGTCGGCGGTTTGCCCGACACAGCGGCACCCACCCCGACCACGACCGCTGTGGAACAGGTGACCATCGGCGAAGTGATTCGCTACCGGGTGGTGGTGCTGGTACCCGAGGGCAACAACCCCAATTATCAGATCCAGATCACCCTGGCCAACGGCCTGCAGTTCATTTCACCGGACGCCCTGGTGAATGCGTTGCGCATTGCCTTCATTTCCAACGGCGGACTGACCAGCGACGCCAACCTGATCGTCGGCGGCACGCTCAACGTCGACGGCAACGAGAACAGCCCTCAGGCCTTGCCGATCACTTCCGACCTGTCGGGACTGGCGCCCAACGGCGTGTTCGACCCGAGCCGGCTGACCGTCGTGACCAACCCCGATGGCAGCCAGGTCGTGACCTTCAACCTCGGCAACGTGGTCAACAGCGCCGACGACAACGATCTGGAAGGCATCGCGATCGAGTTCAACGTGCGGGTCAGCAACACCGTCAGTAACATCAGCGGCGCTCAACTGGCGGTCTCGGCCCACGAAATCGTCAACGGCGCGGGTCGTGCCAACAGCGACACGGTTTTCGAACGCATCGTCGAACCGAGCTTCAGTGGCCTGGACAAACAGATCGTCGCGTTCAACCCCAACCCGAGCGGCACCACCGGCAGCGCCACGGTGCAGCTGACTTTCACCCAGAACGGCGGCCTGCCGGCATTCGATGCGCGAGTCAGCGACAGTTTTGCCGGTGGCAGCAACTACACCCTGCTTGGCGTCAGCATCAACGGCACCACCTTCGGCCCCGGCAACCTGCCGGCTGGCGTGAGCTTCAGCACGACCGGCGGTTTGAGTGTCAACTTCGATCAACTGGACGTGGGCGCACAGATTCAAGTGCGCTATCAGGTCACCCTGCCCAATGCCTCGATCGTCGCCAGCAGCAACGCCACCCTGACCTGGAGCAGCCTGCCGGAAGACTTCACCAGTTGGGGCGGCAACTTTGTCGGCGTCGACGGCACGGCGAACGGTGAGCGCACAGGTAGTACCGTCGGCCCGAACCAGTACATCCTGCGCGACAATGCCGGGCTCGGCGTCATCACCGGCACCCTGTGGAACGACACCGCATCGCCGACCGCCAGCGCCACGCCCGACGGCGCAGGCCTGGCCGGGCAGACCGTCACCCTGACCTGGGCCGGCGCCGACGGTTTGCTCAACACCAGCGCCGACAACCTGACATTCTCCACTGTCACCGACGCCAACGGCCAGTACCACTTTGGCGTGCTGCCCCTGGGCGTGTTCCGCATTGATGTGCCGGCTGGGCTGATCAGCTATCCGCAGCCGCTGGGCGATTTACGTGTGCGGGTCGACACCGACGCCGGCACGCTCGGGCAGATCACCATTACGCTGGGCGATGCCGCCACACAAGCGGCCAATGCCGGTTACGTCGAACAGAACGACGCACCGGTCAACACCCTGCCCGGCACCCAGAACGGCCAGGAGGATGTACCGCTGAGCATCGGCGGTATCAGCGTCGCCGACTTCGACGCCAACCGCGACCCGAATGTTGCCAGCCGCAACCTGAGCGTGACCTTGAGTGTGCTCAATGGCACCTTGTTCCTCGGTGCAACCGTTCCCGGTGTGACGGTCACCGGGGCCAATAGCGCCACCCTGTCCCTGACCGGCACCCTTGCCAACCTCAACACGGCGCTGGCCAGCCTGCGCTATCTGGGCAACCTGAACTTCAACGGCACCGACACCCTGACCGTGGTCAGCAACGACCAGGGCAACTATGGTGATGCGAATGGCTCAGGCCTGCCCGGCACCACCGCCGATGCCTTGAGCGACACCGACACTCTGCAAATCATCCTCGCCCCGGTCAACGACCCACCGATTGCGGTCGATGACAGTGCCATCGCCGTTGAAGCGGGCGGCACCAATAACACGGTCATCGGGGTCGATCCACGGGGCAACCTGTTGGTCAACGATACCGATATCGATACCGCCACCAATGCCGACCGGTTGCACGTTTTGTCGATAGGCCCGGGGACTGGCATTCAGACACCGGTCGTCGGTGTGGTGGTGATCAACGGCCAGTTCGGACAGTTGCTGGTCGGCAGCAATGGCTCCTACGAATACATCGTCGATAACGACAATGCCGCCGTACAGGCCCTGCGCCTGTCGGGCCAGACGCTCACCGATCGCTTCGATTACGTTGCCAGCGACCTGGCCGGTGCCACCGCTACAGCCACCCTGACCGTGACCATCGAGGGGGCCAACGACACGCCGGTGGGCGTGAATGACAATGGCACTGCCGCCGAAGCCGGAGGCGTGTTCAACGGTACCCCGGGTAGCGATGCGGTCGGCAACGTGTTGACCAATGACATCGATGTGGACAGCACGGTCAATGGCGAAACAAGGACCGTGACGGGCATCCGTCCGGTCCCCGAGGTGATTGCAGCCAATTTCACGCCTGTTACCACCGCCACCAGCGTAGTCGGACTGTACGGGACCCTGACCATCAACCCCGACGGCACTTATCGCTACGTGGTCGATAACAACAACACCAGGGTTCAGCGCCTGAGCGCCGGTGAGCAACTGGTTGATTTCTTCAGCTACCGGGTCACCGATACCGTCGGACTCGACGACGTGGCGCAATTGCGCATCGTCGTGCAAGGCGCCAACGACAACCCGGTGGCCAGTGATGACCAGGCAGAGGCCCAAGCGGCGTCCTCCAATAACAATGCCAGCGAAAGCAACCCGAGCGGCAACGTCATCCAGTTCCCGAGCCGTCCCGGACTTGTCGATAACGGTATCGATAATGACGTCGACGCGGTGGACCAACCCAGCAGCCAGTTGCAGGTCAACGGGGTGATCAATAAAAACGAAGCGACTTACAACCCGGCGGTCGATGTCCTGAGTGGCGTCGCCACGGGCACTACCTCAGCCGACGGTACGGTGGTGACCGGCCTGTTCGGCACCTTGCGCATCGGCGCCGATGGCTCGTACTTCTACGATGTGGACAGTACCAATACCGCCGTCCAGGCGCTCGCAGCGGGACAGACCCTGACCGAGTTCTTCACCTACGGGATCACCGATACCAATGGGTTGACCGACACCGCACAACTGGTCATCACCGTGCACGGCGTCAACGACCCGCCTGTGTCGCAAAACGTGATTGCCATTGCCACTGAAAAAGGTGGCATCGCCAACGGCACCGCCGGCGGCGATCCGTCCGGCGACGCCACAGCCAATGACTTCGACCCTGACGGCGATCCGTTGACCGTGATATTGATCAAGCCCGGTGAAGAGGCTGGTACAGGCACGCCAATTGCCGTCAATGCCGGCGGCACGGTGATTATTGGCCAGTACGGAACGCTGACCATTTTTCCAAACGGCAGCTACAGCTATGCGCTCGACAATGACAATGCGGATGTCCAGGCCTTGCGCCGTGGCAGCGATCTGTTGCTCGAACGCTTCACCTACACCGTCAGCGACAACGCCAGCCCCACTCCGGAAACCGACTCGGCGGAAATCATCGTGCTGATCCGTGGCCAGAACGACAACCCGATCGCCAACGATGACACTTCCATCGCCATTGAATCCGGTGGCACCAATAACAATCAGCCCGGCCTGGACCCGATCGGCAATGTGCTGGACAACGACACCGACGTCGACGGTGGCGAGGTCCCCGTCGACCTGCCCGCCCACGACTATGGCGAGACCCGTGCCGTGTCCTCGGTGCGCACCGGCATCGAAACCGCCACCGGTACAGCCGGCACCCTGGGCAGCGAACTGCGCGGCACCTATGGCTGGCTGACCCTCAATGCCGACGGCAGCTACAGCTATCGGCTCGACAACGACATGGCCGAAGTCCAGGCGTTGCGGTTCGGCGAAAGGCTGGTGGATGCCTTCAGCTACACCGTTATCGATACCAGCGGCGCCGAAGATCGCGCGACCTTGAACATCGACATTCGCGGCCGTGATGACACGCCGGTTCCGCATAACGACATCAGCATCGCGTTCGAGGCCGGCGGGGTGAACAATGGCACCACGGGGACCAATCCTTTCGGCAACGTGCTGGTCAACGACACCGATGTAGACGGCAATGCCGAAGCCCTCAGCGTGACGGGATTCAACGAGGGGACATCCGTCGGCGTTCTCGGCACCGGCCTGATCGGTACCTTCGGCACCCTGACGTTGAACACCGACGGTTCTTTCAGTTACGTGGTCGACAACAACAACCTGCGGGTCCAGGCCCTGCGCACGCCTTTTGACGTGCTGACGGAAACCTTCACCTATCAGGTCCGCGATCTCTTTGGTGCCAGCAATACGTCCACGCTGACCATCATCATCCGCGGCGCCAACGACAACCCGCTGGCGGCGGACGACAACACAGTGGCCGTCGAGGCTGGCGGCACCGCCAACGGCACCCCGGGCCTGAACCCCACAGGCAATGTGCTGGCCAACGACCGTGATGTTGATGCCAACGACAGCAAGACCATCACCGATGTCCGGGGTGGCGACAAAACTGCCACAGGCACGTTCACCACAGTCGGCACCACGCAGACCCTCGACGGTCTCTATGGCACCCTGACCATCAACGCCGATGGCACCTACAGCTATGTGATCAACAACAACCTGGCCGCTGTCCAGTCACTGAAGGTCGGTGATTCGCTGGTGGAAACCTTCACCTACCGGATGCGCGACATCGCCGGCGCCACCGATGTCGCCCAACTGAACATTCGCATCGACGGCGCCTGGGATGCCCCCGTGGCGACCAACGACGTGGCCCTCGCCGTCGCCAATGACGGCAATGGCAATAGCGTCAGCCCGACCCGTAACGTGTTGCCCAATGACACCGATGTCGATCAGGGCGACAGCCTGCAGGTCAGCGGCATCCGCTTCGGCACTGAAGCGGCGGGCGGCACTCTGGACGCCGTCGATCCAGGCACCGACAACACCAACGGCACCTTGATCAACGGACTCTACGGACAACTGATCATCGGTGCCGACGGCAATTACACCTACATCGTCGATAACAGCAACCCCACGGTACTGGCGCTGGGACCGCTGCAAATTCTCGATGAGCACTTCACCTATCAGGTCACCGACCTTGGCGGGCAAAGCGATCTGGCGGAAATTCACATCATCATCCGCGGAATCAACTCGGCACCGGTGGCCAACGGCGATGCGGCGACGGCTGTCGAAGCCGGTGGTCTCGACAACAGCCAGAACGGCATCAACCCCACGGGCAATGTGCTCGGCAATGATACCGACCTGGAAAGCGACGCCCTCAACGTATCGGCGATCCGGACGGGCGAGCTTGCCGACACCGGCAGCGGCGGCACCGTAGGCACAGCGCTGCGCGGGCTTTATGGTGATCTGGTGATCAATGCCGACGGCAGCTACACCTACACCGTCGACAACAGCCTCGCGATAGTCCAGGCCCTGCGCCAAAGCGGCCAGACCGTGACGGACGTCTTCAGCTACACCCTGTCCGACGTCTTCGGCGCCAGCAGCCAGGCCGAATTGCGCATCACCGTCGATGGCCGCAATGACACCCCTATTGCCCGGGACGACAACTCTATCGCCGTCGAAGCGGGCGGCGTGGCCAATGGCACCCCGGGCAGCAACGCCACGGGCAACGTGCTGGCCAACGACAGCGATGTCGACGGCGTGGTCAACGGCGAAAGCAGACAGGTGCTGAGCCTCACCGGCGAAAACGGCCAGTCCGCCAGCGCAGGGCAAGTGCTGAGCGGACGCTACGGGCAAATGATCATCAACGCCGACGGCAGCTACACCTACCTGATCGACAACAACAACCCGCTGGTGCAAGCGCTGCGCACAGCGAGCGAAACCCTCAGCGAAACCTTCACCTACCGCATGACCGACACCGCCGGAGTCACCTCGGATGCACGCCTGACGGTGGTCATCCAGGGGGCCGACGACAACCCGGTGGCGCAAAACGACAGTGCTGTGGCCAGCGACGAAACACCGGCGCCGCAGGTAACGGGCAATGTACTGCCCAATGACAGCGACGTGGATGGCAACGATCACCTGCAAGTGGTGGCGATACGCACCGGTGCCGAAACAGGCACAGGCACGGCGGGCGTGATCGGTCAGCCGATCCTCGGCCTGTACGGCACCCTCGTGCTCAACGCCGATGGCAGCTACACCTACACCATCGACCAGAGCAATCCACAAGTGCTGGCAGCCGCCGGTCTTGGGCAGGTACTGCGCGATGTCTTTACCTACACCATCAATGATCTGAGCGGAGCCAGCGACCAGGCGGAACTGGTGATCATTCTGGACATTGCCACACCCTTCATCCCGGCACCGGAAGGCAATCGCTTCGATCATGACCTCGGTCGCCAGAGCAGCAGCCTGCTTATCCCCGATCCGGTGCCGGCGATCTTCGTGACACCGGTGGTCGAACGCAACGCCCGGTTGAATGAGCTCTCCAGCTGGAACGCCGATGGCAGCAACTTGCGCATCAGTTCCAGTGGCGAGTTCACCAGCGATTCGCTGGGCAATGGACTCGGGTTGGTGCCCGGCCAATTCGTCGCCGATGCTGTGCGCGACAGCCGGCTGGACAGTGAACTGGAAATGGCCTGGATTCTCGGACGACATGGCCGCGTCGGCCTGAGTGCCGATGGCCTGTTGAGCGACCCGTCGTTGTTCGCCATCGACCCCGCTGAATTAACCCGCGGACCGGCACAGGTGGAAAAACCGGAAAAAGCCCAGGAGCCACGCCCGGCCCGGGGGTTCAGTGCGCAAGTACGCAATGCCGCCCAGCGTCTGCATCCGACCCATCGGGGCCATTGAAGTGACCGAACAAAATAAATTCAAAGAGCACAAAGGATTGAACATGCCGAAACATGCGACGAGGTTTATCAGCTCCGCTCTCGCGTCCGCACTGCTGCTCAGTGCCTGTTCGTCACTGGACCCCAAGCCCGCCACCGACGAAGAGAACCGTCAACGCATTCTCGCCGATCAGGCGCGCATGTATTCCGGCCAGGAACCGGTCACCGCGCCCATCACCTTTTATGAAGCGGCCGCCCGGGCGTTGAAATACAACCTCGACTACCGCCTCAAGCTCATGGAAAGCGCCCTGGCGTCGGACCTGCGCGATGTTTCCAGCCATGAGATGTTACCCAAGCTGGTGGCCTCGGCCGGTTATGCCGGGCGAAACAACGATTCGGGCGGTACCTCCATCGGTATCGAAGACCGCCAGGTCAGCTTGCGTCCGTCGACCTCCGAGGAGCGCTATCGCGAACTCTATGGCCTGGGCCTGAGCTGGAGCCTGCTGGATTTCGGCGTGGCCTATTACCGCACCCAGCAGAAGTCCGATCAGATCCTCATGGCCGAGGAACGTCGGCGCAAAGTCGCGCAGAACGTCTTGCAGGACGTGCGCAACGCCTACTGGCGCGCCCTCGGCGCGCAACGGCTGATGCCCGAAGTAGACAAGCTGCTGATGCGCACCCACACCGCGCTGACCTCCGCCCGGGAAGCCGAAACACGTGGTCTGTTGCCACGCCAGGAGATCCTCGCCTACCAACGCGCCCTGCTCGACTCCATCTACCTGCTGACCGTGCGTCGCCAGGACCTGGAATTCGCCCAGGCCGAGCTCGCCGCGCTGATGTCATTGCCGCCGGGCTCGAAAATGATCCTGGCCGACATGCCGGATCCACCGCTGCCGCAAGTGCATCAGAGCATGGCGCAGCTGGAGCAGCTGTCTCTGGAGCACCGCCCTGAAATCATGGAAGAGTGGTATCGCAAGCGGGTCAACCAGAAAGACCTGGACATTGCCAAGGCGCAGTTGTGGCCGAACGTCACCGCGGATTTCGGCTACCGGTACGATACCAACAAGTACCTCTACAACAGCGACTGGAACGCCACCGGGCTGCAAGTCTCGATGAACCTGCTGCGCCTGCTGCAATTGCCGTCGCTCAATGCCGCGCAAAAGTCCCAGAGCGAAACCGACGACTCCCGCCGGGTGGCGCTGTCCATGGCGATCCTGACCCAGGTGCGGGTCGGCACCCTGCGCTATCAACTGGCGCGCCAGGAAGTGGAGTTCACCGAAGACAGCCTGCGGGTCGACCGCAGCTTGCTCGACTACGCCCAGGCGGCGAAAAACGGCGCGCTGGGTTCCGAGCTTGAGGTGATCCGCTCCGAAGGTCGCTACCTGCTGTCGCGCTACCAGCGTGAAGCCGCGTTCTCCAGTGCCCAGGCGGCGTGGGGTCGCTTGTACAACTCCGTGGGGCTGGACGTCCTGCCGGATGAAATCTCCAAGCACGACGTCAAGACTCTGGCCCGGGAAATCCAGCGCACCTTGAACGAACAGGAACAGCAACGTCTGCTCATCACCCAGCAAGGAACGCCGAATGTGCAAAACCGCCCTTGAGTCCCGTTTTGGGGCCCTGCTATTGGCCTGCCTGATCCTGCCCGTCACCGCCGATGACACACCGTCGGCCCCCACCCTCGATAGCGCCAGTGCCATTCGCGTGTTGCTGGCCGCTGAACTGGAAACCACCCTGTCGAGCCAGATGAGCGGCACCCTGGGCGAGATGAAAACCGGTTTCGGCGAGCATGTCGCCAAAGCCGAAGTGCTCGCCCGCTTCAACTGCAACGAAGCCGAGGCCCGCAGTAAAGTGGCGGCCGCCGAACTGGCCATGGCCAGGCAGAATCTGGAAGCGAAAAAACAACTGCGCCAACTCAATGCGGTGGGTGACATCGAAGTCTCCATGGCCAACACCGAGGTGCAAAAAGCCGACGGCGCGCGCGCCATGGGCGTGGCCCAGAGTGGCTACTGCCAGGTGCTGGCGCCGTTTTCCGGACGTATCGCCAAGGTCTATGTCAAACCGTTCCAGACCGTCACGGCCGGTACCCCCCTGTTCGATCTGGTCAGCGACGGCGCCTTGAAAGTCCGGCTCAACGTACCTTCCAACCTGCTCAAGACCCTCAAGCCCGGCCTCGCGCTGCAAGTGAGCATTCATGAAACCGGCAAGAACTACCCAGCCCATGTCAGCGCCATCAACTCGCGGGTCGATGCGGTGGCCCAGACGGTCGAGCTCGAAGCCCGGCTCGACCAGAAATACCCCGACCTGATGGCGGGCATGAGCGGCACGGCGCATTTCAATCAGGACACTGCGCTGCAAATCGATGCACAAAACAGTGCCCAGCCATGACCATGAACGAGCCGCTGCCCCACCCTCACCTGCTGCTGGAACTCGACGCCCTGCGGGACAAGGCAATCGCCGCCGACTCGCTGAACGCTTTGGCGTTCAGCATGGCCAACGATCTGTACCCGCTGCTGCCGTTTCATCAGGCGCTGGTCTTTGCCCAACGGGAATCGTCGCTGGAACTGCTGAACGTTTCTGGGCTGTCGCGCCCCAGCGAAGACTCGCCGTACCTGGTCTGGCTGCGTCGGGCCAGTCGCTGGATCGCCACTCAGGTGGCCGATGGCGAACCGGTGTGGCTGACACCGGACACCACCACCCCACCGCCGGACATCGTCGAAGGCTGGAGCGAGTGGTGGCCGTCGGGCCTCTGGTGCATTCCGGTCCAGGACCGTGAAGGGCAACGCCTGGGCCTGTTGGTGTTGCTGCTGGAGCAGAAGCCGCCGGCCGTGTTGTGGCAGCACCTCAAAGGCCTGGTCAACACCTGGGGCTACTGCTGGGCCGCGCTGACCCGGCATCGGCGCCTCGGCCGCTGGCGCCCCAACCGCAAGCAACTGCTATTGGGCCTGATCGTACTCGGGGCCTTGTTGCTGCTGCCGGTAAGGCAAACCGCACTGGCCCCGACGGAGATCGTATCGCGCCAGGCGCAAATCATCAGTTCCCCCATCGATGGCGTGATCGAGCAGATCCAGGTGCGCCCCAACCAACCGGTAGACACTGGTACGCCATTGTTCTCCCTGGACGAAACCACCTTGCGCAGCCGCGCCGAAGTGTTGGGCAAGGAAGTGGCGGTGGCCGATGCCGAGTTGCAGGCGGCCAGCCAACGGGCGTTCGATAACCCACAAAGCAAAAGCGAGCTGACCCTGCTTCAGGGCCGCGCCCAGCAACGCCGGGCCGAACTGGCGGCGGTGCAAGCCCAACTCAAACGCACCAAGGTCCTTTCACCCCGCGGTGGCGTGGCGGTGTTCAGCGACCCCAACGACTGGCTGGGCAAACCCGTGGTCACCGGCGAACGAATCATGCAAGTGGCCGACCCGAGCCAACCGGCCATGCTCATCCAGTTGGCGGTGGCCGATGCCATCGCCCTGGAACCCGGGGCTGAAGTCACGCTGTTTCTCACGGCGTACCCACTGACCCCGCTCAAGGGCCAGATCCTCGAAACCAGCTACCAGGCCCGCCCCAGCGATGAAGGCGTGGTCGCCTACCGTCTGCTGGCCAGCATCGAGGGCGCGCCGGAGCATGCACGCCTGGGCCTGCACGGCACCGCCAAACTGTACGGCGGCCGGGTGATGCTCGGTTACTACCTGCTGCGTCGGCCGCTGGCGACACTGCGGGCGTGGAGTGGCTGGTAATGCTTGATCCCGCTGACTTGCCCGTGCCGCCATTGCGCGAAGACCTGCGCCTGAGCGAAGCCGCCAACGGCAGCAACGGCGAACCGGCCTGGGTGATCCAGGACACGGTGATCAACCGCTTTTACCGCATCGGCTGGCTGGAGTTCGAATGCCTGCTGCGCTGGGGCCAGTCGCCCCGGCAGATCAGCGAGCAAATTGGCGAAGGCACGGCGCTCAAACCGGATGTCGAGCAAGTCCTCGAATTCCGCCAGTTCCTTGAACAGCACCAACTGTTGCGCGCAGGCCCGGCCGCGCTTGAACGGCTCAAGGCCAAGGACGAGGCCGGCAGCTGGCTGAGCTGGCGCTGGTGGTTGCACCACTACCTGTTCTTTCGCATCCCTTTGCTGCGTCCGCAACAGCCCCTGCAACACCTGGCCCGCGCGCTGGGCTGGCTGTTTCACCCGCTCACCGGCCTGCTGGTGTTTGCCCTGAGCCTGTGGGGGGTGATTCTGGTGCTGCAACAGTGGGATGTCTTTACCCACGCGGTGGTCGAGTCGTTTTCCACCGAAGGCCTGTTCAGTTTCGCCCTGGCGCTGATCGTCGCCAAGACCCTGCATGAACTGGGGCATGCACTGGTGGCGACACGCCTGGGCCTGCGGGTCGGGCACATGGGCATCGCCTTCGTGGTGTTGTGGCCGATGCTCTACACCGATACCGGCGAGAGCTGGAAACTCAGTCGCTCGCGCCAGCGCCTGGCGATCGCCTCGGCCGGTATCGTCACCGAGTTGTCCCTGGCCGGATTGTCGACCCTGGGCTGGGCCCTGTGTGATCCGGGCCCGCTGCGCAATGCCCTGCTGTACCTGGCGACCACCAGCTGGCTGCTGTCACTGGCGCTCAACGCCAGCCCGTTCATGCGTTTCGACGGCTACTTCATCCTCTCCGACCTGCTGGACTTTCCCAACCTGCACGAACGCGCCTCGGCCCTGGCGCGGGTCACCCTGCGGCGTAATCTGCTGGGCTTGCAGGAAGACTGGCCGGAAGCCTTCCCGACCGGGCAACGCCGGCTGCTGGTGACGTTCGCGATCTTCACCTGGCTGTATCGGCTGGTACTGTTTCTGGGGATCGCCCTGGCGGTCTACCTGTTCTTCTTCAAACTGCTGGGGATCATCCTGTTCATGGTCGAATTGTCCTGGTTCATCGCCATGCCGGTGGTGCGCGAATTGAATCATTGGTGGCAACACCGCGCCGGCATCCCAAGCCGCCGCAAGTTGATGTTCTACAGTGTACTGGCGCTGGTTGTGGCCGGGCTGGCGATCCCCTGGCACAGCCAGATCGATGCGGTCGGCGTGGCCCGTGCCGAACACCAGTTGCGCGTCTATGCGCCCTACCCGGCGCGCCTGCAATCGATTCATGCCGAAGGCTCCGTCAATGCCGGCGAAACCCTGATCGTGCTCGACGAACCCGACATTGCCTCGCGCGTGCAAAGCAGCGAAGCCAATGCCCGCAGCTATGAGGCGCGCCTCTCAGGCCTGTTGGCCGACCCCGGCGGACTGCAGGAAGACGCCGTCACCCGCCAACGCCTCAACGTGCAATTCGAAGAAGCCCGGGCCGCGCGCTCGGAGATCGCCCGGCTCAACCTGCAAACGCCATTTGCCGGCCTCTGGCTGGACGTCAACCCGGACTGGAAAGCCGGCCAGTGGGTAGGACGCCAGGAATCCCTGGGCATGTTGATCGACCCGCGCAGCTGGCAGGTGGACGCCTATGTCGCCCAGGACCAGGTGCACCGCATGGCCACCGGCGACCGCGTGCGCTTTTACCCGGACGGCCAGACCACCCCGATCACTGGCCGCGTCCTGGTGATCGGCAGCACCCGCGCCAGCCAACTGTCGCACCGCATGCTGTCCTCACGCTTCGGCGGCCCGGTGCCGACCACCTCGGCGGAACACGCGCTGATCCCCAGCGCGGCATTGTTCCAGGTGCTGATTCAACTCGACGAACCCTTGCCAAGCCTGCGGGAAACCCGGGGGCGTCTGAAGATCGAAGGGGAACGGCGCAGCTTGCTGGCTAATGGTGCGACGCATTTGATGGCGGTGTTGATGAGGGAAAGTGGTTTTTAAAGGCAGGACCTGTGATTCGTCATGGTGCGTACTCCCTGTCAGGCGAAAAATCACGGTTCCTTCGGTTCTTCTGCCGGGGCCGGGTACCACTTGTCCCTGGGCACCCATTTCTCTTGTTGCGGATCGCCCAGGTAGTGCGGCGACATGATCTGCACGCCGTACTCGTTGAACACATCCTGGATATTGGCGTGCAACATGCTCAACAGCACGGCGCGCGGCCGCGGCTGGCTGGGAATGGCCTGGGCCACCAGCCGGTATTCCGGGTAGAAGTCCGACAATGCCGTCTGGAACACCTGGGCCGGCGGTACTTCGAGAACCCCCGGCGTGCGTTTCGCGGCCTCCAGCAACATCGCCTCCACCTGCCGCCACGGCGTGTCGTAGCCGATGGTCACGATGGTGTCGACCACGTAGCCGGGGCCTTGTACCACCCGCGAGTAGTTCTTGGTGACGGTACCGGTGATCATCGAGTTGGGCAGGGTCAGCACCTCGCCCAGGCCGGTGCGAATGCTGGTGGTGAACATGCCCAGTTCGGTCACCGTGCCTTCGTAGTCGCCGATGCGCACAAATTCGCCGGGGCGCAGGGTTCGGGTGTAGGTCAGGATCAGCCCCGCCGCCGCCTGGCCCACCACGCTGGTGGCGCCCAGGGAAATCATCAGGCCGATCAATACCGACAAGCCTTTGAAGGCATCGGTGCCGGCACCCGGCAGGTACGGATAGGCCATGGCCAGGGCAAATAGCCAGATCGCCAGGGACGTGAGGCGTTGGGTCGGTTGCAGGGTTTCATGGTTCAGCCAGCTGAGGGTTCCCGGTGCAGCCATGCGCCGCAGTATCCGCCGCATGAACGCGGTTGCGCCGCGGGCGATGAAGAAGATCGCCAGCGCCACGCCCAGCCCGGGTATGGCGCCGACGATCCCTTGCAACAGATAGCCGCCGAGCTCCAGCAGATAGTTGTTGAGGCTTTCGCCCCAGGGACGGGTATAGGGAAAGCGCGACAGGACAAAGCCCAGCCATTCGTAGGTCAGCAGCAACACGATGATCCAGCGCACCAGTTCCAGCAGGCGGCTGGCCAACGGATACAGGTAATTGGCGTCGAGCAGCGGCACCCTTCCGACTTTCAGGGCCTGGGTGTGCCGATGCATCAGCTCGGGCAGTTTCTTCAGCACTCTGCGGCGCAGGTACGACATGCCGAACAGCAGTGCAATGTAAATGCCGGTGGCGAGCAACGCGGCGACCATGGAGCGCAGGATCAACTGCAGGCTTCGAGCTTCCCGGGTTTCGGCGACGACCTGGCGCAGCTTGTCGGCGGCGGCTTCGGCGGCCTGCTGTACCGAGTCGTACTCGGTCTCATCGAAGTCCTTGGGCGAAACGATAAAGGCGCGCCGGCTACCCAGCAGCACCATGTAGCTCTTCATGATCGGATCGATAGAGACATTGAGGTCGTCGGCGTCATCCAGCGCCTCACCGATCACCGCTTTCGCCCGTTTGACCCGCGAGGCCGGGGCTTCACCGAGGAGGGTCGCGCGAAACACCATGATGCTGCGGTTGGCCACTTTCAATTCAACGGGAGCATCAACCGCTTTCGGTGCGTCTTCAGCCCACAATTGCACCGACCAGAACATCCCGAAAACAGTAAACATTACAGCGAGCAGCCTGCTCCGCATGTGTCGGATCCTTACGTCACGAAATTCAAATCGAGAGTACGTACCGCAGCGTAGTTCACCGATGAACGGTTGTCAGATTTGAGCTAGTTGCGCACCTGGCTCAAGGATTGACCTGATACCCCTTGCCCTGCAGACAGCTGCTATAAGCCGACGCGGTATTCGCCTGTGTGGTTTTCTCGTCCGCCCGGCGTTCCTGGCGCTGGCGCGAGCCACCGACCACCATCCCGGCCGCTGCCGTCGATTTGGCCCGGTCCTGGCGATAGTCCTGTTTTCTGTCATCGTCGACACGATCATAAGCATCGTCGTGCTGATTCCCGCGCACCTGGGCCGCCGTCGCGCCAGCGACCGCCCCCACAGCGGCACCCTTGACCCTCCCGCCAGAAGACGTGGAAGACGTCGAGGCACTCTGGCTTGCGGCAATGCTATTGCATTCGTTGATGTCGGCCTGGGTTTGTTGCGAACTTTGCCCTTTCATCGGCACCACCGATTGTGCCCATCCAGGGCTACTCAAAACGGACAATGCGATGCACAGGCTGACCGGTGAAAACCTTTTCATGATGACCTCCGACAGGCTTGCCACAATGGGCAGGCCTTGGGGCGACTGGCGGGCGGCAAGCGACGTCGTGCGTCGCCTGCCGATCGGATGGAGCAACTGAAAAGTGTAGTTCAACGGCACCGCAGAGAAGGACTTCCGAACAAGCGGTGGGAGTTGCTCCCACAACTCTATGTGTGATCTGCGGATGCGCGGTTATTCAGGCGGATCGAGTTGATCCAGCGCCCGATTCACCGCCAGTTCTCCGAGCATGATCACCTGCGCAATGCCCAGCAGCGCATTGCGGCTGGTGCCTTGCAGATGATCCACCAGATCGTTGGCCATGACATGGGCCGAAGCCAGCGACTCGCAGGCGTGCACCAGCAGGGTCTCGGTACAGAGCTCGGGATTGACGATGAACATGCTGCCGGGTTTGCGCGGTGTGGCCATGATGCCGGGGCCGGGGTTGAGGTAATGATCGAGGGCGCGCTCGGCGGCTTCGTGGAGTTTTTGGGAGTCGAGGCTTTCGTACGGGGATGTAGGATCGGTGTCCGGCGGGTTGGGTGTGACTTTGAACATAGTGAAACTCCAGTACTTATTAAGTTGGAGCCATCACTTTCGCTACCAAACGAAGGGTGGTGGCCATACGCAGGTTGGTAGACCGGAGTACTGGAGCCGGCGCCTCCGAAGAGGCCCTGCGCATGACCACCATAAAAAACAGAGACCAAAATGAGCATCTGCTTAATGTGTCGTTACGCGCCAGACTCCGGGCTACCAAACCCGATCGCTGCTGTTTTGCAGCGACCGGCCAACGATAGAACCCGCCCCCAAGACACACAAGCCGGCGGATTCTGGCGTAGCTGTAGGCAATGACGCAAGCCGTTGTAGCTTGCCAGACGTAACGCTGACAGCCGTTAAACAACCTCTTAAACACCCCCAAATAGGACAGCCAACACAAAGAACTGTAGGAGCGAGCCTGCTCGCGATGAGGGCGTGTCAGTCAACATCTTGCTTACTGACCCACCGCTATCGCGAGCAGGCTCGCTCCTACAGGGTATGTGGTGTTAGTCAGGCATTGGTGGTCAGCGGATAGAGCTTGTCATCGAACTGCGCCAACTTCGGAAACACCAACGGCTGATCATCACTCAGATGCTGCAACCGCTGTCCGTAATCAACCAGAAACTGCTGGCGCGCTTCGTCGCTGATGTACGGCACATGCCAGGCCACGAACGGTTCCAGCACGTCAAAACCGACATACGCCAGCGTGCCGCGCAGGATCGGCCGCAGCATGTCCTCCAACGGCCCATGAATCGCGCCCTCTCCAAACATGTGTTCACGCCCGCCCAGGGTCACGGTCACCAGTGCCTTCTTCCCAGCCAGACCACCCTGATCGTAGAAGCGCTTGCCGCCATAGCAGATGCCGGACACCAGCACCCGGTCGATCCAGCCCTTGAGCATGGCCGGGGCGGAGAACCAGAAGATCGGGAAGTTGAGGATCAGCAGGTCGGCCCACAGCAGTTTGTCGAGTTCCGCCTGGATGTCCGGCGCCAGCGACTGGCTCTTCACGCCCAGGCGTTGTTCCAGGGCGTAGACCAGGTACTCGGGGTTTTCCCGATTCGAGAAGTCCGCGTCGCTGGCCACCGGGTTCCAATTCATTTTGTACAGGTCGCTGACCTGCACTTCGTGGCCCTGGGCTTCGAGGGTGGCGACGGCCTGGTCGCGCAGGGCGGCGGTGAAGGATTGCGGTTCCGGGTGGGCGTGGACGATCAGTACTTTCATGGTGATTCCTTAGACTTTTCCCAGCGTATCGATTGGAGGTGGAGCAGTGGGTGATGGACAGTTCGAGTCGCCAACCGTCACACCTGGATCGCCTTCACTTCGACGAACTCGTTGAGCCCCTCCTCACCCCATTCTCGACCATTGCCCGACTGTTTGTAGCCACCGAACGGCGCCTGATAGTTGAATGCCGCGCCATTGAGGAAGCACTGACCAGCGCGCATCTGCCGCCCCAAATGCAAGGCGCGCTTGGCACTGCCGGCCCAGACGCCGCTGGACAGGCCGAACGGCGAGTCATTCGCGATCTGGATCGCCTGTGCTTCGTCGGTGTAGGGAATCAGGCACAGCACCGGGCCGAAGATTTCTTCCTGGGCGATGCGCATGCGGTTGTCGACATCGGCGAACAGCGTCGGGGTGACATAGAAGCCACGCTCGAACGTTGATGGCGAGTCACCGCCGCACAGCAGCCGTGCGCCTTCCTGCTGACCGACCTTGATGTAGTCGAGCACAGTGCGTTTCTGCCCGACCGAACACATCGGGCCGAGGAAGCTTTGCGGGTCGAGGGGATCGCCCATGCGCAGGCTCAAGGTTTCGGCGAGCGCCAGTTCCACGGCCTCGGCGTAGCGGCTGGCCGGCAGCAGCATGCGGGTCAACGCGGTGCAGGTCTGGCCGGAGTTGATCATCACGTCCTGCACGCCATAGCGCACGGCCGCTGCCAGATCCGCATCCTCGGCGATCAGCAACGGCGACTTGCCGCCCAGTTCCAGGCACACGCGCTTGACCGAAGGTGCCGCCGCCTCCGCGACGCGAACGCCAGCGCCGGTGGAGCCGGTAAACGACACCATGTCCACGTCCGGGTGTTTGGCCAACGCTTCGCCGACTTTCGAGCCCGGACCACTGACCAGGTTGAACACCCCGGCCGGCAGACCGATGTCCTCGATCATTTGCGCCAGCAGGAAGGCATGCAGCGGGGTTTCCTGACTCGGCTTGACCACCACGGTGCAACCGGCGGCCAGCGCTGGAGCGAGTTTGCCGATCAACTGGTGCAGTGGGTAGTTCCACGGGTTGATGAACGCGCAGACACCCACGGCCTCGCGGATCACCAGCGAGTTGCCGACTTCGCGCACTTCGTCCATGAGATGAGCCAGTTCGACGTACTGCTCAAGGCCAGTGATCGGCCCATCGACCTGCACCGAGCGGCACCATTGCACCGGCATGCCCAGTTCCGTGGTGATGACCGAGGCCATCTCATCGGCACGATTGCGCAGTTGATCGGCCAGGGCACGGATGTAACCGGCGCGCACGCTGGACGGTGTGCGCGACCATGAATCGAAGGCCCGGCGTGCAGCCGCCACGGCGTTTTCGACATCGCGCTCATCACCCAGCGGCACGCTGCCAGCCACTTCTTCCGTGGCCGGGTTGATCACCTCGGCGATGCCCTGTCCCGACGGGGTTTGCCAGCGACCATCAATAAACAGTGTCTTGTGATTAAGCATGAACCTGGGCCTCCATCAATTCTTGAGCACAACGGGCAATGCGCTGGCAGGCATCGCGCAGCGGTTCGGCGCCGACCACCAGACCGAGGCGAATATGCCCCGCCGCGCTCGGACCAAAGGCCTCGCCCGCCAGGACCGACACGCCGTGGCGATCCAGCAGGCGGTCGGCAAACGCTTGGGCGCTGAGCCCGGTCTGGCGGATATCGAGCATCACGAACATACCGCCATCGGGTTTCAGTGCCCGTACGCCCGGGCAATCGGCCAGGCTGTCGCACACCAGATCACGACGCTGGCGATAGGCTTCGCGCATGGCTTCGAGTTCCGGCAGGTTGCTTTCCAGGGCCACCACGGCGGCGTCCTGAATGAAATCCGGCGAGCCGTAGAGCATGCACAACGCGAGGTTTTCCAGGTGCGCGGCCAGGGATGGCGGCGCCACCACCCAGCCGACGCGCCAGCCGGTCATGGCGTGGGATTTCGACAGGCTGTTGAGGGTCGCGGTGCGTTCGGACATGCCCGGCAGGCTCGCCGGGCTGACGTGTTCGCCTTCGAACAGCAATTCGCTGTAGACCTCATCGGAAATCAGCCACAGGTCGTGGGCGATGCATAACTCAGCCAAAGCTGCCCAAGTGCTGCGCGGCAGACTCGCGCCGGACGGGTTGTGCGGGCTGTTCAGCGCCAGTGCCCGGGTGCGCGGAGTGATACGCGCGGCGACATCTTCGGGCAACACGCGAAAACCGTTTTCCGAGCGCACGGGCACCGGCACCACCACGGCACCGCAGGCGCCGAACACCGCTTCATAGGTGACGTACATCGGTTCGGCGACGATCACTTCGTCACCCGGGTTCAGCACGCATTGGGCCACGCTGAACAGCGCACATTGCGCCCCGGCCAACACAGTGACCTGATCCGCCGAGACGGTTTGGCCGCTGCGCTGCTGATGACGCTTGGCAATGGCCTCACGCAGGGCACGCTTGCCGCGCACCTCGGCGTAGTGAGTGTTGCCGCTCAACAGGCTGTCGATGGCGCCCTGCACGATAGGCTGTGGCGTGTCGAAATCCGGGTCGCCCACGGACAACAGCAGAATGTCTTCGCCCTGTTCGCGCAGTGCCAGGGCGCGGTAATGAATATCCCACGCGGCGGCGCCGTCACCGGCGATACGTTGAGTCAGATCGGAAAAGCGCATGGCTTCATCCCCTTAAAATGCAAATCACTGCGCACAGGCATGCTTGAGTTCGATCAGGGTCACGCCGTTACGCTTGAAGCCTTGGCGCAAATCGGTCTGCAACTCGGCCAGGCTTTGCGGCTGAGTCACGGTGCAACCGAAGGCACGAGCGAGGGCGGCGAAATCCGGGTTGCGCGGCAGCACGCCGATGGGCTCGATGTCGAGGCCGAGCATGTCGTCGCGGATTTGTCCCAGGGCATCGTTGTTCCACAGCAGCACCACCAGCGGGCTGTCCAGTTCTTCGACGGCAGTCGCCAGTTCCTGGGCGGTGTAGAGAAAACCACCGTCGCCCACCAGCACCAGGCCTGGCCGCTGCGGCGCGCCGAACTTGGCGCCGATGCCGGCAGGCAGGCCGTAGCCCAAGGTGCCGTAGCCGGTGGGGTGCAACCAGCTGCGGATGGCCAGGCTGTCGAAGGCGTAGTTACCCGTATACGCAAGCTGGGTCATGTCGGTGCTGATGAACGCGTTGTCCGGCAGCTCTGCGGCAATGCGGTCAAGAATCGATTGATGAATCGACTGCAACGGGCCATGGCTGGCCTTGACCGCTTCGCGCAGGGCGGCGACCGAGGCGATCGCTGCGCTGGCATCGCGCACGTCGCTCGGCAGTCGCTCAAGCAAACCGCTGAGGGTTTGTTGGGCGTCGCCATGCAAGGCCACTGCACAGGGGTAGAAGTCGTTGAACTTGCGCGGGTCGATGTCGACACGCAGCAGTTCGGCGTTCAGCGGCAGGCGTTCACGCCAGTAGTCGGTATCGGCCATCTCGGTGCCGACCGCCAGCACCACGTCGGCCTCGGCGATCAGGTTCCAGCCCGGTTCCACACACAAGGATGATCCGGCATTGAGCGGCGCACCCGGCGGCAACAGGCCCTTGCCGGCGACGCTGGTGAACAGTGGCGCGGCGAGTCGGGTGCTGATTTCTTGCAGTTCAGCCGTGGCATTCAACGCACCGCCACCGGCGATGATCATCGGGCGTTTGGCAGCCTTGAGTTTGGCCACGGCTTCATCGATGGCGCTCGCAGATGCCGGGCCGCGACCCGGGCGACGCACCACCTCATTGCTCCAGTCACGGGCAATCGGCGCTGACAGCACGTCCAGCGGCACCGAGATGTGCACCGGGCGCGGGCGTTCGCTGTCGAACACCGCGTAGGCACGAGCGATCAGTTCCGGCAGGTCTTCGGCGGTCAGTGCCACTGCAGAGAACGCAGTAATCGGCGCGGTCATCGCCCGTTGATCCTGACACTCGTGCAGGCTGCCCCAGCCCTTGCCGAGGCTGGCGCTGTGGTTGACGCTGGAAATCACCAGCATCGGAATCGAGTCGGCGTAGGCCTGGCCGATGCCGGTGGCGGCGTTGGTCACACCGGGGCCGGTAATGACGAAACACACGCCGGGCTTGCCGCTGACCCGGGCATAACCGTCGGCCATGAAGCTGGCGCCCTGCTCATGGCGTGTCAGCACGTGGCGAATGCCGCTGCCGGGCAAGCCGCGATACAGCTCCAGGGTATGTACGCCGGGGATGCCGAACACGGTATCGACGCCGTAGTTGGCTAACAGACGCACCAGGGCCTGGCCACCGGTCAAGGTTTTGCTTTGCATGTTCATGTCCTCACTCGTGGCCGAGGCGAATCAACGCATCGACCGCAATCGTGCCTTGGGCACCGACCAACAATGGGTTCACATCGAGTTCCAGCAGGTGTGCGGCGTTTTCGCAGGCGTAGTCGGCCACGGCGCGGATGGCGGTCACCGGGGCGTCCAGGTCAGCAGACTCGCGACCACGGAAACCTTGCAGCAACGGGGCACTGCGCAGGCTGAGCAAGGCGTTGCGGATCGCGCCGTCGGTGGTCGGCAGCAACAGGCTGCGACTGTCCTTGAGCAACTCCACCAGAATGCCGCCGGCACCCATCACCAATGCCAGGCAAAAATCGTTTTCGCGTTTGATGCCGACGATCAGTTCGGCCAGTGGCGGCTTGGCCATGGGTTCGAGTAACACTTGATCGAACGGCACGCCCGGCGCGTATGCCGCGATGCTGGCGTGCATCTTTTGCAGTGCAGCGCTCAATCCCGTGCCGTCCTTGAGGTTCAGCGCCACCGCACCGGCCTCGGTCTTGTGTGGCAACTGTGCGCTGACAGCCTTCAACACCAGCGGATAGCCCAGCGATTCTGCGTCTTTCAGCGCATTGACCGCCGTACTCAGAACGCCGTTGGGCGTCGGTAGACCAAAGGCTTTTAATGCCTGTTTGGAATCCCATTCATTGAGCAAACGCCCCTCGCCTTCCAGCGCGTGCGGGCACAGCGGAACCAGTGCCGACTCACCCAGCGCCAGCAACGCCTGACGATTGCGCTGATAACCGGCGATGCGACCCCACGCGGCCAAGCCGTCTTCAACGCCCTGCAAGGCCGCAACGCCTTGCTCGTGCAAACGCTCACGGGCATGGGCCGGCAGCAACTCGGGGAAGGCCGAGGTGACAAAACCGGTCTTGCCGTGTCGTTGCAGCGCCGCGCAGTACAACGCCAGCAGCAGGTCGCATTCCTTGCGCTCGCCGGTGAATTCCGATGGGTAGTCGAGCACCAGCATCGCCGCGTCGGCTTCGGTGCGCAGCGCGCTGTCGAGCATGCGGTTCAAGGCTTCGCCATCGCCCCAGATCGCCGTAGTGAAGTCCAGCGGGTTGACCAGGTTAGCGTAGGTCGGCAGCACTTGCGCGAGTTCGCCGACCTGTCCTTGATCGAGTTTCGGCAGGCCCAGGTCGTTGCGTTCGGCGTAGTCGGCAATCAGCCCGGCGTCGCCGCCGGAGCATGCCAGCGCGATCAGGCTGTTGCCCGCCGGCAGGTTGCCGCAGGCCGCGGCCTTCAGGGTTTCGACAAAACTCACCGGACCGCTGACGCGAATCACCCCGAGGCGGTCGAACAGTGCGTCGTACAGCGCATCGGAACCCGACAAAGAACTGGTGTGACTCAACGCCAGTTCGGCGCCAATCTGCGACACGCCGGTTTTCAGCGCGATGATCGGGATGCCCTTCTCCAGCGCCTTGTGCGCGGCGCGGGCAAAACCCGGCACGTTCTTCAGGCCTTCCAGGTGCAGGCCGATGGCGGTGACGCGCGGCTCGTCGAGCAACACATCCATCAATTCGGCCACGCCCAGTTGCGCCTGATTGCCCACCGAGGCCATGTAGGCCACCGGCAGCGAGCGGTCGCTCATGGACAGGTTGTAGGCGAAGTTGCCGCTCTGGGTCAGTACCGCCACGCCCTTCTCCACCGCTTTGCCGCCATGGGCCACCGGCCACAACGCGGAACTGTGCAGGTAGTCGAGCAGGCCGTAGCAGTTGGGGCCGAGCAAGGCCATGTCGCCAGCGGCCTTGAGCAATTGCTGTTGCAGGGCCTGGCCTTCGGCGCCGGTTTCGGCGAAGCCGGAGGCGTAGCAGATCGCCCCGCCCGCGTTGATGGCGGCCAGCTCGGCCACGCAGGTCAGGGTCAGTTCGCGGTTGGTGGCAATGAATACCGCGTCCGGGCCGCAGGGCAACTCGGCAACGCTGCGCACGCACGGCACCCCTTCAAGGCTGTCGTGTTGCGGGTTGACCAGCCACATTTGCCCTTGGTAGCCGCCTTCGGCACAGCGCTTGAGGGCGCGGGCCATACTGCGGCCGCCGACGAACGCCACGTGTTGCGGCGCGAGCATGCGTTTGAGGTTGTCACGAATGGTTTGGGACATGGGAATTCTCCGGGCCGATCAGCGCAGCAGCGGCCGCAGCAACTCGCGGGAAATGATGTGGCGCTGGATTTCCGAAGTGCCTTCCCAGATCCGTTCGATCCGCGCGTTGCGCCAGATGCGCTCCACCGGACCTTCGTCCATCAGGCCCATGCCGCCGAAGATCTGCACCGCTTCGTCGGCGGTACGCCCGAGCACTTCACTGGCGAACAGCTTGGCCATCCCGGCCTCGCCATCGGTCATGGTGCCCTGGTCCATTTTCCAGGCGGTGTGCAGGGTCAACAGTTCGGCGGCGCGGATTTGCGTGGCCATGTCCGCGAGCTTGAACGAAACGCCCTGGTAAGTGCCGATGGGCTGGCCGAATTGCTTGCGGTCCGCCGCCCATTGCAACGACACGTCCAGTGCGCGCTGGGCCTGACCGACGCAGTTGGCCGCGACCATCACGCGCCCGGCGGTCAGCCAGGCGTTGGCCACCTCCCAACCCTTGCCGACTTCGCCCAGCACCTTGCTGGCCGGCACGCGGCAGTCGTCGAAGAACATTTCGAAGGTGTGGTAACCCCGGTTGCTCACGCACTTGGGCCCACGGCGAATGGTCATGCCCGGGGTGTTGCGGTCGACCAGGAACGAGGTCACGGCGTTACGCTTTTTGCCGTTGTGTTCGTAGGTGTCGGTCACGGCGAAGACGATGGCGAAATCGGCATGGCCGGCGTGGCTGATGAAATGCTTGCTGCCGTTGAGAATGAAGTCGTCGCCTTCACGCACGGCACGGGTCTTGATTGCATTGGCATCGGAACCGGCACCCGGCTCGGTCAGGGCGAAGCAGTCGATTTTCTCGCCCTGGATGCACGGCAACAGGTAGTCGTTGATCTGGTCGCCGGTGCAGGCCATGAGGATTTTCGACGGCCGCGCGACGAACACGTGCAGCGCCCAGGACACTTTGGACAGCTCACGTTCGATCAGCGCCTGGGACAGGTAGTCCAGGCCACCACCACCCACTTCTTCGGGCATGTTGAAAGCGTAGAAACCGGCGGCAATCGCCTTGCCGCGAATCTGTGCCGCCAGTTCCGGGGACACCTCGTCGGCGCGGTCGACTTGCTCTTCATAGGGCAGCAGTTCCTTCTCGACGAAGCTGCGTACCGAGTCCACCAACATTTCTTGTTCTTGGGTCAGTTGGAAATTCATGCGGCTACCTGTTGTTCATGTTCTGGGAGATGGAGAGGAATCAACGACCGATGAAGCGTGCCGGGCGTTTTTCCATGGCGGCGCGCAGGGCTTCGTTGCCGTCTTCACTGCGGCCGCAAAGCAGGCCGGCGGCGAGCTCGGCTTGCAGCTGTTCGGCCAAGCTGCGTTCGGCGCCTTCACGCATGAGTTTTTTGGTCTGGGCGAAAGCGAAGGTCGGGCCGGCAGCCAGGCGTGCGGCGAGTTCGCTGGTGACCGTCAGCAGTTGATCGTCGGCACAGACATCGCTAACCAGTCCGGCATCGAAAGCACGGTCGGCACCCCACAATTCGTCGAGGAACAGCAGGCGCTTGGCCTGTTCACTGCCGATCAAACGCGGCAGGTGCCAACTGGCGCCGGCGTCCGGCGAGTACGCCATGCTGGTGTAGCCGGCCTTGAAGCGCGCCGATTGCCCGGCGATGCGCAGGTCGCAGCACAGGGTCAGGTCCATCCCGGCGCCGACGGCGGTGCCGTTGATGGCGGCGATGGTGGGTTTTTCCAGGCTGTGCAGGCGGGTCATCAGGGCGTGGGCGGTTTCGGTCCAGCCGTAGGTTTCCAGAGCGCCCCGGGCTTCGGCATCGGCCCATTCATCGAGGTCGGCGCCGGCGCAGAAGCTGCGGCCGCTGCCGGTGAGCACCACCACGCGCACCGCCCGATCGGCGTTGAAAGCGTCGAGCAAGCCATGCAGGTTTTTCAGCGTCGGAATGTCCAGCGCATTGCGCTGGGCAGTGCGATTGAGGGTGATCCAGGCAACGCCTGCTTCGACCTGGCTGAGCAGCGACGATTGAGTGGTCATGGGTATCCTCGAATTATTGTGATAGGTCTGAGGTGATGCGACTTGAGGCCATACTAAACGAGTGTTCAGTAAGGCGGCAATTGGGGAGGAAATGGGCTGTAACAAGCGCAATAATTCGATAACACATTGGTTTTATTGAATTATTTAAAGATTGACGAGCGTAGGCCGTAGGCGCTGTTACAACTTCGAACAACTGGCGACACGCGGTCTTTCCCTCCCCCACAACCCCCCTGTAGGAGCGAGCCTGCTCGCGAGGGACGTAAGACCACCGCGGGAAACCAGACAGCCCGCGTTATCGTTGACGACCATCGCGAGCAGGCTCGCTCCTACAGGGAATCGGCGGTGTGCATAGAAGCTGGGGATGTCACAAAACACTGTGGGAGCGGGCTTGCCCGCGAAGGCGGCATCACATTCAACATCTCTGTTGACTGATACACCGCCATCGCCAGCAGGCTGGCTCCCACAGGGGATGGTGTTACTTCAGGGCATCAAGTAGTCGGCAAGCTCGGCGCCAGCACGCCCTGGCGTTTGCGATGGATCAGGAAGTACGCGCCATAGCACAGGGCAATGAAGCCAAAGCCCCAATACAGCGACGGACGCTGGGTTTCATCCAGGGCCAGGAACACGAACAGCGAGCAGCACAGCGTGATGCACATCAGCGGCAACACCGGGAACCACGGTGCGCGGTATTTCAGGTCGCTGAGTTTGCCGCCGTCACGCAAGTACGCCTTGCGGAACTTGTACTGTGCCAGCGCGATGACAATCCAGGTCACGGTGCCGGACATGCCGCTCACGGCCATCAACACCATGAACAAGGTGTCGGCGGCGACGAAGCTGGTCATCAGCGACACCAGCGCGAAGCACAGGGTGATGCTCAAGGCGCGCAGCGGCACGCCACGCTTGCTCAATGGCGACAGGCTTTTCGGCGCCATGCCGGTTTTCGACATCGCCCACAGGATGCGCGTCGAGGCATACAGGCCGGAGTTGCCCACCGACAGGATCGCAGTGAGGATCACGAAGTTCATCAGGTCGGCGGCGTAGGGAATGCCGACCATGTCGAACACCTGCACGAACGGGCTTTCCATCAGGCCCGCCTGCTGCCACGGCACGATGGCCGACAGCACGATGATCGCCAGCACGTAGAAGATCAGTACACGGAACACCACGTTGCGCACGGCACGAGGAATGCTTTTTTCCGGTTGATCGGTTTCACCGGCGGCCACGCCCATGATTTCGCAACCCTGGAACGCGTAGACCACGGTCATCATCACCGCGAACACCGCCGACAGGCCGTTGGGGAACAACGAATCGCCGATCAGGTTGGTCGCCATCGGCGCCGGTGCACCACTGCTCAGGGGGATCACGCCGAAAATTACCAGCACGCCGACCACGATGAAACCGAGAATCGCCGCGACCTTGATCCCCGAGAACCAGTATTCGGCTTCACCAAAGGCGCGGGTCGCCATGGCATTGATACCGAACAGCACCACCACGAACAGCGCTGACCAATACCAGATCGGCACCGCCGGAAACCAGCGGGTCATTAGCATACCGGCGGCGGTGAACTCCAGGCCCACGGTGGTGGCCCAGCTCATCCAGTACACCCAGCCGATCATGAACCCGGTGGCCGGGCCGATGTATTTTGTGGCGTGGGTCTGGAACGAACCGGACACCGGCATCTGCACCGACAGTTCGCCCAGGCAGACCATCACCAGGTACATCAGGAAACCCGCGACCAGGTAAGCCAGGATCGCCCCCACCGGGCCGCCCTGATTGATGGTCACGCCAGAGCCCATGAACAACCCGGTGCCGATGACACCGCCCAACGACAGCATGAAGATGTGCCGGCTCTTGAGGGCGCGGGTCAGCTGTATGCCTTTACGATCAGTGTTTTCGTTCATGTCGGCACCTCAGCAGTCGGTGAGGTGTGCAGCGCGCGACAGGACGTCACGGCGCAGGGAGGGATCAGCTTTACGGCAAGTCATTATTATTATCTCCAATAAGCTTCGAAGACCGCGCTGCGGCGGTTGCGTCGATTATTGGAAAGCCATGTAAGTTCGCGTTGACCGTAAAGATCGAAGTTGTACAAAGTCGTAACAAACTTGTACGTCAGCTCTGCAACAGGCCTTTCAGGCTGGTCAGTGCCTGCTGCATTTGTTCATCCAGCGCGAGGCTCATGTGGCGGATCGCCGATTCATCGCTGCCCAAGGCCAACGTCTCCAGCGCCCTGAGCATCGTGGCCAGTGAGCGAAACCCCAGCGAGTCGCAACTGCCGGCCAGACGGTGCGCCAGTTGCGCGACCTCGGTGCAGTCGTCGGCGGCAATGGCTTCATGCAGCGCATCGCGGTGCTGAAGAATCGAGTCACGCAGTACCGCCAGCAAACTCTGGACTTTTTGCTCGCCGAGCAGACTGCGATGAGTCTGCAACAGCGGCCAGTCCATTGCCTCATCGCTCGGCAGCGACTCGGCCACGGGCGCCTGCCCTTCCAGCACCTGGCGCAGGTTTTCCAGCTTCAAGGGCTTGGCCAGGACACCGTCCATGCCGGCCTCCAGATAACCGCGCACCAGCGCCGGCTGCACGCTGGCGGTCAGAGCGAAAATGCGAGTGCGGCGATTCGGCCCGTCGCTGTGGCGGATCTGCCGGCATAACTCGACGCCGCTGATACCCGGCAGGTGCACGTCCAGCAGCATCAGATCGAACACCCGCGCCGCGCAGTGTTGCAGTGCCTGATCCGCTTCTTCGGCGAGCCACACCCGGTGGCCGTCCCGTTGCAGCAAGCCCTTGGCCACTTCGCGGTTGAGTGCCACGTCTTCGACCACCAGGATGTTCAGTGCCGGCCCCGCCGCCCGCACAGGCGGGGCCTGAGCCACGCCGCTGGCCGGCTGCAGGGACAGCTCGAACCAGAAACAACTGCCGCGCCCCTCTTCACTGTCCACGCCGATACGGCCGCCCATCTGCTCCACCAGATGTTTGCAGATGGCCAACCCCAGCCCGGTGCCACCAAAACGTTGCGCAACTTCTTCGCTGGCCTGGGTGAAACGCTCGAAAATCTTCGCCTGCATCAAAGGGGCAATGCCGATGCCGTCGTCCGTGACACTGACCCGCAGCCGCTGCCCCGTCTGCTCGCCGGTTTCGCTGAGAAGTGCTACCTCGACGCTGACTTCGCCGCCTTCGGTGAACTTGATCGCGTTGGCCAGCAGGTTGCTCAGTACCTGACGCAGGAACTGCTCGGCGCCGTGGTGATGCTCGGCAATGCGCTGATCGATGCGGCAACTGAGGATCGTGTCGTTGTTCAGCGCTCGCGGTTCCAACAGCGTGAGTACCTCGTCGAGCAACTGGCGCAATGAGAAATCCACCGGTTCGGGATGGCTGACGCCCTCCTCCAGCTTGGCGAAATACAGCACTTCGTTGAGGATCGTCAGCAAGCCTTCGCCAGCCTTGTGCAAGGCATCCAGGCGTTTGCCGTCCTGGGCGTCCAGACGCGCGCCGCGCAGCAGCTCGGCCATGCCGAGAATGCCATTGAGGGGCGTGCGCAGTTCGTGGCTCATGGTCGCCAGGAACCGCGACTTGGCAAGGTTGGCCGCTTCCGCCTCGTCTTTGGCGCGCATCAGGCTGGCGGTGCGGCGCTCGACCATTTTCAGCAATTCGTCACGGTTGTCCTGCAAGGCCAGACGATCGGTTTCCCGGCGCTCGATGTCCCGCAGGATCGCCCGGCGCATATCGTCCAGCGCATGGGCCACGGTATCGATCTCGTCGCTGCCGCGACGCTTGTCCAGGTGCAGGGGTTCGTGCCACTCACCGGCGGCGATACGCCGGGCAAACTCGGCCATGACTTTCAGGTGCCGGGTCACCAGTCGATAAAACAAGCCCGACAACGCCACGGCCAGGCCGCAGAGAAACACCGCCATCCACAACAGACTGGTCAAACCGGTGGCGTAGAGACGCTGGTACACCGCCCCCAGATCCGTGCTCACTTCCAGCTCGCCAAGATTGCGCAAAGGGCCGGACGGCGGCTGATAGTCCAGGACAAAGCGCTCGATGCGCATCGGCCCCGTGGGGTGTGGATTGCCCTGAATCAGATCGAAATCGGCGCTGGTCAAGTGCACCCGGGCGACGTCGGAGAAGTCCACCAGCCCGCGCAACTGCACGTTCAATTGCTCCTGATTCAAATCCCAGAGGCTGCGTTCCAGGCTGGCCAGGTAGCCGGCGCGGATCAGCTCCATGCGCGAATCGATGTCGCGCATTTCCCGTCGATACTCGATGTACAGTTGCACGCTGCTGGCCAGCACGGTGAAGCACAGGCTGAACAACAGAATGAACAGCAACAGGCGCCGCAGCAGTCCACCGGGACGGGCGCGAATCATTGCGCATCCGCCGGCAGGTTGATCATGTCGCGGTAGGTCACTTCGCTTTCGTTGAGCCAGCGCTCGATGTCACCGGCATCGACCATCCGCTGCAACTGCGCATTGATCTCGGGCATGCGAGCGGCCAAGGGCGAGTGCCGCGACACGGCGACCCGCAGATAGTCCACGTTCAATGCCTTGGGCAAGGCAACGATGTCCTGGCCGCCTGGCAGGTTTTCCACGTACAGCTGGCCGGTGCGTCGCTCCTGGGTGATGAAATCGATACGCCCGCGAATCAGCTTGCCGAAGTTCTGGCGGCTGTCGGACACCCATTCGATATTGTTGTTGCGCGCAACCATGCGATCGAACTCCACCCCATAGCTCTCGCCGAACAACAGGCCGCCACGGTAACGGGCCAGGTCGTCCAGCTGTTCGAACCTCACCGGATGCCGGCGGTTGATGAACAGCGCCACTTCTTCGCGCAATACCGGCACCGTCGAGAACAGCATGCTTTGCTCCCGTTGCGCGGTGCTGTAGGCCAGCACCACATCGACCCGGCCTTCGGCGGCGTCCAGCAGACAGCGTTTCCAGTTACCCAGCACGACTATCTCGACCTCGTAACCCAACTGGCCAAACAGGTTCTTCACCACGCTCGGCGCCAGGCCGCGCACCTGCTTGCCATCACTCCATGAGACCGGCGGGTACACCGGGTAATCGCAATAGCGAACCTTGTCCGCCGCGACGGCATGGCCGGCCACCAGCATCACCAGCATCACCAGCAGGCAAAGCCATCGCGCCATCAGCTTCAGGCCGCCACGCTGGCGGTGAACAGGTAACCGGCGCCGTGAATGGTGATGATCAACTGGGGTTCGGCCGGATCGTCGTGCAACTTGCGGCGCAGGCGCCCGACCAGCACGTCGATGGAGCGGTCGTTGGGCACCCACTCGCGGTTGCGGATCTGGTCCATCAACTGATCGCGGCTGAGGGTGTGGCCGCTGTTACGCAGGAACACGCTGAGCAACTGGTACTCGCCGTGGGTCAGCAGGGTTTCGCTGCCCGAAGGATCGATCAGGCGACGGCGGTCGGTGTCCAGCGACCAGTCGGCGAATTGCTTGACCGGTTTGGCCGCAGCGACGACCGGCGCAGGCGTTTGCGCATGACGTACCCGGCGGATCAGGTTTTTCGCCCGGGACACCAGTTCCCTTGGGTTGAGGGGTTTGATCACGTAGTCATCGGCGCCGCATTCGAGGCCGACGATGCGGTCGATTTCGTCGTTGCGCCCGGTGATCAGGATGATCCCGACTTCCGAGCGCACCCGCAGCTCGCGGGTCAGGGTCAGGCCGTCCTTGCCCGGCAGGCGGATGTCGAGCATCACCAGGTCGACGCTCTGGCTGGCGAGGAAGGTTTCCGCCAGTTCCGCCGTGGCGGCGCAGTGGACGTCGTAGCCTTCCTGGGACAGGTAGGCGTGCAGCAGATCGCGAATCAGCGGATCGTCATCGACGATCAATACCCGAGGAGTCATCGCTTGGTGTCCGGCATAGGCCCTGAGGGCCCGTTTCTTATTGGAGTGTTTTCCTGCATCGGCGCCAGAGAGTATCCAGTACTGAACAACTGATCAACAGTCGCTCGTCCGCACGCAAAAACGCTGGCGTCCGCCGGCCTGTAACCCGTCGACCCAGGCCTCGCAAATCTGGATGCCCTGCTGCGGCGTGAAGGTACCCGAGTTCAGCCCGAACTCCAGCCACAAGCCGTCGAGCAAGGCACTGAGGCTGATAGCCGCGAGGTCGGCGTCGAAGTTTTCCCAACCCTCCTCCCGAGCCAGTTCCGCCAGCACCCTGCCGAGGATGCCGCGATACTCGCCATAGGAATGATCGTGGACCTGGTTAATGGCCTCGGCGGTTTTCACCGCGCCCCAGAACGCCAGCCAGGCATCGATCAGTTGCGGATCGAGCAGCTCGGCGGAAAACGACCCGCGGAAAAACGCCGACAAGCGCTCTCGGGCATTCGGCGCGGCTTGCTCCATGGCATCGCGCAGCAAGGTCATGACCCGTCCGGTGATCGCCATGTAGGCCTCGGCCACCAGTTCATCCTTACCGGAATAGTGATGACTGATCAGCCCCACCGAAACCCCGGCCTCGGCGGATATCTTGCGGATCGACGCGCCCTGGAAACCATGACGCTTGAGGCACACCAGCGTCGCCTCGATCAGGTTGGCTTTGCGCAACTCCGGTTCCATGCGGGAAAAACGGGCTTCCTGATTCATGGGCGACACGCTCCTTGGTTCAATCGTTCAGGCCTGTGCGGGTTAGCGGCGGGCTGAACGACTGTACAGCAAGAGCGGGCCATTTCTCCAGTCAGGTGTAAGCCTGAGAACCGCGGCGCCCCCATCGCGAGCAGGCTCGCTCCCACCTTTGATCCGGGTGACCACATATTTGGTGTACGACGCAAATCCCCTGTGGGAGCGAGCCTGCTCGCGATGGCGTTAGTCCATTCAACACAGGATCTGGATCAGTCGCGGTAACCCGGCGCCACTCGATCCAGCAACCGCAACAACGCCGCCCAGGCCAGTTGCATGGCATCCGGATCCGCGAGCTGGCCTTCTTCCAGTGGCCGACCGGGGTCGTTGAACTGCCGCTCGGTATGCGCGCAAACCTCCGCCGGCGGCAGCACCAACTCACCGGCAGCCATGGCCGCCAACTGAATTTCACAGGCCTTTTCCAGGTAATACATGCGCAGGAACGCCTGGCTCACCGTCTCGCCCACTGTCAACAAACCATGGTTGCGCAACATCAGTACCGACTTGTCACCCAGATCCGCCACCAGACGTTGCTGCTCGCTCAGGTCCAGCGCCACGCCCTCGTAGTCGTGGTAGGCAACCCGGCCATAGAATTCCATGGAAATCTGGTTCACCGGCAATAGTCCGCACTTCAACGCCGCCACCGCGCAACCGGATTTGGTGTGGGTATGCAGCACGCATTGCGCATCTTCACGGGCGCCATGGATGGCGCTGTGGATCACGAAGCCGGCCGGGTTGACCGGGTACGGCGAAGGCTCCACGGCATGGCCATTGAGGTCAATCCTGACCAGATTGGACGCGGTGATTTCATCGAACATCAGCCCGTAAGGGTTGATCAGAAAGTGATGCTCCGGCCCCGGAATGCGCATCGAGATGTGGGTGAAGATCAGATCGGTCATGCGAAAGTGCGCAATCAAGCGATAACAGGCTGCCAGTTCCTCACGCAGGCGCTGTTCGGTGGCGCTGCGTTCAGCAGTCGGTGCCATCTGAATATTGTTCATTATTGGAGTTCTCTACACTGATCGGCTGGGGCAGACAGTAATGCTGGACGCTTCCCTGCGTCCAGCCGCAGGCGGTTATTTACTGGCCCATGCATTGAAGCGTTCTTCGAGCTCCTCACCATGATCGACCCAGAAACCCACGTTCATCGACAGTGCACCCTTGAGGTTCTGTGGCGCAGTGGGCACCCATTGCGCCAGTTTGTCGTCCAGCCGCGCGGCGGCCTGGGTGTTGGTCGGGCCGTAGGGAATTTGCTGCACGTAGTTGACCTGGGCGTCCGGCTGGTTGGCGAAGGCAATAAAGCGCTTGGCCTGATCCACATGTCTGGACCCTTTGATGATCGCCCAGTAGTCCATGCCGTACAGGCTGCCGGGCCACACCAGAGCGAGGTGGCTGCCTTTCTGCGCGGCATCGGCGATGCGCCCGCTGTAGGTCGAGGTCATCACCACATCGCCGGCGGTCAGCCATTGCGGCGGCTGTGCGCCCGCCTCCCACCACTGGATGTAAGGCTTGAGTTCAGTGAGTTTGGCGAATGCCCGGTCCACGCCCTGCGGGGTGCCGAGCACCTTGTAGACGTCTTCGGTTTTCACCCCGTCGGCCAGCAAGGCGAATTCCAGGTTGTACACCGCGCGTTTGCGCAGCCCACGCTTGCCGGGGGTTTTCTTCACGTCCCAAAAATCTGCCCACGAGGTCGGGGCCTGGGCCAGTTTGTCAGTGTCGTAGGCAATGGCCACGCTCCACACCAGCGCAGCGGAACCGCATTCCTGCGCCGCTTCGGGAATCAACTGGTCGGCGTGGCCCAGGCGAGTCCAGTCCAGGCGCTCATACATGCCTTCCTCGCAGCCGCGCATCAGGTCCGGGCCTTCGATCTGCACCACGTCCCAGTCGACGTTGCCGGTGTCGACCATCACTTTGATCTTGGCCATCTCGCCGTTGTATTCGCTCTGGATCACCTTGCTTTGATCCACGGCGGCGAAGGGTTGAAAGAACGCCACGTCCTGGGCTTTTTGTCCGGCTCCGCCGTAACCGACCACTACCATGTCCGATGCTGCCTGAGCACTGCCCAGGCCCATGGCCACGGACAACACCAAGGGATAAAAACCGTGCTTGAGCATGTGCGATTTCATCAATGGTTCCTCTTGCAGGTGCCACGGGACCCAAGGCCCGCGCAGCCCTTTTTTATTGTTGTGAGGTTCGGCCCGGGAGCGGGCTCGAGATGAAACTACTCCACGCCACAGTAAAAAAACAAGTTGATTTTTTACTTAAGGTAAACTTCTATAGACCAATAATAACAACCGAAACCTGATGCCTCTGTAGGAGCGAGCCTGCTCGCGAGGGACCTGAGAACGCCGCGGGGTATCAGATACCCAGCGTTATCGTTGACGACCATCGCGAGCAGGCTCGCTCCTACAAAGAGCAGCCTGCCTGGAGTAATCGCACCATGCCGACACCCGCCTTCGCGCACCTGTTCGAACCCCTGGAGATCCGTGGCAAGCGCCTGAAGAACCGCATCATGTCCAGCGGACACGACACCTCGATGCCCACCGACAACCTGGTCAATGAACAATTGATCGCCTATCACCGGGCGCGTGCCGAAGGCGGTGCGGGGCTGATCGTGCTGCAGGTGGCTGGCGTGCATGACAGTGCGCGCTACACCTCCCACGTGCTGATGGCCACCGACGATGCATGCATCGAGGGCTACCGCAAACTGGCGCGAACCTGCCATGCCCACGGCACTGTGGTGTTGTCCCAGGTGTTCCATCCGGGGCGGGAGATCATGGAGTCCAGCGATGGCCTGCTGGCGGTGGCCTACTCTGCATCGTCGGTGCCCAACGAACGGTTCCGGGTGATGCCCCGCGCGCTGGACCAGGCGATGATCGACGAGATCGTCGCCGGTTATGCCGCTGCCGCCCGGCGCCTGCACCAGGCAGGCATCGATGGCGTCGAGGTCGTGGCCAGCCACGGTTACCTGCCGGCGCAATTCATCAATCCGCGGGTCAACCGGCGTACCGATGGCTACAACGGCGAACTGGAGCAGCGTTTGCGTTTTCTGCGCGAGGTCATAGCCGCTGTGCGCGAGGCGACCGACGAGCAGTTCATCGTCGGCCTGCGCATCTCCGCCGACGAGCGCGACCCTGAGGGCCTGACCGAGGACGAATCCCTGGCCGCCGTGCAGTCACTGCAAGCGCAGCTTGATTACGTGCATATCGTCGCCGGCACCTCGGCTTCCCTTGGTGGCGCGGTGCATATCGTGCCGCCCATGGCGATCGAAGCGGCGTACCTGGCCAGGGAAGCCGGAACCTTCAAGGCCAGTCTGGACATTCCGCTGTTCGTCACCGGGCGCATCAACCAGCCCCAGGAAGCCGAGCTGATTCTGGCTCGCGGCCAGGCCGATGTGTGCGGCATGACCCGGGCGCTGATCTGCGATCCGCAAATGCCCAACAAGACCGACACCGGCCGCGTCGAAGACGTGCGGGCTTGCATTGCCTGCAATCAGGCCTGCATCGGCCACTTCCACAAGGGCTTGCCGATTTCCTGCATCCAGCACCCGGAAACCGGGCGCGAACTGGTCTTCGGCGAACGCCGACAAGCGCCACAGCGCAAACGCATCATGATCGCCGGCGGTGGACCGGCCGGGATGAAAGCCGCCACCGTCGCGGCCCAGCGCGGCCATGAGGTGACGCTGTACGAAGCCAATTCGCAACTGGGCGGTCAGGTATTGCTCGCGCAACTGCTGCCACGGCGCAGCGAGTTCGGCGGAGCGAGTACCAACCTGCAGCGAGAAATGGAACTGGCCGGCGTGCGCGTGGTGCGCAATACCCGAGTCGACCGGGCACTGGTGGAGCAGGAAAAACCGCACGTGGTGATCGTCGCTACCGGAGCCGAGCCCTACTGGCCGCCCTTCGAGCGCGGCGGTGAATTGCAGGTGGTGGACGCCTGGCAAGTGCTGCGCGATGAAGTACGGATCGGCCGCTCAGTGGTGGTGGTCGACTGGCGTTGCGACTGGATCGGCCCCGGTATCGCCGAACGGCTGGTGCGCGCCGGGCACCAGGTGCAACTGGCGGTCAACGGCACCCATTGCGGGGAAAACCTGCCGCTGTACGTGCGCGATCAACTGGCCGGCGAGCTGCATAAGCTGGGTGTGCCGATCACCCCTTACGCGAGGCTGTATGGCTGCGATGACAACACGGTGTACCTGCAACACACCGCCAGTGGCGAACCGATGTTGATGGAAAACATCGATACGCTGGTGCTGTGCCAGGGGCATCAACCGGTGGATACCCTGGGCGCTGAGTTGCAAGGGCTGGTGGAGTTTCGCCGAATCGGCGACTGCCTGGCACCGCGTACCGCCGAAGAAGCGATTTATGAAGGCCTGAAAGTCGCGTGGGAGCTTTAAGGCTGTTTATACTCCGGGGCTTTAACGGCTAACACCGCCCCTGTAGGAGTGAGCCTGCTCGCGATGAACCCGAGAACACCGCTGGGTGTCAGGCTTCCAGCGTTATCGTTAACGACCATCGCGAGCAGGCTCGCTCCTACAGGGGGATGTGGCCCCTTCCCGGTTCGGAATTTTCCATGAGCAACAACAGCAAGACCCAGCCCGTATCAGGCAGCGCCGAACCGCATTTTCTCGGCACGCGCATTCGCGGCCTGCGCAAGCGCCGGGGCATGACCCTGGCGGAACTGGCGCAACAGAGCGAACTCACCGCCGGCTACATCAGCCAGCTGGAACGCAACCTCGCCTACCCGTCGATTCCGGCGCTGTTCAACATTGCCCGCAGCCTCGGCGTTACCATCCAGTGGTTCTTCGCCAGTGAAGCAGTCACCGCGCCAGAGGATGACGGCGTCGTGGTGCGCAAGAACAGCCGCCTGAACGTGCACTACGAAGACGGCATCGTCGACCAGTTGCTGACACCGCAGGCCAACCGTCAACTGGAAATGCTCCACTCGCGTTTCCCGCCCGGCACCTACAGCCAGCAAAGCTACAGCCACGACGGTGAAGAAGCCGGTTACTTGCTCTCGGGGCGTTTCGAGTTGTGGGTCGGCGAGCGCCATTTCCAGCTCAATGAAGGCGACAGCTTCAGCTTTTCCAGCCAGGAACCGCACCGCTACGGCAACCCCGGCGATGTCGATGCAGTGGTGATCTGGGTGATTACGCCGCCGACGTTCTAACGTCGGCTGCGACTGTTTGCCTGAGTGGTACTCGCACGCTTGAGGGTGTCGCTCGGCAGCTCGTTGAACAACGCGCGGTAGCTGCTGGAAAACCGCCCCAGATGCCAGAACGACCAATGCATCGCCACTTCGGCCACGGTGGTTTGCATCGGCGTGCGGCTGAGCAATTCGCGGCGGGCGCTGTTGAGGCGGCGCAGGCGCAACCATTGGGTCGGCGACATGCCGGTGTAGGTTTTGAACGCATGCTGCAACTGGCGCAGTGAAACCCCCGCGACCTGGGACAACTCCAGCAGGTTGAGGTGTTCTTCCGGGGTGTCCGCCGCCCATTCCCCTACCCGCTTCATGATCGACCGCTCCCCGGCACGGCGCTGCAACGCGCCCTGGTCGAGGCCGACACAAGCGTTGTCGAGGATGAACAGGCAATCTTCCAGCAGTTGCTGGGTCAGCGCTTCGCGACTTGGTGGATCGAAGGTCTGCGACAGCCGCGTCAAGGTCCCGCTGAGCCAACGGCAAAACAGCGCGTTCTGCCGGGAGTTGAGCGGTGCCATGAACAGCCCTTCGAGCCTGGCGATGTCGAGGCTGTGGCGCTTTACAAACTCCGGCCCGAACACCACGGCGATTTCCTGGTAGTTCTCCGGGGTGATCCAGATGTTGCGGCTTTCGCCATTCAACACGTACAGCGCGTTGTCGCCGCGATCGAAACAGAACGACAACGAGCCCTGGGGCGCGCTGAAATTCTGCTCGACCCGGGTGTTCATCGACTCTTCGTAAATTTCCACGCCCTGCAGATCCAGATAACGCACCAGGCCTGCGAAGTGCCCAGGCGACATCTGCTGGTATTGCTGCACCCAACCCGGCGTGGCGCGGATTTGCTCGGCGACATCGGCGGTGTTGAACGCTTGGACCTGAAGGGAAGTGGAACCTGTCATGGGGCGACCTTGCGCACTCTTTTGGTGCGCTTTGTGCTGCTTAAAGTGGATAGATGGAACCGCAAGGCTCGCACAAGATAGTCGTCAACGCGCTACAGGGGAAGTGTCCGGCGGATGAAACCGGTCTCTCCTGGCGTTAATAAAACCAATAACGAGGTCTTTATGAATGTCCCTTTCGATCAGCTGCTCACTTGGCTGAAAGATCACAAGATTACCGAAGTCGAGTGCGTCGTCAGCGATCTGACCGGCATTGCACGCGGCAAAATCGCACCCACCAACAAGTTCCTGCATGAGCGAGGCATGCGCCTGCCGGAAAGTGTGTTGTTGCAAACGGTAACCGGGGACTTTGTCGACGACGACATCTACTACGACCTGCTCGACCCGGCCGATATCGACATGGTCTGCAAGCCCGACGCCGACGCCGTCTACGTGGTGCCATGGGCCATCGAGCCGACCGCCATCGTGATCCATGACACCTTCGACAAGTTCGGCAACCCGATCGAACTGTCGCCGCGCAACGTGCTGAAGAAAGTCCTGCAGTTGTATACCGACAAGGGCTGGCGGCCGATTGTCGCGCCGGAAATGGAATTCTACCTGACCCAGCGCTGCGAAGACCCGGACTTGCCGCTCAAGGCGCCGATGGGCCGTTCTGGCCGCGCCGAAAGCGGTCGCCAGTCGTTCTCCATCGACGCGGCGAACGAATTCGACCCGCTGTTCGAAGACGTCTATGACTGGTGCGAACTGCAAGGTCTGGACCTCGACACGCTGATCCACGAGGACGGCCCGGCGCAGATGGAAATCAACTTCCGTCACGGCAACGCCCTGGACCTGGCCGACCAGATCACCGTGTTCAAGCGCACCATGCGTGAAGCGGCGCTCAAGCACAACGTGGCGGCAACCTTCATGGCCAAGCCGGTCGGCGACGAGCCGGGCAGCGCCATGCACCTTCACCAGAGCGTGGTGGACATTGCCACGGGCCAGCCGATCTTTGCCGATGCCGATGGCAACATGAGCGAGCTGTTCCTGCATCACATCGGTGGTTTGCAGAAGTACATCCCGAAAGTGCTGCCGATGTTCGCGCCTAACGTCAACTCGTTCCGCCGCTTCCTGCCGGACACCTCGGCACCGGTGAACGTCGAATGGGGCGAAGAGAACCGCACCGTCGGCCTGCGCGTGCCGACTTCCAGCCCCGATGCAATGCGCGTGGAAAACCGCTTGCCGGGTGCCGACGCCAACCCGTACCTGGCCATCGCCGCCAGCCTGCTGTGTGGTTACCTGGGCATGGTCGAGCGCATCGAGCCGAGCGCCGCGGTAGAGGGCCGCGCCTATGAGCGTCGCAACCTGCGCCTGCCGATTACCATCGAAGACGCCCTGACCCAGATGGAAGAATGCGACACCGTCAGCCGCTACCTGGGCAGCAAGTTCGTGCGCGGCTATGTCGCGGTCAAACGCGCCGAGCACGAGAACTTCAAACGGGTGATCAGCTCCTGGGAGCGTGAGTTCCTGATGCTCAGCGTCTGAGATTTGCGCTGTCCTTAAGACCTTCGCGAGCAGGCTCGCTCCCACAGGGGAACGCATTCCAAATGTGGGAGCGAGCCTGCTCGCGATGACGGCCGACAGAACACCAAAGAATCACCTGAACAATCCAATAATTCCAAGAGGTATCGATATGCGTCTTTTGAAATCCGTGGTCCCGGCCGCGCTGGCGATTCTGTTCAGTGCCGTTGCCCAGGCCCAGCCCCAGGTCAGCGTCTACAACTGGACCGACTACATCGGCGAAACCACCCTCGCCGACTTCCAGGCCAAGACCGGGATCAAGGTGATCTACGACGTATTCGATTCCAACGAAACCCTGGAAGGCAAACTGCTCGCCGGTCGTACCGGGTATGACGTGGTGGTGCCGTCCAACCACTTCCTCGCCCGCCAGGTGAAGGCCGGCGCGTTCCTCAAGCTCGATCGCGAGCAACTGCCGAACTTCAAGAACCTCGACCCGAAACTGCTGGCTTTGCTTGAGAAAAACGATCCGGGCAACGCACACTCTGTGCCGTACCTGTGGGGCACCAACGGCATCGGCTATAACGTCGACAAGGTCAAGGCGGTGCTGGGCATCGACAAGATCGATTCCTGGGCCGTGCTGTTCGAACCGGAAAACATCAAGAAGCTCAGTGCCTGCGGCGTGTCGATGATGGACTCGGCGGACGAAGTGTTCCCGGCGATGCTCAACTACATGGGCATGGACCCGCGCAGCGAAAACCCCGAGGACTTCAAAAAGGCCGAAGCCAGGCTGCTGCAGATCCGTCCCTACATCACCTACTTCCACTCCTCCAAGTACGTCTCGGACCTGGCCAACGGCGACATCTGCGTGGCGTTCGGTTACTCGGGCGACGTGTTCCAGGCCGCCAACCGCGCCAAGGAAGCCAAGAACGGCGTGAACATCGCCTACGCCATTCCCAAGGAAGGCGCCAATCTGTGGTTCGACTTGTTGGCCATCCCCGCCGACGCCGGCAATCCGAAGCAAGCCCACGCCTTCATCAACTACCTGTTGGACCCGCAAGTGATTGCCAAGGTCAGTGAGTCGGTCGGCTACGCCAACCCGAACCCGGCCGCCAAGCAGTACATGGACCCTGAGCTGGTCAGCAACCCCGAGGTTTATCCGCCCCAGGAAGTCCTCGACAAACTCTACATCTCCACCACGCCGCCGCAGTCGATCATGCGCCTGATGACCCGCTCGTGGAGCAAAGTGAAGTCCAACAAATGAATCAGTACACCAAGGAACACACCCACTCCTGGTACGCGGCATCCGCCAAGGGCATGAGGCAGCGTCCCGCGCTGGCCTCGGACCTTACGGCCGACGTCTGCGTGGTCGGCGCGGGTTTCACCGGCATCAACACCGCCATCGAACTGGCCCAGCGCGGGCTCTCGGTGATCTTGCTGGAAGCCCGGCGAATTGGCTGGGGCGCCAGCGGGCGCAACGGTGGCCAGTTGATTCGAGGCATCGGCCATGACGTCAGTGGTTTCGCCAGGCACATCGGCGCCGATGGCGTGCAATACCTGGAGCATGCCGGGACCGAGTCGGTGCAAGTCGTGGCCAATCGCGTCCGCGAGCACGGTATCGATTGCGATCTGAGCTGGGGCTTTTGCGAGCTGGCCAATACCCCGGCCCAGTTCAAGGCGCTCAAGGCCGAGCAGACGGAACTGATTGAATCCGGCTACGCCTTTGAAACCCGATTGGTGGCACCGGAGCAAATTCGTGAACAGGTGGTGAATTCCGGTGTGTATGCCGGTGGCCTGGTGGACATGGGCTCGGGGCATTTGCATCCGCTGAACCTGGTCCTTGGCGAAGCGCAAGTTGCCGAGTCCCTTGGGGTGCATATTTTCGAGCAGAGCCCGGTGCTGGAGTTGATCCATGGCAGCACGGTGCAGGTCCGTTGCGCCGGTGGCACGGTGCGCGCAGACACCTTGGTGCTGGCCTGCAACGCGCACCTCGAAGAACTGGAACCGAAACTCAGCGGCAAGGTGCTCCCGGCGGGCAGCTACATCATCGCCACCGAGCCGTTGTCGCAAGATGCCGCGGCAAAACTGATCCCGCACAACGTCGCGCTGTGCGACCAGAAAGTCGGCCTGGATTACTACCGGCTCTCGGCTGACCGGCGTTTGCTGTTCGGCGGTGCCTGCCATTACTCCGGGCGCGATCCTTCGGACATCAGCGCCTACATGCGCCCGCAGATGCTCAAGGTATTCCCGCAACTGGCCGATGTGCGCATCGACTATCAGTGGGGTGGCAAGATCGGCATCTCGGCCAACCGCTTCCCCCAGGTCGGGCGCCTGAGCCAGCACCCGAACGTGTTCTACGCCCAGGGTTACTCCGGCCATGGACTGAACGTGACCCACTGGTGCGCGAAGTTGTTGGGCGAAGCGATCCATGTCGGCCATAGCAAAGGCTTCGACGTGTTCAGCGCCGTGCCGCACATGACCTTCCCCGGCGGACGCGCTCTGCGTTCACCCTTGCTGGCCCTTGGCATGTTCTGGTATCGGATGCGGGAAGTGCTGGGTTGACCACCGGGCGCCTGAGGCGAGTTGTCCCTCGCTTCAGGCGTCCCGGCAGGTCAGGCGGGGGCTGCAGCGACCTCAAGTGGCCGCTGCGAGACGCCTATTGAGGTATCGGAATGCTAATGCCTTCCTTCTTCAAATCCTCCCGAACCGACTGGAACTTCTGATACTTGGACAGTTCGATCGGCCCGTCATAGGTCATGCTTTGCATCTTGCGTGGCGGATACTTGATGTAGGTCTGCATCAGCTTGTTGATCGCCTGACTGATCGGCACCATGGTCCAGGTACGCTCGGTGACGTTACTCATGAAGATGTCATAGCGCTCCTGTGGGTCTTGGTACAAATCGAAGACCTGAGGCACTGTCGCCACGTACTTGGTGGCACCTTTCCAGCCCAGGTTGGTGTCCACGGCCAAGCCACCGGTCTGGGCACCATCGTCGCCGCGCAGGTTGAACACGGCTTTGTAGTTGCCCACACGGGCCGCCCCTGGCGATAACTCGTTTTCGGTAAAGTAGAACCACTCTTTGCGTGGGTTGGGGCCAGTGCCGGTAATCACCGGGGTCATGTCATAGCTGTCGAAAAAGATCGGCTGACCTTCGCGATCCTTCTCCGGCAACTTGATGCCGGCCACCGAGGCGAAGGTCGCCATCAGATCGAGCCCGCCGAGAATGTCGTGGTTCTTGGCGTTCGGTTTGATTTTTCCAGGCCAGGTCATGATCGCCGGCACCCGGTTGCCGCCCTCGCGCACGGTGCCCTTGGTGCCACGGAACGGCGTGTAGCCGGCATCCGGGTAAACGTCCTGCCAGGCGCCGTTGTCGGTGGTGTAGACCACCAGCGTGTTCTTATCCAGGCCCAGCGCCTTGAGCTTGTCCATGATATGGCCGATGCGCGTATCCAGTTCGACCACCGAGTCGGCGTATTTGGACTTGGAGATCGACTTGTGAACGAACTCCGGTGCCGGCAGGTTCGGCTGGTGCACTTTCATGAAGTTGACGTTGATGAAGAACGGCTTGTCGGATTTGGCGGCGGTGTCGAGGAATTCCAGTGCGGCCTTTTCCACATAGCCGTCAAAGTAGGGAATCCCGACGACACCGGGTTTGCCATCGATGACCGGCGTATCAACATACTGGCCGTTGATCTTGAACTCTTCGACGGGCTTCTCTCCGGCCTTGCCCGAGAGTGCGCCCTTGGTCACCTGGGCAAACATCGCCCGGGTTTCCGGGTCCATGTCGGGGAACCAGGTCGGGTCGGCGTAGGTGTAGGCATTGAGGTGATAGAGGCCGACGTACTTCATCACGTCATAGCCCTGGGCATTGGGCATCGCATAGTCGGCTTCACCCAGGTGCCACTTGCCGGTGAAATAGGTTTCGTAACCGCCGGTCTTGAGCACCGAGGCCAGGGTCCATTCAGCGGCGGGCAAACCACCGCCCTGACCCTGAAAGGCCACGGTGGTCATGCCGCTGCGATTGGGGATGCGCCCGGTCTGCATGGCGGCTCGCCCAGGCGTACAACTCGGTTGCGCGTAGAAGGAATAAAAGGTTGTACCCTCAGCGGCCAGTTCGTCGATGCTGGGTGTCGGCATGCCTCGACCGACCCCGCCACCGTATGGCCCAAGATCACCGTAGCCGGTATCGTCGGACACGATGAACAGGATATTGGGCTTTTCTGTTTGTGCTGCCTGGGCCATACCGTTGAGCGCTATCAGTAATGAACCTGCAATGTAGAACCTTGAGCGATGCGAGAGTCTTTTCATGGCGACCTTCCTTTATCGGGACGGATCCTTGTGGCCGGCGACTTTTTTCAAGTAATACGAGACCGGACCCTGATGAGTTACCCCCAAACCATGCCCTCTGATTAGTTCCAAGCGTTCAACTGCCGAAAAAATGAAAAGCCTGTTGCTACTCAAGGCACCCGAATCAGCCTAGTACGGTTATTATCAAAACGCGCATGGCCGTCAGAAGAATTAAAAATCGTCCGTCGCTTGTTTCCCCCATGAAATACCCTGGGTCGAGTCATCCCCGGGCGGCGGATAATGTTAAGCTCGCGACTTTCCATTTGCTCAATCGCAAGTCACCTCTATATTGAGGGGGTGCTCTGAACTTCCTGCCTCTTATTGAGCTTGACCAATGGCAACTACTGATCAGTTGATCATCTGCGAGCACTGCGACAGCGTTTTCCAGAAAGTCACGCTCGCCAAACACCAAAAAACCCTGTGTACGCGCTGCGGCGGCGTACTTCAGCGCTATAACGGCCTCACGGTGGAACAGCGTCTTGCGTTGACCTTCACGGCGTTGATGCTGTGGATATTCGCCAATTTCTATCCGGTGATGAGCATCAACCTCAAAGGCGTGAAGAACAGTGCGACGCTCTGGGACTCGGTGCTGGCGCTGAGCCAGGGGCCTATCACCTTCATCGCCATGGTGGCGGCAATCGCCATGATCATCGCGCCGATTTTCCAGCTGTTGCTGCTGATCTGGGTGCTCGGCTTCGCCCTCGCCCGTCAACGCTCGCCCGGATTCAGGTTATGCATGCGCTGGCTGGAAACCCTGAGGCCCTGGAGCATGCTCGAAGTCTGTCTGCTGGGTGCCATGGTCGCGGTGATCAAGCTCGCCGGACTGCTCGATGTGCTGCCCGGCATCGGGTTGTTCGCCCTGGCTGCGCTGAGCCTGATGATGATCCGCATCGCCGGGCGCGATATCCGCGAACTATGGGACCTTGTATGAGCACGCCTCCTTACGCCGACGAGCTCAACCTGTGCCTGTGTCACACCTGCGGGCTCGCCTGCGACATGACCTTCGAGCCCCACGAATGCGAGCGCTGCGGTGCACCGCTGCACCGGCGCAAAACCAATTCGCTGACCCGCACCTGGGCCTACATGATCGCGGCTCTGGTGTTCTATATCCCGGCCAACCTGTTGCCGGTGATGAACACCCAAATGGTCGGCAATGGCGCCGACAGCACGATCATGAGCGGTGTGTTGGAGTTCTGGGAGGCTGGGGCCTGGGACATCGCCCTGATCATTTTCATTGCCAGTATCGCGGTGCCGGGCATCAAGTTCGTTGCCATCACACTGCTGCTGGTCACCGTGCAACGCGACAGCGAGTGGGCTCGCAAGGAGCGGTCGACGTTGTACCGTTTCGTCGAGGTCATCGGCTATTGGTCGATGCTCGATGTGATCGTGGTCGCCCTGGTGGCTTCGCTGGTCAAGTTCCAGGCCCTGGCCGATATCGAGCCGCGCCCGGGCATTCTGTTTTTTGGTCTGGTTGTGGTGTTTACCATGCTGTCGGCAATGAGTTTCGATCCACGCTTGATTTGGGATAAAGAACGGAAAAACCCACACAATGAGGAGGTCACGGATGAAGTCACAAGCCACTGACGGGCCGCAAGCCCCCGGGCAGGCACCGATCAAGACCCGCCGCTTCAGCGTTTCGCTGGTCTGGATCGTCCCGATCGTCGCGGTGCTGGTGGGTATTTCGCTGGTGGTTCACAGCATTTTGCAACAAGGCCCGACCATCGTTGTCACGTTCAAGACCGGGGACGGCCTGACCGCGAACAAGACCGAGGTCAAATACCGCAATGTCGTGATTGGTCATGTCTCCGATGTGGAACTGGCCAATGACCAGAAGAGCGTCAACGCCACCATCAAGCTGGAAAAGCAGGCCGAAAGCTTTACCCGCGAAGATTCGCAGTTCTGGGTCGTGCGGCCGCGCATTGGCGCGGGCGGTGTGTCCGGTATCGATACGCTGCTGTCGGGCGACTACATCGGTGCCGATATCGGCCAGGCCAACGGCCGGGCAAAAAACTTCAAGGGGTTGGAAAACCCGCCGCCGATCACCTATGGCGAGCCGGGCAAGCGTTTCACCCTGTTCACCCAGGACCTGGGTTCGCTGGATATCGGCTCTCCGGTCTACTACCGCAAGATCCCGGTGGGCCAGGTGGTGGCCTACGCACTGGACGCTGATGGCAAGGGCGTGAACATTGAACTGTTCGTCCATGCACCCAATGACAAATACGTCACCGAAAACACCCGCTTCTGGAACGCCAGCGGCATTGATGTGAACGTCGGCGCCAACGGTTTTGCGGTCAAGACCGAATCGTTGTCTTCCTTGCTGGTGGGCGGCATTGCCTTCCGCGCGCCCGACTACAGCCCTGACGATAAACCTGCGGCTGCCGAGTACGCCTACGAACTGTTCGAAGACCAGCAAACCGCCCTCGCCCCGCCAAACGGCAAGCCGCAGTACCTGGCCATGCGTTTCGACCAGGCAATGCGCGGCCTCAAAGTCGATGCCCCGGTGGAGTTCCTCGGCGTGGACATCGGCAAGGTGGTGGCGGTCAATCTGGATTATGACGAGAAAACTCGCTCATTTCCGGTCAACGTCGGCATTGTGATTTACCCGCAACGCCTGGGCCAGGCCCACATCAAAATGCTCAAGGTGCTCAAGCATGATCCCAATGACGAAGCCGCTGGCGTGCGGCTGATCGGCACCTTCATCGAGAACGGCCTGCGTGCCCAGGCCCGCACCGGCAACTTCCTGACCGGCCAGTTGTACATTGCCCTGGACTTCTACCCCAAGGCCGACAAAGTCGCCTTCGATGCAAACGCGCGCCCGGTCATGATTCCGACCATTCCCGGAAGCCTCGAGCAATTGCAGGAAAAACTCGAATCCATGGTCGACAAGATCAACAAACTGCCGATCGAGCGTATCGCCGGCAATCTCGATGGCAACCTCGTCGAACTGCGCAAAGGCATGATGCAATTCAACGGCAAGATCCTGCCTGGCGTGCAAACCACCCTGTCGGATGTCAGCAAGACCCTGGAAACCGCCAATTCGACCCTGCAATCGGCCAGTTCGACCCTGGCAGATGATTCGCCACAACGGGAAAAACTGGGGCAGACCCTGGATGAACTGGGACGCACGTCGAGATCCTTGCGTGATCTCTCGGATTACCTGGGACGGCATCCGGAATCGCTGATTCGCGGCCGTCCGAACAATGCCGCCCCCATGGATCTGCAAGGGCCACCGCGCAATTGAACACAGGAGCAACACCCATGGCTTTACCGCTGAAGTTCACATTGGTCACCGCGATGTTGCTGCTAGCCGCCTGCCGCAGTGACCCGATTCAATTCCACACCCTGACCCCGGCGCAGCAGGGCGATCACTCAAGGACCACTGTCGGGGTGATCCAGATCGAGACGATCAGCGTGCCGCCCCAGGTCGATCGAGCGCAGATCGTCATTCGCGAGGGCAACAGTGGCCTGGCGATCCTGGAAACCCAATGGTGGGGCTCGACTCTCGTGGACGAATTGCGCAGTGCGCTGGTCGATCAACTGAGCAACAGTCCTGTACAAGGCCGACATTCGGTGCGGATCGATGTGCAGCGTTTTGACTCGGTCCCCGGCCAGTACGCCTTGATGGACGTGGAATGGCGCCTTCGCAGTGCCAGCACCGGCGACACGGCCCGGGTGATCTGCCGCAGCACCTTGCAAACGCCCTCGGGCGCGACCATCGATGACCTGGTGCTTGCCCAGCAAAACAACGTCAAACGCCTGGCCGCGCTGATCAGCCAGGCGGCAGTCAGACCACAGGTGAGTTGCCCCGCGCCCTGAACGCCTTCGCCTCCGGATTAACGGCGACAAGTTCGCCGTTAATCCGTCCCTTCTGTGTTCCGCTGTAATTCTGCGCAACAGAAAAAGATAACAATCCCCAGTAACCGACTAATGACTCGCTGGCCCCCTCCCCTGCAATTTTTTCACATTCCTTTCACTGTGCCGACACTTGCAGAGATGTAACTTTCGCTGCAGTTAATTTGCCGAACTTAGTCTCCGTGGAATTTTTGTACTGTTTCGTGTTTTGTTTAAATAGAACCGTCGCCGTGCCGGTCACCGGTTTTGTCCTGCGACCAGGATCCCCGACCACTCTGGCCCAAGAGAGCCCGCAAACCCGGGTCCGATCACGGACGCGCAGTACGACAGCGCGCTGTTTGTTCGCGTCGATGGCCACGGGCAGTTGTAAGTGCCAGGCCATGTAAATACCGAAGACTGGAACACTCTGCTACAAGAGTAAAACTTGAGCCATAAGGGATCGAAAACTTTGGCAATAAGTCATTTCAAAGCTAACTGAATAACAGCTGAACAAACAACGAAAAGCATGAATTAACTTCTTGCCATTCAATATCATTCCGATTTTCTCTCTGCAAGTTACCCATCACTCTTTAATCAGCCATCCGAGTGCCAAGGTCGAACCGTGACGACAATTCAGCCATTGCCAAAATTTGCCGGCCATTCTTCCCCCCTGCACGCCCCGACGGCGCCTGCCAGCGAGCGCTGGATGCTATTGGCCTTGCTCCTGGCGTTCATGGCGTTCTACTTGCTGCCGCTGATGAGCCACGGCCTGTGGATTCCCGATGAAACCCGTTATGCCCAGATCAGCCAGGAAATGCTGCACGGCGGAAACTGGATTTCGCCGCACTTCATGGGCCTGCGCTATTTCGAAAAACCCATTGCCGGGTACTGGATGATCGCCATCGGTCAGGCGGTGTTTGGCGACAATCTGCTCGGGGTGCGTATCGCGTCTGCACTGTCTACCGGGGTGAGTGTGTGGCTGACCTGCCTGATTGCCCGCCGGTTGTGGAACGATCCGCGCAAAAGCTTCGCCTGCGCACTGTTGTACATGAGCTTCGGGCTGATTGCCGGTCAGGCCGGGTACGCCAACCTCGACCCGCAGTTCACCCTGTGGGTCAACCTGAGCCTGATCTGCCTGTGGTTCGCCATTGACAGCCGCACCACCCGTGCCCGACTGGGCGCCTGGGCAGTGCTGGGCATTGCCTGCGGCATGGGCTTCATGACCAAGGGCCTTCTGGCCTGGCTGCTGCCGGCGGTGATCGCCCTGCCCTACATGGTCTGGCAGCGCCGCGTTGGCGAGTTGTTGCGATACGGGCCACTGACTGTCGTGGTCGCCGCGGCCGTCTGCCTGCCCTGGGCGCTGGCCATCCATCATCAGGAACCGGATTTCTGGAATTTCTTCTTCCGGAACGAGCACGTACGCCGCTTTGCCGCCGACAATGCGCAACACGCCCGTCCGTGGTGGTTCTACCTGCCGATGCTGGTGGTTTCCGTCCTGCCCTGGGCCGTGTTGTTGCCGACGACATTCATCCAGGCCTGGAACAACAAACGTCAGCCTGCCGGCGGTTTTCTCCTGCTCTGGTTATTGCTGCCATTGGCGATTTTCAGCATGAGCAGCGGCAAGCTGCCGACCTACATCATGCCTTGCCTGTTGCCGCTGGCGCTGCTGATGGGGCACGCGCTGACCGGCCTTTTGGAACGATCCAAATCACGGACCATTCGTTTCAACGGTTGGCTCAACGTGATCATTGCCACGACGGCGATGGCTGCTTTGCTTTACCTGCAATTGAGCAAAGAGATTTTCGAGAATACCGAGATGTTCAGCCTGTCCCTGGCGTTCATCGTGCTGCTGGGCTGGATCATCGCCAACGCCCTGCAGATCCTGCGGCCATTGACGTTATGGGCGATGCCGGCCCTCGGCATATGGCTGCTGGTAGCGCTGCTGCCCGCCGCCATGCCGGGCCGGATCGTCGACAGCAAGATGCCCGACCGGTTTATCTCCGAACACCTGGACAGCCTGAACCAGACCACCACGCTGCTGAGCAACGACCTGGGGGCGGCTTCGGCCCTGTCGTGGCTGACCAGGCGACCTGACGTTGCGCTGTACAACGTGGTCGGTGAAATGAAATACGGCCTCTCTGATCCGGCGGCGGCCTCGCGCAAGGTGACCCTGCAAGACGTCGGGCAATGGATGACCGAGGCGCGCAAGAAGGGCTCGGTCGGGGTGGTGATGAGGGTCAACAGCGTCGCCGAGGTTCAGGAAGTCGAGGCGCTGCCCACCGACGGCAAGCGCTATCGGCGCGGCAATCTGCAGGTCCTGATCTTCCCGCCCATCCAGCCCTGACGGAGAAGACGCCAAAAAGGGCCGGCAGGCATCCGAAACTGCGTCATATCCTGATCGACGATCATCCTTTTATGGACGAGTCGAACCGCAGTGGGCACAGTGCTGCTAATCTGAATGAAAATTACATGTATTAACGGTTTTTTTGACGTTATTTTCTCATTTGGACCTCTACATTTCCCGCACTTCAAAAACATGCAAATGATTCGCATTGGTTTACAGGCGGTTCAATGCGCATGACTTTCAAAAAAATGCACCAGGAGCAGCCCGCAGAATGATTCCAAAAATCCCTTCGTTCTTGAAAAAAGCCCTGTTGGCCACCGCTTTGCTGAGCGCCGGCCAGGTCTATGCCGCTGACTCCGTCGGCATCGTGGTGTACAACGCGCAACACGAAGGCCTGACCAAGGCCTGGGTCGAGGGCTTTACCCAGGAGACCGGTATTCCCGTCACCTTGCGCAACGGCGACGACACCGAGATGGGCAACCAGATCGTGCAGGAAGGCGCGGCTTCTCCGGCGGACGTGTTCCTGACCGAAAACTCCCCGGCCATGGTCCTGGTCGACAACGCCGGGCTGTTTGCGCCTGTCGACAAGGCCACGCTGGAACAGGTTGACTCTGCCTACCGCCCGGCCCATGGCAAATGGGTCGGGATCGCCGCGCGCTCCACGGTGTTCGTCTATAACCCGAGCAAACTGCCGGAAGCCGACCTGCCGAAATCGATCATGGACCTGGCTTCGCCGAGCTGGAAGGGTCGCTGGGGGGCATCGCCAGGCGGTGCTGACTTCCAGGCCATCGTCGCGGCCATCCTCCAACAAAAGGGTGAAGCCGCTACGCTGGATTGGCTCAAGGGGATGAAAACCAACTACGCCAACTACCGCGGCAACAGTTCGGTACTCAAGGCGGTAAATGCCGGGCAGATCGACAGCGGCGTGATCTACCACTATTACAGCCTGGTGGATCAGTCCAAGACGGGCGAAAACAGCAAGAACACTACACTGCACTATTTCAAGCACAAAGACCCTGGCGCTTTTGTTAGCATCTCCGGCGGCGGCGTCCTCGCTTCCAGCAAACACCAGGAACAAGCCCAGGCGTTCCTCAAATACATTACCGGCAAGGATGGCCAGGCCGTCCTGAAAAACGGCAAATCGTTTGAATACGCCGTGGGCAAAGACGCTGCATCCAACCCTAAACTGGTGCCTCTGAATCAACTCGATGCGCCCACTGTCGATGCTTCGAAACTCGACAGTAAAAAAGCCGTGGAGCTGATGACACAGGCCGGACTGCTCTAAATTGATGCCAGAAACCCTGCCTGCGGGGGTCGCTGAGGCGACGCCCGCACATTTGCGTCGACGATCCCGCGGAGTCTTTGCGGGACGTGGCGGTGTATGGGTGATCGGTTTGTCGGTGCTGGTTTCATTACTGGCACTGCTACCGATCGCTTACGTGATTGGCGTGTCCCTGCAGACAGGCTGGTCAACCGTTGTGGCCCTGGTGTTCCGCCCTCGGGTCGGTGAACTGCTGGTCAACACCGTGTTGCTGGTGCTGCTGACGATTCCTTTGTGCGTGGCGCTGGGGGTGACACTGGCCTGGCTCACGGAACGCACGAATCTGCCGGGGCGGCGTTGGTGGTCGTTGCTGGCCACCGCGCCGCTGGCGGTGCCGGCGTTCGTTCACAGCTACGCCTGGGTCAGCCTGGTGCCACCGATTCACGGTTTGTTTGCCGGTGTCCTGGTCTCGGTCATCGCCTACTTCCCATTCCTGTATTTGCCGGTAGCGGCCACCTTGCGCCGGCTCGACCCGGCCATCGAAGACGTCGCCGAATCCATGGGGCTCAAACCCTGGAAAGTGTTTTTCCGCGTGGTGTTGCCGCAATTGCGCCTGGCGATCTGCGGCGGTGCCTTGCTGGTCGGCCTGCACTTGTTGGCCGAATATGGCCTGTACGCCATGATCCGCTTCGACACCTTCACCACCGCGATCTTCGATCAGTTCAAATCAACCTTCAACGGTGCGGCTGCACACATGCTGGCCAGTGTGCTGGCGCTGTGTTGCCTGGCGATGTTGACGGCCGAATCCGCCGCCCGGGGCTCCGCGCGTTACGCTCGCGTCGGCTCCGGAAGCGCCCGGGAGCAACGGGTCGTGCGCCTGAAACCGGCCTCCACCCTGCTCTCGCTGACGCTGCAAATCGCGACCTGCGCCCTGGCCCTGGGCGTGCCCTTGATCACCCTGGGCAAGTGGCTAATTGCCGGTGGCGTGGAAGTCTGGAACATGGCCGAATTGTTGCCCGCCCTGGAGCAAACCCTGCTGCTTGGCATTGCGGGCGCGGCGCTGACCACCTGCGCGGCAATCCCGATTGCCTGGCTGTCGATCCGTTACCCCGGCCGACTGCAGCGGGTGCTGGAAAGCTGCAACTACATCACCAGCTCCTTGCCGGGCATTATCGTCGCGCTGGCACTGGTGACCGTCACGATCCATTTTGCCCGGTCGATCTACCAGACCACCTTCACCGTGCTGCTGGCGTATCTGTTGATGTTCTTGCCCCGTGCGCTGGTGAGCCTGCGCGCAGGCATTGCCCAGGCCCCGGTGGAACTGGAAAACATCGCCCGCAGCCTTGGCCGCTCACCGGCCCGGGCACTGTGGCTGATCACCTTGCGCCTGGCTGCCCCGGGGGCGGCCGCCGGCGCGGCACTGGTATTCCTGGCGATCACCAACGAATTGACCGCCACCCTGCTTCTGGCCCCTAACGGCACGCGAACCCTGGCGACAGGTTTCTGGGCCTTGACCAGCGAAATCGATTACGCAGCCGCCGCGCCCTACGCCGTATTGATGGTTGTGCTGTCGCTTCCGTTGACCGGACTTCTTTATCACCAATCGAAAAAAACGGCTGGCCGATGAACACTCTTGAATTGAATGCCCTCTACAAGTCCTATGGCGCCCATTGCGCCCTGGACAACGTCAGCCTGTCGGTGCCCAGCGGCAGTCGCACGGTCATCGTCGGTCCTTCCGGCTCCGGTAAAACCACGTTACTGCGGATGATTGCCGGCTTCGAATTCCCCGACGCCGGGCGTCTTTCGCTCAATGGCCAGACTCTGGTCGACGGCACCCACGAAGTGCCGGCCCATCAACGCCTGATCGGCTACGTGCCACAAGACGGCGCGCTGTTCCCGCACATGACCGTGGCGGCGAACATCGGCTTCGGCCTGGCGACCAAGGGCACTGAAAAACACCAGCGCGTCGCCGAACTGATGGACAGCGTGGCGCTGGACGCGAAGATGGCCGAGCGCTGGCCTCACGAGTTGTCCGGTGGCCAGCAACAGCGAGTGGCCCTGGCCCGGGCGTTGGCGCAACAACCACGGCTGATGCTGCTGGACGAGCCGTTCTCGGCGCTCGATACCGGATTGCGCGCCGCCATGCGCAAGATGGTTGCGCGGCTGCTGGAGGACGCGGGTGTCACCACCATCCTGGTCACCCATGACCAGAGTGAAGCCCTGTCGTTCGCCGATCAGTTGGCGGTGATGCGTCATGGCCGTCTGGTACAGTCCGGGCATCCGCTGGATCTTTACCGCTATCCCGAAGACGAACAGACCGCTTTGTTCCTGGGGGATGCCGTGGTGATGCCTGCACGCATCGAGGCCGGTTGGGCCCATTGCGACCTGGGGCGGATCCCGGTCAACAACCACCGCAACAACAGCTCGGCGCAGATCATGCTGCGCCCCGAACAACTGCTACTGGCCAGCATCCTCCCCAGCGACCCTGAAGCCAGCGGGTGCCGGGCCGTGGTCACCGATCGGGATTTCAGCGGCAACACCTGCACGCTGACGGTGGAGCTCCAGCCATTGACCCGCAACGAGCAATCGGGCCGATCATTGCTGGTGCGCAGTTCAGGCATGTATGCGCCACCGGCCGGCAGCGCGGTTCAAGTCTCGACCATTGGCCACGCCCATGTACTGAGCGAGATTTAATCGCTTACAGATCGAATCGATCCACCGCCCGGCGCCGCTCGTTGTCGTCGCGCACATCGTAGTTGGCCGTGGTCTGGATGTTGCTGTGGTGCGCCAGTTTCTGTGCAATCGACAAGTCATGCTCTTCGATCACCCGGGTGATGAATGAACGCCGGAAGTCGTGGGGCATGATTTTCACCCCGACCTGCGCACCCCGTTGCCGGGCGATGTAGTAGATCGCATGCTTGGTGATGCGCTCACGAGTAATGTGACTGCCGCGGCGGATGCGGTTGAACAGGAACGGGTCGTCCGGCTCGCCGTCCTTGAGCAGCGAACGGCGCAGCTCAAGCCAGGCTTCAAGCTTGGCGAAGGCCCAGGCCGGGGCGTACTTGATCAACTGTTTGTTGCCCTTGGCCGTCACCCGCAGGCTGCGCTCGGTGAAGTCGACCTGGTTCAGCTCCAGGTTCACCGATTCGGATTTACGCATTCCCGAACCGTACAAAATCCCGATGATCGCGGCATCCCGCAGGCCTTGCGGCCGCGGATCGGCGGCGCAGACCGCCATCAGCTCCTGGATCAGTGTGCGCCTGAGATTACGCCCCTGGGGCAGCCGCGTACCGGCCATGCCCTTCACCGAACGCATCTTCAGCAAGTGATCCTGAGAGATCAGGCTCATGCGCCACGCTTCGTTCATCACCCCGCGCACCGCGTTGACGTAGAGCGACGACGTGTTCGGCGCATAGCCGTCCGAACGCAAGGTGGCCACCAACGCAATGACGTCCTCTGGCTGCAGATTGTGCCAGGGGATTTCCTCTATATCGTGGTCTTCGAAGCCCAGGCGGTCGGCGGCGTCCTGCAGCACATAACGCATGGTCAGTTGACTGGACGGTGCCAGCCGCGCCAGATACAGGGTCAGCGGATTGGTGATGGCGGTGCGGGAATCAGTTACAGGTAAGTCAATCAAACGAAACGGCCTTGAATGAAAATAGTTCAATGAAACAACTAAGAAGTGAAATAACGATGAAGTAAAAGACATTACAGCTGTAGGACTTTTCCTAAGATCTACCATAAATGTCGGAAGTCTGAACAGCAGCTTAATAGCTTTCAGATAAACGATTCCCCAACCGTTTTTTCATGTTCCTTTCACAAAATCGGGCATAACCTTCTATAAAGTCGAAGCAACCCGAATGGACGTCCAACCTGCCGCCCATGGCGATAAAAGTCAACCGATGCAATTTTTACTGCTACTCGGTAACTATTTGATTTGATGCAGGTTCTTATTAAGCGTTCAAGCTGATTTGTGGATCCCCTTAGCCTCGAAGGCTATTTACGTTTACAGCCTCTGAGGTGCCCATGAGCAAGGCGTTTCTCCCTTTCTCCCGTCCCGGTATCGGCGACGAAGAAATCGCAGCCGTAGAGCAAGTATTGCGTTCCGGATGGATCACTACCGGGCCGAAGAACCAGGCACTGGAAGAACACTTCGCCAACTACGTCGGTTGTCGACATGCCGTGGCACTTTCCTCGGCCACCGGCGGGATGCATATCACCCTGCTGGCATTGGGTGTCGGTCCCGGCGATGAAGTCATTACACCGTCGCAGACCTGGGTTTCCACCGCCAACATGATCACCCTGCTGGGCGCCACGCCAGTGTTCGTCGACGTCGACCGCGACACGCTGATGACCGACGTGACCGCTATCGAGGCTGCGATCACGCCGCGCACCAAAGCCATCATCCCGGTGCACTACGCCGGTGCGGCATTCGACCTCGACCCGCTCTACGCCCTGGCCGACAAACACGGCATTGCCGTGATCGAAGACGCCGCCCACGCAGCTGGCACTTACTACAAAGGTCGTCACGTCGGCTCCAAAGGCACGGCGATCTTCTCGTTCCACGCAATCAAGAACATGACCTGCGCCGAAGGCGCCATGTTCGTCAGCGACGACGAAGCCCTGGCCTCGCGGGTACGCATGCTCAAGTTTCACGGGCTCGGGGTTGATGCCTACGATCGCCTGACCCATGGCCGCAAGCCCCAGGCCCAAGTGATCGAGCCAGGCTTCAAGTACAACCTGGCCGATATCAACGCGGCCATCGCGCTGGTGCAACTGGAACGCCTGGACGAGATCAACGCCAAGCGCACTCAATTGGCGCAGACCTACCTGCAGCGTCTGGAAGGCTTGCCGGTGCAACCCCTGGCCGTCCCCGCACATTCGCAAAAACACGCCTGGCACCTGTTCATCCTGCGTATCGACGCCGAGCTGTGCGGGCTGGATCGCGAAGCGTTCATGAAAGCCCTCCAGGAACAGAATATCGGCACCGGCATTCACTTCATTGCAACGCACCTGCACACCTACTATCGCCAACGTTTCCCCAACCTGTACCTGCCCAACACCGAATGGAATTCGGCGCGGCTGTGTTCGATCCCGTTGTTCCCCGACATGACCACCGATGATGTCGAGCGCGTCGTCGGCGCCATTGAAAACTGCATGGACAGAAGCCTTTGAGACCTTACCCAATCAACTTCGTTTCGATCGTCATTCCGGTCTACAACGAACAGGAAAGCCTGCCTGAGTTGCTTCGTCGCACCGAAGCAGCGTGTCAGCAACTGACCCATCCCTATGAGATCGTTCTGGTCGACGACGGCAGCCGCGATGATTCCGCGCAGATCCTGGAAGATGCCGCATCCCGTGAAGGCAGCCCGGTGGTGGCGGTGATCCTCAACCGCAACTACGGCCAGCATGCGGCGATCATGGCCGGTTTCGAGCAGTGCAAGGGCGATGTCGTCATCACCCTCGATGCCGACCTGCAAAACCCGCCCGAAGAAATCCCACGACTGATCGCGCAGGCCGAACTTGGCTATGACGTCGTCGCGACGGTGCGCAACAACCGCCAGGACTCAGCCCTGCGCCGCTGGCCATCGAAGCTGATCAACCTCGCCGTGCAACGTTCCACCGGCGTGGCCATGAGCGACTACGGCTGCATGCTGCGCGCCTACCGGCGCACCATTGTCGATGCCATGCTTGCCTGCCGTGAACGCAGCACCTTCATTCCGATCCTGGCCAACAGCTTTGCCCGCCACACCACGGAAATCCCCGTGACCCACGCCGAGCGTGAACACGGCGATTCCAAGTACAGCCCCATGCGCCTGATCAACCTGATGTTCGACCTGGTCACCTGCATGACCACCACGCCGCTGCGACTGCTGAGCATCGTCGGCGTCGGCATGGCGGCCCTGGGCATGCTGTTCGCCATCGCCTTGATCGTGCTGCGCCTGGTGTTCGGCGCCGGCTGGGCCGGTGGCGGCACCTTCGTACTGTTCGCCGTGCTGTTCGTCTTCACCGGCGGTCAATTCATCGGCATGGGCCTGCTGGGTGAATACCTGGGCCGCATGTACAGCGACGTGCGCGCGCGTCCGCGCTTCTTCATTGAAAAGGTGCTGCGCAGCCAGCCCGCCGCGCCCGCTTGCGTTGTTACCGTCGACGGCCTTACTTCCACTTCTTCAGACCGGGTTCCTTCATGAGTGCAAAAGCTGTTGTCTTCGCCTATCACGATATTGGCTGCGCCGGCATCGAATCCCTGCTCTCCTCCGGTTTCGAGATCGCGGCGGTGTTCACCCACGCCGACGATCCGAAGGAGAACGCGTTCTACGGCTCCGTCGCGCAACTGTGCGCGCGCCACGGCATCGCCGTGCATGCACCGGAAGATGCCAACCATCCGCTGTGGATCGAGCGTATCGCCAAGCTCGACCTCGACTACATTTTCTCTTTCTACTACCGCAACCTGCTGAGCGAGCAGTTGCTGGCCACGGCGAGCAAAGGCGCGTTCAACCTGCACGGTTCGCTGCTGCCACGCTACCGTGGTCGCGCACCGGTCAACTGGGTGCTGGTCAACGGCGAAACCGAAACCGGCGTGACCCTGCACCGCATGGTCAAGCGTGCCGACGCGGGCGCCATCGTTGCCCAGCAAAAGGTTGCTATCGAGCGCAGCGACACGGCGCTGAGCCTGCACGGCAAATTGCGCACGGCGGCCGCTGACCTGCTGCGCGACACCTTGCCAGCGCTGCTGCAAGGCAAGACCAGTGAAACACCGCAAGACGAATCCAGGGCCACGGTATTCGGCCGTCGCACCCCGGCCGACGGCAATCTGGTCTGGGCCAGGCCGGCCAAAGAACTGTTCAACCTGGTCCGTGCCGTTACCCAGCCGTACCCGGGCGCCTTCTGCGCGGTGGGCGAGCACAAGCTGATTGTCTGGAGCGCCGAAGTCGCCAAGGGCAACGAAGGCCTGGCGCCGGGCCGCGTCATCAGCGTCGACCCGCTGCGCATCGCCTGCGGTCAAGACTCGCTGATCATCAACGCCGGCCAGCGCAACGACAACGGTCTGTACCTGAGCGGCCCACAACTGGCCAACGAACTGGGCCTGGTGGACGGTTCCGTGCTGCGCGGCGCCGAATCCGGTCGCGCCCCGCGTCGCACCCGCGTGCTGATCCTCGGCGTCAACGGTTTCATCGGCAACCACTTGTCCGAGCGCCTGCTGAGCGACGACCGCTACGAAGTCTACGGCCTTGATATTGGCTCGGACGCCATCGACCGCCTGCGCAGCCACCCGAATTTCCACTTCGTCGAAGGCGACATCAGCATCCACTCCGAGTGGATCGAATATCACATCAAGAAGTGCGATGTGGTGCTGCCGCTGGTGGCCATCGCAACGCCAATCGAATACACCCGCAACCCGCTGCGGGTATTCGAACTGGACTTCGAAGAGAACCTGAAACTGGTTCGCTACTGCGTCAAGTACAACAAGCGTGTGATCTTCCCGTCGACATCGGAAGTCTATGGCATGTGCCAGGACAACAACTTCGACGAGGACAACTCCAACCTGGTGGTCGGCCCGATCAACAAGCAACGCTGGATCTACTCGGTCTCCAAGCAACTGCTGGACCGCGTGATCTGGGCTTATGGCCAGAAGGGCCTGAACTTCACCCTGTTCCGTCCGTTCAACTGGATGGGCCCACGCCTGGACCGTCTGGATTCCGCCCGTATCGGTAGCTCCCGAGCGATTACCCAACTGATCCTGAACCTGGTGGAAGGCACGCCGATTCGCCTGTTCGACGGTGGCGAGCAAAAACGTTGCTTCACCGACATCGCCGACGGTGTGGAAGCACTGGCGCGGATCATCGACAACGATAACGACGTCTGCAACGGCCAGATCATCAACATCGGCAACCCGGACAACGAGGCCAGCATCCGTCAGTTGGGCGAAGAGCTGCTGCGTCAGTTCGAAGCTCACCCGCTACGCGCAAACTTCCCTCCGTTCGCCGGTTTCCGTGACATCGAAAGCAAGGCGTTCTACGGCACCGGCTACCAGGACGTGTCGCACCGCAAGCCAAGCATCGCCAACGCCAAGCGCCTGCTGGACTGGACGCCAACCGTTGAGATGAGCGAAACCATCGGCAACACCCTGGACTTCTTCCTGCGCGAGGCCATGCTCGAAATCGCGGACAAGCGTTGATGCAGGCGGGACTGCGGATTGATGTCGACACCTACCGGGGTACCCGTGACGGGGTGCCACGGTTGCTGGAAATCCTTGATGAAGCTCAGGTCAAGGCGACGTTCTTCTTCAGTGTCGGGCCGGACAACATGGGGCGCCATTTGTGGCGTCTCATCCGTCCACAGTTTCTCTGGAAAATGCTCCGTTCCAACGCAGCCGGCCTGTATGGCTGGGACATTCTGCTGGCCGGTACCGCATGGCCCGGAAAACCGATCGGCCGCGACCTGGGGCACCTGATGCGCCAGGCCCGGGATGCCGGGCATGAGGTGGGTTTGCACGCCTGGGATCACCATGGCTGGCAAGCCAATGCCGGGACCTGGAGCGACGCGCAACTGATCGAACAGATCCGCAAGGGTGTAGACACGCTCAGCGACATTCTCGGCGAGAAAGTCGACTGCTCGGCGGTCGCCGGCTGGCGTGCCGACGAGCGCGTGATCGAAGCCAAGCAGGGCTTCGCTTTTCGCTACAACAGTGACTGCCGCGGCCAGAGTCTGTTCCGGCCGCGACTGGCCAATGGGCAATTGGGTACGCCGCAAATCCCGGTGGACCTGCCGACCTTCGACGAAGTGGTCGGTCCGAGCGTCGCAGCCAAAGATTTCAACCGTTTCATCCTGGACCGGTTCACCCCGGAAAAACTCAACGTCTACACGATCCATGCCGAGGTAGAAGGGATTCTGATGGCCAACGATTTCCGTCAACTGCTGAACGATGCGCGTCAGCGAGACATTCGTTTTCACCCCTTGGGCGACTTGTTGCCCCAGGCCCCTGACAGTTTGCCGATCGGCCGCGTGGTACGCGGTGCGCTCGAAGGTCGCGAAGGCTGGCTGGGAGTGCAAGGCGCATGAGCAAACGCTGGGCTTTGCCGTTATTGCTGGCCATGATGGCGCTGGCGTACTTGCTGCCACTGGGCAGTCATGGCTTGTGGATTCCCGACGAAACCCGCTACGCCCAGATCAGCCAGGGCATGCTCCTGAGTGGCAACTGGGTGTCGCCGCATTTCATGGATGTGCGCTATTTCGAAAAACCCGCGGCCGGCTACTGGATGATCGCCCTCGGGCAGGCGCTGTTCGGCCAGAACCTGTTCGGGGTGCGCTTCGCCTCGGCGCTGAGCACCGGCCTGGGCGTGCTGCTGTGCTATCTGGTCGCCCGCCGGATGTGGAACGAGCCGCGCAAGAGTTTCGCCTGCGCCATGATCTTCATGAGTTTCACCATCATTGCGGCCATGGCGGGGTATGCCAACCTCGATCCGCAATTCAACTTCTGGGTCAACCTGAGCCTGGTGGCGCTATGGTTCGCACTCGACAGCACGAGCCGTGGGCAACGCCTGGTCGCCTGGGCGGTGCTGGGCCTGGCTTGCGGCATGGGCTTCATGACCAAGGGTTTCCTGGCCTGGCTGTTGCCGGTGCTGATCGCCCTGCCCTGGATGATCTGGCAAAAACGCTGGCGTGAACTGCTGGTCTACGGACCCGTGGCGGTGGTGGTCGCCATCGTCGTCAGCCTGCCGTGGGCACTGGCCGTACACGCCCAGGAGCCGGACTACTGGCGATTCTTCTTCTGGCACGAGCATATTCGCCGTTTTGCCGGGGACGATGCCCAGCATGATGCGCCGTGGTGGTTTTACCTGCCGTTGCTGGTGGGTTTCAGCATGCCGTGGGTTGCCTTGCTGCCGCCCGCGTTCAAGCAAGCCTGGCAGAGCCGCCGCCAATCCAATATCGGGTTCCTGCTGCTGTGGCTGTGGATGCCGCTGTTCTTCTTCAGCCTGAGCAAGGGCAAGTTGCCGGCCTACATCCTGCCGTGCCTGCTGCCCCTGGCATTGTTGCTCGGCCATGCGCTGGCTGACCGATTGAAGCTGGAACAAGGTCGCGCCCTGGGCATCAACGGCCTGCTGAACCTGGCAGTGGGTGTGGTCACCCTGCTGGCTTTGGTTTACCTGCAATTGAAAAAGCCGATTTACGATCATGAACTGCACAACCTGATGTTGGTGTTCATCGGCTTGATCGGCTGGATCATGGCCAACCTGCTGCAGGCCTTCCGCCCGTTGCAGTGCTGGGCGGCCCCGGCGTTTGGCAGCCTGTTGCTCGCCGCCGTGCTGCCCGCCGGACTGCCCAACTCCGTCGTCGCCAATAAAACCCCTGACCAATTCATCCTCGATCATGCCCAGGAACTTGGCCAGAGCGCCAAATTGTTAAGCAACGATCTGGGGGCCGCGTCGGCGTTGTCCTGGCGGGTGAAACGGCCTGAAGTGGCTTTTTTCAACACGATAGGCGAATTGAAATATGGCCTTGCCTATCCTGACTCGCTTAAGCAGCGCGTCAACTCCGATCAGGTGCAACAGTGGATGCACGACGCCCGCCAGCAAGGCTCGGTGGGTGTGGTCATGCGGGTCAAGGGCGAAGAAGAGTTGCGCGAACTTGAACAGTTGCCCAAAGAGGGCAAGCGGTATGAACAAGGCAATCTGGTGATTTTGATTATTCCTCAGGCGGCACCATGAGCCTGCTATTGCTGTTAGTGGCCTGCCTGCTGACCTGCCTGGGCCAGATCGCCCAGAAACATGCGGTAGAAAGCTGGCGCGGCCAACCTGCCGGATGGGCGGACAAACTGCGTTCGCCCTGGCTTTGGCTGGCCCTCGCCTCTTTGGGCCTTGGCCTGCTGGTGTGGCTGCTGGTGCTGCAACGCCTGGAAGTCGGGATTGCCTACCCGATGCTGAGCCTGAACTTCGTGCTGATCACCCTGGTCGCGCGTTTCGTGTTCCACGAAACCATCGACCGCCGCCACTGGTTGGGTGTGGCACTGGTGATTGGCGGTGTGGCATTGCTGGGGCAACACGCATGAACCTGAGTCGCGGTATCACCTTCGCACTGGGCAGTGTTTTGCTGGTCAGCGCCGCCCAACTGGGCATGCGCTGGAGCATGAGTCACCTGCCGCAACCCGAACAATGGCTCAGCGCCCCCATCGACCTGACAGCAGTTGCCGTGGTGCTCCTGGCCATCGTCGCTTACGCCCTGTCGATGCTCTGCTGGCTCGCCGCCCTGAGGGACCTGCCCCTGGGCCGCGCCTACTCGTTGCTGAGCATCAGTTACGCATTGGTGTACTTGCTGGCCGCCAGCCTGCCGCTGTTCAACGAAACGTTCAGCCTTACAAAAAGCCTTGGCGTGGCATTGGTCATCCTCGGCGTCATCACCATCAATTCTCGACCTGCTCGTGCGCCCGAATCAAGGAGTGTTCCATGAAAATCAGTGTGTTTGGTAGCGGTTATGTCGGCCTGGTGCAGGCAGCGGTATTGGCGGAAGTCGGCCACGATGTGGTCTGCATGGATGTTGACGAGAATAGAGTCGACCTGCTCCAGCAGGGCCACGTGAGTATTTTCGAACCCGGGCTGGCCAGCCTGGTACGCGAAGGCCTGGATGCCAAGCGGTTGCAGTTCACCAGCGACGAAAAACTCGCTGTCCAGCACGGACAGGTGCTGTTCATCGCGGTCGGTACTCCGTCCCGGGACGACGGCTCGGCGGACTTGCGCTACGTGATGTCGGTGGGCGACGCCGTGGCCCGTCATCGCGAGCAACCGGCGATCCTGGTGGAGAAATCCACCGTCCCGGTCGGCACCGGCGATGCCTTGCGTGCACACATCGACAAATGCCTGCTCAACGCCGGGCGCGTGTTGCAGTTCGATATCGTCTCCAACCCGGAATTCCTGAAAGAAGGTTCGGCCGTGGCCGACTGCCGACGCCCGGACCGTATCGTCATCGGTTGTGAGCGCGAAGAAGTGCGTGACGTGATGCGTGACCTGTACTCGCCCTTCAACCGCAATCATGAACGCATCATGTTCATGGACCTGCGCAGCGCCGAGCTGACCAAGTACGCCGCCAACTGCATGCTGGCGACCAAGATCAGCTTCATCAACCAGATCGCCGAGCTGGCCGAACACCTGGGTGCCGATATCGAATCGGTACGCCTGGGCATCGGTGCCGACTCGCGCATTGGCTATCACTTCATCTACCCCGGTTGCGGCTACGGTGGCTCATGTTTCCCCAAGGACATGCGCGCCCTGATCCACAGCGCCGAAGAGGCCCATTGCTCCAGCGACCTGCTGCAAGCGGTGGAAGCCATCAACGAGCGGCAGAAATACAAGCTGTTCGAGCGCATCAACGCGTTCTACAAGGGCGACTTGCGTGGCAGGACCTTTGCCTTGTGGGGCCTGGCGTTCAAGCCAAACACCGACGACATGCGTGATGCGCCGAGCCGGGTGTTGCTCGAATCGTTGTGGGCCGCCGGGGCGAATGTCCGTGCGTTCGATCCGGAAGGCATGCAGGAAACCCAGAAGCTGTATCCCGATGAATCGAAACTGATGCTCATGGGTACGCCCGAGTCGGTCTTGTCCGGCGCCGATGCACTGATCATCTGCACCGAATGGCAACAGTTCAAGGCGCCGGACTTCGAACTGATTCGCCAGCGGCTCAACGCACCGGTGATCTTCGACGGCCGCAACCTGTACGACACAGACCGTCTGGCACGCATCGGTTTCAGCTACTTCCCGATCGGCCGGGGCGAGTCGAGCAAATTGCCGATTCCGCACCTGCAATGGTTTGCCGAGTCAGTGGTCGCCTGAATACCATGCGCCCTCACATCCGCCAACAGTCCCTCGCACTGGGTCTGTTGGCGCTGTTGTTGTTCTGCGCCGGAACTTACCAGCAAGCGGCCATCGGCTTCGATTCGCGCTTCGTGCTGTTCGCCCAGGAAATGCTGCGCAATGGGCCGTCTTTTTTTCCGACGACCTATGGTCAGCCCTACGCCGACTATTCGGGTCTTTCAACGGTGTTCATCTGGCTGCTTTCACTGCCGTTCGGCCAGGTCACCAGCCTGACCGCGTGGCTGCCGAGCGCCATCGCCGCAGCGGTCATCGTCACCTTGATGTACCGCCTGCTGGCGCCTTACTCCCCGCGTTGGGCGCTGCTGAGCATCGCCTTGATGCTGCTGACCAACACCTTCATCACGCAAACCCGCGCCGTTTCCCTCGACCTGATGCTGGCGGCCGTCTCGTTCAGCGTGTTCTACCTGGGCTATGCCGCCGACCACTTCTCGGCGCCGCGCCGCCAGGTTTTGATCTTTGCATTGCTGATGCTGGGCTTCTGGATTCGCGGGCCCATCGGCCTGGTCATCCCTACGGGGATGCTCTGCAGCTATTTTCTGCTCAATCGCCAATGGCGACGGCTGATTGTCTTCGGATTGCTGGCGTCCATGCTGTTGGTGGTGTGCATTGGGGTGTTGTTGTGGCTGGCGGACGTCAGCGGCGGCCCGGCCTTCTTGCAGGACGTGATTCGCATGCAGTTCATGGGCCGCATGGACGGTAGCGAAGGAAGCAACGGTCTGTTGTATTACTTCACCAGCTCGCTGGGCAATTACTCGCTGGCCTGGCCGTTGGCCGTGCTGACGCTTGTGGCCGTTGCGTTAACCGGCCCGAAGGAAGCCGGGCCGGCATTGCGCCTGATGCAGTACTGCGTAGCGGCCGGACTGATCGTGATGCTCGGCCTTTCCGTCCCGCAGGCGAAAAAGGCCCGCTACCTGCTGCCGATGTTGCCCATGGCGGCCATCGTGGCCGCGTATCCGTTTTACGCGACTCAGGGTCGATGGTTTGCCTGGCTGCGAGGGTTGATGCAGGGGCTGTGGCTGCTGATCCCGAGCCTGCTGATCGCGGCATTGCTGGTGGTACGGGAAAAATTCCCCGAGGACGTGGCTCACCTCACTTCCTTGTTCATCCTGCTCGGTGTGCTGCAAGTGATCGCCCTGGCAGCGCTCAAGCACTCCCGCTGGAGAGCTCAGACGTTGGCCTTCTGCGCGGTCCTGGCACTTTGGTCGTTCTACATCCTGCAGTTCGAGCCCATTCAACGACAGCTCTACGACACCCGGACCTTCAGTCGCGAAGCTTTTGAGCTCGTGCAAAAAGACCCGGCGCCGCTGGTCATCCACGGCATGGGCAAAGACGCGAAGGCCATCAAATTCATGGTCAACATCCCGCAGGACCTGCACCCGGTTTTCACCGACGCCCCACCGGAGCTTGAAACCCTCAAGGGCCCGGCGTGGCTGATGATGGACCTCAACGCCTACAAGACATTGCAAGGCACGGCTATTGGCGCATTGCCGCCAGTGCTCAGCGGGCGCTTCGACAAGAATGATTTCGTGCTGCTGCACCTCAAGCAAATCCCGTAGCAACGACCGCGTGTCCGACTGCTAGAGTAGCGCTCACGATCAGGCTGATGCCGGCCCGACCGAATAAGGACATTCACACCGTGACCCGCTACTCCCCCCTCATTCGCCGCCTGCTGATCTGCTCGCTGACCATCGTCGTCAGCCGCGCCATCACCAGCCCGTTGCTCACACTGTTCGTCAGCGACAAGCTTGGCCTCAACCAACAGGACGTTGGCGTGCTGCTCGGCATCGCGGTGTTCATCGCCACCCTGCTCTCCCTCTATGGCGGCTACATCATCGACCGCTTCGAAAAACGCCGATTGCTGATTCTCTCGATGGCGTCCAGCGCTGTCGGCCTGGTGTTGCTGACCTTTGCTGAAAACCTCTACCTGACCACCATCACCCTGATCGTCACCGAAACCGCTTCATCGCTGTTCCTCATCGGTTCGAAAGCGATCCTCAGCGACAACCTTGCGGTGGGTCAGCGCGCCAAGGCGTTTTCCCTGAGCTATACGCTGACCAACATTGGCTACGCCGTCGGTCCGATGCTCGGCGTGCTGATTGCCGGCGTCTTTGCCAGTGCACCCTTCCTGATCGCTGCGGCCATCGCCTTTTTCAGCATTTTCCTGATGACCGGGATCGCGAAGGATCCGGCGCGCTCACCTGCCAGCGGTCAGGCGCAGAGTTTCCTCAAGACCCTCATCACCCTGAAAAACGACCGCACCCTGATCCTGTTCACCGCCGGCTGCCTGCTCAGCACCGTGGTGCACGGGCGATTTACCTTTTACCTGTCGCAGTACCTGCTGGTGACCAGCAATCCCCAACACACCATGGAAATCATGGCCGCCCTGCTCGCCTGCAACGCCATCAGCGTGATCTTGCTGCAATACCAGATCGGGCGTTTTCTCAAGCGCGAACAATTGCGTCAATGGATCGTTGTCGGCACCGGCCTGTTCATCCTCGGGCTGATCGGCTTCAGCGTGGCGGACAGCCTGGTGAGCTGGTGCGTGGCGATGTTTATCTTCACCCTCGGCGAAATCATCATTTACCCGGCCGAGTTTCTCTTCGTCGACACCCTGGCCCCGGAAGAATTGCGTGGCAGCTACTACGGCGCGCAAAACCTTGCTGCCCTTGGCGGTGCGCTGAGCCCGGTGATTTGCGGCTTCATGTTGATGCACACCCCAGCGCCGACGATGTTTTATGCCTTGAGTGCACTCGCGGCCCTGGGCGGTTTGCTGTGCTACACAAGCGGCCGACGAGGCAAATTACAGCAAATATAATGCACTGAAAGCTCATTAATATGAATTTGTCAGTAGCTGGATTGAACGGCACACTGTGCGGGTTCCTCCCCCAACAGTTGGAACAACTTCAAGGGCTTTCTGGGTTCCCCAGTTAAGCCCTTTTTTTGCCTGGACTTTTTCTGCCGGAGTCGTCTCGAAATGCTTGCTCGCTGGTTGCCCGCCGCCATCAACACCCGCCCCACCGAATGGAGCCGCGCTGCCATCGGCATGGCCTTGGGGACTCTGATGAGCGTGTGGCTCTGTAGCCAGGTGTTCGGCATCGAGGTGGCCCAGCACCTGATCGGCCCGTTGGGGGCCTCGGCGGTGTTGTTGTTTGCCGTGTCTTCGGGCGCGCTCGCCCAACCCTGGTCGATTCTCGGCGGCTACCTGAGCGCCGGGGTGATTGCCTTGCTGGTGGCCCATGTGTTGGGCCGAACCCTGGGTAGCGCTTGCCTGGCCGCGGGCATGGCGTTGATCCTGATGTGCTGGCTGCGGTGCCTGCATCCACCGGCCGGTGCCTTGGCACTGACCCTGGTGCTGGCCGATCCGGCGACCATTGCCATGGACTGGAGAGCCATGGGACCTGTGATGCTCAGCGCGGCGACGATGCTGCTCTGCGCCCTGGCCTACAACAACCTGACCCGCGTTCGTTACCCCAAGAGTGCCAGCGAGCCGGTGGCCAGGATTCCTGCCGATCACCCGCCGGTCGACCGTCAGGCCATCACCGCCGAAGACCTGAAACTGGCGTTGGCCGACATGGAAGCGTTCTATGACGTCACGCCCGAAGACCTCGAACAGTTGATCCAGGCCAGCCAACTGCACGCCAAACGCCGCAGCGTGGGCGAAGTGCTCGCCCCACGACTGTAAGTCGCTGTTCTGGAGGTTCTTTTGCCGTAGCCGGGCGGTTCTGGCATCCTGCGCCTCCATTTTCTGACCCGGCCCGCCTTCTGGCACGCAAACCACCATGACCGCCTCCGAAAAAGCCCCCGCTCCACGCCATAGCGACCTGATCTACGGCCTCGATGACCGCCCGCATCTGACCGCCACCGTCTTTGCCGCCCTGCAACACGTGCTGGCGAGCTTCGTCGGCATCATCACCCCGACGCTGATCATGGGCAGCGCCCTGGGCCTGCAAAGCGAAATTCCTTACCTGATCAGCATGGCGCTGTTCGTCTCCGGTCTGGGCACCTTCGTGCAGGCGCGGCGCTTCGGCCCGGTAGGCTCCGGCCTGTTGTGCCTGCAAGGCACCAGTTTCTCGTTCATCAGTGTGATCCTCAGCGCCGGTTTCATGGTCAAGGCCCGCGGCGGCGGCACCGATGAGATTCTCTCGACCATCTTCGGCGTGTGCTTTTTTGCCGCGTTCATCGAGGTGGTGTTGAGCCAGTTCATCGGCAAATTGCGCATGCTGATCACCCCGGTGGTGACCGGAACGATCATCACGCTGATGGGCTTGTCGCTGATCAAGGTGGCGATGACCGACATCGCCGGCGGCTTCGGCGCTCCGGATCTGGGGGCGGCCAGTCACCTGGCCCTGGCGGCGCTGGTGCTGGGCACCATCGTGGTGCTGAACCGGGTGGACGTGCCGTTTCTGCGCCTGGGAGCAATTGTCATCGGCCTGACCCTGGGCTACGGGGCGGCATGGTTCATGGGCCAGGTGGATTTCAACAGCCTCCCCGAAGTGCCGCTGATGAGCGTACCGGTACCCTTCAAGTACGGGTTCTCCTTCGATTGGGTGGCGTTCATTCCGGTAGCGGTGATCTTCCTCGTGTCGCCGCTGGAGGCCGCCGGTGACCTTACGGCCAACTCGATGATCTCCCGGCAACCGGTCAAAGGCCCGGTGTACATTCGCCGGATCAAGTCCGGCCTGCTCGCCGATGGCCTCAACTCGGCCATGGCCGCAGTATTCAACAGCATGCCGATGGTGACCTTCGCCCAGAACAACGGGGTGATCCAGCTCACCGGCGTGGCCAGCCGCTACGTGGCGTTTTTCATTGCCGGATTGCTGGTGGTGCTTGGTCTGTTCCCGATGATCGGCGCGGTACTGCAACTGATGCCGAAACCGGTGCTCGGTGGCGCGGAACTGGTGATGTTCGGCACCGTCGCGGTGGCCGGGATCAAGATTCTCGCCGAGGCCGGCCTGCATCGGCGCAACATGCTGATCGTGGCGATCTCCGTCGGCATGGGCCTGGGCGTGGCCGCCGTGCCGGAAGTCCTGCGTGAACTGCCCAAGGCCCTGCACAACATTTTCGAATCACCCATCACCGTCGGCGCGCTGTGCGCTATCGTTCTTAATATCTTCCTGCCCGAGGAATTCATCGAACTGGAAGAGGACGAATTCGAACCGGAGGCCTCCGTGCTTCAGGTGATGCAGAACCCCGATGTGACCGCCAGAGATGAACCCACAAAGGCTGCGGTGGTCGCACAGTCGAACCACTAGACCGGCTCAAGGGCTGAGCCGCTGGCGGTTCAGCCTTTTTCAGATGAGAGCACGTCCATGCGCAGCCTCCACGCCGTCCTGATTTCCCTTCTGCTCTGCCTGAGCGCCTGTTCCTCGCTGCCCAATCGAGACCCGTTGAAAATCAACGTCGTGGGTGTCGAGCCCCTGCAAGGCGAGGGCATGGAAGTGCGCTTTGCCGTGAGAATCCGCGTGCAGAACCCCAATGACACCACACTCACCTACAGCGGCGTCGCCCTGGACCTGGACATCAACGGCCAACCCTTCGCCTCCGGCGTCACCGATGAGAGTGGTACGATCGGGCGTTTTTCCGACACCGTCGTGAGCGTGCCGGTCAGCGTTTCGGCGTTTTCGGTGATCCGCCAGACCTATGGCATCAGCCAGATGAAAACGCTCAACAACATGCCTTATGTCCTGCGTGGCAAGCTCTCGGGTGGGGTGTTCAACACGATGCGTTTCGTCGACAGTGGCACCCTCAATCTGCCAGGGCCGACCACTGGCAGCCGTAAAACGCCTGCAAAAAAATGACCGTTGCGCCGCTGAACTTAATCGGTGTCATTGAGTATCAGGCTGCGGTAATGCCCCGGATTTGACCCCGACCATTTGCGAAACGCCTTGTAGAACGAACTGACGTCAGCGAACCCCAGCCGCGCGGCGATTTCACTGAAGCTGATCGCGGGTTCGGCCAGCCAGACAATCGCCAGTTCCTTGCGCACACTGTCCTTGAGGCCTTGATAGGTTTGCCCTTCTTCGGCCAGTCGGCGGCGCAAGGTTGAAGCCGACATGCACAGGCGTTGCGCCAATGCTTCGGTTTCCGGCCAGTGTTCGGCCGGCAGGTGGCGCAAGTCGTGTTTGATGCGGCTGGCCAGGCTCTGCGGATCGCGGTACTTCACCAGAATGTTCGCCGGCGCACGGGCCAGGAATCGCTCGAGCTCTTCAGGGCTGCGCTTGATGGGCAGGTCCAGGCAATCGGCGGAGAAAATCATCCGTGTGCGTGGGCGGTCGAAGCGCAGGTTCTCGGAAAACATCACCTGATAGTCATCGCAGAAATCCGGCTTCGAACAGCGCAGTTCGATGGCCAGGATCGGAATCCTCCGCCCTGCCAGCCAGCAGGCAACACCGTGCACGATCATCCAGTAGGTGAAATAGGTGAAGGCCCGGCGCGGGTCCTTGTCGTCCTCCAGCAGGACGATTTCCGCCAGGCTTTGCTGGCGCACCAACTGTGCCGGCAAGTGTTCGAGGATCAACGACAGAAACCCCAGGCCGCTGGCCACTCCCGCCGCCACGTTGGGCTGGAGCATGGCGCTGCGACACAGGAACGCAAAGCTGCCGGATTTGAGTTTGCGTGGGTCCATGCCAAAGAACTCATCATCGCCGCGCCGTGCCAGCAACCGCCACAGGCGCGCATAAGCCGTGGCCGGAACACGGGCGTCGGTGCTGCCCAACAGTTGCGGGTCGATGCCGACCTTGCTCAACACCTCGTCCGTGGCGACGCCCGGCGCGCAGCTTTGCAACAGTGCTTCACGCACCAGTTGAATGGAGATGGTGTCTTTTTCCGACATGGATCGCGGCAAGCCCTGTTCTTGTTCGAGTGGGGGGCATATTAGCTGAAACCGTCTGCCTGGCGCTGATCCCTGTGGGAGCGAGCCTGCTCGCGATTGTTTTTCTGAGGCCCACCGGGTTTACAGAATGCGATAAAGCAACCGCTCGATCCGCACGCGACTCACTCGCTTGAGGAACTTGGCCACGCCCGCCGGGTATTCGGCCAGGGTTTCCAGGTTCTGGAATTGCTCGATTCGACGGGTGTGCTGGAAGATCTCTGCCAGCTCTTTGCCACGCGGCTCCAGCAGTTCGCCATGGGAATCATCGATCAACAAGGCGTTTTCCAGATCGAGTCGAAACGCCCGCGGGTTGAGATTGTTGCCGGTCAGCAAGGTATAGCGCCGGTCGATCCACATACCCTTGAGGTGATAGGTGTTGTCACCATCACGCCACAGGTGCAGGTTCAACTGCCCGCTGTCGATGTTGCGCTGATGACGCTTGGCAAACCGGCGCAAACTGATTTCGTAAAGGTACGGCAGCGCCGAAATGACCCTGAACGGTTCGCTCGGCGGAATGTAGAAGTCGTTGGCCGTCTTGTCGCCGACCACAATGTCGATCTTCACCCCGCGGGCCAGCGCGCGGTTGATCTCGCGGATGATCGCCAGCGGCAGGTTGAAGTACGGGGTGCAAATGGTCAGTTGCTGCCGGGCGCTGGCGATCAGTTCACAGATCACCCGGTTCAGCGGATTGTTCTTGCCGACACCGAGCAGCGGGCTGACGGACAGACCGCTCCTGTCGGTGGTGCCCTGCGTGGTGTCGTACGCCGCGTGCTTGAGGCGGCTGCGCAGGTCACCGATGTCATGGCGCAGGCTGCGGGTGGTCGGCAGGTTCGGCAGATCGAGGCGATGCACCGCCTTGGACGCCACCAGGCCGTGCTGCACCAGGTGCTGCATCGAATCGGCCAGTTCACGATTGTGCAGCAGGTGATAGCGGTCGTAGCGGTACTTGTCGAACTTGTGCAGATAGACGTTGTTAAGGCTCGCGCCGCTATAGATCACGCAGTCATCGATCACGAAGCCTTTAAGGTGCAACACACCGAACAGTTCGCGGGTTTGAACCGGAACGCCGTAGATCGGCACTTCGCTGGCATGGGTGAGGGTCATTTCCTGATACCAGGCGGAGTTGCCCGGTTGCTTGCCGGCACCGATCAGCCCGCGCTGGGCGCGCAGCCAGTCGACGACCACCACCACGTCCAGTTCCGGACGCGCCAGCTTGGCCGCGTGCAAGGCATCGAGAATTTCCTGGCCGGCTTCATCCTGTTGCAGGTACAGCGCAACGATGTAGATGCGCCGGGTCGCGCTGGCGATTTTCTCCAGCAGGCAACGACGGAATTCGGCAGCGCCGGAGAGGACGCCAACGGCATCGGCCGTCAGCGGAAAACTGCGCAACTTGGGCAGCAGGGAGCGTTTGAAAAGCGACGGCATAGGGCTCGCAATGGGTCGAATCCGAAGAGCCCATGAGCTTACACCATCGATGGGGTCGGGTCTTGTTACCGTCTGTAATGTCCCCTTCGCGAGCAGGCTCGCTCCCACAGGAGAATGCATTTCAATGTGGGAGCGAGCCTGCTCGCGAAGACAATTTGTCAGACACCACAAAAAACCGATTGACCAAGGAGAACGATCGTTCTACTGTTTGCAACATGAACGAAATCACTAGCAATGACACACGCGACATCATTCTGGATGTCACCGAAAAGTTGATCTACAAAAGTGGCATAGCCGCCACTGGCATGGATCTACTGGTGAAAACCGCCGGCGTCTCCAGAAAAAGCATCTACCGCTACTTCGCCAACAAGGACGAGCTGGTGGTAGCCGCCCTGCAACGCCGCGACCAGCGCTGGATGCACTGGTACAGAGGTGCAGTCGACCAGGCACAAACACCGGCCGAGCGACTGCTCAACCTGTTTACCGTGCTCAAGTCGTGGTTCGCCTGCGAAGGTTTCCGTGGCTGCGCCTTCATCAACACCAGCGGCGAAACCGGCGACCCGCAGGACCCGGTGCGCCTGGTCGCCAAAGAGCATAAACAGAAGCTGCTCGACTACCTGTGCGAGCTGTGTACCGAACATGGCGCCGAGGATCCGCAGCTGCTGGCCAGACAGCTGCTGATCCTGATCGACGGTGCCATTACCGTGGCGCTTGTAATGGGTGATCACAGTGCCGCCGATAATGCGCAATGCATGGCGCGAAAGTTATTGGACCTGTAGCAACTCAATCAAGCTCGACACTATGTTTCAACTTTAACTTGATACGGAGACTTGAAATGTCTAATGCCGAAGTTCGTCCGCCATTACCCCCTTTCACCCGTGAATCGGCCATTGAAAAAGTTCGCCTGGCCGAAGACGGCTGGAACTCCCGGGACCCGGAGCGCGTGTCCCTGGCCTACACCCTGGACACCCAATGGCGCAACCGCGCCGAGTTCGCCCACAACCGCGAAGAAGCCAAAGGCTTCCTGACCCGCAAATGGGCCAAGGAGCTGAACTACCGGCTGATCAAGGAGCTCTGGGCCTTTACCGGCAACCGCATTGCCGTGCGTTATGCCTATGAATGGCACGATGATTCCGGCAACTGGTTCCGCTCCTACGGCAACGAAAACTGGGAGTTCAACGAGGACGGACTGATGGCCCGCCGCTTCGCCTGCATCAACGACATGCCGATCAAGGAAAGCGAGCGCAAGTTCCACTGGCCGCTGGGGCGTCGGCCTGACGATCATCCAGGGCTGTCGGATCTTGGCCTGTAATTCAGCTTCACGCTAAACCCTGTGGGAGCGAGCCTGCTCGCGAAGAGGTCGTCAGATCCAGCATCAGTGTTGGCTGACAAACCGCTTTCGCGAGCAGGCTCGCTCCCACAATGGTGTTGTGTTGCGCAGGTGGTTAAGATGCTGCCCTTCCCCGCAGCCTCTTTCTGCACCCGCCGAATAAGCCGATCCCATGCCCTTCGAACTCAGCGTTGACCTCTCTACCCTGGCCATCCTGGCCCTTGTCGCTTTTGTTGCCGGTTTCATCGACGCCATCGCCGGTGGCGGTGGGCTGTTGACCACCCCGGCCCTGTTGACCGCCGGCCTGCCGCCGCACCTGGTGCTGGGCACCAACAAGCTCAGCTCGACCTTCGGCTCGGCCATTGCCAGTTTCACCTTCTACCGGCGCAAGCTGTTCCACCCCGCGCAATGGGTGCACGCCATCGTCGGTACACTGGTCGGCGCGCTGACCGGTGCCGTGGTCGCCCATTACCTGCCGGCGGAATGGCTGAACAAGATGCTGCCGGTGATCGTCTTCGCCTGTGGTGTCTATCTCTTGTTTGGCGGCACGCCGAAAGCGCCGTTGGACAGCGAGGCACCGATCAAGAAAAAGTGGCAGTCGACCCAAGGCTTCAGCCTCGGCTTCTATGACGGCGTGGCCGGTCCCGGCACGGGTGCGTTCTGGACCGTGAGCAGCCTGCTGCTCTACCCCATCGACCTGGTCAAGGCCAGCGGCGTGGCGCGCAGCATGAACTTCGTCAGCAACGTGGCAGCGCTGTCGATCTTCATCTTTTCCGGTCAGGTGGACTGGATCATCGGCCTGTGCATGGGCTCGTCGTTGATGGTCGGCGCGTTCTTCGGCGCCCGCACCGCCATCAGCGGCGGCGCGAAATTCATTCGCCCGGTGTTCATCACCGTGGTGCTGGGCCTGACCGTGCGCCTAGCCTGGCAGCACTGGTTCAGCGTGGCCTAAACGCCGGGCCACGTAGACGTCTATCAGGTAGCGGGCAATCGAGCGTGACGCCGGCAACGGCGGCAGCTCGTGCACGTTGAACCACTGGGCGTCCTCGATCTCGTCTTCCTGACAGACGATCTCGCCACCGGCATATTCGGCGTGAAAACCGAGCATCATCGAGTGCGGGAACGGCCAGCACTGGCTGCCCATGTACTGGATGTTCCTGACCTCGATGCTCACCTCTTCGCGAACCTCGCGAATCAGGCAATCCTCAGCCGATTCGCCCGGCTCGGCAAACCCCGCCAATGTGCTGTAGACACCGCTGACGAAACGCGGCGAGCGTGCCAACAGCACTTCATCGCCTCGAGTGACCAGTACGATCATGCTCGGCGAAATCCGTGGGTAGCTGCGCAGATCGCACGGCTGGCAATACATCGCCCGTTCGCGCGGCACCTGGGTCATGGCCTGACCGCAGTTACCGCAAAAGCGATGCTCGCGGGCCCAGGTGCCAATCTGCGCGGCGTAACCGAGCACCTTGTAGAGCGTGTGATCGCCTTCGAGCATGAACGCCCGCAGGCCTTTCCAGTTGCAACCCGGCACTTCGCTGTGACTGCGCAACTCCAGCAGATAGACCGGCTCGCCATCGAGGTGACCGATGCCATGTTCTGCCAGAACCGACAGGTCCTGACGTTTAAGCCATTCGCGCGGGAACAATGCGCCGTTGTCATCGAACAGAAAGCCTTCGGGGCTGCGCGCGACGGCCCAGCCGCCGGGTTGATCGGTGTCCAGTACTGCGGTGGTCCAGCGAGGAATCATGGTTAATCAATCCAGAAATTCGGGTTTCTGTTTGCTCATATGGGCGGCCATGGCCACGCGCAGATCGGTGGATTGCAGCATGGCGGCGTTCCAGGTGGCGATGTATTCGAGGCCGTCATCGATGCGATGGTCGCGCATGTAGCTGATCATCTCCTTGGTGCCGGTGACGGCGATCGGCGACTTGCCGGCGATTTCCCAGGCAATGCCCATGACGCCGTCGAGCAGGCTGGCGTTGTCGCTGTAGACGCGATTGACCAGGCCCATGCCCCGCGCTTCGTCGGCGCCGAAGGTGCGACCAGTGTAAGCCAGTTCGCGCAGCATGCCGTCACCGATGATCCGCGGCAAGCGTTGCAGCGTGCCGACGTCGGCGGCCATGCCGATGTCGATTTCCTTGATCGAGAACTGTGCGTCCTCGGCGGCATAACGCATGTCGCACGCGGCAATCAGGTCGATGGCGCCTCCCAGGCAGTACCCCTGAATGGCCGCAAGCACCGGTTTGCGGCAGTTATCGACGGCATTGAACGAGGCTTGCAGGGTAAGGATCTTGCGTCGCAGCAGGCGCGCATTGCGCCCGACGTCCTTGCCCAGTTCATTGGCCACACCGGCCAGCATCATCAGGTCGATCCCCGAGGAGAAATGCTTGCCTGCCCCGCTGAGGACCACCACGCGCACTTCATCGGTGTCGTCGATCCACTGGAAGATCTCGACGATCTCGCTCCAGAACGCCGCGTTCATCGAGTTGATCTTCTCCGGGCGGTTGATCTGCACATGGGCGATTTTATCGGCCAGTTCGACGTTGAACGCTGTGTACTGCGACATGCCAGTGATCCTTTTGCGGGCAAAAATGAGGCCCGAACTATAACAAGGCATCAAGGTGGGCAGTAAGGCAGCGGTTCGGCCAAATGCGGGACTCAAAAACGCGCACCGCAATGGTGCGTGCCTGATAAATCACATCGCACATTTATGTGACTGCCCAGTGACTTTTTGCGGCGCAATCGCAAAAAAACATGCACTTCGTCGGGGCGTTTGCACCTCGATCAGGCACGTCCGTACCGCTACAAACCGATTGTCGAACAATTTTGCCATCCGGCCTTCACCGCTCTAAGTTCTGGCCTAGACTCATTTTCTCAAAGCGAAACCGGTCGGTCACAAAGTGGAAAAATAGTCGAAACTTTTTCCAATCCCGATCGGTCCTCTGACAAGAAGGTGCGTTGCGACTGGTGCAATCTTTGCAACGGCTGATTCAACCCTTTTGCTTCGACGCATTGGGCAGCGCTTGCTCACTGATGCGCAGCGCGTTTGCGCCGGCCACGGGAAATCGGCCATGAAACACCGTTTGCCAGACCTAAGAATTAGATCAACAACACGGGAGATTCATATGATCAGTACGGCTTTGGAAATACAGGGAGAGCGTGCTCATCAGGTCGGCGAATCGAGCGCCGTTACTGCCGCAAACACCCAACCCGTCAGCGTTCCAGGCACAAGGACCCTGACCCCGGCAGCCAACCGGAATCCGAACCGTAAAAAAGTCCTGTTCGTCACCTCGGAAATTGCTGACCTGGTGAAAACCGGTGGCTTGGGTGACGTCTCCGCGGCGCTGCCACGGGCCATGGCCCATCTGCACGATGTACGGGTGTTGATCCCCGGTTACCCGCAGGTGCTGCACAGCGAAAATCCGATCCATATCATTGGCGAGCTTGGCGGTCATGCTGCGCTGCCACCGTGCAAGATCGGGCGCATGGACATGCCCGATGGCCTGGTCATTTACGTACTGATCTGCCCCGAACTCTACGAGCGCGAAGGTTCACCTTACGGCGCCAACAACGGCCGCGACTGGCCGGACAACCATATCCGTTTCGCCCGCCTCGGCCTGGCAGCTGCCGATATTGCCGCCAACCTCGCGCAGATCCACTGGTGCCCGGACCTGGTGCACGCCCACGACTGGCCCGCCGGCCTGGCTCCTGCCTATATGCACTGGCGTGGACAGCGCACGCCGACGCTGTTCACCATTCACAACCTGGCCTACCAAGGCGTGACGAGCCTGGGCTCATGCCCTGAACTGGGCATCCCCCATCACGCGCTGCAACAGGAAGGCATGGAGTTCTACGGCAAGATGTCGTTCCTCAAGGCCGGCATGGCCTATTCGAGCCATATCACCACGGTCAGCGCGACCTATGCCCAGGAAATCACTACCCCGGATTTCGGCTGCGGTCTGGACGGTTTCCTCGCCGCCAAGACCCAGCAAGGCCTGCTCAGCGGCATTCCCAACGGCATCGATGAAAGCTGGGATGCGGCGACCGATCCGCACCTGTTCTGCCCGTTCGACATCGGCGACTGGGAGGGCAAGGCCGTGAACGCCGCCCATGTCCGCGAGCTGTTCGGCCTGCAAGACTCCGAAGGGCCGCTGTTCGCCGTGGTGTCGCGACTGGTCTACCAGAAAGGCCTGGACCTGACCGAAGCGGTGTCCGAGTACATCGTCAAAAACGGCGGGCAGATCGCGATCATCGGTCGCGGCGAGCCGGAAGAAGAACAGGCCATGCGTGAACTCGCCCTGCGTTTCCCCGGGCAGATCGGCGTGCGCATCGGCTTCAACGAAACCGACGCCCGGCGCATGTTCGCCGGCAGCGACTTTCTGCTGATGCCTTCGCGTTACGAGCCATGTGGCTTGAGCCAGATGTACGCCCAGCGCTTCGGATCGTTGCCGGTGGCACGCAACACCGGCGGCCTGGCCGACACCATTGAAAACGGCGTGACCGGTTTCCTGTTCGATGAATCCACGGTGCAGAGCTACCAGGAAGCCCTGAGCCGCGCGTTCAAGGTGTTCGCCTTTCCCGACCTGCTGCACGCCATGCGCTGCCGAGCCATGGCGGCGCCGTTCAACTGGTGCAAGGCGGTCGAACCCTACGCCGAGCTCTACGAACAGCTTGTGGCTAAAGCATTGGGGAAATCGAACAAACAGTAAGAGGCTTTCAAGATGCCGTTACGGACCCTTGAGACCTGGCCCCACGGCGCAATCATGCTGGACGCAGAGCACACGCGATTCGCGTTGTGGGCGCCAGATGCGTTCTACGTCAGTGTCGAACTGGAAAATGGACAGTCCTTGCCGTTGCTGCCCCAGGCCGACGGCTGGTTCGTGAGCAACACCCGATGCGCGGCGGGTACGCGTTACCGCTACAGCATCGATGGCGAACTGGAAGTGCCCGACCCGGCCTCCCGCGCTCAGGCCGGCGATATCGACCGGCACAGTGTGGTGGTCGATCCGCTGGCCTATGCCTGGCAACACAGCGCCTGGTTGGGACGGCCGTGGAACGAAGCGGTGATCTACGAGCTGCATGTCGGTGCGCTCGGCGGCTTCAGCGCCGTCGAGCAGCATCTGGCGCGGCTGGTCGAACTGGGTGTCACCGCCATCGAACTGATGCCCATCGCGCAGTTTCCCGGTGAGCGCAATTGGGGTTATGACGGCGTCCTGCCCTACGCGCCCCAGGCGTCGTACGGCTCCCCCGAGCAGCTCAAGCACTTGATCGACACCGCCCATGGCCACGGCCTGGCGGTGATTCTCGATGTGGTCTACAACCACTTCGGCCCCGACGGCAATTACCTGCATCGTTATGCCAAGGGCTTTTTTCGCGAGGACAAACACACGCCGTGGGGCGCGGCCATCGACTTGCGCCGTCGCGAAGTACGAGACTTCTTCATCGAAAACGCCTTGATGTGGCTGCTCGAATACCGTTTCGACGGTTTGCGCCTGGACGCGGTGCACGCCATCGAAGATCCGGACTTCCTTCAGGAGCTGGCGCGACGGGTGCGCCAGCAGACGGGACCGACGCGGCACGTGTGGCTGATGGTGGAGAACGAACACAACCAGGCCAGCCTGCTCGAACAGGGTTACGACGCGCAGTGGAACGATGACGGCCACAACGCCCTGCATGTGTTGCTGACGGGCGAAACCGACGCCTATTACGCCGACTACGCGCAAAACCCCACCGAACAACTGGCGCGCTGCCTGAGCCGGGGCTTCGTGTTCCAGGGCCATCTCAATCGCCATGGTGTGGCGCGGGGCGAACCCAGCGGACATCTGCCGCCCAGTGCCTTCATCCTGTTTTTGCAGAACCATGACCAGATCGGCAACCGGGCCTTCGGCGAGCGCCTGCATCAACTTGCCCATCCGCAAGCGCTGCGGGCCGCTACGGTGTTGTTGCTGTTGTCGCCGATGATTCCGCTGCTGTTCATGGGCGACGAGTTTGCCGTCGAACAACCCTTTCTGTATTTCACCAGCCATCACGGTGAATTGGCCAAACAGGTTCGCGACGGCCGGCGCAATGAGTTCGCGGCGTTCAGCACTTTTGCCGACCCGATCCTGCGCGAACAGATTCCTGACCCCAATGATCCGCGGACGTTTGCAGCGTCCCGCCCGGTCCTGCCATTGACCGGTCAGTGCGAGATGCACGACCTGTATCGCCGACTGTTGCAGATCCGTCACCGCCACATCCTCCCGCGCCTGCCAGGCGCCCAGGCTCTGGGCACCGATGTGCTGGGCGAAGGCGCGGTCAGTGCTTGCTGGCGTTTGGGCGATGGCAGCCAACTGCGCATTGACCTGAACCTCAGTGCCAGGCCCGTAGTCCACACCTCACAGACCGGTGCCACGCGGTTGTTCGAATACCCGCCACAGAACCCCGACCTGCCGGCCCCAGACACCCTTGCCCCGTATTGCGCGCTCGTCAGCCTCGCCGCCGCAGCCCCCTTTGCTACCTCGTTTGGAGAGCGTCCATGAGTGATGCGCAACTGGAAATCCTGGCCAGCCGTGCCGGCCTCGCCGTCGACTGGATCGACGCCAACGGCCGCCCGCAAAAAGTCCCGCCGTCCGTGTTGCGCAACGTGTTGACCGGCCTTGGTCATCCGGCCGGCAGTGCCCAGGAAATCGATGCCAGCCTGCTGGAACTGCAAGAGGCGCAACAGACTCATCACTTACCGCCATTGATCACCGCCGATGTCGGGGCGGGCCTGGACCTGGCGCGTTTTTTCGAGCCAGGAACTCCTTGCGAAATCCACCTCGAAGACGGTTCGCGGCTCAACCTGAAACTCGACGCCAAGGCGGTGCTGCCGGGGCTGGTACCGGTCGGCTATCAACAGGTCAGCATCGACGGACAAAACTTCACCCTGGCCGTGGCCCCGGCCCGTTGCTACAGCGTGGCCGATGCCGTGGACAACCCCATCCCGCGTGCCTGGGGCCTGAGCGTGCAGTTGTATGGATTGCGCCGCGCCGGCGATGGCGGATTTGGTGATACAAAGGCACTGGAGGACCTCGCCCGGGTGGCCGGCGAGCGTGGCGCCGAGGCACTGGCGATCAGCCCGCTGCATGCGATGTTTTCCAGTGACACCCAACGCTACAGCCCGTACTCGCCGTCCAGTCGTTTGTTTCTCAACAGTCTTTACTGCGCCCCCGGCACCATTCTCGGCGAACGCGCGCTGCGCACCGCCATCGATGCGACCGGTCTGGCCGCTGAACTCAAGGCGCTGGAAGAGCGCACGCTGATTGACTGGCCGGCCGCCGCTGCCGCCAAGCATCGGTTGCTGCAGTCGCTGTACGAAGGTTTCGTCCAGGGTGAACACCCGTTGCACGAAGACTTCAGCAGTTTTCGTCACGCCGCCGGCGAAGCGCTGGAAAACCATTGCCGCTTCGAAGCCATCCAGGAAGCGCGCGCCGCCCGGGGTGAACACCTCGACTGGCGGCAGTGGCCCGAACCCTGGCGTAATCCGCGTAGCGCCGAATTGGCGGCATTTGCCGAGGAGAATGCCGGGCGCATCGGCTTTTTCGCTTTCTGTCAGTGGCTGATCACACGCTGCCTGGAGCGTGCGCAGACCGCCGCCCGCACCAGCGGCATGAGTATCGGCCTGATCGCCGACCTGGCCGTTGGCGCCGATGGTGGCGGCAGCCAGGCCTGGAGCCGTCAGGATGAACTGCTCGCCTCCCTCACCGTCGGAGCACCACCGGACATTCTCAACCGTACTGGCCAGGGCTGGGGGATTTCCGCGTTCTCCCCTGAAGGCCTGGTGCGCAATGGTTTCCGGGCCTTCATCGAAATGCTGCGGGCCAACTTTGCCCACTCCGGTGGCTTGCGCATCGATCACGTCATGGGCTTGCAGCGTTTGTGGGTGATCCCCAATGGTTCGCCGCCGGCCGACGGCGCCTACCTGTATTACCCGGTGGACGATCTGCTGCGTCTGCTGACACTGGAATCCCATCGCCATCAAGCCATCGTCCTCGGCGAAGACCTCGGCACCGTGCCGGACGGCCTGCGGGAAAAACTCATCGCCCGCTCGATGCTGGGCATGCGAGTGTTGCTGTTCGAACAGGACAACACCCACTTCAAGCCGATCCTCGACTGGCCGGACAACGCCCTGGCCACCACCAGCACCCATGACCTGCCGACCCTCAACGGCTGGTGGCATGGCCGCGATATCGACTGGAACGCCCGACTCGGCATGGTCGATGCCAGCGGCGAAATCGAATGGCGCCAGCACCGCGAGCGCGAGCGTGAAGGCCTGCGCCGGGCGTTGAGCCAGGACCCACAGAACTTTCGCGAAGAGTCCCACGAAACCGACCAGGTGCTCGATGCCAGCGTGCGTTTTCTTGGTCATACCCGGGCCCCCTTGGTGCTGCTACCGCTGGAAGATGCCCTTGGCGTCGAACAGCAAGCCAACCTGCCCGGCACCACCGACACCCACCCCAACTGGTCGCGGCGCTTGCCCGGTTACAGCGAAGCCCTGCTCGATGTAGCGGATGCCGCACGACGCCTGGAGTTGCTCGCCTGTGCGCGACTCCAGGCGGCCGAGCGTGATCGATGACCCAGGTGCCGACCCGTCCACTGCGCGCCACCTTGCGCCTGCAATTTCACAAAGGCTTCACGCTCGAAGATGCGGTGCCACTGGTGCCGTATTTCGCCCGCCTCGGCATCAGCCATGTCTACGCCTCCCCGCTGCTTCGTGCCCGCGCCGGGTCGATGCATGGCTACGATGTTGTGGACCCGACCAGGGTCAACCCGGAACTGGGCGGTGAGGCGGCGCTGCGCAGCCTGGTCACTGCCCTGCACGGGCACAACATGGGCTTGATCCTCGACGTTGTCTCCAACCACATGGCGGTCGGCGGCAGTGACAATCCCTGGTGGCTGGATTTGCTGGAGTGGGGACGCCTGAGCCCCTACGGCGAGTTTTTCGATATCCAGTGGCACTCACCCGATCCGTTGATGGAAGGCCAGTTGCTCCTGCCGTTTCTGGGCAGCGACTACGGCGTCGCGCTGCAGAACGGCACCCTGCCCCTGCGATTCGATGCCTGGCACGGCAGCTTCCATGTCGAGCATTACGAACACCGCTTTCCCATTTGCCCCAGCGATTATGGGGAGCTACTCAGGACCGATGCACCGCTCGATACGCAACAGGCCGAACAACTGAAATACCTCGCCGATCGCTTCAGCACCCTGCGCTACCAGACCGATGCCCACAGTCTGGCCCTGCCGCTTAAAGCGGAACTTCGCGATCTGGTCAGTGATCCGGCCCTTGCCCAGGCCATCGAGCAACACCTGAGCAACTACGACTCACTGACCGGCGAAGGCTTCCAACGCCTGCACAACCTGCTGGAGCGCCAGAGCTATCGCCTCGCCAGTTGGCGCACCGCTGCCGATGACATCAACTGGCGGCGCTTCTTCGATATCAATGAACTGGGCGGGCTGCGCGTCGAGCGTCCCGCCGTGTTCGAAGCCACCCACGCGAAAATCTTCCAACTGGTGGCTGAGGGGCTGATCGACGGCTTGCGCATCGACCACATCGACGGCCTCGCCGATCCCCGGGGCTACTGCCGAAAACTGCGCCGCCGGGTCGACAGCCTGTCAGCGGGCCGCCACCTGCCCATCTATGTCGAAAAGATTCTCGGCGAAGGCGAAACCCTGCATCGCGACTGGTCGGTGGATGGCACCACCGGCTACGAATTCATGAACCAGGTGTCACTGCTGCAACAGGATCCAAGGGGCGCGCAGACATTGGCCGAGCTCTGGCACCGCCACAGCGAGCGGCCCGCCAACTTCTGCCAGGAAGCACAACTGGCCCGCCAGCAAATCCTCAACGGTTCCCTGGCCGGAGATTTCGAAAGCGTTGCCCACGCCTTACTCCAAGTGGCCCGGGACAACCTCATGAGCCGCGACCTGACCCTCGGCGCCATTCGCCGGGCCTTGCAGGCGCTGATCGTGCATTTTCCGGTGTACCGCACCTACATCGGCCCCCTTGGCCGGTCGGCCCAGGACGAGGCGTTTTTCCGCCAGGCCATGGACGGTGCCCGTCAAACCCTCGGCGAAGCGGACTGGCCGGTGCTCGACTGTCTGGCCGGCTGGCTCGGCGGTGAACCCTGGCGGCAGCGCCCGGCCGGTCGCGAGCGCAAACGCCTGAAGCACGCCTGCGTACGTTTCCAGCAACTGACCTCGCCGACGGCGGCGAAAGCGGTGGAAGACACCGCACTCTATCGTTCGGCCGTCCTGCTCTCGCGCAATGACGTTGGTTTCAACACCGAACAGTTCAGCGCGCCGCTCGCCGACTTTCACCAGGCCTGCATCGAACGCCTCGACACCTTCCCGGACAATCTGCTGGCCAGCGCCACCCACGACCACAAACGCGGCGAAGATTCACGGGCGCGGCTGGCGGTACTCAGCGAGCGCAGCCACTGGTACGCCGACCAGATTGGCCTGTGGCGCGCCCTCGCCCGGCCCTTGCGCAACGACGATCAAATGCCGTCGACGGGGGATGAATTGATTCTGTACCAGGCGATCCTCGGCAGCTGGCCGCTGGATTTGGGAATCGATCATCCACCGGCCCTCGAGGACTACGCAAAACGCCTGTGGCTTTGGCAACGCAAGGCCCTGCGCGAAGCCAAACTGCAAAGCAGCTGGAGCGCACCCAATGACCCCTACGAGCAAGCGACCGAGGACTTCATCCAGCATCTGTTGCTCAGCCCCGAAGGCGAACTGTTGCGTACGGCCCTTGCCAAGGCTGCCCGCTCGATTGCCGTCCCCGGCGCACTCAACGGTTTGGCGCAAACCTTGCTGCGCATGACCGTGCCCGGCGTACCGGATTTGTATCAGGGCAACGATTTCTGGGACTTCAGCCTGGTCGACCCGGACAACCGTCGCCCCGTGGATTACGCCAGCCGCCAGCAGGCATTGCAGCAAACGGTGGACCTGCCAGACCTGTTGCTGAACTGGCGTGACGGGCGCATCAAGCAAGCCTTGATTGCGCGCACCCTGAGCCTGCGTGCCGAGCATGCCGAGCTGTTTCGGCGTGGCACTTACAAGGCCCTGGAAGTGGTGGGCAGCGAGGCCCATCGAGTGCTGGGTTTTGTCCGTGAACGGGGGGGGAATCGCGCCATCGTGATTGTGCCGATACGTTGTGCCGAACTGCTGGAAAACGGTGCCGACCCACTGGTCCACGCGCTGCAGTGGGGCGATACCCGGGTCAAATTGCCGTTCACCGCCCCTGACGAACATCTGCAGGGACTTTTTTCCGGCATCACAGTCACAAAACACAGGGAGCTGCCGATCAGCACCGCGCTGGGGGATTTCCCGGTCAATCTCATTTTTCAAACTGCCCACACTTGAGTTCAGTTCAGGAGCATTGCGATGAGTACCGACGATAAACGCATCCGCGAATTTGCCTATCAGATCTGGGAATCCGAAGGCAAACCCGAAGGCCAGGAAGCCCGCCACTGGGACATGGCGTGCAAACTGGCGGAAGCCGAAGCACTGGCCCCGAAAAAGTCCACGAAGGCCCCCGCCAGCAAGGCAGCGCCGAAGAAAACCGGCGACGCAAAACTCAGCCCGGACAAGACCCTCAATGGCAAGACCGCCGCGCCGAAAGCCAAGGCCAAACCTGCGGTAGCTTCGAAAGTCATCCCGCCCGGAGAAAAGGCCGCCGAGAAAAAGCCCCGGGCTGCGCGAAAACCGCCGGCGGTTTGAGGCGCACGCCGTTTGACCTGATTGAAGGGGTGCCGAGTCCGCTTGCCACGTTGGGTAATGCTCGCCCTGAAAAACTGTGGGAGCGAGCCTGCTCGCGATATCGGTCCACCATCCAACACCCATGTGGACTGACACACCGCTATCGCGAGCAAGCTCGCTCCCACAGGTTGCAGTACAGACAAGTATTTGTGGGAGTACCTATGACCAGTCCGAAGAAAGCCGCGCCAGCCCCCCGCGCCGAAGCCACACGAATCCGCGAAGGCCTGCCCTTTCCGCTGGGTGCCACCTGGGATGGTCTGGGAGTCAACTTCGCCCTGTTTTCCGCCCACGCCACCAAGGTTGAACTGTGCCTGTTCGACGACGCCGGCGAGGTGGAACTCGAACGCATCGAACTGCCCGAATACACCGACGAGATCTACCACGGCTACCTGCCCGACGCCCATCCGGGACTGATCTACGGCTATCGCGTCTACGGCCCCTACGACCCGGCCAACGGCCATCGCTTCAACCCCAACAAACTGCTGATCGACCCCTACGCCAAACAACTGGTCGGCAAACTGAAATGGTCCGAAGCGCTGTTCGGCTACACCATCGGCCACCCCGACGCCGATCTCAGCTTCGATGAACGGGACAGCGCGCCCTTCGTACCCAAATGCAAGGTCATCGACCCGGCTCACACCTGGGGCCACGATCATCGGGTCAGCGTGCCGTGGGACAGGACGATCATTTATGAAACCCATGTGCGCGGCTTCAGCATGCGTCACCCTGCCGTTCCCGAAAACCTGCGCGGCACCTTTGCCGGGTTGATGGTCGATGATGTGGTGGAGCACATCCGCAAGCTCGGCGTGTCGACCGTGGAGTTGCTGCCGATCCACGCGTTCGTCAATGACCAGCACTTGCTGCACAAGGGCATGACCAATTACTGGGGCTACAACAGCATTGCGTTCTTCGCCCCCGACCCACGCTACCTGGCCAGCGGCAAGATCGCCGAATTCAAGGAAATGGTCGCGCACCTGCACGAGGCCAACCTGGAGGTGATCCTCGACGTGGTCTACAACCACACCGCCGAGGGCAACGAGCAAGGCCCGACCCTGTCCATGCGCGGTATCGACAACGCGTCCTACTACCGCCTCAAGCCCGACGACAAGCGCTTCTATATCAACGATTCCGGCACCGGCAACACCCTGGACCTGAGCCACCCGTGCGTGCTGCAAATGGTCACCGACTCCCTGCGCTACTGGGCCTCGGAAATGCACGTGGACGGTTTCCGCTTCGACCTGGCGACCATTCTGGGGCGTTATCACGACGGTTTCGACGAACGCCACAGTTTCCTGGTGGCCTGCCGCCAGGACCCGGTGCTGCGCCAGGTCAAACTGATTGCCGAACCCTGGGACTGCGGCCCCGGCGGTTATCAGGTCGGCAATTTCCCGCCGGGCTGGGTCGAGTGGAACGACAAGTTCCGCGACACGGTGCGCGCCTTCTGGAAAGGCGACGACGGCCAACTGGCGGACTTTGCCAGCCGCCTGACCGCTTCGGGCGAGATGTTCAATCAACGTGGTCGGCGGCCTTACTCATCGGTCAACTTCGTCACCGCCCACGACGGCTTCACCCTCAACGACCTGGTGTCGTACAACGACAAGCACAACGAAGCCAACGACGAAAACAATCAGGACGGCAGCAACAACAACCTGTCCTGGAACCACGGCGTCGAAGGCCCTACCGACGATCCCGAGATCAACGCGCTGCGCCATCGGCAGATGCGCAATTTCTTCGCCACCCTGCTGCTGGCCCAAGGCACGCCGATGCTGGTGGCCGGCGACGAGTTCGCCCGAACCCAGGACGGCAACAACAATGCGTACTGCCAGGACAGCGAAATCGGCTGGGTCAACTGGGACCTCAGCGAAGACGGCAAGGCCCTGCTCAAGTTCGTCAAACGCCTGATCAAGTTGCGCCTGACCTACCCGGTCCTGCGGCGCGGGCGTTTCCTGGTGGGCAATTACAACGAGGACATCGGCGTCAAGGACGTGACCTGGCTGGCGCCGGACGGTACGCAAATGACCACCGAGCATTGGCACGATGCGCACAATCGATGCCTGGGCATGCTGCTCGATGGCCGCGCCCAGGAAACCGGCATTCGCCGCAAAGGCGTCGACGCGACGTTGATGCTGGTGGTCAACGCGCATCACGACATCGTCAATTTCCGGCTGCCGGAAGTGCCTGACGGCGGTTTCTGGACGTGCATGATCGACACCAACCAGCCGGCGATCCGCGGCCAGGAGCGCTTCGAGTTTGGCCACGAGTACTCGGTCACCGGCCGCTCGTTGCTGCTGTTCGAGTTGCAGCATGAGGAAGAAGAGTAAAAAAACCTACAGGCATTTATGGTCGCAACACCGCAGAGCGGAAAAATCATTCTGGACAGGTTCGCGACGCGACGAACAGCGTTACATGAGCAATACTCGATTCGCGGCAATCCGGAGTCTGGCTTGTCGCACGGCTATCAACGAGCCCTCACGGGTCTGCCGGGCTTGTCCCGTGCACGACTGAAGGCGACGCAGAACAAGGACGTATCCACCATGAAATCCGTTTCCCTGAGCGAAGCCAGCCTGCCATCACAGATCTGGAACAGCGCCCCGCAACTGGACAGTATTCCGGTCATCAGTACCCAGTCGCTGGTGCCTACCGGCGCACGCGCGGTGCTCATTGCCCCGCACCCCGGCGATGAGGTCGTGACCTGCGGCGGCCTGCTGCAGTTGCTCAGTAACCTCGGCCACCCGCTGCAATTGATCTCGATCACCGACGGCAGCGCCAGCCATCCGGGCTCTCGGCAGTGGTCGGAAAAACGCCTCAGCGTATTTCGTCCCCAGGAAAGCGTCGAAGCCATCCGCCGACTCGGGTTGCCGATGCACAGCCTGAAGTGGATTCGTGGCGGGTTTACCGACAACGCCCTGGTGGAACACGAAGATCAGATCGCCCAATTCATCATGCGCTACCTTCGCCCCGGTGATGTGGTGTTCAGCACCTGGCGCCAGGACGGCAACGTCGACCACGACACCGTTGGCCGCGCCAGCGCCAGGGCGGCGGCCGCTATCGGGGCCACCTACAACGATGTACCGTTTTGGGCCTGGCACTGGCCGGCACGGGACCGGGAGCTGATTCCCTGGCACCGTGCCCGCAAGGTGCGCCTCGATACCTGGACCGTCGCCCGCAAGAGCCACGCCACCCATGCCTACGCCAGTCAACTGGACGGCGAACCGGCCATCGGCCTCGCGCCGTCGCTTCCCCGACCGCTGCTGGAGCGTATCCGTTTGCCTTATGAAGTCGTGTTGGTATGAACTCATCGATTATCGGTTCGACTCAGCCCATCGGACTGAACTGACTGCCGTCGCATCAGTCGCATACATAAGCAGCCCTGAGTCAGAGGAGTGTAAGTGGCCAGTCATTCAAAACGGCAGGCAGCCGAATCGACACCCTTGAACACGCCCCCGGCGATTCATCGGCTTCGGGTGCTGACGGTCAACACCCATAAGGGGTTTACCGCACTCAACCGGCGTTTCGTCCTCCCCGAGTTGCGTGAAGCGGTGCGCAGTACGTCGGCAGACCTGGTGTTTCTGCAAGAAGTCGTCGGCGAGCACGAGCGCCACTCCTCCCGCTACAACGATTGGCCACAAACCTCGCAGTATGAATTCCTCGCCGACAGCATGTGGAGCGACTTCGCCTATGGGCGCAATGCCGTCTATCCCGACGGTCACCATGGCAATGCCCTGCTGTCGAAATACCCGATCCGCGAGTATCGAAACCTCGATGTTTCCATTACCGGCCCGGAACGCCGTGGCCTGCTGCACTGCGTGCTGGATGTGCCGGGGCATAGCGAAGTGCATGCCATCTGCGTTCACCTCAGCCTGCTGGAAAGCCATCGTCAGTTGCAGTTGCAGTTGCTCTGTCAGCTCCTCGAATCCTTGCCGGATGATGCGCCGGTTATCATTGCCGGCGACTTCAACGACTGGCAGATGCAGGGCAATGCCGCCCTTGCCCGCCGCCACTACTTGCACGAAGCCTTCGAACGCCACCTTGGGCGTCCGGCCAAAACCTACCCCGCACGGTTTCCCTTGCTGCGCCTGGACCGCGTCTACCTGCGCAACGCCAGCAGCCATGAGCCGCAAATACTGGGAAACAAGCCCTGGACGCACCTGTCTGACCATTTGCCGCTGGCGGTGGAAGTGCATCTCTGAATCACGGCCATTCATTGCCAGGTGTCGGCGTCGACTGCACCGGCCCCTTCGCGAGCAGGCTCGCTCCCACACTGGATTGATGTCGTACTCAAAACCCGTGTGGGAGCGAGCCTGCTCGCGAATAGCAGCAGCACCGCCGACTTCGGATCAGCCCTGCGGCCTTAACATCAACACCGCCAACGGCGGCAAATTCAGCACCAGCGACAACGCCTGGCCATGGCTCGGCGCTTCCTCGGCAACCGCCCCACCACTGTTGCCGTAGTTGGAACCGGCATAGATGGACGAATCGCTGTTGAACACCTCGTTCCACTGCCCGGCAAACGGCACCCCGACGCGATAAGCTTCCCGTGGCACCGGCGTAAAGTTGGCCACCACCAGCACCGGTTCGCCATCCTTGCTCCAGCGCATCCACGCATAAACGCTGTTGATCGCGTCATCGCCGATCAGCCATTGGAATCCCTGTGGCACATCGTCCTGCTCATGCAGCGCCGGCGCTTCGCGGTACAAGCGGTTGAGGTCGGCCACCAGTTTCTGCACACCTTTGTGCTCGGGGTATTGCAACAGATACCAGTCCAGTTGCTGGTCATGGTTCCATTCGCGCCACTGGCCGAACTCGCAGCCCATGAACAACAGCTTCTTGCCCGGATGCGCCCACATGAAACTCAGGTAGGCCCGCAGGTTGGCGAATTTCTGCCAGCGATCACCGGGCATCTTGTCGATCAATGAGTGTTTGCCGTGCACCACTTCATCGTGGGAGATCGGCAGGATGAAGCGCTCTGACCACGCATACACCAGGCCGAAACTCAGCTCGTTGTGGTGATGGGCGCGGTACACCGGGTCTTGCTGGATGTAATGCAGCGAATCGTGCATCCAGCCCATGTTCCATTTGTAGGCAAAGCCCAGGCCGCCCTGTTGCGTGGCCTGGCTGACACCCGGCCATGCGGTGGATTCCTCGGCGATCACCAGCGCCCCGGGCGCCTCGAGGGCCACCACGTCATTGAGGTGACGCAGGAAGTCGATGGCTTCCAGGTTCTCCCGCCCGCCATGGCGGTTCGGCACCCACTCGCCGGCCTTGCGCGAGTAGTCGCGGTACAGCATCGAGGCCACCGCATCGACCCGCAGGCCGTCGACATGAAAATGCTTGAGCCAGTGCAGCGCCGACGCCAGCATGTAGCCGTGCACTTCGGTGCGGCCCAGGTTGTAGATGAGTGTTTCCCAGTCCTGGTGGAACCCTTCCTGCGGGTTGCCGTACTCGTACAGCGCCGTGCCGTCGAACTGGGCCAGGCCGTGGATATCGGTGGGAAAATGCGCCGGTACCCAATCGAGAATCACCCCGAGTTCGGCCTGGTGGCAGGCGTTGATGAACGCGGCGAACTGGTCCGGCGTGCCATAGCGCGCACTCGGCGCGAATTGCGACAGCAACTGATAACCCCACGAACCGCCGAACGGGTGTTCCATGATCGGCATCAGTTCGATGTGGGTGAAGCCCAGGTCTTTGACATAGGGAATCAGCCGCTCGGTCAATTCGGGCCAGGTGTACTGGCGCGCCACTTCGCCCAGGTCGTCCAGCTCGCATTGCCACGAGCCGGCGTGCAATTCGTAGATCGACAACGGCGCCGTCACCCGCTGACGGTCGCCCCGGGACATCATCCAGTCCTGGTCCTGCCAGTCGATGTTCAACGGCGAGGCGACTTTAGAGGCGGTGTCCGGTGGCAGACTGGTGGCCAGCGCCACGGGATCGGCCTTCAACGGCAGGATGCCGTGGGCGCCGAGGATTTCGTATTTGTAGGTGTCCCCGGCTTGCAGGCGCGGGATGAACAACTCCCAGACGCCGGTGGGATGACGTAGGCGCATCGGATGCCGGCGCCCGTCCCAGATGTTGAAATCGCCGACCACCGAGACCCGCCGGGCATTCGGCGCCCACACGGCGAAACGCACGCCGTCGACGCCGTCCACGGTCTTGAGTTGCGCGCCCAGGCACGCGCTGAGGTCGCGGTGATTGCCTTCGGCAAACAGGTACAAATCCATTTCGCCCAACAACGGGCCGAAGCTGTAAGGATCTTCTGCGGTCTGCTCGCCTCCGGCCCAATGGGTACGCAGCAGATACGCCTGCGCATGCTGGAAATGCCCGACGAACAACCCCGGCGTCTGCGTGGTTTCAAGTTGACCCAGCTCCTCGCCGGAGTCCCTGGCCAACACCTGGACACTCAGGGCGCCCGGCAGGTACGCGCGAATGAATTGCCCGCCGGCACCATCGGCGTGGGGGCCGAGTATGGCGAAAGGATCGATATGCTCGGCACGCACCAATGCATCGATATCCCGTGCGCTGGGCAGCAGCGTTTCTTTGTGATGACCCTGTTCCTTGTTCGAGACACTCATGACTACTCTCCACCAAGATCGGAAAAGGGTTTAAGCCCACTCAATAATCCATATAAACCGTGCAACGGCACGGGCAACCAGGCGGGGCGATTTTCCGCCTCATAAGCCACTTCATACGCCGCCTTCTCCAGCCCGAACAACGCCAGCGCGGCCTCCTCGCCTTCGGGATCTTGCCATGCATGGGCAAGACTAGCTGCCGCCAGCCGATAAGCGTCGACAAATGCTTGCCGCGCCTCGCTCAAGTAGCGATCGGTGACCCGCAAGCGCGCAGCATCGGCCGCTGCGGTGTTGTCGACGCTCTGCACATTGATCGCCATCGCCGCCGCATAGTCGAAGGAACGCAGCACACCGCTGACATCCTTGTACGGGCTGTGTTTGCCCCGTCGTTCATGCAATGGCCGGGCCGGCTCGCCTTCGAAGTCGATCAGGTAGGCATCGCCCTTGATCACCAGCACCTGCCCCAGATGCAGGTCGCCGTGTACACGAATGCGCAAGCCGCCCGCGGTCTTTTTGCCCAACGCTTGAACATGGCCGAGGATGGCTTTCCTGTTGTCCAGTAAACGGCCGACCAGGGTCTGGTCCGCCGAATTCAGTTGATTCTTATGCTGCTTGAGCAAGTTCAGCGCGTGCTCGATTTGCGCCGCAACATCCTTGGCCGAGGCCAGCGCCTCTTTCTGCGTGGTGACCTGGGGCAAGAAGTCCGGGTTGGCACTGGGCGCCGCCAGCACCTGATGCATTTCCCCCAGGCGCTGACCGAGCATAGCGGCGAAATCTTTCAGTTCGCCGAGCGCGTTGTAATGTTGCTCCTGCTCGGACACGGCGTCGGCCAGTTCATCGCGTAGCGCCCGCTCGAGGTTATTCTGCGTCCATTCCCAGGCGTCACCCTGGTTGTTCAGATAGCCTTGGGCGATCATCAGTAAATTGTCTTCGCCCGCCCCGTCCCGGCGCACCACGGCCCCCAGCAACGGCGAAATATTGCTGAACCCGGCTTCGGTCAGGTACGCACTCATTTCAAGCTCAGGGTGCACACCGGAGGCGACTTTGCGGATCAGCTTCAGCACCAGGCTGTTGCCGATCACCACCGAGCTGTTGGACTGTTCGGCGGACAGGTAACGTACCGGCGACTCGGCATTGAGGCCGAGTTTTTCCAGCTCCGCGGTGGACTCGAAGCGGATGTCGCCATCGCTGGAGGCCAACACGGTACCGGTCTGAATGCCCTGCAATACGGCGTGCACAAAGGTGTCCAGGCTGAAGGCATCGGTGATCAGGCCGACCTGGCGGCCGCGCCGTACCCGTGACAATGCCAACTGCTGCGGCAACGGAGTACCGACCTGATCTTCCGAGATGAAGCCAAACGGCAACTGGTAACGGCTGCTCTGACCACCACTGGTGACATTGATCTCACTGAACAGCACCGGATGCTGCGGATCACCGAAGCGCACGCCATAGGCCATATCGACCTGTTCGATGGCGGCGTCCTTGCCAGCGAACCAGCGACGGTTTTGCAGCCAGCTGGGCAGAATGCTTTGTTCCAGCGTGGTGCGCGACGGCGCCTCCAGCAGTTCCTCCATGCGCTTTTTCAGCACCAGCGTGGTGAAGTCCGGCAGGCCTTGTGCGGGCTCCACGTGCCAGCTCGGCATCTGGTTTTCGGCGGCAAGGCCGAACCAGTAGAAGCCGTAAGGCGCCAGCGTCAGGAGGAAATTCAACTGGCCGATGGGCGGGAACGCGTTACCCCCGAGCATTTCCACCGGCACCATGCCGACGTAGGCCGACAGATCCAGCTCGGCGGCCTGGGCACTGCGCGACACGTTGGCCACGCACAGAATGACTTCGTGCTTGCCGTCCACTCCGGTGTATTCACGGGTGTAGGCCAGAATCCGCCGGTTGCTCGGCGACAGCATCTTCAACGTACCGCGTCCGAAGGCCTTGGATTGCTTGCGCACGGCGAGCAGACGCCGGGTCCAGTTGAGCAGAGAATGCGGATCGCCGGCCTGGGTTTCGACGTTGACCGACAGGTAGCCATATTGCGGGTCCATGATCGGCGGCAGCACCAGGCTCGCCGGGTCGGCCCGGGAGAAACCGCCGTTGCGGTCGATGGACCATTGCATCGGCGTACGCACACCGTCGCGGTCGCCGAGGTAGATGTTGTCGCCCATGCCGATTTCGTCGCCGTAATACAGGGTCGGCGTGCCGGGCATGGACAACAGCAGGCTGTTGAGCAGCTCGACCCGGCGGCGGTCGCGCTCCATCAGTGGTGCCAGGCGACGGCGAATCCCCAGGTTGATCCGCGCGCGACGGTCGGCGGCGTAGTAATTCCACAGGTAGTCGCGCTCCTTGTCGGTGACCATCTCCAGGGTCAGCTCATCGTGGTTGCGCAGGAAGATTGCCCACTGGCAGTTGGCGGGAATGTCCGGGGTCTGGCGCAGAATGTCGGTAATCGGGAAGCGATCTTCCTGGGCCAGCGCCATGTACATGCGCGGCATCAACGGGAAGTGAAAGGCCATGTGGCATTCGTCGCCGTTCAGGCCTTTCTTGTCGGTATCGCCGAAGTACAGCTGTGTGTCCTCCGGCCATTGATTGGCCTCGGCCAGCAGCATGCGGTCGGGGTAGTTGGCGTCGATTTCGGCACGGATCTGTTTCAGGACGTCGTGGGTTTCCGGCAGGTTCTCGTTGTTGGTGCCATCACGCTCGATCAGGTAGGGAATGGCGTCCAGGCGCAATCCGTCGATGCCCATGTCGAGCCAGTAACGCATCACCGACAGCACCGCTTTCATGACTTGCGGGTTATCGAAGTTCAGGTCCGGCTGGTGGGAGTAGAAACGGTGCCAGAAGTACTGGCCAGCCACCGGATCCCAGGTCCAGTTGGACTTCTCGGTGTCGAGGAAAATGATGCGGGTGCCGTCGTATTTATGATCGTCATCGGACCACACATAGAAGTCCCGCGCCGCCGATCCGGGTTTGGCCTTGCGCGCCCGTTGGAACCAGGCGTGCTGGTCGGAGGTGTGGTTGATGACCAGTTCGGTGATCACCCGCAGGCCGCGCTTGTGCGCCTCGGCAATGAAACGTCTGGCATCGGCCAGGGTGCCGTAGTCGGTATGTACGCCGCGGTACTCGGCGATGTCATAACCGTCGTCGCGCCGTGGCGAGGGATAGAACGGCAACAGCCAGATGGTGTTGACGCCCAGGTCGGCGATGTAGTCGAGCTTGGCGATGAGGCCGGGAAAGTCGCCAATCCCGTCGTTATTGGAGTCGAAATACGATTTGACGTGGACTTGATAGATCACCGCGTCCTTGTACCAGAGCGGGTCCTTGATGAACGTGGCTGCCTTGGGTTTCTTCGCCATGTGAAACTCCTGGTGAATTCGATAAAGCCGCTGGACCGTTCGCCTGCCTCGAACGCGATGACTTGCCTGTGGGAGCGAGCTTGCTCACGATGACAATTGAACATTCAACAAAAAAGTTGCCCACAAAATTGCTATCGCGAGCAAGCTCGCTCCCACAGGTTTTGCGTTTAAACAGTTATCCTCCAAATCCCGAACGGCTGATACGCCGGGTCGATCCGCATGAATTGCTGTTTGCCATGCCAGGTCCAGCGATGGCCATTCATCAGGTCCTCGCCGTGGGTGCTGGCGTAGTCCGGCAAGCCCATTTCCCACAGCGGCAACTCGAAGTTCGCCTCCTGCACGTTGTGCGGATCGAGGCTGACCGCCACCAGGATGAAATTGCCTCCATCGGCGCTGCGTTTGCCGAAGTACAGGATGTTGTCGTTCCAGGCGTTGTAGACCTTCAGGCCCAGATGCGTGTGCAGCGCCGGGTTCTGCCGACGGATACGGTTGAGTTGGGCGATCTCGGCAATGATGTTGCCCGGCGCGTTGAAGTCCCTGGGGCGGATCTCGTACTTCTCGGAGTCAAGGTACTCCTCCTTGCCCGGCACCGGTGCCGACTCGCACAACTCGAAACCCGAGTACATGCCCCACAGGCCAGAGCCCATGGTCGCCAGCACGGCGCGGATGAGAAACCCGGGGCGCCCGGATTCGTGGAGGAACGCCGGGTTGATGTCCGGTGTATTGACGAAAAAGTTCGGCCGGTAGCATTCGCGCCAGGGCGACTCGTTGAGTTCAGTGAAGTAGGTCGCCAGTTCGGCCTTGGTGTTGCGCCAGGTGAAATAGGTGTAGCTCTGGGAATAACCGACCTTGCCCAGGCGCGCCATCATTGCCGGGGTGGTGAAGGCTTCGGCAAGGAAGATCACCTCGGGGTACAGCGCCCGTACATCGGCGATCAGCCACTGCCAGAACGGCAACGGCTTGGTGTGCGGGTTATCGACGCGGAAAATCTTCACGCCCTCCTCGACCCAGCCGACCACGATGTCGCGCAGTTCCACCCACAGGCTCGGAATTGCATCCGGGGCATAGAAGTCGACGTTGACGATGTCCTGGTACTTCTTCGGCGGGTTCTCCGCATACTTGATCGTGCCGTCCGGCCGCCAGTTGAACCAGCCCGGGTGCTGCTTGAGCCACGGATGGTCCTGGGAGCACTGGATGGCAAAATCCAGGGCGATTTCCAGGCCATGGGCCGCGGCGGCCGCCACCAGTCGGCGAAAGTCTTCGCGGGAGCCCAACTGCGAGTGAATCGCCTCGTGACCGCCCTCCTCGCTGCCAATCGCATAGGGGCTGCCCGGATCATCGGGGCCCGCCGTCAGCGAATTGTTCGGGCCCTTGCGGTAGCTGCGCCCGATCGGGTGGATCGGCGGAAAATACAGCACGTCGAAGCCCATGTCCTGGATCATCGCCAGCCGCGAATGCACGTCATTGAAGGTGCCATGGCGCGCCGGGCTGTCGGTGATCGAACGCGGGAACAATTCATACCAACTGGCGAACTGCGCCAGTTCGCGCTCCACATCCACCGGGTACTCCGGGCTCAGGCTCAAGTAGGCGCGATGATCGACGCGGGCCATGAGGTCGGCGCTACGCGGGTGCAAAAACAGTGCAATCTGCTCGGTTTCAAGCAGCCCTGACAGTTCATGGTGCAACGCCGCCAGTTGCTCGCTGAGATGCCCTTCGCTGCGTTCGGCGGCTTGTTGCACATGAATCCGCCCTTCCTGCAATTCCAGGCTGACTGGAACGGCAGCCGCATGTTTCTTTTCCAGCTCGTAGCAAAAACTGGCGAACTGATCGATCCAGGCTTCGATACAGAACAGATAACGGCCCTGGCTGGCGACCCGGAACTGCCCTTGCCAACCGTTGTTACCCAGGTCGTGCATGGCTGCGCTTTGCCAGGCGCCCTCGTCTTCGGCCCGCCAGCGCACGCGAACCGCCAGCTTGTCATGCCCGTCGGCGAAGACCTTGGCCGTCACCACTACGTCCTGCCCCACCACGGCCTTGACCGCGAATTGTCCGCCCTCAAGGGTCGGCATGATGTTTTCAATGACGATACGTGGCAGCAACAGCGCCTGCGACAGCGGCATGTGCGGGTTGTAGCTCAACTCAGTCGGTTTTTCAGCCGTCATCGAGCCTCTCTCCTTACGCCCCATGGACGCGCTTGTGTCTGGTCGCCACCCCGCCGGGCGATCCGCCCCGGAATGCACTCACTTAGGTTCCGAGCGACAGCCGCCGGGAAAGTTTCATCGACAATTTCCGGAATCAAGTCCTTCGTGCCGCGGTCAACCGATCAGTCCATCTACTTAAGCACGACTCACGCCATGTGCCACTGAGGCTTGACAATGAACAATCCATTCCCGGCGGACACCCCCGATCCCAACATCGACAACCCGGTGATACCGCCGAGCGAACCGCAGCCGATACCCGAACAGGATCCGCCCGACAAGAACCCGCCGCCAAGGGAAGAACCGCCACCGACGATGCCACCGGTGATTGTGAACCCTGAATGACGACAGTTGATCGTTCCCCCGTGCTGGCAGGAGAACGAGCTCATGGGTGATCCCTGTCGATCAGTTTCACAATCCCCGGCATCACACTGAACACCCCCAGCGCCAACAACGTACTGAGCACCGCCGTCGCCTCCCGGCCCAGTCCGGCCGCGACGCCGATGGCGGCGGTCATCCACAGGCCGGCGGCGGTGGTCAGGCCTTTGACGTGGCCCTCATCGCCATCGTGGTTTTTCAGGATGGTGCCGGCCCCCAGGAAGCCGATCCCGGCAATCACGCCCTGCACCACCCGGCTCATGGCATCGGCCTGCGAACCGGACATCTGCGGCACCAACACGAACAGCGCCGCCCCCATCGCCACCAGCATGTGGGTACGCACGCCGGCAGCCTTGCCCTGGTGTTCACGCTCGAACCCGAGAATCCCGCCCAGCACCGCGGCCATCAACAGGCGCACGGTCACTCGTGTCAGTTGCGAGGCATCGGCGATGTCGGTGAACTCGGCTTGCAGGGTCAGCCAGACTTCGTGCCACCAGGTATTCATGGGGTTGTCCTTGTGAGAGGCCATGGAGGGTGGACCGCAGCGACCTTTAATCGGTTGCACAGAACGATGACCGGTGGCTGCGGCCTGAAACTTTAGATTCCATTGAAAAAAGGACCCCGCCATGACTGTGCGCATCGAGAACCAGACCTGCTTTTTCACCACTGAAAATGGCGAACTCATTCGTCTGTGTCCCGACGTGACCATCATCACCGACGGTGCCAAGGCCATGTCGGCGGTGGACGTCGAAGGTCAGCGCATCTACATCACGGAAGCCGAGGCCGACGCCTTGACCGTCGCAGGCGCGGTGGATGGACGCCGGCACCTGAAAGCCACCGACAGTGGTTCGGTGATTTGACCGGGATTGATCCGCACCTGCCGTCACTGTTTTGGAAAGGCCCTTGGGCCCGACAACGACGGGTGCTTCAAGTTGTCGCAGGTGATGCGGGCACGACCATCTGATCCGCTTTTTAATGCAATACCTGAGTCTGTTATGCAAACAGATCGCCGCTCATAGTGCTCATGCCTGATGGAGGCTGATGAGCGAAAGACCATGAGCGAAAGAATCCCCGTCCGAACCGTAGAAACCTTCGAGCCTTCGCGTCCAAAGATAAAGGCCAAATCCAGCGACAACCTGATCCACACCCGCAGCTTCACCGGGCTGTTCCGCAACCTGCGCATCAGCGGCGCCGGTTTTCTGTTTTTGCTGTTTTTCGGCACTGTGTGGCTGAACTGGGGCGGCCGCCAGGCGGTGCTCTGGGACCTTTCCGAAAGCAAGTTCCATATCTTCGGCGCCACTTTCTGGCCGCAGGATTTCATTCTGCTTTCGGCGTTGTTGATCATCGCCGCGTTCGGCCTGTTTGCCATCACCGTATTCGCGGGACGGGTCTGGTGCGGCTACACCTGCCCGCAAAGTTCGTGGACCTGGATCTTCATGTGGTGCGAGAAGATCACCGAAGGCGAACGCAACCAGCGGATCAAGCTGCAAGCCGCGCCCTGGGGCCTGAACAAGCTGATGCGGCGCTCGGCCAAGCACACCTTGTGGCTGGCCATCAGCCTGCTGACCGGCCTGACGTTCGTCGGCTACTTCACGCCGATCCGGCCGTTGGCCGAAGAGCTGCTGACCTTCCAGATGAGTGGCGTCAGCCTGTTCTGGGTGCTGTTTTTTACCGGCGCCACGTACATCAATGCCGGTTGGCTGCGTGAAGCGGTGTGCATGCACATGTGCCCCTATGCGCGGTTCCAGAGCGTGATGTTCGACAAGGACACCCTGACCATTTCCTACGACGTGGCCCGAGGCGAAAACCGTGGCCCGCGCAAGCGCGAGGTCAAACCCGCCGAAGTCGGTTTGGGCGATTGCATCGATTGCCAGCTGTGCGTACAGGTCTGCCCGACCGGCATCGACATTCGCGATGGCTTGCAGATGGAATGCATCGGTTGCGCCGCATGTATCGACGCCTGTGATTCGATCATGGACAAAATGGGCTACGCCCCGGGGTTGATCAGTTACACGTCCGAGCATCAGTTGCAGGGTGGCAAGACTCACCTGCTGCGTCCGCGCCTGATCGGCTACACCGCCGTGCTGCTGGTGATGATTGCCGCCCTGGTGATGGCGCTGGTGGAACGGCCGATGGTGTCCCTCGACGTCAGCAAGGACCGAGGCCTGTTCCGCGAGAACAGCCAGGGGCAGATCGAAAACATCTACAGTCTGAAGGTGATCAACAAGACCCAACAGCGTCAGGACTATCAATTGAGCCTGGTCGATGCCGGTGATTTCCAGTTGCAGGGCAAGACCGAATTCAGCCTGGCGCCGGGCGAGATTGTCGATGTGCCGGTGTCGGTGGCAATGCTCACGGAGCGCCCTGCCAGCAGTTCGCAGAGCATCGGCTTCAAGGTGGTCGACAGCGATGAGCCTGGTGTCTACAGCGTGGCGAAGAGCCGGTTTGTTGCGCCGATGAATCGCTGAGCCTTTACACTGCGGTGCTGCCATTCGCGAGCAGGCTCGCTCCCACACGAGCCTGCTCGCGATGAAATCACTTCGTTTTCCTGAATGACCTCAACCGGGCTTTTGATGAAACGCTACGAAAAATTCGCCGACGACATCGCAGAACTGATCCGCTCCGGCGTCCTGGGTCCCGGCCAGCGGGTGCCGTCGGTGCGCTACGCCAGCCAGACCTACGGCGTCAGCCCGTCCACGGTGTTCCAGGCCTATTACCTGCTGGAACGTCGTGGCCTGATCCGCGCCCGTCCGCGCTCCGGCTACTTCGTCAACGCCCATGCACCCCGGCCGTTTTCCGAGCCGGTGATCAGCAATGAGGTCAACGAGTCCACGGAAGTCGACGTCAGCGAACTGGTGTTTTCGGTGCTCGACTCGATCAAGGACCCGAACACCGTGCCCTTCGGCTCGGCGTTCCCCAGCCCGACGCTGTTTCCCCTGCAACGCTTGTCCCGCTCCCTGGCCAGCGCCAGCCGCGAGATGGACCCGCGCATGGTGGTCACCGACATGTCGCCGGGTAACCCGCAACTGCGTCGGCAAATCGCCCTGCGCTACATGGTCGGCGGGCTGATGCTGCCCATGGAAGAACTGCTGATCACCAACGGCGCCCTCGAAGCACTGAACCTGTGCCTGCAAGCGGTGACGGAGCCCGGCGATCTGGTGGCCATCGAAGCACCGGCGTTCTACGCCTGCCTGCAAGTGCTCGAGCGACTGAAACTCAAGGCCGTGGAAATTCCCGTGCACCCGCGCGATGGCATCGACCTCGGTGTGCTCGAACAAACCCTGGAGCGCCATCCGATCAAGGCCTGCTGGTGCATGACCAGCTTCCAGAATCCCATGGGCGCGACCGTGCCCGAGGTAAAGAAACAGCAGCTTGTTGAATTGTTGCGGCGCCACCAGGTGCCCCTGATCGAAGACGATGTCTACGCCGAACTGTATTACGGCCAGCAAGCACCGAAACCGGCCAAGGCCTTCGATACCGAAGGCCTGGTGATGCATTGCGGCTCGTTCGCCAAGAGCCTGGCCCCCGGCTACCGCATCGGCTGGGTCGCCGCCGGGCGTTACGCGCAGAAAGTCGAACGACTGAAACTCATGACCTCGCTGTGCGCTTCGATGCCGGCCCAGGCCGCCATCGCCGATTACCTGCAACACGGTGGCTACGACCGGCACCTGCGCAAATTGCGCCACGCCCTGGAAGACCAGCAAAGCGCCATGCTCGCCGCCATCGCTCGCTATTTCCCGGCACAGACGCGGGTGAGCCAACCCGCCGGCGGGTACTTTCTGTGGCTGGAATTGCCGGAGCAGATGGATTCGTTGAAGTTGTTCCAGATGGCATTGGCCCAAGGCATCAGCATCGCACCGGGGCCGATCTTTTCGCCGACCCAGCGTTTCAGGAACTGTATTCGGTTGAATTATGGCAGTCCGTGGACCGAGGAATCGGAGAAGGCGATGGAGACGTTGGGGCGGATTGTACGGTCGTTCTGAGGGTTGGATGTTGCCTGCTCTATCGCCTTCGCGAGCAGGCTCGCTCCCACAAGGGTTTATCGGTGCACACAATATCTGTGAACACTGGAGATCCACTGTGGGAGCGAGCCTGCTCGCGATGAGGCCATATTCAACAACACAAAACTGAAGCGTTAACGCCCACCCCCCAGATCAACAAAAGTCCCCGTCGCATAAGAAGCCTTGTCCGACAGCAACCAGACAATCGCCTCCGCCACTTCATCCGGACGTCCGCCCCGGGCCATAGGAATCGCCGACTCCAGCTTGCTGACCCGATCCGGATCGCCGCTCAAGGCATGGAAATCGGTGTAGATGTAGCCCGGACGCACGGCGTTGACCCGAATCCCCTCGCCCGCCACTTCCTTGGACAGGCCGATGGTGAAGGTGTCCAGCGCGCCTTTGGACGCTGCATAATCCACGTACTCGTTGGGTGCCCCCAATCGCGAGGCGACCGACGATACGTTGACGATGCTGCCACCCTGCCCGCCGTGCCTGGGCGACATGCGCAGGATCGCGTGCTTGGCACAGAGGATCGGCGCCAGGACGTTGGTTTTCATGATCTTGAGAATGCGGAACTCGGACATCTCGTCGACTCGGGACTTTTGTCCGACGGTGCCGGCGTTGTTCACCAGCGCGGTGACCCGGCCCAGTTCACTGTCCACCCGATGGAACAGCGCGATGACTTCGTCTTCGATGCTGACGTCGGCCCGCACTGCAATGGCTTGCGCACCGATTGCGCGGACTTGCTCCAGCACGCCGAGGGCGGCCCGTTCGTCCGCCTGATAGTTGATGCAGATCCGATAGCCCTGCGCGGCGGCCAACAGAGCGGTGGCCGCACCAATGCCGCGGCTACCGCCGGTGATGACGATGACTTTGTCCATGCGAGCTTTTCCCCCAATCGAAGCTTAAGCGGTCGGGGGCAAGAATAACCGCCATTGGCGTTTTTTGCATGGCTTCACGTCAGCTGTCATGTCATCGACATTTCACGCTCGGTACTGGCTTTGAGCGGTTCGACCAATAGCTCCCCGCGATGGATTTCCATCATGAACCCTGCGGCCGGCAGCGGATGCCCCAGCAGGTAACCCTGCAACGAATCGCAGCCGAGCTGAGTCAGGAAATCCTGTTGCACACCCGTCTCCACACCTTCGGCGACGATGCGCAGCCCCAGCGCCTGGCCGAGGGCGACGATGGCCGAAACGATCGCAGCGTCGTCGCTGTCGTGCTCCAGGTCCCGCACAAACCCCCGATCGATTTTCAGTTCGTTGGCCGGCAAGCGCTTGAGGTACATCAAGCTCGAATAGCCCGTACCAAAATCGTCGATGGACAGGTCGACACCCATTTCCGACAGTTCCTGCAGCACCGTCATACTCGCATCAGCATCGCTCATGGCGGTGGTTTCGGTGATTTCCAGGGTCAGGCTGTTGGCCGGCAGATGGTGGGTCGCCAGGGCCTTGGCGACGCTCTGGACCAGCCCGGCATGGCAAAACTGAATGGCCGACAGGTTCACCGCGATGCGCCAATCGGTGTAGCCGAGCACGTACCACTCGCGCATCTGGCGGCACGCTTCGTTGAGCACCCACTCGCCGATTGGAATGATCAGCCCGGTTTTTTCCGCCATGTCGATGAATTTGTCCGGCAACAGCATCCCTTGCGTCGGGTGCTCCCAGCGCAACAAGGCCTCTGCGCCCACTGGCCGGCCATTGGCGGCGTCGAACTTGGGCTGGTAATGCAGGCTGAATTCCTGCTGTTCCACGGCATTGCGCAGGTCCTGCAGCAATTGCAGCTGTTTGCGGGCGTTGCTGTTCATCGAAGCATCGAAAAAGCTGTAGCCGTTTTTACCCGCACCCTTGGCGTGGTACATCGCCGCGTCGGCGTTCATCAACAATTCGTGGGCGGACTGGCCGTTACCCGGGTAGAGCGCGATACCGACGCTGGCGGAAATGTGCAAATCATGTTCGGCAACCCGGAACGCACGCGCGATCAATCCGACCTGACGCGCCGCCAGGTTCAAGGCGTCATTCTGTTCGCTCAACTGCACCAGCAACACGAACTCATCGCCGCCAATGCGCGCCAGGGTGTCCTGGCTGCGCAAGTCTTCGCGCAGGCGCACGGCCACTTCGCGCAACAGCAGATCACCCATGTGGTGGCCGAAGGCATCGTTGACCGGTTTGAAGCCGTCCAGGTCGATGAACATCAGGGCAAAGCACCCTCCCTGTTCCCGGACCCGCGACATGGCCTGATCGATTCGATCGGCGAGCAGTGTACGGTTCGGCAACCCGGTGAGGGTGTCGTGCAGGGCCAGTTGGGTCAGTTCACGGTTGGCCTCGGTCAGCGACCGGGCCAGACTCGCGGTGCGAGCTTCCAGGCGTGCATCGAGGATCGAGGTCAGCAAGGCAATGCTCAGCACCGCCAACGTGGTGATCAGCACCAGGTTGTCCAGGCCATTGCCGCTCAATCCATTGACCGCTGCGCCACAAAAACTGCCGTCGGCAAAGCGTGCGGCGGCCATCCCGGTGTAGTGCATGCCGACGATGGCGATGCCCATGATCACCGCGGCACCGCCACGGATCAAACGGACATAAGGCGTGTGTTGGCGCAGACGGAAAGCGATCCACAATGCCGCGCCCGAAGCGCCGACCGCGATCAACAGCGAGGCGCCGAACAGCGTCGGGTCGTAGTCGATGCCCGGTTGCATGCGCATGGCGGCCATGCCGGTGTAGTGCATCGCGCTGAT
>NZ_MRCS01000017.1 GCF_002303925.1 Pseudomonas sp. ACN8
ACAGCGGCTGGATCTTGTAAGCCGCCTGCAGCTTCTCGACATTCGGCATGTCGGCCGGATTGAACAACTGGGTGCGGATCAGCGTCAGTGCGAAGGGCGTCGTGGAGCTGAACACCTTGTCGATGCCTGGCGGAGTCGCCCCCTTCCAGTCGGGGCCTGCGATCAGGTAGCTCCCGGCCGCGCTGGCCGTGGCCCGGCTGCCGATATAGCCGTAGTTATAGGTGTTGCCGTCGATCAACTGCACCGAGTAGTAGCGCTTTTTGGAGACGGCCGGCACGGTGATCACCAGCGGCTCGGCGCGCAGGTCGGCCCAGAGTATCGAGTACGGCGTGTCGCTGTTGGGCGTAATGACGGCCGTATCGGCAGGAGTAGAAACCCGATGCTCGTTGTACAGCTGGTTGAAGGGGGCCTTGAACTGGCTGGACTTGGCGTCCACCGCGAATTCGTTCATCACCGCGTAGTTCATGACCAGCGGCAAACCGTAGATAAAGCCTTCCTCGGCGATCGCCTTGGTCTGCTCCAGACTCGGCGCGGCCACGCCCTTGGCCACATCCGCCTTGTCGGCCTGCGCGATCGGATCGTTCTTGCCCGCACACCCCGTGAAAAGCGTTGAACCCACGACGACGACCGCCGCAGCCATGGTCCAGCCCCTGTTAAACTTCCTGTTCATTTTCACCTCAATAGCCATGAGCGCATTGCTGTCGTGAGTAATCATGTGGTCATGGCTTCGCTTATTGATATTTTTAATTCTTTAGCGTAATGCGGCTTGTACCTGGGCCTCTGTTGATGGACCCATTTTCAAATACCGAGGCGTCTGCAAAACCCGAAGTGATTCGCACCGACCAGCGTTGCGCAGAAGCCCCAAGTAACCTTAACTGCCTTGCGGTACTACTCGGGCATCATTGCCAGAACCTTCGATGTAAACGTTCATGCCTTTACCCAAGGACGGATTGATCGGCTGAGTCACCGATACCAACACGCCGTTTCTTACTCGCACAATGATCTGTTGCGCCTCTATCGGTTGGTCATACTTTTTCTTTTCTGCGTAATTACCGCCCGCAGCACCGGCGAGAGCACCGGCAACCATGGCGACATCGCGGCCGGTGCCATGACCAATCAAGCTGCCGACAGCGAGACCACCAAGGCCGCCGAGTACGGCACCGACGCCACTGTCGTGATTGGTCTGCATCTGCGCTAACGATATCTGCTCGATCTTGCCTGAGCGAATCTCGGTTTCACCGGCACCGCCATCGGATGATCCTACGACGGAGCAGGCACTGACCAGTACAGTCATCAACGTGACCGTCAACTTGAACAGGATTGATTTCATTGCGGTATACCTCGTTATTGGTGTTTAGCTTGCGTAGTTGAATCGTTTCCATGGCACGAACCCACTGATCGTCCGGACATCGACAGATGCACAAGCGCTTAACGTAAGTACACTGGCCAGAGATGCAAAAAGTAACGGTCTTTGCAATCTAAAGAGTCGATCCGATGAATAGGGGTACATGCCAGCAATCCTGTGCTTGAGCACTTTTGAACCGCCATGGCTATTGGCGATTCAAACGAGGCTTAACTGCGGATGAACGCCCAAAGATCGACGTTCAACTTGTCGATTGCAGCCTTGAAGTCCTTGGCTGTGACCTGCTGGCTTTCATTTTCCAGTGTCGTGCCAAACACCTTGCGCACCATTCTGGCCACGGTCTGGTTGGTATTCGCATCGATGAGCTCGGCCTCGATGAACAGGTTGGTGTCCTGGTCGCGGTGACCGGTGGCGGCCTGTGTCGCGCCGACAACGGCCGCAACGGGTACGACTTCATACCATTTCATGCCTTCGTTGGAGGCACTGACCCCGGTAATTGCCGCCCGCATGATCAGGGACCGAGAACCCGCCGGGGCGGATGAGATGTTGGACACCACACGGTATTTCTGACTCAACGTGGCCTGAGCCCTGCTGCTCATGTAGTTCTGAATGTCGGTCAGCGTCTGTTGATTGACTCGCTCATTAGGCTTTGGCGCCGGGTAGAACTCCAGTTTGTTGAACACCACGGTGTCGTAAGCATTCGAACTCCAGGACGGGCTGGTCCAGCGCATCACTGTTCCACCACTGGGTGTTTTGACTTCCTGCAAGTTGTTGTAGTTGTCCAGGAAGCCGGAATACTGGGTTTGCTCAGTGACTTTCGAGGTACAACCGCTCAACAAGACGCCGGTCAGTGCAGCACCGATGAGCAGGTTTCGGGACAGATTCATAATGGTGTTTACTCCTTGGATGAAATCGTCGTTCTTTCGTTTACAAAACATCAGAATCGCCAGGTCATGTTGCCGGCCAAGGCTTGAATCCAGGCATTGTCGAATTGACCGGAAAGTTGATCGCCCGACACGGATTTGGTCTGTTCCACCGGCATGTCGCCGAGCCAGACCATGGCCCAGCTGACGTTGATATCGGTGTCCTTGTTCAGCGCATAGGTGGCGCCTGTGGCAATGCGCCAGGATTCGTTCATCGGCAGGATCACGCTACGGTGGCTGTCCGACACGGCGCTGCTGTCGTAGGCTACGCCGACGTTCCACAACCATTGCTCGGTGGCCTGGTACTGCGCGCCCAGCGAGAGGTGCCAGGTGTCCTTGAACCCGGCGTCGATGGTTGTCGATTGACCACCCAACGCGGTGGTATCGACGTCCACTCCAATCTCGCCGAACTCCGACCAATCCTGCCAGTTGGCCGAAGCGAGCAAGGCCCATTGCTTGTCCAGTTGCTGGAACAGGCTCAGGGTCACCGTCTGCGGCACTGTCGTGTCGATTTTGGTTTTGGTGTTGTTGACGCGCTCGAGCAGACGGCCGTCGCCTTTCACGTCCAGCCGGTCCTCGAAGTCCAGGTCGACCTGGCTGGTATAGGTCAGGCCGATGCGCGTGCCGGGTTGCGGGGCATAGATCACCCCGACGTTGGCGCCGTAGCCCCAGGCGCCATCCTTGTATTTGAACTGGCCATCCGCGCGGTCGGTGAAGCCGAAGGGGGAGCGGTCGATGGCGGTGTCTGCCTTCAATATGCCGTACATGGCCTTCACGCCTACGCCCACCGACCATTGCTCGTTGAAGCGATACGCCACGCTCGGCACCAGCGACAAACCGAGCAGGGTGGCGTTCTGCGCGAAGTAGCGGCCGGACCAGTCGTTGTCGTAATTGACCGCCAGCCCGAAGTCACCGTACTGGCCGAAACCGACGCTCCAGTGCTCGTCCAGTTCATGGCTGATGAAGAAACTGCCGCCGGGGATCGGATCGAGGGCATTGCCACTGCCGCTGCCCGGGGTGTTGGTGCCGGAGTCGCGGTCGAAGCTCAGGTCGCCATACAGGACCTGCAAGCCGGCGGTGATTTGCGTACCCGGCAGGTAGCTCATGCCCGCGGGGTTACTGGCGATGGTCGAGGGGCCTTGGGCTCGGGCGGCGGCCCCGGCGTTGGCGAGGCCGGCGTTATCGGTGCCGATTTCGTAGAGCATGATGCCGCCGGCCCAGGCTTGCTGGCAGCACAGGGCAAGTAGCGCAGAGGCAGGCAAGATCGCCGTTCTGATATTCATGAATCAACCTTGATAGATACCACTTCGGATTAAGTGGTCGATGGCGTCCCCCGGGGCATCAATAAACCCCCACGCGCAATCTCAACCCCAACTAACCATAGCCTAGAAAAGGCAACTCAAGGAGGTGCCGAACAATTTATCGGTTCACGCGCGTCAATTTCAATCTGGCACTTTCAACCTGTAGGCCATGCTTTGCGTTCCGGGCTCGATTTTTGCACTTGCCTGGTTGATTCGGGGAAGGACCGCCCACTTTTTATTTATATACTTTCGCTGCAGCAACCCATTTATCTGCAGGATTATATTTATTGATGAGTAATAACAAAGCGGCAATATTTTCAAGGTTCCGTTATACACACATTCCATTTGCCGTCGCCTGGCTCACTTCATCTAAAATTGCACACTTCGTCAACTTACAGATTGAACTGGAGCTTAGCACCGGCTGTGCTCGTCCCTATATAGCCATTATCAAATACATTGTCGACATTTCCTCACTTTCCATGAGGCGAGTCGACATTCCCAACTAATAGCTCCATGTTCCCCGGGGCGAACCCGTCGTACACATGACCACTCAATGCCTACGATGACACTCCGTGGTTCTGACCGTCGATGCCGCTGGCGCATCAAGGATTGAGCCGGGAAAAATCGGCGTCCTCAATCTCACATTTTGTTACCGCATACCCCAATCGTGTGTAAAAACCGGCTTTGGTAACAGCTTCGCAGGCTACCTCCCCCTGCACGCACCTGCCTGCAAAGCCCATCCTAGAGCCCTTCACGCGTTTTCTCAAACACCCGATCCGTGAATTGGCCGGGTGATTGCATATGCTTGTCTGTACAAGTATTTGCGTGTGCATAAGACACTATGCCAAGCAGTACATGCGCTCTTGCGTCACAAGCGCTTTCGATGGTCCCTGGGAATAAAATAATGAAAAAAGCATTTCTCACCCTTTCTGCATTAGCTTTGTGTGTAGCTGCCGGTTCTGCGCTGGCCAAGGAGTACAAGGAGTTGCGCTTTGGCGTCGACCCCTCTTATGCGCCCTTCGAATCCAAGGCCGCCGATGGCAGCCTGGTGGGCTTCGATATCGACCTGGGTAACGCGATCTGTGCAGAGCTGAAGGTCAAGTGCAAGTGGGTCGAAAGCGACTTCGACGGCATGATTCCCGGCCTCAAGGCCAACAAGTTCGACGGCGTGATCTCTTCCATGACCGCCACGCCAGCGCGCGAGAAAGTCATCGATTTCTCAAACGAGCTGTTCTCTGGCCCAACCGCGCTGGTATTCAAGAAAGGCGTGGCCATCGGCACCGATCTGGCCTCCCTCAAGGGCAAGAAAGTCGGCTACGAGCAGGGCACCATCCAGGAAGCCTACGCCAAGGCTGTGCTGGACAAGGCTGGGGTAGAGACCCAAGCCTACGCCAACCAGGACCAGGTGTACGCTGACCTGATCTCCGGACGCCTCGATGCCTCGATCCAGGACCTGCTGCAAGCCGAACTGGGTTTCCTGAAGTCGCCACCAGGCGCCGACTTCCAGGTCAGCGAGCCGATCGAAAGCCCCCTGCTGCCAGCCAAAACCGCCGTGGGTATCACCAAAGGCAACGCCGAGCTCCAGGCCTTGCTGAACAAAGGTATCCAGGCACTGCACGACAATGGCACCTATGCGGCCGTCCAGCAGAAGCACTTTGGCGACCTGAATCTGTACAGCGGCAAATAATGACCCTGCGCCCATTTGCGGATGGGCACTTTTTTGATCGATGTAGGGCTGCCCAATGCTAGAAAACCTGTTGATGATCCTGGGGCTGTCAGGCTTCAGCCTCAAGGGCTTCGGCCCGCTGCTGCTGCAAGGCTCCTGGATGACTGTCAAATTATCCTTTCTGTGCTTGCTGGTGAGCGTTGGCCTGGGCCTGATCGGCGCCAGCGCCAAGCTTTCGAAATCGGCACTGCTGCGCGTCCCTGCGCAGGCCTACACCACGCTGATCCGCGGGGTGCCGGACCTGGTGCTGATGCTGCTGATCTTCTACAGCCTGCAAACCTGGCTGACCTCGTTTACCGATTTCATGGAATGGGAATACATCGAGATCAACCCGTTCAGTGCCGGGGTCATTACCCTGGGCTTCATCTACGGGGCTTATTTCACCGAAACCTTCCGTGGCGCCATCCTTGCCGTACCGCGAGGGCAGATGGAAGCGGCTACCGCCTACGGCCTGACCCGCGCTCAGCGCTTTCGCTTGGTGGTGTTCCCGCAAATGATGCGTTTTGCCCTGCCGGGTATCAGTAACAACTGGATGGTGATCCTCAAGGCCACGGCGCTGGTGTCGATCATTGGCCTGGCCGACCTGGTCAAGGTGGCCCAGGACGCGGGCAAGAGCTCCTATCAGCTGTTCTTCTTCCTGATTCTGGCCGCCTTGATTTATCTGGTGATAACCACCGTTTCGAACTACGTCTTGCGCCGGATGGAAATCTTCTACGCCGCAGGTACCCGGGAGGCCGTGCGATGATCGAACTTCTACAGGAGTACTGGAAACCTTTCCTGTTCCAGGACGGCAATCACATCACCGGGCTGGCCATGACCCTCTGGCTGCTCAGCGCCTCGATCTTCTTCGGCTTCGTGATGTCGATCCCGCTGTCGATTGCCCGGGTCTCGGACAATGTCTGGGTGCGCTGGCCGGTGCAGTTCTACACCTACCTGTTTCGCGGAACGCCGCTCTATATCCAACTGCTGATCTGTTACACCGGCATTTACAGCCTGGCCGCGGTGCGTGCTCAGCCCGTGCTGGACGCGTTCTTTCGCGATGCGATGAACTGCACCATCCTGGCCTTCGCCCTGAACACCTGCGCCTACACCACGGAGATCTTCGCCGGGGCAATCCGCAGCATGGCCCACGGTGAAGTCGAAGCGGCCAAGGCTTACGGACTGACCGGCTGGAAGCTGTATGCCTACGTGATCATGCCGTCGGCCCTGCGTCGTTCGTTGCCGTACTACAGCAACGAAGTGATCCTGATGCTGCACTCGACCACCGTGGCCTTCACCGCGACCATCCCGGACATTCTGAAAGTCGCACGGGACGCCAACTCGGCGACCTTCCTGACCTTCCAGTCGTTCGGCATCGCCGCGTTGATCTACCTGGCAGTCACTTTCTCTCTGGTCGGCCTGTTCCGCCTGGCTGAACGCCGTTGGTTGTCTTTCCTCGGCCCGGCTCACTAATTCAGGATGCTTGCTCATGTACAAACTGACCGTTGAAAACCTGCACAAAAGTTATGGCAACCATGAAGTCCTCAAGGGCGTTTCGCTGAACGCCAGGACCGGCGATGTGATCAGCCTGATTGGCGCCAGTGGTTCGGGCAAAAGCACCTTTCTGCGTTGCATCAACTTCCTGGAAACGCCCAATGACGGCGCCATGAGCCTGGACAACCAGCCGATTCAAATGGTCCATGACCGCCACGGCATGCGCGTGGCTGACGCCAATGAACTGCAACGCATCCGCACTCGCCTGGCCATGGTGTTCCAGCACTTCAACCTGTGGAGCCACATGACCGTACTCGAGAACATCACCATGGCCCCACGCCGGGTGCTGGGCGTCAGCAAGAAGGACGCAGAGGATCGCGCCCGGCGCTACCTGGACAAGGTCGGTTTGCCGGCACGGGTGGCCGATCAATACCCGGCGTTTCTCTCGGGTGGTCAACAGCAACGGGTCGCCATTGCCCGTGCCCTGAGCATGGAACCGGAGATCATGCTGTTCGATGAACCGACGTCGGCCCTGGACCCGGAACTGGTCGGCGAAGTACTCAAGGTGATCCAGGGGCTGGCCGAAGAAGGCCGCACCATGATCATGGTGACCCACGAAATGAGCTTTGCGCGCAAAGTGTCGAACCAGGTGCTGTTCCTGCACCAGGGGCGGGTCGAAGAACAGGGTGCGCCCGAGGACGTATTGGGTAACCCGAAAAGCGAGCGTCTGCAGCAGTTCCTCAGCGGCAACCTGAAGTAACCAGGGGGCCTTCGAGCAACCGCAGGGTCGCTCGAAGGCATACTCAATGACGCTTTACATCTCAACCTGTGTACCCAGCTCTATTACCCGATTCAATGGCAATTTGAAGTACTTCAGATTGCTATTGGCATTCTTCAGCAAAAACGCGAACAGGCTTTCTCGCCATCGGGCCATACCGATGCGCTTGGTCGGGATCACCGTTTCCCGGCTCAGGAAATAGGTGGTGCGCATCGGGCTGAAGTCCAGCTCGGCCAAGTGACAGAGACTCAACGCCAAGGGGACATCGGGCTCCTCTATAAAGCCAAAGTGCAGACTGACCCGGAAGAACCCTTCACCATAGGCTTCAACCTCGAACCGCCGTTCAGCGCTAACGCGAGGGCTGTCTTCAGACACCACGGTGAGCAATACCACCTGCGCATGTAAAACCTGGTTGTGCAGCAAGTTGTGCAGCAGCGCATGCGGAACGGCATCGGCCCTGGCTGTCAGAAATACCGCCGTGCCTTGTACCCGATGAGGAGGCTGCGTACGGATGCTGCCGATGAACAGTGGTAGAGGCAGCGTGGTTTCATCCAGTCGTTCAACGATGATCTTGCGACCCCGTTTCCAGGTGGTCATCAAAATGAACAGGCCAATGCCGGCAATCACCGGGAACGCACCACCCTGAAAGATCTTCGGAGCATTGGCCGCGAAGTAAAGGCTGTCTACCAGCAGAAAACCGAGCAGCATCGGAATGGCCAACCAGCGAGGGGTTTTCCATAGCAGCAGGACGACGGCCGAGGACAGGATGGTGGTGATCAGCATGGTGCCCGTCACCGCGACCCCATAAGCAGCGGCCAAAGCACTGGAAGACTCGAAACCAAGCACCAACAGCACAACACCGACCATCAACGCCCAGTTGACCGTGCCGATGTAGATTTGCCCCTGCTCCTGGCTGGAGGTGTGCTGGATAAACATGCGAGGGACATACCCAAGCTGGATGGCCTGGTGGGTCAGGGAAAATGCGCCTGAGATCACGGCTTGAGAAGCGATGATGGTCGCCAGTGTGGAGAGTGCGACCATCGGCAGCAGCGCCCAGCCCGGCGCGAGCAAATAAAATGGATTGCGCACCGCCTCCGGGCTCTCCAGGATCAAGGCTCCCTGGCCAAAATAATTGAGTAGAAGCCCTGGTAAAACCAGAATGAACCACGCGCGGGCAATGGGTTTGCGACCGAAGTGCCCCATGTCGGCATACAGTGCTTCGGCGCCCGTCAGCGCGAGTACCACTGCACCAAGGATGGCCACACCGACTCCCGGATGGGCGATAAAAAAATGCGCTCCCCAGTATGGATTGAGCGCTTGCAGTACTTCCGGTCGCTGGGAAATGCCATAGATCCCCAGCACACCCAGCACGACAAACCACAGCACCATCACTGGGCCGAACAGAATACCGATGCGAGCCGTGCCGTGTTTTTGTATCAAGAACAGCGCCACCAGCACGATCAATGACAAAGGCACCACCCAGTGCTCTATTCCGTCAAACGCCAGCTCGAGCCCCTCAACCGCAGAGAGCACCGAGATAGCCGGGGTGATCATGCTGTCCCCGTAGAAAAGTGCCGCACCGAAGAGGCCAAGCAGAACGAGTACTTTACTCATAGCCGGATAGGGGGCTGCCGCCCGACGGGCCAATGCCGTCAGCGCCATGATCCCGCCTTCACCCTGGTTGTTGGCGCGCAGAATGAACAGCACGTACTTGATCGAGACCACCCAGATCAACGACCAGAAGATCAACGACAGAATGCCCAGCACGCCATCGTGGTTGGCCTGGACACCGTAGTGACCGGCAAACACTTCCTTTAGGGTGTACAGGGGGCTGGTGCCGATATCTCCGTACACCACTCCGACAGCTGCGATGAGCAGTCCCACCGCTGAAGTTTTGCGATGGGGTTCTTCAATTGCATGGATCGCTGTTTCGCTCACTTTCTACGTCTCGAGTATTGAGGGCCGAAAACGCATTCCGTGAGATTTCAAGGCCGGTGGACTTCAGTGAAACCGCCATCGACTTCAGATGAGCAGCAAATTGCACAGCCAAGTGCTCACTCTTTCCGAAGGGCCTGCGACAGCCCCACGCCACCTTCTACTCCCCTGCAAGCAGCGTCGAAAACCCTTAGGAAATTTGAGGGTAATAACGTAGAAATTGAGAGATATGAGGCATAAAAGCAATGTCGGTTTTGCCAGCCAGTATCGTTGCGAGTAACAAAAGCCACCGTAAAAAAAGCGTAAATTTAGAGCCTTTTTTGCATCCCAGGTTGAAGATATTTGTATTTTCAAAAAGCTATCTGCGGTTGCGCCAATCGCTAATCAAGTAATCCCGGAAAACTTCGCTTGAGGGACGATGCGGCGCATAAAAGGCGAGCTCACGCTCGACCTCGTAGTTTGGTGGCGCACGCGTTTCCCTGTAGGAGCTGCCAGAGGCTGCTCCTACGGATATTTCGATATATGTGTTCCCCCCGGATTCCGTGAAGAACCTTATCTTATGCAGTCTGTCGACGCAGGGTCAGGATGGCTGCTGCGAAGCAGATGAAGGTCGACCCTACCACCCAACTGACCCACCGGGACAAGTCAGGCCGCGTCAGCACGCCCCTGGCCCGGGAGGCAAGCGCGGCATACAGGCTCAGCGACGCAACCGACAACGCCATGAAGATCGAGGTGAGGATCAGGAACTGCGGCAGCAACGTCGCACTCTGGTCGATGAATTGCGGGAACAACGCAGTGAAGAACATCGTCGCCTTAGGGTTGGTCAGCGCCGTCAGGAAAGCCGACTTGTACAACTTCAAGCGCGTGGGCCTGCTCTTCTTCGAACCATCCTGCATACCGTCCACGAGCATCGGGCTCTTTTTGAACAACTGCCTGACACCCAGGTAGAACAGATAGCCGGCACCGATGACCTTCACCGCATTGAACAGCCATTCGGAACTGGCAAGCAACGCCCCCAGGCCCAGCATGGCAGCGGCAGACAGGCAGAACAGGCCACTGGCATTACCAAGGGACGACCACACTGCGCTGCGCTGTCCGTGGGCCAGGCTGTTGTTGATCGCCATCAGGGTCGCAGGCCCTGGACTGGCAATGGCAATCGCAGCAACCAAGGTAAAAGCAAGAATCGAGTGAAATTCCATTTTCAAAGCTCTTAGTGGGATCGGCGCTGCATATTACAGCAGGTGATGGGTCTACACGTCACATGACACTCAGCTACCTGGCTAAAGAGGTGAGAGGTCGGCGCGCTCATCCGCACTCGAGCCGAAAGCTCATCGACACGACGCGCCGAGGTGTAATTCAACTTCAGCCAATCGATGGCTTTCGCGATCCGATACCCCTGGCCATCGACAGACGTTATTTGTCGAAGCCGGCTCGCCTGATCACTCTGCAAGAGACGGTAATGAATCTCGCGCTGAATCAAGGGGGCCAGAACAGGGATGGACTCAGGCTCATCGAGCAGTGCCAGTAAACGCTCGAACGACGCCAGCATCGCGGGGGTCACTCAACCAATTCCTACCCCCTTCGCAACCGGTCGATCACGGGTTGGCGGCAAGTCACTTTGCGTTATCAGCTCCGCCAGCATGCGCAGATCGAGTTTCAACGTCAGCCCCACGCATGGCTGTTCCGGGCTTGCCGCCAGCACTTCTGAATTGGCAGGCAATTCCAATGAGGTGATCAGAAATCGCGACCTGTCATAGGGGTAACCTTCGCCACCTACCCAGAGCAGTTTCTGATTGACTGGCAGAGACCTTTGGAGCCCAGTAATCAGCTGACTGATCAGAAGAGAATCCTCCTCTGGATTTTCACAAGCGAGTATTTACTTGAGCCCCAGTGGTCCTCTGCGCTACGAGAGTCCAGCAACAGCCAGTGGGGGGAAAAGTAGGGGGAATCCATTTCATGGACCAAAATCACCCTCGAAGAACCCGAGTTGCTGACTGCCCATTGGCCCACTGCCGATTCAAGTGGTGCGCTTGCATTATCACGCCTGTTTGCAAGCCAACGAGTCAGTCCCCACGCAGAATCAGTGCATGCGCGCCATCCCACTCGGCGAAGATTTTTTGCCCGCAGTGCACGCCGAGCAAGCTGTAATCGGCATGCCGTTTCTGCACCTGCAACTCAAGCCCGCCGCTGGCTTCGAGATAAATGTTGACCATCGAACCGATGAACTCTTCACCGATGACGGTGCAGTTCAGCCGGTTGCGTCGCATAGGCTGCGCGGTCAGGTCGATATGCTCGGCGCTTACGCAGACCGTAACGCGCTCAGCGGGAACAACGGTTTTACCCTCCGGCAGCCGCGCCAGGAATCCACCGTGCTGCGAATCGAGGCAAACCAAACCGCTATCGTCGAAGCCAACGACAGTGCAATCAAGGATGTTTTTACCGCCAACGAACTCGGCAACGAAGCGGTTGTGAGGCTCAAGGAAAACTTCCTGCGGCGAGCCGATCTGTTCGACCCGGCCTCGACTCATGATCACTACTCGATCGGCCATTGCAAAGGCTTCGGATTGACTGTGAGTGACGTAGACAAAAGTGATACCCAGGTCCTTCTGCAGTCCAGTCAGCACGCCTTGCATGCGCACACTCAGATGAGCGTCGAGGGCGCTCAGGGGCTCGTCGAGCAGCAGGATCGGCGGTTCGGTGACCAACGAGCGCGCCAACGCCACGCGTTGCCGCTGGCCACCGGAGAGCAGGCTTATATCGCGAGTGGCGAACTCCTCCAATCCAAGCCGCTCAATCCACAGTAGTGCCTTCTTGCGTCGCTCAGCCTTGGCCATCCCTCTCATTCGCAGACCGAACTCGACGTTCTCCAGCACGTCAAGAAACGGGAACAGCGCCAGGTTTTGCCAGACCAGCGGCGTCTCCCGTTCCCAGGAGTAGAGATCATTGATGCGCTCACCGTTAAGACGAATTTCGCCTTCACTGGGTTTATCCAGCCCCGCGAGCATGCGCAGCGTTGTGGTCTTGCCGCAGCCGCTCGACCCCATGATCGCGACGAACTCACCTTTGTAAATCTCCAGGTTCATACGCTCGACAGCCTGATAGCTACCGAAATGTTTAACCACGTTGTCGAATACCACCAACGGTTGAGTCATGGCTGAATCCTTCGTGTTCGGATGATTGTCAGGTTGGTATCAGGCACTGGCGGGCTTACGCCGCCGCATCAACAGCAGTTGCGCGAGGATCACCAGGGTCATGGTCGTGATAAAGACGATGGTGCCGATTGCGTTGATGGTCGGGCTCACCTGTCCTTGCAGCGTATTGAGGATGCGCAAGGGCACCGTTTCGTTAAGCCCCGACACGAACCAGGCGACAGCGAACTCATCGAAGGAAACGGCCATGGTCACGAACAGCGCGGCGAAAATGCTCGGCGCCGTGAATGGCAGGATCACATAACGCATGGCCTTCCATTGATTGGCCCCCAGGTTCCAGGCCGCCGCCTCAATGTTCGGATCCATCTGCGCCAGGCGCATCCTGATGACCGCCATTGCGAACGGTGCGCACATCACGATATGGCTGATCATCACCGCGTAGATCTCGCCGGAAAGTCCGACCCGCGACAGGAAGGCCAGCATCGCCAGCCCCATGATCACCACCGGAATGGTGGGCGGCAGTAGCGCAAGCGCCATGTAGATCGACTTGCCGAAGAACGGGTAACGAAAGTCTGTGTAAGCCGCCGTAAACCCAAGCAGAGTTGAGACCAGCGACACGACCACACCCACCGTCAGGCTGTTCCTGAATGCCTGCCAGACCGCCGGATCGCTGGCGATCATCTCGTACCAGTGCAGGCTGAAGCCGCCCAGCGGCAAGGAAGGGAAACGGTCAATGTTGAACGAGAACACGAAGCTGCCGGCAATCGGCAAAAAGATGAAGAGGAACACCAGTACGACAAAGCTGCGAAGCAAGAAGTTAATCAGCCGATGCTCGTTCATGCGCGCCTCCGGTAAGCGAAGCGAACCGCACCAAAAGCCGCGATGAGCAACGTCACAATCATCATCGTTGCGATCACCGCCGCGCGTGGCCATTGCTGGCCGGACTTGGTGGTGTCAGTAATCAGCGTACTCAAGGTCGGCGGCTGACCACCCCCCAGGTAGAGCGGGCTGACAAAGTCGCCGAAGGTCAGGATGAAGCAGAACAGCGCCGCAACCACGATGCCGATCCGCGCCGACGGCACCACCACCAGCAGCACCGTTCGCAATCGTCCGCAGCCGAGGTTGTGCGCGGCCTCAATCAACGAACGATCGATGTACATCAAGCTGAACAGTTGCAGCAAAACCACCAATGGCAGACACAGCGTGAAGTAGCCAATGTAAGTACCGAACGCTGTATTGAGCATGGCAAACGGCTCCAGCCCAAGCAGACCGAGCGCTGCATTGAAGATGCCGTTATCGCTGAGGAACACCTGCCATGAATAGGTGCGCACCAGATAGCTGGTGAAGAACGGAGTGACCAGCAGCAACACCAGCAACTGCTTTGCCGACTCGCGGAATTTGAAGGCGATCGTATAAGCGCAGGGAAAGGCCACCAGGCTGACCAGCACAGTGGCACCCGCCGCCATGGCGAGTGTATGGGCGTAAGCATCCCAAAAGAAGCCGCGGCTGAGCATGTAGCTCCAGTTTTGCCACTCGAACGTCGGCACCATCCTGAAGTTACGTACAAGCCAAAAACTGATGGCCACCAGAAATGCCAGCGGAAATACGAAGAAAATCAATTGCCAGATCAGGATAGGCATCGAGAAACAGAGGCCAAACCAGGGCAAGCGCCACACCCTCCTTGAACGGCGCTCTGTTCGGGCACCTGCATTACCGGAGAGTACCGACGGTGAAGTCTTCAACTTGTCTGAAATCATAGCGACCACCTCCACTCGTCTCGTCAAGCACCCTTGTATTGCGACCAGAAGTCATTCCACTCATCCAGACTCTGCCGGACCGGGAGTTCGCGGTACTTGATACGACCATCGCGTATGTCATCCATGACGTTGCGCTGACCGAGCAGCATGCCCTGGCGCTTCGCCTCGGCGGGATCGGTCTGGTTCAGCAGTTCCCAGCCCTTTTTGCTCGGGATCAGCGCTGGATAAGCGGCCATCTTCGCCGACTTGACCTGGCCTTCAGGTGAAGTGATGTATTGGATGAACTTCTTCGCCAGCTCCGGGCTGTGGGCTTTTTTAGCGATGCAGTAAGACTCCGTCCATTGCAACCCGCCCTCCTTCGGCAATACGGTTTTCACCGGTGCGCCGGCACGTTGCAAGACACCGGTGATCCAGTCGCCGATGCCGCACATGGCATGGATCTGACCATTTTTCAGTGAAGAAAAGGTTCCGCCGTAATCGAAGAAACCGCCGATTTGCGCACGCAAGCTCATCATCTTCTGCTGCACCGTTTGCCAGTGCGCGGTATCGATGTCGTACGGGCGCGCGTTGCCATTCATCAAGCTGATCTGTCCGAGATTCGGCAGGTGCCAGTCGAAGTGTCCAACCTTGCCCTTGAGGCTTTCGTCCCAGAACACGTCATAGCTGTGCACCTTGGCTTCGGGAACGAGTTGGGTGTTGTAGGCGATGCCGAGGAAGCCAAAGCGAATCAGGACCGAGTAGAGCTTGTCCCCCTGCCAGTGGCCGGGGAAATGCTGGAACTCCGGGTAGAAGTCATCGAAGGGGTAGTCAGCGGGGTCAAGTTGCTCGATGTACTCGGCGGCATTGAGTTGCTGGACATATTCGGCATCGGACAGAATCAGGTCGAAAGTGCCCGGCGGGGACTGTGAGATCAACCCCAGCATGTTGTCGCCGCCGGTGTAGTACTTGGCCCGGACCTTGACCCCATATTGGCGCTCGAAATCAGCGACGATGTCCGGCTCTGCGTGTCCGGCCCATGCGAGTATGACCAGTTCTTTTTCCGCTGCGGCGAAGCTTCTCAAGGGCAGCAAACCAGAAAGCGCGGCGGTGCCTGCCAGAATGCTGGTGGTCTTGAGGAATGTACGGCGTGAAAGGTCGATGCGATTTGTCATTATTGTCTCGCCTGGTGATGGAAAGTGGCTCAGATGAAAAGTGCTCCTGTCCGTCTCATCCTTTTGCTCTTGCCTGCTGCCTGCTATCGCTGCCAACCACGGCATCATTCGCTGGCTGGATGCATTGCAGCAGGTCGCCATCACCCGTTTTTGTGCGCGCTCGACCTGGACTTTGTCAGATCCGACTCATGCCCCTTCTCACGCAAAAGCGACGAGCCTTAATCCGATAACCGGACAGAAATGACAAATCAGAGGGTGATTTGTCATTTACGGGTCGGATTTAGACAATTCTGCACCCTCCCCCTCTGATCGAATTGATTCATGCGCCGCCTTCGATTCCTGCAATCTGGAAGGTCGGCCAGACGATAGGCAAACGCCCCCAACCACCGGTTAAAAATGACCAACGGTCAAACGCTTTCAGAGGCTGTATAGATGAACAACAGTGTCGTTATTGGAGAACTCACCTGGCCTGCGTATGCAGAGAAGGTCGCTGCCGGCAGCCCAATCTTTCTGCCCGTCGGTGCACTGGAACAGCATGGACATCACATGTGCATGGAAGTCGATGTGCTGCTGCCTACCGCGATATGCAAAGCGGTAGCGCAGAATGTCAGCGGCCTGGTCTTGCCTGCCCTCGCCTATGGCTACAAGTCTCAGCAGAAATCAGGCGGCGGCAACCACTTCCCGGGAACAACCAGCCTCGATGGAGCCACGCTGACCCATACCGTGCAGGACATCATCAGAGAACTTGCCCGCCATGGCGCACGCAAACTGGTGATGATGAATGGGCACTTTGAAAACTCGATGTTCATTGTCGAGGGCATAGACCTTGCCCTTCGGGAGCTTCGCTACGGTGGCATCAACGACTTCAAGGTCGTTGTGCTGTCCTATTGGGACTTCGTCAACGATCCTGCCGTCATCGAAAAGTTGTATCCCGAGGGATTCCTGGGCTGGGATATCGAGCATGGCGGTATTTTCGAAACCTCTTTGATGCTGGCCCTGCACCCCGACAAGGTCGATCTGAGTCGTGCTGTCGACCATCCGCCCGCCACCTTCGCGCCTTACGACGTCTTTCCCATCATTCCCGAGCGCACGCCAGCCTGCGGAACATTGTCATCCCCTAAAGGATCCAGTCGCGAGAAAGGCGAGCTGATTCTGGAAGTCTGTGTCTCTGGCATCAGCGCCGCTGTGCGCGAGGCTTTTGATTTGGACACCTGAAGAACACACGGACGTGCCGAAACGAGTACTCACGGTTATTGCTTCACCCTCCCCAAGTAAAATAAAAAGGGTAAGTCTCATGTCCAGCAGCTCAACCTTGGCCCCAGGCCTCAAGCAGCGTCACGTCACCATGCTGTCCATTGCCGGTGCCATTGGCGCCGGCCTGTTCATCGGTTCAGGACACGCCATCGCCTCGGCGGGGCCGGCCGCCATCCTGGCGTACATTTTTTCCGGCACCCTGGTCGTGCTGGTGATGCGCATGCTGGGAGAGATGGCCGTAGCGTCGCCCGATACAGGATCGTTTTCGACCTACGCCGAGCGGGCGATGGGACGCAGCGCCGGCTTCACCATCGGCTGGCTGTACTGGTGGTTCTGGGTACTGGTCATTCCGATTGAAGCCATCGCCGCTGCCGCCATCTTGCACGCCTGGTTTCCCGCCATTCAGACCTGGGAGTTCGCCATAGCGGTCACAGGCCTGCTGACATTGACCAACCTGTTCAGTGTCGCCCGGTACGGGGAGTTCGAGTTCTGGTTCGCCATGCTCAAAGTCATCGCGGTTCTGGGGTTTATCGCGCTTGGCGCACTTGCCCTGGTGGGCGGATTACCGGATACGACGGTGAGTGGGGTCGTTCAACTAAGTCATGAGTTCGGTGGTTTCATGCCCAATGGCATGACCGCCGTCATCGGCGCGATGCTCACCACCGTGTTCAGCTTCATGGGCACGGAAATCGTCACCATTGCCGCTGCCGAATCGCAAAACCCCTCCAAACAGATCACCCGCGCGACCAACTCCGTCGTCTGGCGAATGGGGATTTTCTATATCGTCTCGGTATTCCTCATCATCTCCATCGTCCCCTGGAACGACCCCATGCTCATGGAAGTCGGCTCTTATCAGAGGGCGCTCGAGTTGATGAACATTCCACACGCGAAAATGATCGTCGATATCGTCGTGCTGATTGCTGTAGCCAGCTGCCTCAACTCAGCCATCTATACCGCGTCACGCATGGTCTACTCCCTGAGCAAACGCGGTGATGGTCCTCGAGTACTGCAGAAAACGTCGTCTTCAGGGGTGCCTTATATCGCTGTGCTGGCCAGCACAGCGGTCGGTTTTCTGACCACGGCACTCAATTACTTTGCACCCAACGAAGTCTTCTCCTTCCTCCTGGCCAGCTCCGGTGCCGTTGCGCTGCTGGTCTATCTGGTCATCGCTGTTTCGCAACTGGTACTGCGCAAGAAAATGAATGCTTCGCGGCAACCGATCGCGTTCAAGATGTGGTTTTTCCCCTGGCTCAGCTACCTGGTCATTGCCTGCATCTTGAGCATCCTGGTGGTCATGCTGATCTTGCCGCAGCATCGCATGGAAGTGGTTGCGACGGGTGCGCTGACACTGTCCATCGTCTGTATGGGCGCAATCTTCAACTCCAGGAAGAAGACAGTGCAAGCCGTCGACATCGCACGAACCGAAAACGCTTGAAGCGCTATCCCCGATAGCAACACTCATCCTCGTTCACCTCTTTCCGGCCGCTCTCCACCACGGAGCTGGCCGGTTTTTTTGTTGATCACTCATGCCTTGCTCCCCACGTTTTCTACACCCCTCCAGCCAATCGAGACTCATGACATCTTGCGTGCATAATCCTTTCGTCACGGTCTATTGACCGGACACACCGTGTAAAATCCTGAAGCCTGTAAACAGGGCTTACAATCATAAAAACGAGATGACGTTGCCCGTGTCGGCAGCTTGCCGCGGTGCATGTCACTGATGCAGTTGAGGAGCGTTAATAATGGCGAAACTCCAGGTGGCGAAACCCGCCGCAGGACGTTCGGCGAATGAACAACGACCGGTGAAAACCGTGGGTTTTCTGGTCATCCCCAACTTCACCACCATCGGCTTCGCCTCCGCCGTGGAAACACTGCGCATGGCCAATCTGGCCGCACGCAAACCGATGTTCCGCACGGTCATCATCGCCGCCAGCCTGGAGCCGGTGACGGCCAGCAACGGCATGCGCATCCTGCCTGACCATACCATCACCGATGCACCCAAACTCGACATGCTGTTCGTTGTCGGATCAAACCCGATCGTCTCCAATCACGGCAGCCGACCACTGCTCAATTGGCTACGCAAGCTGGCGCATGATCAGGTACCACTGGGCGGGATCTGCACCGGCAGCCACTTGTTGGCGCGCGCCGATCTGCTCAAGGGCTATCGCTGCACGATTCACTGGGAAGATATTGAAGCACTGAAGGAGCGTTTTCCGGGGATCATCATTTCCAACCAGTTGTTCGAGCTGGACCGTGATCGCTACACCTGCTCCGGTGGCGTGGCCTCCATGGACATGACCCTGCAGCTGATTGCCCGCGAACCTGGTGGTCGCGATATCGCAGCCCATGCGGCCGAGTTGTTGTTGTGTGATCGGGTACGCAATGCACAGGAACAACAGCGAGTGCCATTGCGGCAAAAGCTGGGTACCTCGCAGCCCAAGCTCAGCCAGATGGTGGCGATCATGGAAGCCAATCTCGAGGAGCCGGTGGGCCTTGAGGAACTCGCGCGGTTGAACGAGGTGTCGGTGCGCCAGCTCGAACGCCTGTTTCACAAGCATCTGCAGCGCACGCCGAGTCAGTACTACCTGGAATTGCGCCTCGCACGGGCGCGTCAATTATTGCTGCGCAGCGAATCGCAGGTACGTGATATCGCCCTCGCCTGCGGCTTCGTTTCCCCGGCGCACTTCTCCAAATGCTACAGCCGTTTCTTTGGCGTATCGCCGATGGGTGAGCGCAAGCAAGTAGCGGCGGTGCATTGATTGGCAGGTTGGCATTCAACATTGATGTCAGCTGGAATGGCCTCTTCGCGAGCAGGCTTGCTCCTACATTTATCTTTAGTGAACACAGAATGTGTGTCCGCTAAAGATCCCTTGTGGGAGCAAGCCTGCTCGCGAAGTCATCCTCGAGGACACCTCAGTCTGTCAGTCCTGCAACGCCTTATGCGCCGTTTCCCGGCTCGCCAGCATGGCAATCAATGCCACCGCCGCTGCCGCCAGCAGATACCAGGCCGGGGCCATTTTGTTGCCGGTCAGTTGAATCAGCCAGGTCGCGATAAACGGCGCGGTGCCGCCAAACACCGCGTTGGCGATGTTGAAGCTGAAGGCGAAACCACTGAAGCGGACGCGGGTGGGAAATATCTCGGCGAGGAAACACGGCAAGGTGCCGTCGTTCATCGCCAGGATCGCGCCGAAAGCAATCTGGATCATCAGAATCACCATCAGCGGTTGATTCTCCAACATCCCGAACAGCGGAAATGTCAGCGCCAGGAACAATACTGAAGCGGTCAGCAGCATGGTTTTGCGCCCGAACCGATCCGACAGTTTGCCCATCAGAAAGATCAGCCCGATGTAGGTCGCCAGCGATACCGTGGACGCCAGGAACGAATCACTTTCGCTCATGCCCATTTCGGTGGACAGGTAGGTTGGCATGTAGCTGAGCAACAAGTAGAACGCTACCGCATTCAGGCAGGTCGCGCCGATCCCGATCATCACACTGCGTCGGTGCACGGTCAGCAATTCGCGAACCGGAGCGTGGGTTGCGCATTCCTTTGCTTCAAGGCGTTTTTCCATCTCCAGGAACTTGGGTGTGTCTTGCAGACTCATGCGGATGTAGCGCCCCACCAGCCCAAATGGCGCTGCCAGCAGGAAGGGTAAACGCCAGCCCCAGCTGTGCAGATCCTCGACACTCATCCACGCATGCAGGCCGGCGACAAAGACCGCGCCGAAGAGCAAACCAGCCGCCGTACTCGCCGGGACAATGCTGGTGTACAAACCGCGTTTACCCTCGGGCGCATACTCGGCGAGAAAGGCCGATGCCCCGGCGTATTCACCTGAAGCGGAGAAACCCTGGAACAAGCGAATCAACAACAGCAAGGCCGGTGCCCACAGGCCGATATGGTTGTAGGTCGGCAGGATGCCGATACAGAAGGTCGAGATCGACATGATCAGAATCGACCAGGACAGCGCACTACGCCGCCCGTATTTGTCACCGAAGTGACCCCAGACCAGTCCCCCCAGCGGGCGGACGATAAACGACAGCGCAAACACGGCGAACGTCGCCAGTAGCGCGGTCGTCTTGTCGGTTTGCGGAAAAAACGTGAGCGCGATGACGGTTGCCAGATAGCCGTAGGCCGCATAGTCGAACCACTCGACGAAATTGCCCATGAAGCTGGCACTGGCCGCGCGCCGCAGGGCCTTGCGCTCGGCGGTCTGTTCAAGTTTCTGCGCCAGGGTCGGCGTCAGGCTTGCGCTTTGGGTGCTCATTGGGCACCTCCGGTGTCAGAGGTGTGGTGATCGAAACGAAGAGTCGAGGCGTAGAACATGACAAAACCCTCTATTGTTTTACTTGGCAGGGTTAAGGTTCAGTAGATGCTGCGCGTTTTTTAGCGTGCATACGTTATTTTTTCGCTAGTACACAACCATTCCTCAAAAAGAAACGCCGCACAGGTTCACTGTGCGGCGCGGGGTCTTACTTCTTGATGATGTTGTGTTCCGGGCCATATGGGAATTGGGTGATGTTTTCCCCGCCCTGCTCGTTGACGATCAGGATGTCGTGCTCACGATAACCGCCGGCACCTGGAAGGCCTTCGGGCAGCATGATCATCGGCTCGATGGACACCACCATCCCTGGTTCCAGTACGGTGTCGATGTCTTCGCGCAATTCCAACCCGGCTTCGCGTCCGTAGTAATGGCTCAGCGTACCGAAGGAGTGGCCGTAGCCGAAGGTGCGGTATTGCAGCAGATCGTGCTCCAGGAAAATCTCGTTCAATTGCAGCGCGATATCGCAGCAGCGCATGCCTGGCTTGATCAGCTTCAGACCGGCCTCGTGCACTTTGACGTTAACTTCCCATAAGCGCAGATGCTCATCGGAGCAGTGGTCCAGGAACAAGGTACGTTCCAGTGCGGTGTAGTAACCGGCAATCATCGGGAAGCAGTTAAGGCTGAGGATGTCGCCCTTGTTGACCTTGCGCGACGTGACCGGGTTATGTGCACCATCGGTGTTGATACCGGACTGGAACCAGGTCCAGGTGTCCATCAGTTCGGAATCCGGGAAAGTGCGGGCAATTTCGCGCACCATCGCCTGAGTGGCATGCAGGGCTACTTCGTATTCTGGCACCTGATCACGCAAGGCTTCGACGATGGCCGCACCGCCGATGTCCGCGATGCGTGCGCCATGACGGATGATCGCGTGTTCTTCGGCGGACTTGATCATGCGCATACGCATGCACGGTGCGGCGATATCCACCAGCTCAGCCTGCGGATAGCGGCTGGCGAGTTTGTCGCGATTGAGCAAGTTCAGATGGTCGAATTCGATGCCGATGCGCCCGGCCTTGGGCAAGGCTTGCTGGATCGCGACGAAGTAATTGTCGCGCTGCCAGTCGGTGTAGACGATGTTTTCGGTGCCGACGGTACGGCGCCATGGCTGACCGCCATCAATGTTGGCGCTGATGGTCACGGCGCTGTCCTGGGTCACGACCAGCGCGTACTGACGCCCGAAGGAGCAGTACAGGAAATCGCTGTAGTAGTTGATGTTGTGATAAGACGTGAAGACTGCCGCGTCAATATTGTTCTGCGCCAGATAAGCCCGCAATTTGGCCTGGCGGTTGGCATATTCCTGAACCGAGAACGTCGGGTTCACTTTTTCGCCGTTCTTGATCTGGATGGTTTTCGGCATTTGCATGTCATTTATCCTTGTCAGTGATTGAGCAACAGAAGGCGCCAATCTGGCGGGCCGCTGAAGATCATTCGAACAGATGCAAGGTGAGGTTTTTTGTGCGAATCCGACCTGTAGTTGGTCATACCCGCTGTCTGCGAATCGGGTCCCCGAGTCCCCCGGCAGAAACAAAAATGCCCCCGGCAAGCGCAATAAAAGCCGCTTGGCGGAGGCATTGGCAACGCAGTCAGTGCGCGAGCGTGCTTGCTCGCGATGTGGCCGGTGTGTTCAACATTGCTACCCGCTGATTCTGCGCCTTCGTGAGCAAGCTCGCGCCCATATGATCGCGAGGGTGCGCTCCGAAGTATTGGCGATAGCAGCGCAAGAAATGTTGCAACGAGACGAAACCGCACTCCCCGGCGACATCTGACAAAGCATGTTCACCGGCCCGCAACAACTGGCGCGCCTGTTGCAGCCGCAAGTCCAGGTAGTGTCGGGACGGCGAACAACCCAGGCTGCGCTTGAACAGCCGTTCCAGATGTCGCCGGGAAATGCCCATGGTGTCGGCCAGTTCGTCGATCCCCAGCGTTCGGCGCAAATGCTCGCTCATCAATGCCAGTGTTGCTTGAAGTTTTTCCGGGGCGTCATGCAGGGGAAGTAGCGGCCGGGCCTGGCGTGCTGCATGTTTTTCCATCCGCAGTATCAGACCACGACCGTGGGTCCGGGCGAGAAGCTCGTGCATCAAGCCTTGAACGGCCTGTGGGCCGACGCAGGTCAGACGTTGGCGATCGACACAGAACGGTGCTGCTACCGGCGTCAACCCGCGCAAAGCAGCAAAGGTCGGTGATGGGGTGGGCTCAGGCAAACTGCAGCGGAAACCATCCAGCGCGCCAATCTGCGCCAGCAGCCAACCGGCCTTACCCAACGCCCCCAGGCTGATCGGTTGCCTCGCCCAGTGGTTCAGCTGCTGGAGCAAGTCTGGATTTTCGGTTTGAAGATGCAGGTTATCCCCACCGCAGAGGATCAATATATCGAACATTTGTGCCTGATCCAGTCGTGCAGTGGCGGTTGCGATGCCGTTGCTGGCGTTCAGTTGCTGTCCGTCCAGGCTAAGCATTTGCCATTGGCAAACATTGCACCCCGCCAACTGATTGGCCAGGCGCAATGGCTCCAGCGCATTGGCAAGGGCATACAAATCGAAGGCTTCCATCAACCAGAAACCAATACGCAGCACCGGCGGTTGTGGCCGGCCAGACTCGGTCAGTTGCAGCATGTTCCACTCCCCCGTTGGTCAAGGTAACTCAGCACTCGATGGAGCTGACCGCCAGCCCGCCACGGGAGGTCTCTTTGTATTTGTCATGCATGTCGGCACCGGTATCGCGCATGGTGCGGATGACCCGGTCAAGAGAAATGAAGTGTGTTCCGTCACCGCGCAAAGCCATCTGCGCAGCATTGATCGCTTTCACCGCCGCAATAGCGTTGCGCTCAATGCACGGTACCTGCACCAGGCCCCCGACGGGATCGCAGGTCAGTCCGAGGTTGTGTTCCAGGCCAATTTCCGCAGCGTTTTCCACTTGCTCGGGACTGGCTCCGAGGATTTCCGCCAAGCCCGCAGCAGCCATTGCGCAAGCCGAGCCGACTTCGCCCTGACACCCTACTTCCGCTCCGGAAATCGAAGCGTTGCGTTTGCACAAAATGCCCACCGCGGCAGCAGCGAGGAAATAGTCCACGACGTCGCTGTCCTTGGCTTCGGGGCAGAACTTCATGTAGTACTGCAATACCGCCGGAATAATCCCTGCCGCTCCGTTCGTGGGGGCGGTCACCATACGCCCGCCGGCAGCGTTTTCTTCATTGACTGCCAGGGCAAACAGATTCACCCACTCCATGGCGCTCAAGGTCGATCCGATGACATTGGGTTTGCCGATTTCCAGCAGGCTGCGGTGCAGACGCGCCGCGCGGCGCTGCACATTCAATCCTCCGGGCAAGACACCTTCATGCCGCAGGCCCGCGTCCACGCAATTGCGCATCGCCTGCCAGATCTGCGCCAGCCCGTGGCGGATGTCTTCTTCACTGCGCCATACCCGCTCATTGGCCAGCATCAGCTGGGAAATACGTAGCCCATGAGCCTTGCACTGGCTCAGCATCTGCGCGGCAGTGCCGAAGTCGTAGGGCAGTTCGCTCTGATCCCGATCGAGCCGGCCACTGGCGGCTTGCTGTTGATCTACGACAAAGCCACCGCCGATGGAGTAGTAGGTTTCGCACAACAGCGGTTGATCCTCGGCAAATGCGCTCAAGGTCATGGCGTTGGGATGGTATGACAGGTTTTCATCCAGCAGTCGCATGTCCCGCTGCCAGATAAAAGGCACACGGAACTCGCCGGCCAATAGCAGGCATTGTGTCTCGCGCAGATCCAGCAAGCGTGGCTCGATCAGCAGCGGGTCGACTTTATCCGGCCACTCCCCCATCAACCCCATGATCACCGCTTTATCGGTGCCATGGCCGATACCCGTGGCCGACAGCGAACCATACAACCGCACTTCGATACGCTGCACTTGCGCCAGCATTTCCCGTTCGCGCAAGGCCTCGACAAACAGAGCCCCGGCACGCATCGGGCCGACGGTATGGGAGCTGGAGGGGCCGACTCCAATCTTGAACAAGTCAAAAACACTGATAGCCATCGTCGATCTCCGCGCCGCTTCAAAGGTGACAGGAACTCACCCGATTGTCGGCGTCAGGAATCATCAAGGCGTGTCAGATATCGACCCCTAAGTGCTCGCCACTACCAATGGCGAGCTGGATGTGTTGCTCACACTAGCCTTTGCGGTTGCGCAGAAGACGTTCATCGTCAATGGCGGTGCATTGAGCTATGAGGCGCAACTCGTCAACGCAGTGATCACCGCCAAGGCTCCAGTCAAGGGTCGCTTGAACTTCGAGTGGTTCGGCGCCTGGGAAAACGTCATCGGCAAGATGCGCGAAGTCACCAGCAGGACCAAGAAGGACGAGGACACTGGCGAGTTCAAGAAGTACCGTGTTCCGGGCTGGAGCTTTGACGACGAGAAAGGCCTTGGGATTAAGGTCTGGGCAACCTTCAAGGGTGAAGACGAGCCACACATTCTGGAGCCTCTGCTCACCCGGGTCCGCACGCGGAACTCCACACTTTGGGCGGAAGATCCCAAGCAGCAGATTGCCTACCTGGTGACTAAAAAATGGGCGCGACTCTTCTGCCCTGACGTCATACATGCGCGAACTGTGCTTCGAGCGATTGGCGAAGAAGTCCAAGCACAACGTCAGCAGCGCTTCCATAAAGTGGGGTCACACCGAAGAACAGAAGGCTCAGGACGCCTACGAGATGCTGACCGGCAACATCGTCATACCGTCAGAGTTCGTCGTCCACCCGAAGTACGACTGGCTCGGCTGCTCGCCAGACGGCCTGATCAACGATGACGGGGGCACCGAGTCAAAGTGTCCCTTCAACGAGGCAATACACGTCAGGACCTGGCTCGAAGGCATGCCCGAGGAACACATGCCTCAGGTGCAGGGCTGCATGTTCGTAACTGGGCGGAAATGGTGGGACTTTTTGTCGTTCGATTCTCGTCAAGATGAAGAATGCCAGCTCTACGTCGAGACGATTTACCGCGACGAAGAGTACATCGCCAACCTTCACAAAGAGCTCGTCCAATTCAACCTGGAACTGAATCGCATGGTTGATGAGGTCGCGGACAAAGTGCGGGCACAAGCCCACAGATTAGGAGCTTGAGCATGATCAGCAACCACCTCAATCTGGTCGAGCAGCTTCGACCCAAGTCGAACGAACTGACGGCCCAGGTCGAGCAGTACCTGGCCGCTGGCGGCAAGATCGAAGAAGCCGCCCCCTACAACTACAAACCCAAGCGATCAGCTACAGCAACCAGATGCCGCCAGCACCGAAGCCATTTGTTCGGCGCCGGGTTGAAGCGACTCCCCCGCCAGCAGATGCATTAGATGCCCGCCAGCAGGCGCGCGAAAGGTTGGTCGATCAAGTTCGTGGGTTGAGCAGCACGCATACCCAGATGGAAGTTGCGGCGGCCGTCGGCGTCAGCAGGAAGGCTATCTACAACATCGCCAAAGAGCACGGCATCACATTCCAGCGCCCAACCCGGGGAGGCGCGAATGACGCGCGGCGCAAGGAGCAAGCAGATGCCAGAGAGGCGAAATATGCCGAGCGGATCAGGGCTTTCATGGAGCTGGGCATCACCCGGCGCCAGTGCTGCGGGAAGCTGGCCATCGGCAACAAAGCGTTCGAGCGAATCATTGCCGCCCACGGCATTGACTACCCGAAAGCGCGCCAAGGTAGTAATTCATGCGCCGCATAGCTCGCGTCCAACAACGCAAACGACAAACCTGGTTGGCATTGCCGGCCAGCGGCATAGAAGAGGCATCCCATGGCAGCGGCGCAGAAAGATCGATCGGCAAAGACTGCGACGAAACGAAAGGCTCGCGGCGAGGAAGAGTTGCGAATGCATGCCATGGCCGGCACCCGGCAAGCGCTGGCTGATTTGATGGCCTGGCACGGCATCGAGGAACAGGGCGAGGCAATGACGTTGATGATTCATCGCCTACATGAATTAGGGCCTCAAAAGTCCGCTCCGCTACTTGCCCCGCCGCGACACGTAATCACCATCAGCGAAAACGTGTCGCGCAAACTTGAGCTCGCCTACAACCGCGAAGCGCTTCGCATTTGTCACGACGAGTGAATCTTAAGGGGTGGTCTTGTTCCTCTTGAATAGCTTGCCAAATGCGTAGAAGCCGATGGCGATCTCCGCTATTGCCATCACCCCGTAGATCGCGCCAAACATGAAGGATGCACCTATAAAGCCTGCGCCTACGATGAAGATAAGCGCCTCGGCAATTTGATTTTGCCGCTTCGACAGGGAAAGCGACCCAGCCTCGATTAGGCCGGCCACTAAGCCGATCACGATTCCTACAAAAATTCGCGCAAGCATCACCACTCCTTTGAACCGGCTCCATGCCGGGCCGAACACAAATACCCCAACCCAAACCAAATTGCCACCACCGGTCACGGAGGGCGGTGCCATCCAGTTACTTGCTTGCGAAGCGAAGCATGATACCGCCCACACAAAGACCCGTAATTGCCTTGACGATGGCATACCCAGGCCCACCGCACTCGACGTAGCGGTATATCGAAGTGACCAGGAAAATGGTTGATACCATCAGGATGAAAATCGAGATCCCGCGCTGGACTCGAATTCTCTCTTTATTGCTATAGACGTACATCTAGCCCTCCCAGGGACTTCCGGTTCCAAGCACAACAATACCTTCCGCTGCGCATCCGGTCACGGAGGGCGGCGCCTGCAATGGAGATTGCCATGAGCAGCTACTTCTACAAAACCAACGCCGCGCCGGCGCTGGCCGCCATCGATGCATGGGACGCCAAGCGCGCCGAATTTGACCGCAAGCGCGAGGCGCTCAAGGACGTGTTCGGCGGCCCAGGCTCTCCGATGTATTCGGGCAGTGACAGCTATGTCGGTGGAGTGAAGATCAGCGCCAGTCGGGATTTAGACGTTCATTGGCGACGCCCGGACGAATACGGCTATCGCGCCCTGCGACACGCGGCAAAGCCGGAGAAAGGCGCAACGAAAGAAGCGCGAGCGGCGTACAAGGCTGAACACGATCGCCTGACTGCACTGTGGCAAGAGCACTGCCCTGATCGCATCAGCAAGGATGACGTATGGAAAGCACTCGGTGTGGACTGGGGCAGCGTGTGGTTGAGCGGCGGCGTGTTCTTCAAGCATGACGACGCCATTTATCTCAATCTCGGGTTCCAGCTGAAGGAAGACGGCGAGCACATCCAAGGCGCCACCGAGATTGTGGCAAGCGAGTTTGAGGCTGCGCGCCAGCAGGTACTGAATCAGCGCAAGGCCGCCTGACCAACCCCTGCCTATTACGCAGAAGCGGAAGAGCCATAAAGGTCATGCGAGTTTTGGTTTTAAATACTGCTCAATGACTGCGACACAACGATTGAAGTTTTGTCGAAACTCGTCACCTTCTTCGCTCATATTGTCGTAAATCAGTTTCGGCTTATCTTTAATGGCGTCCCAATTAGCCCTCTTATAATCATCATCTTCGCGCGGATCTGACGCCATAAACCAGAATTCCACATAAACCTTGAAGTCGTGCTGAAGTTTAAATAGTGGCTTGAAAAGCTCATGTAGTTCCTTACCCCACAGAGCTTCGCTTTCAAGCAAAGTTGCTTCGATAGGAGCTCTTGCAGCAAAAATTGCATCGAACCTCTTCTGAAATCCGCCATATTTACGCAAATGGCTTCTTTGAACAAAAGACAAATCGACGGCATTTTCAAGTTCATAATCAAGTTCAGCGCTCAACATCACTGGAGAGCGTGCTCGCTCTACTGACTCGCGAAATCTATACAGTTCGACCAGTGCTTTTCTGGCCAACTCATGATGTGCTGTACCTCTAAGCTGTCTTCGCCAAGTTGCGAGACCTGCGAAACCGAAATAAGAAGCAAGACCAACGCCAATGGCGCTAACTAGCGTCCCAAACACCGTGAATACATCTTTAGTGAGCGACCAGTCCGCATCGGTAATCGCCAAACAAATCGACATCCCTATCTCCCCATAAATTCAAATCGCAATATACCGCCGAGGTATCCCCATGCCCACAGCAATCGATTTGTTCGCCGGTCTTGGCGGGTGGTCAACCGGTGCCCGCAATGCCGGTATCGAAGTTTTATGGGCTGCCAATCACTGGCCTGTCGCGGTTGAGTGGCACAGCGCCAACCACCCGGACGCCATTCACATCTGCCAGGACTTGCACCAAGCGGATTGGTCGAAGGTCCCAGCCCACGACATTATGCTCGCATCGCCATGCTGCCAGGGCCACTCGAAGGCCCGCGGCAAAAAGTCCGGTAATGCCCAGCACGACTCATCCCGCTCGACAGCCTGGGCAGTGGTGTCGGCCGCCGAGTTCCACCGGCCGGAGGTAGTGCTGGTCGAGAATGTCGAAGAGTTCACGGACTGGACTTTGTACCCAGCGTGGTCGCAGGCGATGACTGCGCTGGGCTACATGATCGCACCGCATGTTGTGGATTGCGCCGATCTCGGCGTGCCCCTGTTTCTGGTGTGCACCCGAAGCATGGCGCCGCTGATGCTCCAGCTGCACCGGCGCCAGCATGTGCCTGCCGCCAGTTTCCTAGACTTCAACGGCGGCCGCTGGTCACCCATCGAGAAGCCTGGTCGTGCTCAGGCAACCCTTGATCGAGTGCACAACGGCCGAGAACGATTCGGCGAACACTTCATCATGCCTTACTACGGCAAAGGCTCGGGTCTGACTGGGCGCGACATCAACCGCCCGATCGGAACCATCACCACGCTCGACCGATGGGCTCTGGTCCGCGGCGACGAGATGCGAATGCTCTCAGCAAATGAGGCACTGGCCGCGATGTCGTTCCCGGCTGACATAAAGCGTCCGGACAATCACCGGCTGACGATGCACATGGCCGGCAATGCGGTGCCGCCACTTGCAGGCCAGCGAATCGTCGAGGCACTAATGCTGGCCTAAAATAAAAGTACTCTCATTTCAGTTTCGGCAAATCGCTGATGGTATGAGTGACGTTTGAGCCAATATCTGAAACCTCGATTTTTTGATTGCCATTTTCATCCATTTCGATTTTTAGTTGCCCACCAGTGGCCCCGCTTGCAAATAGGGGGTACAGAATTGCTCCGCCCTCAATAGCGTTTACAGCCTGTTCAAAAGTAATGATTTCGTGTTGACCTGTTGCCTGGTTGTTGCCACTCACGGGGTTCCATTGAAACTCAACTGCCTCACCGTTCTTGTTGATGCGAACTGCCGAAACTAAATACATAGCCATAACGCCACTCCTTTCCTGAACGCTCAACTGTAGCTCATCCCTTACTACCCTTCAGCCCGGGCATGCCCCGGCATAGGACGCCCCATGCTCACAGAAAACAAACCGGCCGAGCCGCTACCGAGCTTGGCGACCGGTGCCGAACTCAATCCAGCTACCTGGGCTGACTTCGTCCAGCGCCTGCGCTATGACTGCAAGGGTGAACGGGTCCGAGACCACTGCACCGCCGCCGCCATCTTCATTGTCGAGGCCCGCCGCATCGTCTACGGCCTGGACATGGATTACACCGACAAGCGTCTGGTGTACTGGGACAGCGGCGAGTCAGTAGCCTACTCGGTGAAGGAGTACTGGGACGGCTTGTCCAGCTACGAGAAAAGCCAGCTTAATAAAAAGATGCAGGCTTGGTCCGAGTGCCAGTTCATGAAGGCCGACGAGTCGGATCAGTGGTATGTGCTCGGCGAGCTACCCGAACACACCGTCACCGGCTGGGACGATCGCTGGGAGTACGTCAACGCCCATTTCACCCACGCTGCCGCCGAAGCATTCATCAAGCGTAAGAAGCACGACTACCGCGATGGGATGCGCGTCTACGTCGAATCGCAGTATTACGCCTGGGAGTTTGAAGCCATCAAGGCGGCGATACTCGACGGCACGCTGACCTACACGCCGAAGCCGGTTGTGAATGCCCATGATCTGGCACCTAAACACTTGTTGCGCAGCGCTCTAGATTAGTCATCTGAGCCTGCATCTGTTCTAGCATCACCTTTAAAGGGCTGTACTCCCGAGCCTGTACCGCGGGCCTGGGATCCCAGCCTTCTAAAGCGATCCGTTGGCACATCTGAACAATCGCCCTGGCATTCAGAACGCACTCAACCACTTCTGTAGTAGGCATCGACATGAGGTCGATAGCATTTAGGTCCCGTAAAATCTCGTCGACCCTCTCCAGGGACCTCCTCACATCTGCGGGGGAGTCCGGCGTAATAGGCCGATAATGGTTTCTCAATCGATAATTGAGAGCTCCAATAGCGTCAAACGCATTAAGGCAGCGTTCTTCCACAGCGCGAATCACGACTTTTTCTCTTGCTCGAATGTTGTTCTTCGTGAAGCGCCGATCACCAGAAGCGATTAATGCCGCTACCAATATCGCAAGGATTGAACCTATCGCTTGAACCCAGGCTGAGGCTTCATTCGGGAGCCAACCGGTTTTGTTGAAATACCCGATCGACCCAACGACTACCCAAAGCCCAGCCCCACCGAAAACCAATAGCCATAACGCCCACAAGGTTCGCTCTACAAATCTATTCCATTGCATATCAAGGCTCCGTTTCCGTGCAGGCACTTTGCCTCAGCGTGCTGCTCGTATTCAACTTAATCAAAACGCCGGAATCCGCCTCAACACCAAGTAATTCCCTCCCCCTTCAAAGTCAGCCGCTATAGCGGCAAGGACGAAGTCATGCCTGAAGTAAAAGTGGTGATGTACGAATCCCTGGACGCTGCCAGCATTCAAACTGTCACCGGCTGGGTCGGCGCAGATGGTCGCTTCTGGGGTAACGATGAACACATGGCCAGATATTGCGGCGCAACCCATCGCCGCTGCGAGAAAAATCCAGACCACCCAATCTACGAAGTGCGCAGCTGGTGCGAGCAGTGCCACTCCGACAGCAGGGCCAAAGCATTCGCGGCCATGCCTACCAAAGACTGGGAAGGCGAACCGCTGGTGGACTTCGACGGAGACAACTACTTCTTCGACTCGGACAGCCTGCGAGACTACATCCTCGATGGCGACGTGAACCTATCTGACCTGCGCCTGTGCATCTGTGAGCCGAACATGCCGCGCGAGATCGACCCGTCGGACGTTTTCTGCGATGACCTGCCAGAGGACGGTGAAATACGCGACGAACAGTTGGTGGCCGCGTTCGACTTGCTCAACGAGATGATTCGCAAATCTGAGCCACTGTCGTGGTCGCAAGGCAAGTTCGCCGCGGTGCTGCCTCAATCTTTCCTAGACGAAATCGCCGCTGAGCAGGTGACTCCATGATTGCCATCTCCTACATGGCCCAGCTTATCCACAAGGGGCCATATAGTAATATGGTCTCAAATTTCAATAACTTGCTAGTTAAAGTAGGGAGCTATGACATTAGCTAGCACCGAACTACTAGTCGTTAAAATAAACGCTTTCAAATCATCAAGGTGCGTTTGCTTATCTTCTGTCTTCGCCTCTATAAGTCGATCCAGAATTGTTTGAACATCGCCCCGATGTTGATCGGAAAGCTCACCAAGAAAAGGTTTTAAGTCCTTAAGTAAGGCAGCAATTTTTTCTTCTGGCGTTGAAATCACTTGAACAACGTCTCCCCGCACGTCAACTCCTAAAACATCTGAAATATGGAGATCCGCATCTGGATCGCACTCGACCCTAACAACGCTTCCACCTATGCGTTGACCCCGGACACCTTCAATTCTGAACTTACTTTCACCCATCTAACACCTCCGAATTGATGCTCATTAGTAGCGCCGACAAAGACCGCGCTCTCTACATAACATCAATCACCTTCTGCCGCCACGCGCGGCATGGAGTATCCAATGAAAAAAGAACTGATCAAGATCAGCGAGTTTCAGCGCCGGCGCTGGGGCGAGAACGGAACCCCACAATGCCCCCAAGCGATTCGCAACCATATCCGCAACGGCATAGTCCCCGGCGAGCAGATCGGAAAACTCTGGTACGTTGACTGGACCGCATTCACCCGCTCGGACGGCAACGACCTGGTGGCGATGGTATTGAAAGGAGCTGCATGATGGTCCCACGGCCGCGCAACAAGGCGAACAAGAGCCTTCCGCAGAACCTGTACTTCGATGCGCGGCGCTCGACCTATCGCTATCGCCGGCCAACTGACGGTAAGTGGTTTCAGTTCGGTACTGATCGCATCAAGGCCATCGACGCCGCGAAGCAATTGAACCTGGAGTTCATGCGCGGCGCAGACTTGATTGGCGCCGTGCTGGGCAACTCATCCGAATCTTTCGCAGGCTTCCTCGATACCTACGAGCGCGAAGTTTTACCACCGCGCGAACTGGCCAAGGGAACTCTGGGGTTGTACGCAGTGCACTTCCGGCGATTCCGTAAGCAGTTCGAGGGCAAGGCCGTCGACCAGATCACGATCCGCATGGTCGCGGAGATGCTGGATGCCCTCACCCCCCGGACGGCAAACCAATGCCGGGCACTGCTGATCGATGTTTTGAATCACGCTGCCGCCAAAGGCCTGTGCCCAGACAACCCGGCGGCCAGCACAATCAACCGCATTGAGAAAAAACAACGCAAACGCCATACCGTCGAAGGCTTGAAAGCCATCCGGGAGAAAGCGCCAGCCTGGCTACAGAATGCAATTGACCTCGCCCTCATCACTGCCCAGCGCCGGACGGACATCCTGGACATGCGATTCGACGGTGTTCGAGAGGGCTTCCTGTACTTGGTGCAGAAGAAGACGGCGAAGGCTAGTGACGCGGCGTGGATCCGCTTCCGGGTGACACCTGAGTTGCAGGCTGTGATTAGCCGCTGCCGTGACGACACTGCTTCCCCGTACCTGGTACACCGCAAGCCCGATCGCCTGAAACAGAAACAGGCACAGACCAAGGACCATTGGACGAAGATTGAAGAGCGGTATTTGACGCGAGCATTCAAGGACGCCAGGGAGGCGGCAAACTGCTACGCGGGATGGAAGGAAGAAGAGATGCCGGGCTTCCACGAAGTGCGAGCGTTGTCACTGCACCTGTACAAGAAAGCCGGAAAGGATGGGCAGAAAATCGCAGGGCATGCGAGCGAAGGCATGACCAAAAACTACCAGCGTGACCATGAGGAAATCATTTGGTCAGAGGCGATTCCAGACCTAAATATCAGCGAAATCACCGGGTAGTTTTGCGCCAGTTTTGCGCGGGTTTTGCGCAGACACAAAAAAGCCGATCTATCTGATCGGCTTAAGTGTCTGATTTTACTCAGGAATAATGGTCGGGACGGAGTGATTCGAACACTCGACCCCTAGCACCCCATGCTAGTGCGCTACCGGACTGCGCTACGCCCCGACTAGGCGTGAAACCTGTTCCTCACCTCGAGGAACGCTCAAGAATATATCGCAAGCTTTTGAAAACTGGAAGTATTTAAAAGCGAGAATTTATTTCTTGAGTACCACCAGAACATCTTCGAGCTCGGCGATCATCTGGCGGATCATTTGTTTGTATTGGGTGGTGTCGTCTTTGGCTTCATCACCAGACAAACGCAAGCGTGCGCCGCCGATGGTGAACCCCTGATCGTAAAGAAGCGCGCGGATCTGCCGGATCATCAGCACGTCCTGGCGCTGATAATACCGGCGGTTTCCGCGGCGTTTGACAGGGTTGAGTTGAGGAAACTCCTGCTCCCAGTAGCGCAGCACGTGCGGTTTTACCGCACACAGCTCGCTGACTTCACCAATGGTGAAGTAGCGTTTGCCCGGGATGACGGGGAGCTCGTCGTTATGACTTGGTTCCAGCATAAGCCTCAACTCGGGCCTTCAACTTCTGCCCTGGACGAAAGGTGACCACACGGCGAGCCGTGATCGGGATTTCTTCCCCCGTTTTCGGATTGCGGCCAGGCCGCTGGCGTTTGTCCCGAAGGTCGAAATTGCCGAAACCGGACAATTTGACTTGTTCGTTGTCTTCGAGAGCGTGCCTGATTTCTTCAAAAAACAGTTCGACCAATTCCTTGGCCTCCCGTTTATTCAGGCCCAGCTCCTCATACAGACGTTCCGCCATCTCAGCTTTCGTCAGAGCCCCCATACGTCACTTCCTTAACGTGGCGTTCAACCTTTGTTCGAGCGAGGTGAGGATGTTTTGCGTTGCGGTATTCACCTCATCGTCATTAAGAGTGCGCGATGGATGCTGCCAGGTCAAGCCGACTGCGAGGCTTTTTCTATCAGGATCAATGCCTTTACCCTGATACACGTCAAATAGCCTGAGGTCTGTCAGCCATTCGCCTGCATTTTCACGGATTACGTCCAGTACAGCCGTGGCTGCAACGTCTTTATGCGCAATCAGTGCAAGGTCACGACGCACTTCAGGAAAGCGCGATAACTCGTGGAATTTTGGCATTTTGCCCGACGCCACTTCCGCCAGAACCAGCTCGAAGACGAAGACCGGACGGTCGAGACCGAGGGTTTTCGACAATTCAGGGTGGATAGCGCCAATGAAGCCAACCAGACGACCGTCACGCTCGATGCGCGCGGTTTGACCCGGGTGCAGCGCTGGGTGCTTGCCCGGCACGAAAGTGAACGCATCCAGGGCACCGGCGAAGCCCAGCACCGCTTCCACGTCAGCCTTGACGTCGAAGAAGTCGACGGTATCGCGCCCCTGCGCCCAGCCTTCCGGCAGGCGACTGCCGCAAACAACACCCGCCAACATCGGCTCTTGCTTCAGACCTTCAAGCTGACCCACGAAACGCAGGCCGCTTTCGAACAAGCGCACGCGATCCTGCTGACGGTTCAGGTTGTGCTGAAGCGCCTTGACCAGACCCGGCCACAGCGACGAACGCATGGCAGCCATGTCATTGGAAATCGGATTGGCCAGCAACAACGGCTCCACACCCGGATTAAACAGTTCGAACTGTTTCGGATCGATGAAGCTGTAGGTAATTGCTTCCTGATAACCACGGGCAACCAGCAGGCGACGCAGTTCAGGCAGGTCGCTACGCGCCTCTGCCTTGGCTTGCGGCGCCAGACGCGCTTGCGGATAACGAACCGGCAAACGGTTGTAGCCGTACAGGCGTGCCAGCTCTTCGATCAGGTCGACTTCCAGGCTGATGTCGAAGCGATGGCTTGGCACGTCCACACGCCACTGCCCTGCCCCGTCGGCAGTAATGGTCAGGCCCAAGGCATTGAGCAGACGCTCCACTTCGGCCGAATCCATTTCCATACCCAGCATCTGGGTAATGCGCTGGGCACGCAGGGTGATCGGAGCAATTTTCGGCAGGTGCTGTTCGCTGACGGTCTCGATGATCGGACCCGCTTCACCACCGGTGATTTCCAGCAGCAAGCCAGTCGCGCGCTCCATGGCTTCGCGGGCCAGTTGCCAGTCCACGCCACGCTCATAGCGATGGGACGCATCGGTATGCAGGCCATAGGAACGGGCCTTGCCTGCTACGGCGATCTGATCGAAGAAGGCACTTTCCAGGAACACATCACGGGTGGTCGCGCTAACACCGCTGTGCTCGCCACCCATGACGCCGGCGATGGCCAGTGCACGGGAGTGGTCGGCAATCACCAGCGTATCGCTACGCAGGCTGACTTCCTGACCGTCGAGCAGCACCAGCTTCTCGCCGTCTTCGGCCATGCGCACACGGATGCCACCGTTGATTTCGGCGAGATCGAAGGCGTGCAGCGGCTGACCCAGTTCCAGCATCACGTAGTTGGTGATGTCGACGGCAGCATCGATGCTGCGCACATCTGCACGACGCAGGCGCTCAACCATCCACAGCGGCGTAGGCCTGGACAGGTCGACGTTACGAATCACACGACCGAGGTAGCGCGGGCACGCGGCGGGCGCCAGTACTTCAACCGAACGCACTTCGTCGTGGGCGGCAGGAACCGAAGCCACCACCGGACGAACCACCGCAGCGGCGTACAGGGCACCGACTTCACGGGCCAGACCGGCCAGGGACAGGCAGTCACCACGGTTCGGGGTCAGGTCGACCTCGATGCTGGCATCTTCCAGGTCCAGATAAACACGAAAATCCTTACCTACCGGCGCATCGGCCGGCAGTTCCATCAGACCGTCATTGCCTTCACCGATCTGCAGCTCGGATTGCGAGCACAGCATGCCGTTGGACTCAACGCCACGCAGCTTGGCCTTCTTGATCTTGAAGTCACCTGGCAGCTCGGCACCGATCATGGCGAAAGGAATCTTCAGGCCCGGGCGCACGTTTGGCGCACCGCAAACAACCTGGAAGGTTTCCGAACCGTTGCTGACCTGGCACACGCGCAGCTTGTCGGCGTCCGGGTGCTGCTCGGTGCTGAGCACCTCGCCAACGACCACGCCACTGAAAACACCGGCGGCCGGCGTAACGCTATCGACCTCAAGACCGGCCATCGACAGACGAGCAACCAGCTCATCGCGACTTACCTGCGGGCTAACCCAGCCACGCAGCCATTGTTCACTGAATTTCATCCTGCTCTCCTAAGAATTCGTTACGACTAGCGAAATTGCGCGAGGAACCGCAAGTCGTTGTCGAAGAACAGACGCAAGTCGTTCACGCCGTAACGCAGCATGGCCAGACGCTCTACGCCCATGCCGAAGGCAAAGCCCGAGAACTCTTCCGGGTCGATCCCGGACATGCGCAGCACGTTCGGGTGAACCATGCCGCAGCCCATCACTTCCAGCCAGCCGGTCTGCTTGCAGACGCGGCAGCCTTTACCGCTGCACATCACGCATTCCATGTCGACTTCAGCGGATGGCTCGGTAAACGGGAAGTAAGAAGGACGGAAACGCACCGCCAGTTCCTTTTCGAAGAACACCCGCAGGAATTCTTCGATGGTGCCTTTGAGGTCGGCGAAATTGATGTCGCGATCGATCAGCAGGCCTTCGACCTGGTGGAACATCGGCGAGTGGGTAATATCGGAGTCGCTGCGGTATACGCGGCCTGGGCAGACGATGCGGATCGGCGGCTGTTTCGACTCCATGGTGCGGACCTGTACCGGCGAGGTATGGGTGCGCAACAGCATGTTCGCATTGAAATAGAAGGTGTCATGCATCGACCGGGCCGGGTGGTGGCCTGGGATGTTGAGCGCTTCGAAGTTGTGATAGTCGTCTTCGACCTCAGGGCCTTCGGCGATGCCGTAGCCAATACGGGTGAAGAACTGTTCGACGCGTTCCAGAGTGCGGGTAACCGGATGCAGACCACCGGAGGTCTGACCACGGCCAGGCAGGGTCACGTCAATGGACTCGGCGGAGAGTTTGGCAGCCAGATCGGCTTCTTCAAACAATGCCTTGCGCGCATTAAGGACCTCTGTGACACGCTCCTTGGCAACGTTGATCAGCGCACCGACCTGCGGACGCTCTTCTGCCGGCAAATTCCCCAGGGTCTTCATCACCTGAGTCAATTCACCCTTCTTGCCAAGGTAGTGAACCCGGATTTGCTCCAGGGCATTGATATCTTCAGCGCTTTGCACAGCCTCTAGTGCTTGAGAGACGAGCGCATCCAGGTTTTCCATGTACAGACTCCAGATACAAAATAGGGGAAGAGCTTGAAGGCTCTTCCCCTATTTATGACGTTTAACACCTGGCCCCACAGATGCGAGGCCGGGTGACTGTCGGGGGTACTTAAGCCAAGGTGGCTTTAGCTTTCTCGACAATCGCAGCAAACGCCGCTTTTTCGTTCACTGCCAGATCAGCCAGAACCTTACGGTCGATCTCGATGGACGCTTTTTTCAGGCCGGCGATGAAACGGCTGTAGGACAGACCGTTGATACGAGCACCAGCGTTGATACGAGCGATCCACAGAGCGCGGAACTGACGTTTTTTCTGACGACGGTCACGGTAGGCGTATTGGCCTGCCTTGATTACCGCTTGCTTGGCAACACGGAATACGCGGGAGCGTGCGCCGTAGTAGCCTTTAGCAAGTTTCAGAATTTTTTTGTGACGCTTACGGGCAATGACGCCACGCTTTACACGAGCCATGAGTTACTTCCTCTATTCTTGACTAAAATTAACGAAGGCGCAGCATGCGCTCGACTTTTGCCACGTCAGACGGATGCAGCAAGCTGCTACCGCGCAGTTGACGCTTACGCTTGGTCGACATTTTGGTCAGGATGTGGCTCTTGAAAGCGTGCTTGTGCTTGATACCGTTAGCAGTTTTCAGAAACCGCTTAGCAGCACCACTTTTGGTCTTCATTTTTGGCATGTTCGGATACTCCGCATTCAGTTGATAAACATAATCAGAAGGCCTGCCGTGCCCTGTTGATTACTTCTTCTTTTTCGGGGCGATGACCATGATCAGCTGGCGTCCTTCCATCTTAGGATGCTGTTCGACCGAACCGTACTCGAGCAAGTCACCTTCAACTCGCTTGAGGAGTTCCATCCCCAGCTCCTGGTGGGCCATCTCACGGCCGCGGAATCGCAAGGATACCTTGGCCCTGTCCCCATCACTCAGGAAACGTACCAGGTTGCGCAGTTTTACCTGGTAATCCCCTTCCTCCGTCCCTGGACGAAACTTGATTTCTTTAACCTGGATCTGCTTCTGGTTTTTCTTGGCCGCAGCAATCTGCTTCTTCTTTTCGAAGATCGATTTGCCGTAGTCCATCAGTTTGCAAACAGGTGGTACTGCATCGGCGGAAATCTCCACCAGATCCAGCTTGGCCTCTTCAGCCTTAAGAAGCGCGTCTTCAATTGACACAATCCCGAGCTGTTCACCTTCAGCTCCAATTAACCGAACCTCGCGTGCCGAGATATTCTCGTTGATCGGGGCTTTCGGTGCAGCTCGTTTATCTTGTCTCATTTCACGCTTAATAATAATTACTCCGAATCTGGGCGACCACGCCGGGAAACCGCTTGCGCGAGGAACTCAGCGAACTGGGCGACGGGCATCGAGCCCAGGTCAGCACCTTCACGAGTACGCACAGCGACAGTCTGCATCTCGACTTCCCGATCTCCGATAACCAGGAGATAAGGAACCTTGAGCAACGTATGCTCGCGGATTTTAAAGCCGATCTTTTCATTTCTCAAGTCAGACTTGGCACGAAACCCGCTTTCGTTGAGAGTTTTTTCCACTTCGGCGGCAAAATCAGCCTGTTTATCAGTGATATTCATCACCACTGCCTGGGTCGGAGCCAGCCACGCGGGGAACGCGCCCTCGTAGTGCTCGATCAGGATTCCGACGAAACGTTCGAAGGACCCCAGGATCGCCCGGTGCAACATGACCGGGTGCTTGCGGCTGTTGTCTTCGGAGACGTATTCGGCTCCCAGACGGACAGGCAGGTTAAAATCGAGCTGCAGGGTACCACATTGCCAGACGCGACCGAGGCAATCTTTCAGCGAGAATTCGATCTTCGGACCGTAGAACGCACCCTCGCCCGGTTGCAGATCGTACGGCAGGCCCGCGCTATCAAGGGCTGCGGCCAGTGCAGCTTCGGCGCGATCCCAAAGCTCGTCGGAACCGACGCGTTTTTCCGGACGAGTGGACAGCTTCATCTCGACATCTTTAAAGCCGAAATCGGCGTAGACGTCCATGGTCAGCTTGATGAACGCGGCGGACTCGGCCTGCATCTGCTCTTCGGTGCAGAAGATGTGGGCGTCGTCCTGAGTGAACGCACGCACGCGCATGATGCCGTGCAAGGCGCCCGATGGCTCGTTACGGTGGCATGCACCGAATTCGGCCAGGCGCATCGGCAACTCGCGGTAGCTTTTCAGACCCTGGTTGAACACCTGCACGTGGCAAGGGCAGTTCATTGGCTTGATCGCGTAGTCGCGGTTTTCCGACTGGGTAGTGAACATGTTGTCGGCGTAGTTGGCCCAGTGCCCGGATTTCTCCCACAGACTGCGGTCAACGACTTGCGGCGTTTTGATCTCCAGGTAGCCGTTGTCACGCTGAACCTTGCGCATGTACTGCTCGAGCACCTGGTACAAAGTCCAGCCGTTCGGGTGCCAGAACACCATGCCCGGCGCTTCTTCCTGAGTGTGGAACAGGCCCAGGCGCTTGCCGATCTTGCGGTGGTCGCGCTTTTCAGCTTCTTCGATGCGCTGGATGTAAGCCGCCAGCTGCTTCTTGTCCGCCCATGCGGTGCCGTAGACGCGCTGCAACTGCTCGTTCTTGGCATCACCGCGCCAGTAGGCGCCGGACAGCTTGGTCAGCTTGAAGGATTTCAGGAAACGCGTGTTCGGCACGTGCGGACCGCGGCACATGTCGACGTATTCTTCGTGATAGTACAGGCCCATGGCCTGCTCATTCGGCATGTCTTCGACCAGGCGCAACTTGTAGTCTTCGCCACGGGCCTTGAACACTTCGATCACTTCGGCGCGCGGAGTGACTTTCTTGATCACGTCGTAATCTTTCTCGATCAGCTGCTGCATGCGCTGTTCGATGGCGGCCAGGTCGTCCGGGGTGAAAGGACGTTCGAAGGCGATGTCGTAATAGAAACCTTCATCGATGACCGGACCGATGACCATCCTGGCGGTCGGGTACAACTGCTTGACCGCGTGGCCAACCAGGTGGGCGCAAGAGTGGCGAATGATCTCCAGCCCCTCTTCATCCTTTGGCGTGATGATTTGCAGCGACGCGTCGCTGTCGATGATGTCACTGGCGTCGACCAGCTTGCCATCGACCTTGCCGGCAACGGTGGCCTTGGCCAGGCCTGCACCGATGGATGCGGCGACCTCGGCTACGGAAACCGGGTGATCGAATGAACGTTGACTGCCGTCGGGAAGAGTAATAGTTGGCATGGCGCCTCCTCTCCTAGTGGTGACCCCTACCAAAGGTCACGTGGGTTGGGATGAGCCAGTACAAGATCCGGTCCAGGCCATTCAATGACGAACGCCTGCCTTACAGCGGCAGGAGCCTTGCGGCCAACCGGAAAACCGAACCAGAGTGACTGGGATTCAAATCAGGGTTAATCGTGCATCTGCCGCCACCGGGACTGAAGGTCCGTCGGAGCCTGCAAACGCCCGAGCGAGGCATGCTAGCACAGATGAACGGTCGTCGATGCACGCAGACTCCGTGCGGGGGCAAATCGGGCATTTTTATGCCAGAGTGCTGAACTTGAACACCGCTTCGCCCCTCAGATAACACGTCATCGACCCACAAGGAGCATCCCAGCATGCGTCTGAACCGTTTGTTCGCCGTAGTCGCACCCATCGTTCTGCTGCTGCCACTGGCCGCCCATGCCGATTGGCCAAAGGGTGAGCGCGAGAAATACATGGCGCAATGCGTCCCTGCAGCGGCACAAAAGATCGGTGATGCGAAGGCAAAAGCCGTCTGTGGTTGCGGCGCCGATCAGCTCAAATCCTATCCTGCCAAAGACCTTCAGGCATTGATGGACGGCACGGCAAGTCAAGAACTGGGAAATAAGGCGATGCAGAAAATCGCCACTTGCAGGGTGGATGCCGGGGCGAAGAAATAAGCTTCTCCCATTGATTTTTTCACCTGCAATGACCGAAAAACAGGCCGAATGTCGCTTTGCCTGACATTTTTTGAAGGTTTTACAGCTTTTTTTTCGTCTTTTCTTTCGGCTGAAAGCCTTTTAAAACGGGGCTTCCAGCGATAAGAAGCACCAAAGACCGCTCAACAGCAAGGCAAACAGCTCGCCCGGGGGGCTCCCAAAGCGAACATTTCGACTATGATACCCGGGTGTGCCCAGTTGGCCTGAGCAGCACAGTACTACTGAAAATATATGTTTCTTGGAGATACACCATGTCTAATCGCCAAACCGGCACCGTTAAATGGTTCAACGATGAAAAAGGCTTCGGCTTCATCACTCCTCAAGGTGGCGGTGACGACCTGTTCGTACACTTCAAAGCTATCGAAAGCGACGGTTTCAAAAGCCTGAAAGAAGGCCAGACTGTTTCCTTCGTGGCTGAGAAAGGCCAAAAGGGTATGCAAGCTGCTCAAGTTCGCCCAGAGTAATTTCCAGGCGCACTAAAAAAACCCCGTCCATGTGACGGGGTTTTTTATGGGTGAAACAAAAACCGGGCGATCAGCCGCAGTTGACGCGGGTCACTACCCGGCCGGCATCGGTGTTCAGGTTCAGGCGATCGGAGCGGTACTCCAGCGTCACCATATCGGTTGGCAGCAGGAACCTTGCGCTTTGCGCCCCTGCGCGGGTACGCGCCTGCTCGAGCAGTTGCGGCGACGCCTGTTTGCCGATGGTGAATTCGGCAGCCTTTGCCTCACAGCGACTGTGACCCGTGTCAGTCGTCGCAACATCCGTTGTTGCCGACTCCGTAGAGGGAGTGCTGCAACCGGCCAGCGTGGCAACGGCCAACAAAGTACCCAATGACGCGCGCTTCCAAGGCATGAAGCCTCCTTTTTCAATGATTAAGCTGAGATCGTGCGACAACCAGACTGGCGTTTGGTTTCACAGGCAGCACCCTGCCCATGATCCGGACGAGCCGCGATTCTGCCTGAGCGTCGCCCTGCCCTTAATCACTGAATCGTGACTGAATATGAACGACGCTCAATAGACGTCGATATAGTCGTAAGGCGGATTGGGCCAGTTCTCTTTCAAGGCATTGAAGATTTGCATGACCCAGACTTCATCGCTGGCCGCGACCCGCCCGACATAACCGGAGCCCTTGGCCCAGGTTTCGAGCCGGAACAACAACCCGTCGATATCGGTACCGCCCACGACACCCGAGGAGATGTAGGCAATGCCGCCTTTGGTGACCCGCAACTGGGTGTGCTCATCGTCACTGGCGCCGGCCAGCAACTGACGCACCGCCTCGAGGGTCAGGCCATCCGGGGAGTTCAAATCGATCTGCACAGCGCGTTCCTTGAATATTCGTCAGAGACCAAGTGTCGCACAGCCCTCCTTTCATGCCTAAGTCGACGTGTCAAAAGCCCCGCAAAATGGTTAACTCGGCACTCAGACTTCCCCGACCTCACGAGCGCCATCATGACCACCGTAAGCATCGACGCCGACATCAAGGCCAAGTGGCAAGACGGCCACAGCTCCTACAGCCCAAGCAGCACGGAAGAGCTCGCCATTATCGGTATCGACCTTCTGGTCAGGGACCTTGGAACCGAAGCCGCCCAATCGTTCATCGAGCAGATTTTCGAGAAACACCTATCGGACCAAAAGACCGAAGCGGTTAGCGCGAGGGAGTGAAGCCCGCAGGCAAGCACCTGCGGGAGATGATGCTTACTTCAGACGGGCCAGACGCTCGGTCAGCAGATCGAAGAAGCCCTGTGCGTCGCCGCCTTCTACCCAGAAGGCGTTCTTTGGCGCGTTCAAGCCGTCATACCAGTCGACGATGGTTTGTCCAAAGGTCGGTCCTTCGCGGCTGTCGACCACCACGTTGACCGAACGACCGCTGAACAATTGCGGCTTGAGCAGGTAAGCGACAACCGTGGCGTCATGCACCGGGCCGCCTGGAATGCCGTAGTGCTCCATGTCGCCCTTGATGTACTCATTGAGAATATCGCCCACCAGACGGCTGGCATTGTTATTCAGCGCGGCAATCTGTTGCAGGCGCGCTTCGCTGGTAAGGATCTTGTGGGTCACATCCAGCGGCAGGTAGGTCAGCTTCACACCACTCTTGAGCACCACTTCGGCTGCTTGCGGGTCGGCGAACAGGTTGAACTCGGCCACCGGCGTGATATTGCCGCCGTTGAAATGCGCTCCGCCCATGACCACCACTTCCTTGATCCCCCGGACGATGCCCGGCTCCTGGATGAGCGCCAGGGCCAGGTTGGTCTGCGGGCCCAGCATGGCGATGGTAATGCTGTGGGGCTCGGCAGATTTCAGGGTGTCGATCAGATAAGTGATAGCGCTGCCCTTGGCCAGACCTTTCCTGGGCTCATGCACGGCAATGCCCGACAACCCTTCCTTGCCATGAATGTCCTCGGCGTAAATGGGTGTGCGCATCAGGGGCCTCGACGCCCCCGCATAGACCGGCACCTCTTCGCGCCCCGCCCACTCTCGGGCCAGTCGCGCATTGCGCGAGGTCTTGTCCAGGCGAACGTTGCCGGCAACGGTGGTCAATGCCCGTACATTCAGTTCGTCTGGCGATGCCAGGGCGAACAACAGGGCAACAACGTCGTCAGCCCCCGGATCGGTGTCGATGATCAGATCAATCTTTGGTGCCGCGTGGGCGTTGGTTACGGTCATCAGGGACAAAAGCAGCAGGCTCCGGAGCAGTGGATGCAGTTTCTGAGCATAGCGATACATGGCGCACTCCTTGTGCATGGAACATCAAAAACGCGGACAGCCCGTCAAAACGTAACGCCGGCGACCAGCACAATGTTGCAGTACGGCTGGCATTCGCCTGTACGAACAATCGCCTTCGCTTGTCGGCTCAGGACCTTGAATTGTTCATGGGTGAGCACTTCACGCCGCCCCAACTCGCCTTCGCCGTTCAGCGCTTCCAGCGCCACCAGGGCCGACGGCTTTTTATCGAAGATTTCCTGAGCCAGCACATGGCTTTCAACCTGCATCTCACTGAGCACGATCTTCAAGGTGCTGACAAAATCCGGAATGCCATGGGTCAGGGCCAAGTCGATCAATTCAACGCCCGGAGGAACCGGCAGCCCCGCATCTCCGATGACGACCATGTCGCCATGTCCCAATGAAGCGATCAGCCGCGACAGCGCAATGTTGAGCAGAGGGGTCTTTTTCATGGGGCTTTAAACGCCTGTACATCGCTCAAGGCGGGAATCGAAGGTTGTGCGCCAGCACGTGTGACTGACAGCGCCGCAGCCACCTGCCCGAAGCGAATCGCCTGCGCCTCATCTTGACCCGCAGCCAGTGCCGCAGCGAAACCGCCGACAAACGTGTCGCCGGCCGCCGTGGTATCGACAGCCTTCACCACGGGCGCGGGGAAATGCTCGAAGCCTTGGCCATCGGCAAACAGCGAACCTTGCGCGCCGAGGGTGATGATCACCTTGCCGGCGCCCAGGGCAATCAGGCGGGTCGCCGCGGCTTGTGCGGTGTCCAGGGAGTCCACCGACAGACCGCTCAGGGCCGATGCTTCGCTTTCGTTGGGAATCAGGTAATCGATGGACGCGTACCAGTCCGGTGGTAACGGGCGGCTGACCGGTGCCGGGTTGAGGATGACCGTCTTGCCCAGCTCGCGGCCGCGCTTGAGCGCATGGCCAACAGAAGCATCGGGCACTTCCAGCTGACAGATGAGCACGTCCGCCGCCTGTATCACCGAATCAAAACGGTCGATGGCTTCAGCGGTCAATTCACCGTTGGCGCCGGGGACGATCACGATGGTGTTCTGACTGCTGTCGTCGACCACAATCAATGCCACGCCGCTGGAGCCATCAACGGTGCTCACCGCCTGGCAATCGATCTGCTCGGCCAACAACGCCCCGCGCAGCGCCTCACCATAAGCGTCATTGCCCACGCAGCCGATCATCGACACCCGAGCTCCCAGCCGCGCCGCAGCCACGGCCTGATTGGCGCCCTTGCCGCCGGAGACGGTGGTAAACGACTGACCTATCAGCGTTTCGCCGCCCTTGGGCAAGCGTGGTGCCCGGGTCACCAGGTCCATGTTCAAACTGCCTATTACCACTACTTTTGCTGGCATACATTGCTACTCATCGAGTCTGTTTCGGCGGCGCTGTGGATTCAGCGGCTTTCTGCTTTCAACGGCTTTCTATTTTCAACGGAAGTGGTCAAACACGCCGGCCAGCGGCGCCGTCGATTCACGGATGACGATACTCGGCGTCACGATCCGCTGATCGGTCGCCAGGCCCGGCGTGGCGATTCGCCGTAAAAGCACTTCGGCGGCCATTTCGCCGAGTTGCAGGATCGATTGCCCGACCGTGGTCAACGACGGATAGACATACCGACTCATCTGGATATCGTCGAAGCCGATCACCGACAACTCGCTCGGTACGCGAATATTGCGCTCGGCGGCCGCCCGCAGCACGCCGATGCCGATCATGTCGTTGGCGGCAAAAATGGCGGTGGGCGGATTACCCTCCAGCAGAGTCGCGGCAGCGCTGTAGCCGCCGGTGCTGGTGAAATCGCTTTCCAGCATGCGCTCGGGAGAGACTTCGACGCCCGCCTCTTTCAAGGCCCGGCGATAACCCGCCAGCCGCATCTGCGCCACACTGGTGTTTTCCGGCCCGCTGATCGTGGCGATATCCCGGTGCCCCAACTCCAACAGGTGCCGGGTCGCCAGATACGCGCCGTATTCATGGTCGATGCGCACCAGGTCCGCATCGATACCGTCCAGTCCGCGGTCGACGATCACCATGGGTGTGCGGACGCCTTTGAGCCCTTGTACCAGGCCACTGTCACCACCGGCCGAGGCGACAATCAGGCCGTCGATGCGTTTTTCCAGCAGCACACGCAGGTAGCTGCGCTGCTTGTCCGGATTGTCGTCGGAGTTGCACAGGATGACGCAGTAACCGTTTCGCTCGCAGTAATCCTCGATACCCCGGGCCAGTTCGGCGAAATACGGGTTGAGGCTGTTGGGGACAAGCAGGCCGATGGTCGCCGTGGTCTTGGCCTTGAGCGAACGGGCCACCGCGCTGGGAACGTAGTCGAGGGTCTGGATGGCCGCTTCGACTTTGATCCGGACTTCTTCACTGACCGGGCGGGTCTTGTTCACCACATGGGAAACCGTGGTGTAGGAAATGCCGGCAAGGGCTGCCACATCTTTGATAGTCGCCATGACTCAGGTCCGCCGGCTTGCGCGCTGACTGCGATAAGTGTCCAGCACCACCGCCACCACGATCACCGCGCCGGTAATGATGCGCTTGGTCGGCTCGGTTGCCCCGATCTGCGCCAGCCCCGCAGCCAGCACGGAAATGATCAGGACGCCAAAAAACGTACTGATCACCGAACCGCGACCGCCCATCAGGCTGGTGCCGCCGATCACCACGGCGGCGATCACCTGCAGCTCAAGGCCGGAGCCGGCATTCGGGTCGGCGGCTTCCAGGCGGGAAATCTGAAACAACGCGGCAACACCGGCCAGCAACCCCATCAGGCTGAAGACCAGGATTTTGTAAGGCTTGGGATTGATCCCCGCCAACCGCACCGCCTCTTCGTTGGTGCCGATACCGATCAGGTAGCGACCGAACACCGTGCGGGTCAACACGGCCTGGGCGATGAAAATGATCAGCAAGGCAATGATGAACGACGGTGAAATGCCAAAGGCGATCGGATTGGACAACCAGGCGAACGCATCGCCAATGTAGGCCGTACGCGAACCGGTCATCTGGTACGCCACCCCACGGGCCATTTCCAGCACGCCCAGGGACACGATGAACGACGGAATCCGCCACGCCACCGTGATCGAGCCGGTGACGGTACCGGCGAGCGCCGCGACGGCCATGCCCAGCAGCGCCGCCGGCAGCACGCCCCAGCCCCAGCCGAGAATCGCCACGCTCACGGTCGAAGCCGCCAGGGCCAGCACCGAGCCAACCGACAGGTCGATGCCACCGATGATCAACACAAAGGTCATGCCGACCGCCAGCACCATCAGGTCCGGAATCTGGTTGGCCAGGGTGCTGAAGGTATCGTAGGACAGAAAGTGACTGCTCAGCACCGAGAACAGCACGATCATCGCCAACAAGGCACCCGCCAGGCCCAGATAGGTGCCCAGGCCGTAGAAGTTGCCACTGCGTTTGCCGGCGTAAGAAGCGGTATTCATGGAAGATCCCTAGGCGCGGCTTCGTTAAGCAGCGCATCACGTTTTTGGTAGCCCGCAAAAGCAGCGGCGAGCAACTCATCCTGGGTCCAGCTGTCGCGATCGAATGTATCGATCAGGCGCCCGGCCGACAGCACGCCGATCCGGTCGCAGATCAGCATCAGCTCACGCAAGTCGCTGGAGACCACCACCAGCGCCTTGCCCTGGCGGGTCAATTCGCCGAGCAGGTTGTAGATATCGAACTTGGCGCCGACGTCGATGCCGCGTGTCGGCTCGTCGAACAGCAGCACCGAGCAATCGCGCTCCAGCCAACGGCCGATGACGACTTTCTGCTGATTACCGCCGGACAACTCGGACACCAACTGTGCCGGACCGGAGCTGCGAATGCGCATGGCATCGATCTGACGCTGGGCCAGGGCGTTTTCGCCATCGTTGTCGACAAAGCCCGCTCTGGAGATGCCGGGCATGTTGCCCAAGGCGATATTGGCGCCGATCGACTGCGTCAACAAAAGGCCTTCGCCCTTGCGATCTTCAGTGATCAACGCGATGCCATGCCCGACCGCATCCACCGGCGAGCGCACATTGATGACCTGCGCCGGCGCCCCCAGGGCAATCGTGCCGCTGTCGGCGATATCGGCACCGAAGATCAGACGCAGCAACTCGGTGCGCCCCGCGCCGATCAAACCGGAAATGCCGAAAATCTCTCCGGCACGGACTTCGAACGACACGTCGCGAACCTTGTCGGCACGGCTCAGGCCCTTGACCGTCAACACCGGAGCGCCGATCTTGCGCGCCCCCATATCGATGTGTTCGCCGAGCTCGCGGCCGACCATCAGCGTGACCAGTTGCTCGCTGTTGTAGTTGGCCATCGGCTCGACGCAGACCAGGTTGCCATCGCGCAGCACGGCAATGCGCTGCGCGACTCGCGCCAGCTCTTCGAGGCGATGGGAGATGTAGATGATCGATACGCCGCGAGCCTGCAGACGGGTAATCTGCTCGAACAGCATTTCGACTTCGCGGGCAGTGAGCATCGCGGTCGGCTCATCGAGAATCAGCACATGACAATCGCCAATCAGGTTACGGGCGATCTCGACCATTTGCTGGTGGCCGATACCCAGTTCGCCGACCAGGGTGTCCGGGTCAATGGCGTCGAGCCCGACATGCGCCATGGCCTCGATGGCGGCCTTGCGCAACTGCTTGCGACTGATCCAGCCGCCCTTGCTGGGCAGGTTGTCGAGAAACAGGTTTTCCGCCACCGACAGGGTCGGTAGCAGATTGAGCTCCTGCATGACCATGCGGATACCCAGCGCCTCAGCCTGAGCCCGGCTACCCGGACGATAGTCCTGCCCCTGAAACCGCATCTGGCCGGTGGTCGGCGTGACCAGCCCGCCAATAATCTTCGAAAGCGTGCTTTTGCCCGCACCGTTCTCGCCGGTCAACGCCAGCACTTCCCCGCGCATGAGCGTCAGGTCGATGCCGGCCAGGACCGGTTGGGCGTAGGTCTTGCCGATACCGCTGACCGAAAGGACAGCGTTCGGAGCGCAAACTGACATAAAAACTCTCCATGCGCTCGTCCGGCTGGACGAGCGCCGTTGCGTCGCCAGAAGGTTACTTGGTGACCAGTTCAACCGGCGTTTCGATCACGCCATTGGCGCCGCCTTCGACCTTCTCGCCCTTGAGAATCTTCAATGCAGTCTCGATGCCGAACACCGCCTGCCTGGCCGCAAACTGGTCCGCGGTGGCCAGCACACGGCCATCCTTGAGCATTGGCTGGATGGCATTGATGTTGTCGTAGCCGACCACTTGCACCTTGCCGGCCTTGCCCGCGGCGCGCACCGCAGACACCGCACCGACCGCCATGCTGTCGTTGCCGGCCAACAGGGCCTTGGTTTGCGGATATTCGCTGAGAATCGATGCAGCGACCTTGTTGCCCTTGTCGATCTCCCAGTCACCGGATTGCAGGGACACGACCTTGATCTGCGCCGCCTCCATCGCATCCTTGAAACCTGCGGTCCGCTGTTGGGCATTGGTGGTGGTGGACACACCTTCGATGATGCCGACTTCGTCACCGGCCTTCAGCTGTTTGGCCAGGTAATCGCCCACCAGCCGTGCGCCCTTGCGGTTGTCCGGGCCTACGAACGGAACATTGATGTTTTTGCTTTTGACGACAGCGGGGTCCAACTGGTTGTCGATGTTGATCACGGTGATACCGGCATCGATGGCTTTCTTGATCACCGGGACCATGGCCTTGGAGTCTGCCGGTGCAATCACCAGTGCATTGACCTTGGCCAGGATCATCTGCTCGACGATGCGCGTCTGGCCCGCGGTGTCGGTTTCATCCTTGATGCCGTTGGAGATGAGGTCGAATTCGCCGGAGTGATCTTTCTGGTAGGCCTTGGCGCCGTCCTCCATGGTCAGGAAGAACTCGTTGGCCAGGGATTTCATGACCAGAGCGACTTTCGGTTTTTCAGCGGTTTCAGCAAAGGCCGAAGAGACAGGCAGTGCAGCGGATGCGGCAGCCAGCATAGCGACAGCGAGAAGACGTCCAGCGAATGGCAGCTTCATGGGTTCACTCCGATCTTATGATTATTGTGAGCAACGCTTGCGCTGGCGTAAGCTTCACGGCCCACCGCGATGAAAAGCCATCATTGGAGCCGCGCAAACGTTTGCGTTAACCAAACTATGCGAACCCTGCCTGTATTTGTCAACGACCTGAAATGCGCTTTCAGAGATGCCTGGCAAAAAAACGGCATTCAATTCATGCCGTGGTGTTGACCACCGTTCCCGTGCCGGAACCCTTGGCCAGCTCCTTGATCAGGCTTGCGCTCACTTGCAGGATGGCGCCGTTGGTGTCGGCAACCTGCCCCTGAATGGCCGCTACCGCGGTGGTCTTGGCTTCCGGGGTTGGATAGGACGCTGCCTGGGTTTGCGCCAGTTGCTGCTGTTGCTCGCGCAATTGCTGCTGCAACTCCTTCAGACGCTTGAGCAAGACCTTCACCGCAACGCTGGTGTTATCGCTGGTTTGCGATTCAGCCTGTGCGCCGGCGCTCTCCCCCAGACCTACCGGGCCCGTCTTGACCTGAGTGCCATCGCTTTTCTTTGTACCCAGCGCCTGGGCGGCCGCATCAGCTGCTGCGTCGCTCAAGGCGCGAAGGGTAGTGGCCGATTTGCCACCGATGGTGACGCCGGCGGCATTGGGTATGCCAACAGATAACGACATGTGAACTCCTGAAGAAAAAGATCCCTTGAAGGAGCATCGACCGGCGCGGGCGTTTCTTGAGTCGTCAGTGATGATTTGATCCGTTGAAATCTTAAACAAGACCGCGATCCGTTTCGGAGAGCCGAACGCGAAAGTTAAACATGTTCGGCATTCCGGACGCCCCGCCCCCGAAACCGGGCTGGCTACAAACATAAATATCGTTACAAATCATTAACTTAAACGAGTTTTTCGATTCACGACATTACTGGTACAGATCCTGCTCTTCCTCTCGCACCTCCGGCATTCAGATTCGCCCGGGGCGTATCTAGATGAACCTGCATCTGCACCGTCTCACAACTAGAAGAGAAAAATAATGACATCTGCACTCAAGACCTTTGTTCCGGGCGCCTTGGCCCTGCTGCTGCTTCTGCCCACCGCCCTTCAGGCCAAAGAAGCCGAAACCCAACAGAAACTGGCCAACGTGGTGATCCTGGCCACGGGCGGCACCATTGCCGGCGCGGGGGCCAGCGCCGCCAACAGCGCGACCTATCAAGCGGCGAAAGTCGGCATTGAACAGTTGATCGCCGGCGTTCCTGAACTGAGCCAATTGGCTAATGTTCGCGGCGAACAGGTCATGCAAATCGCCTCCGAAAGCATCACCAACGAAAACCTGCTGCAACTGGGTCGCCGCGTAGCCGAACTGGCCGACAGCAAAGACGTCGATGGCATCGTGATCACCCATGGCACCGACACCCTGGAAGAAACGGCGTACTTCCTGAACCTGGTGGAAAAAACCGAGAAGCCGATCATCGTCGTGGGCTCCATGCGCCCAGGTACCGCGATGTCCGCCGATGGCATGCTGAACCTGTACAACGCGGTGGCCGTGGCCAGCAGCAAGGACGCGCGAGGCAAAGGCGTGCTGGTGACCATGAACGATGAAATCCAGTCGGGTCGCGACGTCAGCAAAATGATCAACATCAAGACCGAAGCGTTTAAAAGCGCCTGGGGTCCGCTGGGCATGGTGGTAGAAGGCAAATCCTACTGGTTCCGCTTGCCAGCCAAGCGCCACACCATGGATTCCGAGTTCGACATCAAGACCATCAAGAGCCTGCCTGACGTCGAGATCGCCTATTCCTACGGCAATGTCAGCGACACTGCCTACAAGGCCCTGGCTCAATCCGGCGCCAAAGCCATCATCCACGCAGGCACCGGCAATGGCTCGGTATCGTCGCGGGTAGTTCCATCCCTGCAAGCCCTGCGCAAGGACGGCGTGCAGATCATTCGCTCCTCCCACGTCAACGCCGGCGGCTTTGTATTGCGCAACGCCGAACAGCCTGACGATAAATACGACTGGGTCGTGGCTCACGATCTGAACCCGCAAAAGGCCCGGATCCTGGCAATGGTCGCGCTGACCAAAACCAATGACAGCAAAGAGCTGCAACGGATGTTCTGGGAATACTGATTCGCCCTCGCCTGACCGATCCGGTCGGGCACCCCGTGCGCCACTCGCCAGCCTTGGCGAGTGGCTGCCGCTGGATCTTACAAAAAAACTTCCTTCGCCTTACGCCAAACGGAACAAATCGCTGTCAGAGGATTTTCTTGGTTTTTAAGCAGTTGCGAAATGGCCTACAGTTAAATACTGTATGCACGTACAGCTTAATAAGGATAATTCTGTGGACACCACCTCTGACTCTCCTGACACCTATGTACGCATGGGCCTGCGCGTTCAGAAAATCATCAACTCTCCCACCGCACAAAAGGCCAGGGCAGCACTGATCTTCCGCCTGCCTGACGAACCGGTGGATGAATGGGAACGCTTGCTGGAAGAAATCGACGAGAACGACAACGTCACCCTCGCTTATCGCGACGATGGCGGCGTGCAGATTTTCTGGGTTGTGCCGAAGGAAGATTGAGTCGATGAGTGTCCGCTGGTTTGCTTTGCTGTTTCTGTTTTTTGTCATGGGCGCGCATGCCGACGCGCCGCGCACCTTCACCGAAGCGAAAAAGGTCGCCTGGACGCTCTACGCGCCCCAGTCCACCGAGTTTTACTGTGGCTGCAAGTACACCGGCAACCGGGTGAACCTTGCCGCCTGCGGTTATGTGCCCCGTAAAAATGCCAAACGTGCAGCCCGCATCGAGTGGGAGCATATTGTTCCGGCCTGGCAAATCGGCCATCAACGCCAATGCTGGCAACAGGGCGGCCGCAAGAACTGCACCCGCTACGACCCGGTTTACCAGAAGGCCGAGGCTGATTTGCACAACCTGGTGCCCAGCATTGGCGAAGTCAATGGCGATCGCAGCAACTTCAGCTTCGGCTGGCTGCCCGAGCAGTCGGGGCAATATGGTTCCTGCCTGACCCAGGTCGACTTCAAGGCCAAGAAAGTCATGCCCCGCCCTTCCATTCGCGGCATGATCGCCAGGACCTACTTCTACATGAGCAAGCAATACGGCTTGCGTCTGTCGAAACAGGATCGGCAACTGTATGAAGCCTGGGACAAGACCTATCCGGTACAGGCCTGGGAGCGCCAACGCAACCAGAGCGTGGGGTGCGTCATGGGACGCGGCAACGAGTTCGTCGGCCCGGTAGACATGAAGGCCTGCGGCTGAATCCGGAACGGGACACCTGAAACGACAAAGGCCTCGAGGTTAAACACCCGAGGCCTTTTTTGTATCTCCAGCGTCTGCGCTACGTTATAGAGCGGCTGGACGCTCAAGCACCAGCAATTCGATATTTTGTTTCTTCGAGCGAGTGAGCGCCGCGCGAACTTCATCCTGTTTGGCTTCGGCCTCGGCTTTCGAATTGAACGGCCCCATCAGGATTCGGGTATTGCCATTCTCCTTGACGACGCTGGACATGAAGCTGTGCTCGATCAGCCAGCCACTCAAATCGCTGACCGCCTGAGGGGTTTCACCTCGCACTTCAAGATCCCATTGCGGGCCGGACACTGGCGCAGGCACGACAGCCATGGCCGGCTTGGGCTTTGGCGCATCCACACTGCTGCCCTCGCCACATCCCGCCAGTGCCAATATCGCGATGACCAAAACCATTTTGCGCACGACGCTTCCCTCCAAATGCATAAAGCGGCGATTTTAACACCCATGAATACTTCACGAGTGCCGTAAAATGGGCTTAAAACAACGAGAATGATGGTTGCGGCCTCTGTATAGTTACGCCTTGGGAATTAATGCCGCATCTGCGCGTCAGAATGAGGCACCCAAACCGCGAGACTTCGCACTAATCTATACATAACACCGACCTCTGCACTGTCCGAATCAGGTGCCCCACAAAGCAATCAAGGAGAAGACCATGCTGATACTCACCCGCAAAGTCGGTGAAAGCATAAACATAGGTGATGACATTACGATCACCATCCTCGGCGTAAGCGGCCAGCAAGTCAGGATCGGCATCAACGCTCCGAAGGACGTTGCAGTGCATCGTGAAGAGATTTACCAGCGCATTCAGGCCGGCCTGACCGCCCCGGAAAAGCCGCAATCCTGAATCCTGTTGCAGTCAGTAGCCAGCCCGTTCAGTCCGGAATCACGGCTGGCTAAAGATTCAGTACCCCATCGCTTTGCACTTTCGCCCCCACCCAAACCCCAGGGGCTGATACTAGCGGCAAGCCTCACTCCATTGCTGTCAGACTTTTCTGGTTTACCCCAGGGAAGGATGCGTTCACTGCGCGATCAACCCAGCATCACGCCTCGCGCCATGCCCGTCGCCGCCACCACCATCAGCAGCACCAGCAGCGCCTCGATATGACTGATCCGTGCAAACAGCTTCGCACGGCCGGTATCGATCGCCATTTTACGGGCAAGCGCTATTCGCCACTTGATCAGCGTCACCATGGGTGCGATTTCCAGCAGCAAGATCAGGACGAACAGCGTCATCTTCAGATGAAACAGCGGCTGATGCAGGTAATAGTCCGTGCCTTTCTCGTACCCGCCAAACGCTCGCACCCCCCCACTGATCAATAAAACGACAGCTGAGATACCCCATATATTGTCCGCCATCAGAACACCGCGCACCTCTGCGGCTCCATCGGCCAAACGCCGAAAAGCCGTGCCTCGAACCAACACGGCCCAAAACCCCAGGGCAAATGCCAGAAGATGAACCGCCGCCAGAAACCAGTGAGTCAGCATCGAGAAACTCCTGCCAGGTCGAAGTTGTTTGAGCCTGTCAGTAGTAGCCCATGAAATGACTGCGTGCACGGCATCCGCGGACAATGCCCGAAACAGAATATGACAGACCAACTAGACTCCACTGCGCTGGTACTGAGCGTCCGCGGCAATACCCGCCCCAACAGCAACTCACTCCCACCGCATTGAACTGAGTAAACAAAATCATGTGTGAATCATGTGATTCAAGCTCTGCTTCAAACACAACAGGCCGTCGTCGTTTTCTTCAATTTGCCGGATTGAGCGCAGGCGCCCTGCTGCTGACCGGCACACTGCCCGGCAAGATCATCCAGGCAGCCGAAAAAGCGTCAGCCCCACCCAAACCTCAAAACGTAATCAATCCCGACATGGCGTTGCAAAGACTGATGGAGGGCAATGCACGATATGTAGGCGGTACTTCCACAACGCACGATTTCAAGGCAGAGCGAGAGGCCCTGGTGTCCGGCCAAAATCCGTTCGTGGCCGTGCTGAGTTGCTCTGACTCGAGGATCGCCCCGGAATATGCGTTCGACACCGCGCGCGGCGATCTTTTCTCCATTCGCGTCGCGGGCAACTTCGTTACCCCGGAAGGCTTGGCCAGTCTTGAATACGGAGTTGCCGTATTGGGCGCCCCGCTGATTCTCGTACTCGGGCATGAGAGCTGCGGCGCCATCGAGGCCGGTATCAAGGCCGTCAAGGATCAGACGATTTTCCCCGGGCATATCCCGAAACTGACTGAGGCACTCAAGTCGGCAGTCGAGGCAGTACTCAAGCAGCCCGGGAACCTGATGGAAAACGCCACCGCGCAAAACGTCAAGAATTCGGTCAACAGCCTGAAGCAGGCCTCACCATTGCTGACCGATGCGCAGAGCAAAGGCGTGCTGAAGATCGTGGGCGGTATCTATCGCCTGGCGAGCGGCAAGGTAGAGCTGATCGCTTGATCCACGAAGCGCACCTCGCCGGCATCGGTGCATGACCCCGCATCGGCAAAGAGCCCAGCGCGACGGCTGGGCTCTGGTTATCTTCGGTTTTGCATCATTTTATCCGCGAGGGTTCTGGCCCTCTCGATCAACAGGTTCTGCCTGTCCTCGTGGGTAGCCCCACCCACAATCGGAGCAGTCAGATTGCTTTCGGCAATCAATGCAGCGCAGAAATATCGATCCCAGACAGCCGTGTCCACAGGTGCCTGCTTGCTCATTTGATCGGCGTTCATAGACGGCTCCTTTTGATGAGGTCGCATCGCTAGTTTACGCCTGAATAACAAAAAATCCGGGCCATCATTCACAGTGGCTCGCCATTCGTCGCCTGCCAGAACACCACGAGGAATTCGCCCCTATCTGTGGCTTGAGGCTTGCTAAGATCGCCCGTAGCAGCGCCGTAACGACAGGATTCTGACGCCGCAGCCCTTCAATCAATGCTTAAGGACGCCAGCGATACGCTTGGTCAGTCACCGGGAGATGTAACGTGTCAACGCTCAACGAAATCGCAATGAACCACGCGAGAATGGCCAGGGAAAAAGCAGAAAAGTCGATCGAACTGAGCGAGCAACACTTCCAGATCGTAGCAAGCTTCGAAGTACCGTCCATTGAAGTACAGCAGAACATCCCAATGCACCTGATCGCGGGAGTACAGGAAGGCCACCACAACTCCCGCCAGTCAACGCCTTCTGGTCGGTGACGATTTACGACGGGTCAACGACAGGATCATCGACGCGGCCGCTTTTTCCAGCTTCCGGATACTCACTCGTCACCGAGTTAGCGGCATCTACATCTACCATTTCTTCATCGACAGGTGCTTCGTCGTCCGCGGGCAGCGGAACTTCAGATTCTTCACGCCCGGAATCATCGCTCTGCCGGGAAGTGTTTATAGGAGCGCTCTCATCAATGTGCATGCTGACTCTCCATACTGATTCGCGGATGTTTAGCCCGAACTAACCGCCCTGGGTATCTATATCAGCATCTTGAACCGGTTTATGTTCAGGCTCGGATTTGAAATCGGGGCTGTAAGAGTTTCCTTTAGCTACGGGATCGTGCTTTGGATTATTAGGCGCAGTGGCTGAACCAAACGGATCAGACACGTATGTCGAATCCTGATCATTCCCCAGCTCATTTTTCCCACTGCCGGGGTTGATCCGGGATTTCTTCAGCGGCACATCAGGCCGCCTTGGATCATGGCCTGTTTCGTTATCCGCACTGCTGCCCGCGCCACCCTGTTGCGATATGTTTCCTGGAGCATTCTCATCAATATCCATGCTGGCTCTCCGTATGGTTACGTGAAATGTCCGTGCTTGAACATGAGAGACGCTGAAGCGCTGGTAAGTGCAAAGCAGTGGACGAATGGCGAGAACGAAAAACCCGGCTCACTGGCCATATTGCTGTTCAGTTGAGGAAATTGTAGGAGCGAGCTTGCTCGCGATGGACCTGAGAACACCGCGGGGTATCAGGTTTGCAGCGTCATCGTTAACGACCATCGCGAGCAGGCTCGCGCCTACAGGGGACCACATTCGCTTAAGTGAACAGCAGAAATTCCCGCAGGAGTACATTCAGGCGCTGATGAGGCATGCAGACGAGAGGCCAGGTTGGCGTTTTGAGTGAGGACTTTGAAAATCTCAGCCAACAAAAAAGGGCCCACCTTTCGGTGAGCCCTTCCAGACCGCCCAGCAGAGCGGATTTTGTTTGGTAGGCGCGATTGGACTCGAACCAACGACCCCCACCATGTCAAGGTGGTGCTCTAACCAACTGAGCTACGTGCCTGCTGTGAGGCGGCATTCTACGGAATTCCCGAGGGGTGTCAACACCTTTTTTCGAGCTAACCCTATGAATATGCAAAATATTTAATTTTGCCGGTTCAAAGAAGATTTTCCGGGTGGCTGGCGGGCGATTTTCAACTCGGGTAGGATCAATGCACTCGTAAAATATATTAAACAGAGGCTGCCGGATGGCTAACACTCCCTACCCCGAGTCCTATTACGCCGCATCGGCCAATGCGGTTCCGCCGCGACCGGCGTTGCAGGATGACGTCGAGACCGATGTCTGTGTGATTGGCGCCGGTTATACGGGGCTGTCCTCTGCCCTGTTTCTGCTGGAGAACGGCTTCAAGGTCACGGTGCTCGAAGCCGCCAGGGTGGGTTTCGGGGCGTCCGGGCGTAATGGCGGCCAGATCGTTAACAGCTATAGCCGCGATATCGATGTCATCGAGCGCACGGTCGGTCCCAAGCAGGCTCAATTGCTGGGGCAGATGGCGTTCGAGGGTGGGCGAATCATTCGTGAGCGGGTCGCCAGGTACAACATTCAGTGCGACTTGAAGGACGGCGGTGTGTTCGCCGCGATGACCGCCAAGCAGATGGGTCATCTCGAATCCCAGAAGCGCCTGTGGGAGCGTTTCGGCCATACCCAACTTGAGTTGATGGATCAACGTCGCATCCGCGAAGTAGTGGCCTGCGATCAGTACGTCGGCGGGATGCTCGACATGAGTGGCGGCCACATCCATCCGCTTAACCTGGCGCTGGGTGAAGCGGCGGCGGTCGAGTCCCTGGGGGGGACGATTTATGAGCAGTCGCCGGCGATGCGCATTGTGCGTGGCGCGAATCCGGTGGTGCACACGCCGCAGGGTAAGGTCCGGGCCAAATTCATCATCGTCGCCGGCAACGCTTATCTGGGCAACCTGGTGCCGGAACTGGCCGCCAAGTCGATGCCTTGCGGCACACAGGTAATTACCACCGAGCCATTGGGCGAAGAACTGGCCAAGACCCTGTTGCCTCAGGATTACTGTGTCGAAGACTGCAATTACTTGCTCGACTACTACCGCCTCAGCGGCGACAAGCGTCTGATTTTCGGCGGTGGCGTGGTGTATGGCGCGCGGGATCCGGCGAACATCGAAGCGATCATCCGGCCGAAGATGCTCAAGGCATTCCCGCAGCTCAAGGACGTGAAGATCGACTACGCGTGGACAGGCAATTTCCTGCTGACCCTGTCGCGCCTGCCCCAGGTCGGACGGCTGGGCGACAACATCTACTATTCCCAGGGCTGCAGCGGCCATGGCGTGACTTACACACATCTGGCGGGCAAGGTGCTGGCCGAGGCATTACGCGGTCAGGCAGAGCGTTTTGATGCGTTTGCCGACCTGCCCCACTACCCGTTCCCCGGCGGGCAAATGCTGCGCACACCGTTTGCGGCATTGGGTGCGTGGTATTACGGATTGCGGGATAAGTTCGGGTACTAAGCGGCACGCAATACATTGTAGGAGCGAGCCTGCTCGCGATATCGGTCTAGCAGCCAACGAATATGTTGGATGCTACGACCTCATCGCGAGCAGGCTCGCTCCCACAGGGGTTTTGGGTTAGAGACGTTCCCGTGGGATACCGCTGCGAATCCGCAGGATGTCCGCCAACACCGCCAAGGCAATCTCTGCAGGCGTCTTGCTGCCCAGGTTCAAACCGATCGGCGCATGAATCCGCCCCAACTCGACATCTCCCAGGCCACCAATGCGTCGCAAGCGCTCGAAGCGCTTTTGCGAAGTTTGCATGGAGCCCATCACACCGATGTAGAACGCCTCGGTGCGAACAGCCTCCATCATCGCCAGGTCATCGATACGTGGATCGTGGGTCAACGCCACCACCGCCGTGTCGCTGTGGCAACCGCCGTCGGCGATGAACACCGACGGCAGTTGGCGACGAATCTCCACATTTTCCAGCACGACGCCTTCCAGCACTTCGTCCCGCGGGTCACACAGAATCACCTCGAACCCCAGGCCCACGGCAAACTCCGCACAGGCCTGGGCGACACTGGAATACCCCGCCAGCAGCAAGCGCTGGGCCGCGCCGACGCGCACGCGCACCCGGTCGATTTCACGCTCGATACGCACACCCCGCTCACGATCATCGAACAGACTGCGCGCACCGCTGAGCAAATCAACCTCGCGGATCAACCGACGTCGGCCCAACAGCGCCGCCTCCAGTTCCCGCAGATGCGCCTGCACCTCGCAATCGGCCTCAAGCTTCTCGACCAGCACATCCAGCACCCCGCCACAGGGCAGGCTGACGCGTGAGCGGGGGTCGTCGCCTTCGCCGTAACGAACAACGCTGACCGGCTCCAGAAACGCGCCCTCGGCGACTCGCTCGAGAAAGTCTTCCTCGACACAGCCACCGGACAGCGAGCCAATCCAGTGCCCCTGCGTGTTCACCGCCAACAGCGAACCCGGTGCCCGCGGTGCCGAGCCGTAAGTGGCCAGCACCGTACACAGCCAGATGCGCTGTCCGGCCGCCGACCACTCCAGCGCCCGGCGTATCACTTGCAGATCCAGATGCTGCATGTCAGTGGGCCTTGTGCTCGAGCGGCGGCGCATCGGCACGCAACTTCTGCACGTCATTCACAGCCAGATCATTCGGCTGACCGCCCCAACCCTGACGCAGGTAGTTCAGTAGATCCGTGAGTTGCGCGTCGCTCAACTTGTCGACAAATCCCGGCATCGGTTGCATGTGTTCGAACCCGGAGAACTTCTGCTCACCGATACCGTCGTCGATCACCCGTACCAGGTTGCGCGGATCTTCCAGGCGCAGCGTGGTGTTGCCGCGCATGGCCACCGCGATGTGCGGCTTGCCCTCGCCGCCAGGTGCATGGCAACCGGCGCAGACATTCAAATATTCCTGACGGCCGCGCTGGGCACTTGGGCTCAGCTTGTCCAACGGCACTTCGGTGAGCACTTTCGCCGCAGGTGGCTGATCGCCGAGCAGGAAAGTCGCCATCGCCGCCAGGTCCGGATCACTCAGGCCCTGGGTGCTGTTGTGGAACACCGGGAACATCTCGTTGAACATCGTGCCCTGGGCGCTCATGCCGTGCTTGAGGAACGAGCTCAGGTCCTGATGATTCCAGCCACGGGCCGCCAGGTCAGTGGCCAGCAGGCTTGGCGCCAGATAACCATTGAGAATGCCGCCGGTCATGCGTTTGTCCTGCTGCATCGCGCCAGGCAAGCCGCGTGGGGTGTGGCACTCGCCACAGTGACCCAACACGTCGACCATGTACTGGCCGCGCTTCCAGGCTTCGCTTTTGCCTTCGGCAGGCTCCAGCTTCACATCCTTGCCGTACACCATGTTCCAGCCCATCAGGCCCAGGCGCACGTTGAACGGGAAGCTCAGGCTGGTAACCGGTGCTGCACGCTCGATCGGCTCGACGGTTTTCAGGTAGGCATGAATCGCGTCGGAATCTACACGCGGGATCAAGTGATACGAGGTGTAGGGCATTGCCGGATACAGGTTCGCGCCGTCGCGGCGCTTGCCTTCGGTCAGCGCGGCGAAGAACTCGTCATCGTTGTACTGGCCGATGCCGTGCTCTTTACTCGGGGTGATGTTGGTGCCGTAGATCGTGCCGAACGGCGACACGATCGGCAGGCCGCCCGCGTATGGGGCGCCACCCGGTGCGGTGTGGCACGCCATGCAGTCGGCGGCGCGGGCGAGGTACTCGCCTTGCTTGACCTGCGCATCATCCGCGTGAGCCGCCACCACAGGCGCAGCCAGACCAACCGCCAACGCCAGGCGGCTAAGTAGAAGTTTCATGCTTAACCCTCCTTGACCAGGCCGAGATCGGTCAGCACGTTGCGGGTGGCGCTGTAGTAGCGCACGTACCCGGTGCAACGGCAGATGTGATGACCGAGGCTGTCCTCGATGACTTTTTCCAGCTGGCTTTTGACGATCGGCTGACGCTGCAGCTTTTCCACCAGCACGGTCGCGGCATTGACGAAGCCTGGCGCGCAATAGCTGCACTGGAAGGCGAACTCGTCGACGAAGCGCTGCTGGATCGGGTTCAGTTCGGTGACCTTGCCCTGCTCGTCGCGGGTCGCATGGCCTTCGATGGTCCGAACCTTCTTGCCTTCGAAATAGTGTGCGCCGGTGATGCAGGTGCGCACTTCTTCGCTGGTGCCGTCCGGGTTGTCGACGATCACCACGCAAGCGTGGCAGATACCCTGGCCGCAACCCAGGCGCGAACCGGTGAGGTTCTTGTACTCGTGCAGGTAGTCGATCATCGGCAGGTCATCAGGGATGTCCACCGGGCCGACGGATTGACCGTTGAGGGTCAGTTGAAGCGGACGGTTAGCCATTGAGGGCCTCCTTGATGCGTGCAGAAGTGATAGGCAGGTCGCGGACACGTTTACCGATGGCATGAGCCACGGCGTTGCCGATGGCACCGACGACCGGGATCATCACCACCTCGGCGATGCCCTTGGACGGGTCGCTCGGCGACAATGGCGGCAGGATGTCCGCCGTCTGTTTCCACACCGCGACGTGACGCGCCATCGGCAAACGGTAACGGTTGAAGTTCCAGTCACCCTCCCCCGGCCCGCCTTCGTACAGCGGCATCTCTTCCATCAGCGCGTGGCCGATGCCCATGGCGATACCGCCTTCGAGCTGGCCCCTGACCAGTTCTTCCACCAGCACCCGACCGCACTCGACCCACGAGTGATGGTTGAGTACCGACACTTCGTTCGAACCCTTGTTGACCTTCACTTCCACCAGCGTCGCAACCGGGCTGTAATAAGTCACCGCCGCGTTGTTCAACTGGGTCGCCGGGTAGGCGATGCCCTGCCGATCCAGCAGATGGAAACCGGCGCTGTTCATCTGCGCCTTCTTCGCCTTCGGTGCGCCGTCGCCGTACTTCACGGCCAGGCCGTCGAGCGGCAAGCGCTCACGCACGCCGTCGATGCTGAACTCGGCCTCGGCCCAGCTCCAGCGGTTGAAACCGTGCACGGTGGCACCGCTCACCAGGCCGCGCTCGTGAACGCGCTTGGCCAGCATGGCGAATGGCAGTGGCTCCATGCCGTTGGCCGTGAGTTTGCCGTCGACCCAGTGGGCGTCTTCGCGGCGCACCACGTAAGGGTTGGCCTGGCCGCCGTAAGGGCCCTGGCGCCAGATCTCCAGCGCCGCCGGCCACAGGCCGTGGTTGAACAACACGCGCGCCGCTTCACGGGTGGCGTGGCTGAAGTAGTACGCCGAGTTGGTGGCCGACGAAGCCGAAGCCACCTTGCCGACCCAGCGTGGATTGCGCAGGAAATTGTCCTGCTCCGCCTGGCTCATGATGTACGGGTTGCCGCCACTGATCAGCTGCAACTCTTTCCATTCGGTTTCGCCGGTCTTCACTTCGTGCGCCGGGATACCGAGGAAATCGGCCACGACCATGGCCTGGGAGGTGGACATGCCGGTGCCGATTTCGATACCGATGTGGCGCAGGCTGATGCGACCTTCGGCAGTGAATTCAATGCTGGCCATCGGCGCTTCGGAACCGGTGCCGAAGTCTTTCTGGCAGATGGCGAAACCCACCCCGTACCAGTTGTCCGGATCGGCTGCTTCGCGTTGTTTCTTGATCGCGTCGCGGTTTTTCCAGGTGTCGTGGGCCGCCGCCTTGTCGAGAATCTCGTGCAGACGCAAGGCACCGGCCGGGATCGCGCCCTGGGTGTTTTTCATGCCCGAGCGCAGTGCGTTCTTGCGGCGCAGTTCGATGGCATCGACACCGAGGCGACCGGCGATTTCGTCAACCATCATCTCGGTCGCCGCCATGCTCTGCAGGGTGCCGTAGCCACGCATCGACCCGGCTTCAACGGCGCGGGAGTGATAGGCCGTGACCTGCAGATCGTTCTGCGGCATGTAGTAGATCGACTGTGCCGCCGTGGCGCCCACCGCCGCCACCGAAGGGCTGTAGTTGATTCGCCCGCCACCGTCGACGCTCATCTCGCAGCGGAAAATCTTGAAGCTGTGGTCGGTCTTGTCCACCGCCAATTGGTAGCGGATGTCGAACGGGTGACGCTTGATCCCGCTCTGGAACTGCTCGTAACGGTCGTTGGCCAGGCGAACCGGCACACCGGCGCCGTACAACGCCGCCAGCGCTGCGTAGTAGACGAAAATGTTGTGGTCTTTCGAGCCATAACCGACGGTGTAACCCGGGTGCATGTTCAGGTTGGCCAGGCCGAAACGCGACGGCGCGATCATCTTCGCGGTTTCGGTCGCCGCTTCCAGCGGACACTGGGTGGCGACGACGAAATGCAGGGTCTTGGTCGCCGGGTCATACCAGCCGTTGCCGTTGTCCGGCTCCAGGGCAGCCGGTTCGATCGACGGGGTCTTGTAGCGCTCGTCGAAAACCAGCCAGTTGTCCGGTGGCGTATCGATCTGCTGCTTCATGCGCTCGGCGTAGAATAACCCGCGCTCGGTCAGGTTGCCGTGCAGGTTCGGCTGGGCGTTCCACACCGGACGACGGTTTTTCAGCATCGGGAACAGGATCGAATCCTTGAGGCTGGCGAACTCGTCTTCGTCGGCCGAGGTCGCACCGCCGACGCGCACGTAGCGGAAGCTGCCGTAGGGATCGCCTTCGTAGAACGGCGCTTTCTCGCCGTAGCGGATTGCCTTGTCATTGAACTTGAGTTGGTTCTTGGCCTGACGGAAGCGCTCGAAATCGTTCCAGATCAGGATCGCCACCGGGTGCCCGATGAACATCGGCACCTTGCCGGCCGGCAGCAACGGATCCGGGGCGTGCTCCTCAGGGAACACGATGCCGTCCTTGACCAGGTCTTCGGCAGTAACGATGCGGTCCGGCTGCAACCCGGCATCGAGCCACGACAGGTCGATGCCTGCAAAGATGTGGTCGGCCTTGATGGTTTTGAGCAGCATGGCGTGGCCTTGCTGCTGCGGCCAGCCCGGCATGTCCTTGGCGCGGATGTCGCGGGCAAAGACCTTGCTGCCGCAGACCTTGGACAAGGCATCGTTACGGGCCCGCGCCTTGCCATTGTTGCCGAGCCACTGCTCGGACGGCACGGTCACGCTGTTTTCCATCAAGGCGGCCAGCGCCTGGCTGCTCAACGGCGTGAGCGTCACGCTCACGCCCGCTACCAGCCCGCCCTGAAGGAACGAGCGCCGGGATATATCACGGTTGGACATGGATCATCCTCTGGGCGGTTATGGGGTCCGCCCTTCTGGTTATGTTCTGGAAAATCTCGAGTCTTGCAGAAGCCCTTTTCGACGATGCAAAGGGCTGTTGTTGACAGTGCAAAGCTGACCGAAAGGTTAAGTTTATAGGCTTATGGCCTTACGGAAAACCAAAAACTGACCAGAAAATCAAAAAAACGCGACTATTCGACGCAGCACAGTAATAGTAGACGTGAATCTCGGTAGCGCGAGGTCAGGGGGGGCGCTGAACGACGGCGTCGTCAGCTCCAATCGGCCATTCATGCAAAGGGGCATGCAGAAAGGTCCGCCTGGAAAAAGGCGAGAGGAGAAAAACCTGAATTTCAGACACAAAAAACCCCGGCCTTTCGACCAGGGTCTTTGCTATCGACTCGAAGTAAACCTGCGGTTTTCTTCGTAGCTCCAAGGCGTTCAGTGGGCCTCGGGGCAGATATGGCGCAGCGGACGGGACTCGAACCCGCGACCCCCGGCGTGACAGGCCGGTATTCTAACCGACTGAACTACCGCTGCGTATCGCTTTGGACTTTCGTCCAAGTAACTCGTCTGATTGAAAACTCAGTAGCTTTTCAATCTCGAGCCAGGCATGCCTAACTCGGAAAATATGGCGCAGCGGACGGGACTCGAACCCGCGACCCCCGGCGTGACAGGCCGGTATTCTAACCGACTGAACTACCGCTGCGCGTCGGTGGAGGCATTTCAGCCTACCTCTTGCTTTCGCAAGTATCTCGGAAGTGGTGGGTGATGACGGGATCGAACCGCCGACATTCTGCTTGTAAGGCAGACGCTCTCCCAGCTGAGCTAATCACCCGTTTGCATCTCCGAGGCCGCGAAATTTACGCAGGTAGCGAACCTAAGTCAATAGCAGGATTGAAGTTTTTCTGAAAAAGACAAAATCATTTCATTCCGGCCAGTGTCGGCAACCATCAGTCCGCCTTCGCGGGCAAGCTCGCTCCCACAGTTAAAAGCATGCTCTCTCCCTCTGTGGAGCTTGCTCGCGATGAGGGCAGCACATTCAACATCAAATGCTGAAGACCGCACCCTGCCCCCATCACTCGCTGTAAATCATCTTTTTGGTCATGCCGCCATCGACCACGAATTCCTGGCCGGTGACAAACCCGGCATTCCTCGACAGCAGCCAGGCTACCATCGCCGCTACGTCCTCGACCGTCCCTACCCTGCCCGCCGGATGCTGGGCATGATCGGCTTCGGTCAAGGGCTCGGCACGCCGCACCGAGGGGTCGCGTGCATCGATCCAGCCCGGGCTGACGGCATTGACCCGGATCTCCGGACCCAGGCTGATGGCCAACGCATGGGTCAGGGCCAACAAACCGCCCTTGCTCGCCGCATAGGCCTCCGTGTCGGGTTCCGACTGCCCGGCGCGGGTCGAGGCCAAATTGACGATGGCACCGCTGTGAGCGCGCAGGTACGGCGCACAGTGTTTGGCCAGCAACATCGGCCCGCTGAGGTTCACCGCCAACACCCGATTCCAGTGGGCCAGATCAAGGCTTTCCAGGGTGATATTGTGCGGATCGGCAACCGCTGCGTTGCATACCAGCGCATCCAGTCGCCCGAACTGGCCGAGCACCTCGGCCACGCCAAGTGCGACTTGCCCTTCATTCGAGACATCCATGGCGATGAACCAGGCGTTGTCGCCCAGCACTTTCGCCACCTTCGAACCGCGCTCCCGGTCCAGGTCCGTCAGCACGACTTGCCAGCCTTCGCTGATCAGCCAGGCCGAGATCCCCAGGCCAATGCCCCGCGCAGCACCGGTCACCAGCGCTACGCGACCATTCGAGCCGGTGGTCGGCGCAGACAACTCGATCACAACGCAGCCAGACCGCGCGCCAGATCGGCTTGCAGGTCCGCCACGTCTTCCAGACCGACCGCAACGCGGATCAGGCTGTCACGAATGCCCGCCGCTTCACGCTCCTGAGGCGCCAGACGACCATGGGAGGTGGTGCTCGGGTGGGTAATGGTGGTCTTGCTGTCGCCCAGGTTGGCAGTGATCGAAATCAGACGCGTGGCATCGATAAAGCGCCAGGCGCCCTCTTTGCCGCCCTTGACCTCAAAACTGACGACCGCACCGAAGCCCTTCTGCTGGCGCAGCGCCAGTTCGTGCTGCGGATGGCTCTTGAGGCCGGCGTAATGGACTTTCTCGATGCCGTCCTGCTGCTCCAGCCACTCGGCCAGTTGCTGGGCGTTGGCGCAATGGGCCTTCATCCGCAGGTTGAGGGTTTCCAGGCCCTTGAGGAAGATCCAGGCGTTGAACGGGCTCAGGGTCGGCCCGGCGGTACGCAGGAAGCCGACCACCTCTTTCATCTGCTCGCTACGACCGGCGACCACGCCACCCATGCAACGGCCCTGGCCGTCGATGAACTTGGTGGCCGAGTGCACGACGATGTCCGCGCCCATTTTCAGCGGCTGCTGCAACGCCGGGGTGCAGAAGCAGTTGTCGACCACCAGCATCGCGCCTTTGGCGTGAGCGATTTTCGACAGCTCAGCGATGTCGACCAACTCGGCCAGCGGGTTGGACGGCGACTCGACAAACAGCAATTTGGTGTTGGCCTTGATTGCCGCATCCCAGCCGGACAAGTCCGCCAGGGCCACGTAATCGACTTCGATGCCGAAACGCTTGAAGTACTTTTCGAACAGGCTGATGGTCGAGCCGAATACGCTGCGCGACACCAGCACATGATCACCGGCGCTGCACAGGCTCATCACCACGGCCATGATCGCGGCCATGCCAGTGGCGGTGGCCACGGCCTGCTCGGCGCTTTCCAGCGCGGCGATGCGTTCTTCGAACGCGCGTACGGTCGGGTTGGTGTAGCGCGAATAAACGTTGCCCGGCACTTCGCCAGCGAAGCGCGCAGCGGCGTCGGCGGCGGTACGGAACACGTAGCTGGAGGTGAAGAACATCGGATCACCATGTTCGCCTTCCGGCGTACGGTGCTGACCGGCGCGTACGGCCAGGGTATCGAACGCTACACCTTCGAGGTCGCTGTCCAGCCGACCGGCATCCCATTCCTGACTCATGCTGTCACTCCTTGCCCTGCTCTTGATAGATGAAGTTCTTTTTGCCAGATACAAAACCGGCCCCTCAGGGCCGGTAGAAACTCAGTTGTTGTACAGATCGATGATCGCACTGACTGCCTGCGTCTTGACCTTGGAGGCATCGTTGCGTGCCTGCTCGATCTTGTTCAGGTAAGCCTCGTCGACGTCGCCGGTGACGTACTGGCCGTCGAACACCGCGCAATCGAACTTGTCGATCTTGATCTTGCCGCCACCGACCGCTTCGATCAAGTCAGGCAGGTCCTGATAGATCAGCCAGTCGGCGCCGATCAGGTCAGCCACGTCCTGGGTCGAACGGTTGTGGGCGATCAGCTCGTGAGCGCTCGGCATGTCGATGCCGTAGACGTTCGGGTAGCGAACCGCTGGCGCCGCGGAGCAGAAGTAGACGTTCTTGGCGCCGGCTTCGCGGGCCATCTGGATGATCTGCTTGCAAGTAGTGCCACGAACGATGGAGTCGTCCACCAGCATCACGTTCTTGCCACGGAATTCCAGTTCGATGGCGTTGAGCTTCTGGCGTACGGATTTTTTCCGCGCGGCCTGGCCTGGCATGATGAAAGTCCGGCCGATGTAGCGGTTCTTCACGAAGCCTTCGCGGAACTTCACGCCCAGATGGTTCGCCAGCTCCAGCGCCGCGGTGCGACTGGTATCCGGAATCGGGATGACCACGTCGATGTCGTGATCCGGACGCTCGCGCTGGATCTTCTCGGCCAGCTTCTCACCCATGCGCAGGCGGGCCTTGTAGACCGATACGCCGTCGATGATCGAGTCCGGACGCGCCAGGTAGACGTGCTCGAAGATGCACGGCGTCAGGGACGGGTTGGTCGCGCACTGACGGGTGTACAGCTTGCCCTCTTCAGTGATGTAGACCGCTTCGCCCGGTGCCAGGTCGCGAATCAGGGTGAAGCCCAGTACGTCCAGGGAAACGCTTTCCGAGGCAATCATGTACTCGACGCCTTCATCGGTGTGACGCTGGCCGAACACGATCGGGCGGATGCCGTGCGGGTCGCGGAAGCCGACGATGCCGTAGCCGGTGATCATCGCCACGACGGCGTAACCACCGACGCAACGGTTGTGCACGTCGGTGACCGCGGCGAAAACGTCTTCTTCGGTCGGCTGCAACTTGCCGCGCTGGGCCAGTTCGTGCGCGAACACGTTGAGCAGCACTTCCGAATCGGAACTGGTGTTGACGTGGCGCAGGTCAGATTCGTAAATCTCCTTGGCCAGTTGTTCAACGTTGGTCAGGTTACCGTTGTGCGCCAGGGTGATGCCGTAAGGCGAGTTGACGTAAAACGGTTGAGCTTCAGCCGACGTCGAGCTGCCCGCGGTTGGATAACGCACATGGCCAATGCCCATGTGACCGACCAGGCGCTGCATGTGACGCTGCTGGAACACGTCACGCACCAGGCCGTTGTCCTTGCGCAGGAATAACCGGCCATCATGGCTGGTCACGATACCGGCAGCGTCCTGGCCGCGGTGCTGGAGGACGGTTAGCGCGTCATACAGCGCCTGATTGACGTTCGACTTACCGACGATACCGACGATGCCACACATGCGACGCAACCCCTACTTAATGGATCTGAACTGAGCACTACTCACTGAGGCGTTTTGGCCGTCGGCAAGAGTTGCTCCTTGAACGGAATATCAGCGGGTACGCTGATTCCGCTGGCAAGCCACTGACTGCTCCACCCGAGGATCAGGTTTTTGGACCAGTCTGCGACCAATAGAAATTTTGGCACGAGCTGTGACTCTTTCCACCACCCGTCCTGCTGTACCGGCCCCAGGCTCAACAGCCCGACGGCGATAACGACCAGCAACCCGCCACGCGCGGCGCCGAAGGCCATGCCGAGGAATCGGTCGGTCCCGGAGAGCCCGGTGACGCGAACCAGTTCGCCGATAAGATAATTGATCATTGCGCCTACGATTAAAGTGGCGACAAACATGATGGCACAGCCCGTGATTATACGTGCCGATGGCGTTTGAATGTACCCGCCGAGGTACTCGGACAGTGAGCCACCGAACATCCAGGCTACGACTCCTGCGATGATCCAGGTCAACAGCGACAGAGCTTCTTTGACGAAGCCGCGGCTCAGACTGATCAATGCGGAGATGGCGACGATTGCTACGATCGCCCAGTCAACCCAGGTAAATGGCACAGTGCAGCCTACAGACGGATAAGGCGGCGCATTTTAGCAGAGCCCATGCTTATCGGTAAGCTGCGATTGTCAGTGCATTTCATATCGGGGCGATAGTTTTAGCCACGTTCCGGCTGAAAGCGCACCACAAACCCCTTGAGGTTCTGCTGGCGGTTCAGCAAGTCACGCAGCCGGTCGGCTTCAGCGCGTTCGATCAGCGGCCCGACAAACACCCGGTTTTTGCCGTCGGCGGTGCGGATGTAGGCGTTGTAGCCCTGGCTGCGCAGGGTTTTCTGAAGCTTTTCCGCGCTTTCACGGCTAGACAGGCTGGCCAGTTGCACCGACCAGCTGACAGACAAGCCATTGGCATCGACACGGCTTGGCGTGGTGTCCGGCTTGCCCGGTGCCGCAGTGATGGGCTGGGCAGGCGCTGTCGCAGGTTTGGCCGCCAAAGCCGGGACCGGCGCAGGTGCAGCCGGCTTGGCTGCCGGCGCTGGAGCCACCGGCGCAGTTGGCACCGCCGATTCCTGCTGGGCGATTTCGTCATCGCTCGGCACGGGTTCCTGAGGCAAGGCTTGCGGCTCAGGCACCACCACGGGCTCGACCTGCACCTGGGGCAACGCCGGCGCCTGTGGAGCCGCAGGCGCTTCGACCGTCACCTGGCGCTGTTCGTCCTGGCGGGAAAACAGCATCGGCAGAAAAATCACCGCCAGCGCGACCAACACCAGGGCGCCAACCATGCGCTGTTTGTATGCCTTATCCAGCAATGCCATTTGCCGCTTCCTCCGTGGAGCGCCGGGCCAGCCACTCAAGGGCCTCGGCGACACAATAAAATGATCCGAACAACAGGATTTCGTCGTCGTTCGTGGCCTGCGCGCACTGCCCTTCCAGGGCGGCCGCTACGCTGCCGTATGACGTGACCGACGCACCAAGACCTTGCAACGCATCGTGCAAATCCGCAACCGGACGCGCCCGAGGCGAGTCCAGCGGTGCGACAGCCCAGTGCTGGACACTAGCATTCAATTCGCCGACAACACCACCCAGGTCTTTGTCCGCCAGCAGCCCGAACACCGCCAGGCGCCTGCCGACCGGCGGGCGACTGGCCAGGCGACGAGCCAGATACTCCGCCGCATGGGGGTTGTGTCCCACATCCAGCAATAGATTCAAGCGCTTGCCTTGCCACTCGATCTCACGGCGATCCAGACGACCGACCACCTTCGTTGCCTGCAGCGCCTCGACAATCTGCGCATCCACCCAAGGCAAACCGAGCAGCTGGTACGCCTGCAACGCCAGCGCAGCGTTTTCCATCGGCAGATCGAGCAGCGGCAAGTCGCGCAGTTCAACCGCGCGCCCTTGCCCATCGACACCGCACCATTGCCAGTTGTGATCGGTCACACCGAGGTCGAAATCGCGTCCACGCAGGAAAAACGGGCAATTGAGCTCGCGCGCCTTATCCAGCAGAGGTTGTGGAGGATTCAGGTCGCCGCAGAGCGCAGGCGCGCCCTGACGGAAAATACCGGCCTTCTCGAAGGCCACGGACTCTCGGGTATCACCCAGGTAATCCGCATGATCGACACCAATACTGGTGACCAGCGCCATGTCGGCGTCCACCACGTTGACCGTGTCCAGCCGACCGCCCAGACCGACTTCCAGCACCACCGCATCGAGCCCGGAGCGCTGGAACAGCCAGAATGCCGCCAGGGTGCCCATTTCGAAGTAAGTCAGGGAAGTGTCGCCGCGCCCGGCCTCTACCGCGGCAAAGGCCTCGCACAACTCGGCATCCGTGGCTTCGACGCCATTGACCGTTACCCGCTCGTTGTAACGCAGCAGGTGCGGGGAGTTGTAGACCCCCACTTTCAAGCCCTGTGCCCGCAGCAGGGACGCCACGAACGCACAGGTGGAACCCTTGCCGTTGGTCCCGGTGACCGTGATCACCCGAGGCGCCGGCTTGCCCAGTCCCATGCGGGACGCTACCTGTTGCGACCGCTCCAGGCCCATGTCGATGACCGAAGGGTGCAACTGCTCAAGGTAGGCGAGCCATTCGCCAAGGGTTCGTTGGGTCATAGGTTGGCAGGTACCGGTGGAACCACGATCGGCTCGATGGGTGCAGCCACGAACTTCGGCGTCGGCAGGCCCATCATTTGCGCCAGCAGGTTGCCCAGGCGCGGACGCAGTTCCTGACGGTCGATGATCATGTCGATGGCACCGTGCTCCAGCAGGAACTCGCTGCGCTGGAAGCCTTCCGGCAGTTTTTCACGCACGGTCTGCTCGATCACACGTGGACCGGCAAAACCGATCAACGCCTTCGGCTCGCCGACAATCACATCGCCCAGCATCGCCAGACTGGCGGAAACGCCGCCGTAGACCGGATCGGTCAACACGGAAATGAACGGGATGCCTTCTTCACGCAGACGAGCCAGCACCGCGGAGGTCTTGGCCATTTGCATCAGGGAAATCAGCGCTTCCTGCATCCGCGCACCACCGGAAGCGGAGAAGCAGATCATCGGGCAACGTTTTTCCAGGGCGTAGTTGGCGGCGCGCACGAAACGCTCACCGACGATGGCGCCCATCGAACCACCCATGAAGGAAAACTCGAACGCCGAAACCACCACCGGCATCCCCAGCAAAGTACCGCTCATGGAAACCAGCGCGTCTTTTTCGCCGGTCTGCTTTTGGGCAGCGGTCAGGCGATCCTTGTACTTCTTGCCGTCGCGAAACTTCAGACGGTCGACCGGCTCCAGGTCCGCACCCAGTTCGGCACGGCCTTCAACATCGAGGAAGATGTCGATACGGGCGCGGGCGCCGATACGCATGTGATGGTTGCACTTGGGGCAAACGTCCAGGGTCTTTTCCAGCTCCGGACGATACAGCACAGCCTCGCAAGACGGGCATTTGTGCCAAAGACCTTCAGGCACCGAGCTCTTCTTGACCTCGGAACGCATGATCGAAGGGATCAGTTTGTCTACTAACCAGTTGCTCATGCTTTCTTTCTCCAGTACCGGCGGCCCGAACGCTCTGGTTCGCGGCCCCGTGTATGCCCTAGCGCTAAATTCATGTGTGCGAAGAGGGTCGAGGACTGCCACGGTCAGCGCGAAACATGACCTGCGTGCAACCAAAAACCCTCGGATCTGCCTGCTGTGTGCAGTGCATCCGCTTTGTACAGTGCAGTGGACGGCGGCAGTCTGCCAGCCGTCACATCAACAGGTGCTACCGCGTACCGCTTTGATAAATGCCCGGATCCTTGCGTGATCCTTGATGCCCTTGCTCGCCTCTACCCCACCGCTGACATCCACGGCATAAGGCCGGACGCGGGCAATCGCTTCGGCGACGTTATCCGGCGTCAGACCACCCGCCAGAATGATCGGCTTGCTCAAGCCTTGCGGTATCAGTGACCAGTCAAATGCCTCGCCGGTTCCTCCGGGAACGCCTTCGACATAGGTATCGAGCAAGATGCCGCTGGCACTGGCATAGGCATCACAGGCCGCGGCGATATCATCCCCCGCCTTGACCCGCAGCGCCTTGATGTACGGGCGGTGCCAACCCTCACAATCTTCTGCGCTTTCATCGCCGTGAAATTGCAGCAGGTCCAGGGGCACAGCGTCGAGGAGCTCACCCAACTCGCAACGGCTCGCATTGACGAACAGGCCCACGGTGGTCACGAACGGCGGCAGCGCCTTGATGATCGAGCGCGCCTGCTGGAACGTCACCGCACGGGGGCTTTTGGCGTAGAACACGAATCCGATGGCATCCGCCCCGGCCTCGACGGCCGCCAACGCATCCTCTATGCGGGTAATCCCACAGATCTTGCTGCGAACGGCTGACATGTCGACACAACTCCAAGACAAATCCGGGAAAGTCCCGGATGGTAACAAAAGCATTCGAGGGCGTCAGCCGCCAAGTTCCGAGAACCCGGTCAGGAAGTGTGGACCGATGTAACGCTCGGGCAATTGGAACTCGTCACGGTACTCGACCTGAACCAGATACAAACCGAATGGATGCGCGGTCACGCCACCGGTCCGTCGAATCCGACTCTCCAGCACCTCTTTCATCCACTCCACCGGACGCTCTCCGGCGCCAATGGTCATCAGCACGCCGGCAATATTGCGCACCATGTGATGCAGGAAGGCGCTGGCGCGGATATCCAGTACGATCATCTTGCCGTGACGGGTGACGCGCAGGTGATGCAGTTCCTTGATCGGCGACTTGGCCTGGCACTGGCCGGCACGAAAAGCGCTGAAATCATGGGTGCCGAGCAGGTATTGAGCGGCCTCGGCCATGCGCTCGACGTCCAGCGGACGGTGGTTCCAGGTCACTTCTTCGTTCAGGTGCGCCGGGCGGATCTGATCGTTGTAGATCACATAGCGATAACGCCGGGCAATGGCCTTGAAGCGCGCATGGAAGTGCGCCGGCATGACCTTGGCCCAACTGACACTGACGTCGTGGGGCAAATTGATGTTGGCACCCATGGTCCAGGCCTTCATCGAACGCTCGACCTGAGTGTCGAAATGCACCACCTGTCCGCAGGCATGCACCCCGGCGTCGGTACGCCCGGCGCACATCAGCGAAACGGGTGAGTCGGCGACTTTGGACAAGGCGTTTTCGAGGGTTTCCTGCACGGTGAGGACGCCGGAGGCCTGGCGCTGCCAGCCGCGGTAGCGCGAGCCTTTGTATTCGACGCCCAGCGCGATCCGGAAAAAGCCGTCGGCAGCCATTTCGGCGGCCGGGTTATCTATATTTGCCAAGGAGGGACAGCCTGATGATGTACCAAAGGCGGGCATTATAAGGCCGACTGGAGGGGATGCCAGTACAACTGAGGGCCTGGAGTGAATGTCAGGGCCTCTTCGCGAGCAGGCTCGCTCCCACAGGGGATGGGTGCAGAGCCCAATAATGCGGAAGACATTGATCCAATGTGGGAGCGAGCCTGCTCGCGAAAATCCCAGGGAACACGGGGACTCACTGCAAAAACGGCAGCCTCTATGGGCTGCCGCTTTTCTTACAACCTACCGATCACTCAAGCCAGGCGCGACAGCATTTCCTCGGCTTCACCCTTCTGCTCGGCATTGCCTTCGCTTACGACCTCTTTGAGGATGTCACGAGCACCGTCGCTGTCGCCCATGTCGATATAGGCCTGAGCCAGATCGAGCTTGGTAGCGGCCTCGTCAGTGCCCGAAAGGAAGTCGAAGTCATCATCGTCGCCCAGTGCGGCATCTGCTTCGGTGAAGGTCGGTTCGCCAATGCTGCTGGACAGGCTCTCCAGTTCAGCATTGACATCATCCAGCTCTGCCGCGAACGCATCCGGTGCGTCCAGCTCATCGGCCAGCGACAGATCGAAATCGGCCGGCAATTCCAGGTCATCCAGCGCGACCTCAGGAACAGACGGTGTTTCGGCAACCGGAAAATCCTTCACGCCCTCATCCAGGTCCAGCAGGAAGTCGTCTTCAGCCAGCATCGCCGGCGACGGTTGCGCACCGAGATCCAGGTCAAGGTCAAGGTCGAAGTCCGACAGATCGTCGAGGTTTTCCTTGATGTCAGTCTGCTGCTGCAACACCGACTCAAAACTCAGGTCGTCGTCCAGCGGGAACTCTTCCAGGTCTGCCAGCCCCGCTACTTCGGGCTCCGGTGCAGGTGCAGGTGCAGGCGCCACAGGTGTAATCGAGTCCAGATCATCCAGGCTCAGGTCGAAGGCGCTGTCGAGGTCATCCTCGAACGGCGCAGGCGCAAGCTCTGGTTCTGGCGCTGGTGCTTGCGGCTCATCGAGCAACAGGTCCTTGACGTATTGCGCGTCCAGCTCGGCGGCAACGGCGGCTGCGGCGATACCACCGGCAGCGACCAGCGCCATGGCCGGGAAGCGGCTTTTGAGCTTTTCAACCTGGGCGAAGTTGTCGCCATTGGCCACCAACTGACGCTCCTGGCCGACGAATGCATCGCGGTCGCCTTGCTGGCCGTAGACTTCCATCAGTTTCAAGCGCAAGTCGCTGCGCTTGGGCTCTTGCTTGACGCCGTCCTCCAGCAATGCGGCAGCCTGGTTCAGGCGACCGGCATCGATGTGCGACTGAGCCTGGCCCAGCACGTCGTCGGAACGCTCGGCAGCGGGTGCCACCAATGGCGCGGCGATCGGCGTGGTCATCACCACCGGAGCAACTACCGGCGCTGGCGCGGGAGCAGGCGTCGGGGCTGTCGCCAGTTTCACGCTCGGCGGCGGAACTTCCAGGCCATCGAAGCTACTTTCCGGCAAGTCGAAATCGGCCGAGAACGGCTGTTCTTCGGCCAGGGCACGGGCCATGCGCAGATGTTTTTCGGCTTCTTGCCGGGCTTTGCGGCGACGCGCCAGCAACAGCAGCAGGAGCAGCAGAATCACCGCACCGCCACCGACCAGGCCCAGCAACACCGGATTGGTCAGCAATTCATTGAATTTCTGATCGTCGGATGCGGCCGGTGTCGCCTCAACAGGTTTTTCGGCGGGTGTCGGAGTTGCCCCGGGCGCTGGCGCAGTGTCAGCCGGAGCAGGCGTTGCCCCCGGGTTGGCAACCAGTTCGGCCGACATTGCCGGCGCTGTCGCGGCCGCAGCGCCCTCGGTTTGCAACTTGGCCAACTGGTTGTTCTTCAACTCGATCAGGCGCTGCAGCTTGTCCACCTGGCTTTGCAGGTCGGCCATGCGGCTTTTCAGTTCGGCGTTATCACGACGGCTGGTGTCGAGGCTTTCCTGAGTCACCGCCAGCTTGTTGCTGAGGGCCTTGGCATCTCCGGCAGCTCCTTTGCCTGGGTTCTTACCGGATTCGGCCGACACCAGGCTCAGCTTGTCGGTGGCCGCTTGCGCCGGCGCGCCATCAGTACGCGCGCGATGGGTAGCGTCGAGCTGTTGCTGCCCTGCCCCGGGTTTGGCCACATAACGGCGACCCTGGCGCCAGGCCTTGTTCTGTGCGGCCACTTCGGCAATCGCCTTGGCTTGCGGCAGGTCCGTGCTCTGCGCCTGGCCCGGCAGGCGCAGCACCTGGCCGGTTTTCAGGCGGTTGATGTTGCCGTCGATAAAGGCATCCGGGTTCAGCGCCTGGATGGCCAGCATGGTTTGCTGGATCGAACCACCATTACGCGCCTTCGCGGCGATTTCCCACAGGGTATCGCGCGCCGTGGTGGTGTATTGGGACGGTTTGGTCGCACCGGTGACGGGCGCGGCAACCGTTGACGCCGGTTGTGCGGCCGCTTCAGCGGTTTGCGGCGAGAATTTGGACGGATCGAGCAGCACACTGTAGTCGCGCAGCAAACGGCCGTTCGGCCACATGACCTGAACCAGGAATTTCACCATGGGTTCGGAAAGCGGCTTGCTGGAGGTCACGCGCAGGATGCTTTTGCCGCCGGCGTTGAGCACAGGGGTGAAGGTCAAGTCATTGAGAAACGCCTGGCGGTCGACACCGGCCTTGGCGAAATCTTCCGGCGAAGCCAGGCTCGGCACTACTTCGGCGGCGGTGAGTTCCTTGACATCGAGCAGCTCGATTTCCGCTACCAGCGGCTGGTTGAGCGTCGATTTCAGGGTCAACTCCCCGAGCCCGAGGGCATGCGCCATACCGGAGGACAGCGCCGAGGCGGCCGCTATTGCTAACACCAGTTTGCGAACTTGAACCATTAGCTCATCCTTAGTTTGAACATTCCTCGGCCAGCGAGAAGGTATTGACAGTCGCTGCCGTAAGGCATTACGCGCAACGGCGAGGGTCGTCGCGCGGAATTATTCGACAAATAGTTGCAAAGTATCTTTTACAGCAGGTCTTTTATCAACAACTCGGCCAGCTGCACAGCGTTGAGCGCCGCGCCTTTGCGTACGTTATCTGACGTCAGCCACAGATTAAGTTCCGACGGGTCGTCGATACCCTGGCGAACCCGACCCACGTAGACCACATCCTGCCCTACCGCATCGCCCACCGGGGTCGGGTAATCGCCGGCTTCCACCAGCTCGATGCCGGGCGCGTCTTCCAGGGCCGCATTGATTTTCCCCAGGTCGATCTCACTCGCGGACTGCAGGGTCACGCTATAGCTATCGCCAAAAAACACCGGGGCTTGAATGCAAGTGACGGAAATCTTCAATGAAGGCCGCGCCATGACCTGGCGCAGCTCACGCACCAGGCGTTTTTCCAGCAGCGTATGACCTTGCTCATCCGGTTTGCCGACCTGGGCCAACAGGTTGAAGGCCATCTGCCGATCAAAGAATTTCGGCTCCAGCGGCCGCACATTCAGCAGCTCGGCGGTCTGCCGGGCGAGCTCGCTCACGGCTTCGCGCCCCTGGGCCGATACCGCGAGGCTGGCGGTCAGGCTGATGCGCTGCAAATCGAGCAAATCCATCAGCGGCGCGAGTACCACCGCCAGCGTGGTGGCTGATGGGCTTGGACTGCTGACCTGAAAGGGTTTTTTCAAGCCGGCCAACACTTGGGCGTTGGCCTCAGGCACGACCTGTGGCGCCTTTTCGGCCGGCAGGGCACCGGAGAGATCGATCACCGAGCAACCGGCGTCTGTCGCCCGGGAAGCAAAACTCAACGAGACCGCCGGGCCTGCGGCAAAGAATGCCAACTGCACCTTGCTGAAGTCGAACTCATCGACCTCTCGCACCCGCACGTTCTTGCCGCGAAACGGCACCGAACTGCCGGCCGATTCGCTGCTGGCCAGCAGGTGAAGGGTGCCGATCGGGAAATCGCGCTCTTCGAGAATCTGCACGAGTGTTTCGCCGACAGTACCGGTGGCGCCGATCACGGCAATATCAATGGACTGGCTCATGGTTTGACCTCTGGCGAAACGGGGGGAGCGGCACTTTACCGGGTGGGTGACATGCAGGCAATTCTGTGGTGCCTGACCTGGCCCCTTCGCGAGCAGGCTCGCTCCCACAGGGGTTGATGGTGTACACAAATTTCCTATTCAACTGCAACTCTCTGTGGGAGCGAGCCTGCTCGCGATGAGGCCAGCACTGACGACGCTACTTCCATAAAAAAACCCGCGCCTCTTGCAAGGCGCGGGTTCTTTCATTTCATCAATCGATCAACGCTCGAGCAGGATCCGCAGCATGCGGCGCAGCGGTTCGGCCGCACCCCACAGCAACTGGTCGCCGACGGTGAACGCGCCGACGAATTGCGAACCCATGTTCAGCTTGCGCAGACGGCCAACCGGTACATTCAGGGTACCGGTGACCTTGTTCGGGCTCAGCTCCTGAATGCTGGTCTCACGGCTGTTCGGCACCAGCTTGACCCAAGGGTTGTGCTGGCTGATCAGCCCTTCGATATCAGCGATCGGTACGTCTTTGTTCAACTTGATGGTCAGCGCCTGGCTGTGGCAGCGCATGGCGCCGATGCGCACGCAGATGCCATCGACCGGGATCGGGCTCTTGAAGCGACCGAGGATCTTGTTGGTCTCGGCCTGGGCCTTCCACTCTTCGCGGCTCTGGCCGTTCGGCAGTTCCTTGTCGATCCACGGGATCAGGCTGCCGGCCAGCGGTACGCCGAAGTTTTCGGTCGGGTACGCGTCGCTGCGCATGGCTTCGGCCACACGGCGGTCGATGTCGAGGATCGCGCTGGCCGGATCGGCCAGTTGATCGGCAACAGCGGCGTGGGTCGCGCCCATTTGCTTGATCAGTTCACGCATGTTCTGCGCGCCGGCACCGGAGGCCGCCTGATAGGTCATGGCGCTCATCCACTCCACCAGGCCAGCTTCGAACAGGCCACCGAGGCCCATCAGCATCAGGCTGACGGTGCAGTTGCCGCCGATGTAGTTCTTGGTGCCTGCATCCAGCTGCTGGTCGATCACCTTGCGGTTGACCGGATCCAGAACGATCACCGCGTCATCCTGCATGCGCAGGCTGGAAGCGGCGTCGATCCAGTAACCCTGCCAGCCGGCTTCACGCAGCTTGGGGAAGACTTCGCTGGTGTAGTCGCCACCCTGGCAGGTCAGAATCACGTCGAGGGTCTTCAGCTCTTCAATGCTGTAAGCGTCCTTGAGCGGAGCAATGTCCTTGCCCACGGACGGGCCTTGGCCACCGACATTGGAAGTGGTGAAAAACACCGGCTCGATAAGATCGAAATCCTGCTCTTCCAGCATCCGCTGCATGAGCACGGAACCGACCATGCCGCGCCAACCGATCAGACCTACACGTTTCATCGCAACTACACCTTCTTGAAATGTGGACCGCTACCTTGTCTTGAATTTGGCAGCGGGCCCGAGAGATTACAGATTCCGCAGCGCGGCGACTACTGCGTCACCCATTTCCTGCGTACCGACTTTAGTACAACCGGCCGACCAGATGTCGCCGGTGCGCAAGCCCTGATCCAGCACCAGGCTGACGGCTTTCTCGATGGCATCGGCCGCGGCTTGCTGGCTGAAGCTGTAGCGCAGCATCATCGACACCGACAAAATGGTCGCCAACGGGTTGGCGATGCCCTTGCCCGCGATGTCCGGCGCCGAACCGTGGCACGGCTCGTACATGCCCTTGTTGTGGGTGTCCAGAGACGCCGACGGCAGCATGCCGATCGAACCGGTAAGCATCGAGGCCTGGTCGGACAGGATGTCGCCGAACATGTTGTCGGTGACGATCACGTCGAACTGCTTCGGTGCGCGCACCAACTGCATCGCGGCGTTGTCGACGTACATGTGGCTCAGTTCGACTTCAGGATAATCCTTGGCCACTTGTTCGACCACTTCACGCCACAGTTGGCTGGAGGCCAGTACGTTGGCCTTGTCCACCGAGCACAGCTTCTTGCCACGGACCATGGCCATGTCGAAACCGACACGGGCGATACGACGGATTTCGCTTTCGCTGTACGGCAGGGTGTCGTAGGACTGACGCTCGCCGTTTTCCAGGGTGCGGGTGCCGCGAGGCGCGCCAAAGTAGATACCGCCGGTCAGCTCACGCACGATCAGGATGTCCAGCCCGGAAACGATTTCCGGCTTCAGGCTGGAAGCCTCGGCCAGTTGCGGGTACAGGATCGCCGGGCGCAGGTTGCCGAACAGGCCCAGTTGCGCACGGATCTTCAACAGGCCGCGCTCAGGGCGGATGTCACGTTCGATGGCATCCCATTTCGGACCGCCAACGGCGCCCAGCAATACGGCGTCGGCCGCGCGGGCACGTTCCAGGGTCTCGTCGGCCAGGGGCACGCCGTGCTTGTCGATGGCAGCACCACCGATCACGTCATGGCTCAGCTCGAAGCCCAGGGCGAACTTGTCGCTGGCCAACTCCAGCACCTTGACCGCTTCGGCCATGATTTCCGGGCCAATACCGTCACCTGGGAGAATCAGAATCTGCTTGCTCATGCTTTCCTCATGTCATCAGTCGGTGCGCCTTTGGCGCACCCGGAAAAATTCTATCGATCGGTGCCTATCTTTCTACAAACAGCACCAATACATCGGTACTGAACGAACCATCGGCCTCAATCTCGAAATATTCGCGTACTTCGTTGCCCATCGACTGCTGCAATTCGCGGATCGCCGCGCGCATCACTTCAGGCGTGCGCATGCGCTCGACCCAGCTGTTGTACTCCAGGCGCAAACGCTGACGCGTGGTACTGCGGGTGTGCAGCCCCGCCTCGCTGACCTGGCGCAACCACTCGCCGGCGGAATAATCGCGCACATGGCTGGTGTCGCGCAGCACTTCGACGCTTTGCAGGTAAGTGTCGAACAGCGGGCTACCCGGTGACAATACGTCGACGAATGCCGCCACACCGCCCGGCTTCAGGACTCGACGCACCTCCCGCAGGGCCACGCCCAGATCGCTCCAATGGTGCGCCGAATAACGGCTGAAGACGAAATCGAATTCGCCATCGGCGAACGGCAGGCGCTCAGCGGCACCGTTGACCGTGGACACGTTGCTCAAGCCACGATCGACAGCGGCAGCGGTCACCACGTCGAGCATCTGTTGGGACAGGTCGTAAGCCACCACTTCTTTGACCAATGAGGCTACGTGAAAACTTACGTGACCGGCGCCGCAGCCAAGATCCAGGACCCGGGCATCGCCCTGCCCCGCCAGCTCGGCCTGTAGCAGCGCAAATTCAGTGCCTTGAGCGTGTACGGCGCTGCTCAGGTAGGCCGAGGCCTGTTCACCGAATTGCTTCTGGACTACCTGGGTGTGCTGGGCGGTGCTGGTCATGGGGACTTCCTTTTGGGGCTTAGTCTTGGGGTGCCTCTACTGCCGCCATCGCTAGCAGGCTAGCTCCCACATTGGATCTATGGCGTACACAACTCCCCTGTGGGAGCTAGCCTGCTAGCGATGAGGCCAGAGTGGCCTACATCAATGTCGGATCAATCAAGCGTCGCGAAACAACCACGGCTGGCTAGCCCGGTGCTTGGCTTCAAACGTCGCAATCGCATCGCCGTCCTGCAAGGTCAGGCCGATATCGTCCAGACCGTTGAGCAGACAATGTTTGCGGAAGGCATCGATTTCGAAGCTCAACACCTTGCCGTCAGGGCGGGTCACGGTCTGGGCTTGCAGATCGACCTGCAACTGGTAGCCCGGATTGGCCTCGACCTGCTGGAACAGCTCATCGACTTCGGCATCGCTCAAAATGATCGGCAGCAAGCCGTTCTTGAAGCTGTTGTTGAAGAAGATGTCGGCATAGCTCGGCGCGATGATGCTGCGGAAACCGTACTCTTCCAGCGCCCACGGCGCGTGTTCACGGCTGGAGCCGCAACCGAAGTTCTCCCGGGCCAGCAACACGCTGGCGCCCTGGTAACGTTCGGCGTTGAGGACGAAGTCCTTGTTCAGCGGACGCTTGGAGTTGTCCTGGTAAGGCTGGCCCACATCCAGGTAGCGCCATTCATCGAACAGGTTCGGGCCAAAACCCGTGCGCTTGATCGACTTCAAGAATTGCTTCGGGATGATCTGGTCGGTGTCGACGTTGGCACGATCCAAAGGCGCGACAAGACCAGTATGTTGGGTAAATGCTCTCATGCTTACTGCGCTCCCTGAATCAATTCACGGACGTCGATGAAACGACCGTTCACAGCGGCGGCCGCGGCCATGGCCGGGCTGACGAGGTGGGTACGACCACCGGCGCCCTGACGGCCTTCGAAGTTACGGTTGGAGGTCGAGGCGCAATGCTCGCCGGACTCCAAACGGTCCGGGTTCATCGCCAGGCACATCGAGCAACCCGGCTCACGCCATTCGAAACCGGCTTCGAGGAAAATCTTGTCCAGGCCTTCCGATTCAGCCTGGGCTTTGACCAGACCCGAGCCCGGCACGACGATGGCCTGCTTGATGGTCGAGGCCACTTTGCGGCCCTTGGCGATCACGGCCGCAGCGCGCAGGTCCTCGATCCGCGAGTTGGTGCACGAACCGATGAACACGCGATCCAACTGAATGTCGGTGATCGCCTGGTTGGCGGTCAAACCCATGTACTTCAAGGCACGGACGATGGAGTCGCGCTTGACCAGGTCCATTTCCTTCGCGGGATCCGGCACGTTCTGATCCACCGCCAACACCATCTCAGGCGAAGTGCCCCAGCTGACTTGCGGCTTGATGTCGGCTGCATCGAGTTCAACAACGGTGTCGAAGACGGCGTCGGCATCGGAAACCAGGTCTTTCCAGGCTTCGACGGCCAGGTCCCATTCGGCGCCTTTCGGAGCAAATGGACGGCCCTTGACGTAGGCCACGGTTTTTTCGTCAGCCGCTACCAGGCCTACGCGAGCGCCGGCCTCGATGGACATGTTGCAAATGGTCATGCGGCCTTCGACGGACAGGTCGCGAATCGCGCTGCCAGCGAATTCGATGGCGTGGCCGTTACCGCCGGCGGTGCCGATCTTGCCGATCACCGCGAGCACGATGTCCTTGGCGGTCACGCCGAACGGCAATTGGCCTTCGACGCGTACCAGCATGTTTTTCATTTTCTTGGCGACCAGGCACTGGGTGGCGAGCACATGCTCGACCTCGGAAGTGCCGATACCGTGAGCCAATGCGCCGAATGCGCCATGGGTCGAGGTGTGGGAGTCGCCGCAGACCACGGTCATGCCCGGCAAGGTCGCGCCCTGCTCCGGGCCGATGACGTGGACGATGCCCTGGCGAACGTCGTTCATCTTGAACTCGACGATGCCGTATTCATCGCAGTTGTCATCGAGGGTCTGGACTTGCAGGCGCGAGACCTGGTCGACGATGGCGTCGATGCCGCCCTTGCGCTCCGGCGTGGTCGGTACGTTGTGGTCCGGGGTCGCGATGTTGGCATCGATGCGCCATGGCTTGCGCCCGGCCAGACGCAGGCCTTCGAAGGCTTGCGGCGAGGTCACTTCGTGGATGATGTGACGATCGATGTAGATCAGCGCAGAGCCATCGTCGCGCTGCTTGACCAAATGCGAATCCCAGAGCTTGTCGTAGAGCGTTTTGCCGGCCATCAGACGGTTCCTCATCAGCTTTTTCTATGCCAGAGAGGTCTGTATAGCGAGTTTCGTTAGTCAACTTCGGCGCCAGAAGCCCATATCCTGCGTTGCTGCTCCTCGCCATAGCGCGCTATGACTCGTCGCAGCGCCTTGGCTATGGACTTCTGGCATCCGAATTTGAACTAACAAACTCGCTACACAGACCTCTGGGTCTTGAAAGACTCAATAACCCTTTGGCTTGTGAGGCTGATCCTATGGGGTTACATTAAATAACTCAAATTCATATTTTTTATGCTTTGGATAACCAATTGGAATGCGACTATGGATCTGGCCAACCTCAATGCTTTTATTGCCATCGCCGAGACCGGAAGCTTCTCCGGCGCCGGCGAACGGCTGCACCTGACCCAGCCTGCCATCAGCAAACGCATCGCCGGGCTGGAGCAGCAATTGAAGGTACGGCTGTTCGATCGCCTGGGGCGTGAAGTGGGCCTGACCGAAGCCGGGCGCGCCCTGCTGCCGCGGGCCTACCAGATTCTCAATGTCCTCGATGATACGCGCCGCGCCCTGACCAACCTCACCGGCGAAGTGACCGGCCGTCTGACCCTGGCCACCAGTCACCACATCGGCCTGCACCGTTTGCCGCCCTTATTAAGGGAGTTCACCCGGCGCTACCCACAGGTGGCACTGGATATTCAGTTCCTCGATTCGGAAGTGGCCTACGAGGAAATTCTCCACGGCCGCGCCGAACTGGCGGTCATTACCCTGGCACCGGAACCCCACGCGCTGGTCAAGGCCACCCCGGTGTGGGACGACCCGCTGGATTTCGTGGTTGCCCCGGAGCATTCGCTGCTCAATAACGGCCAGGTCAGCCTGGCGGACATCGCCCGTCACCCGGCGGTCTTCCCCGGCGGCAACACCTTTACCCACCACATCGTGCAGCGGCTGTTTGAAGCCCAGGGCCTGACGCCAAACATTGCGATGAGCACCAACTACCTGGAAACCATCAAGATGATGGTCTCGATCGGCCTGGCCTGGAGCGTTTTGCCGCGCACCATGCTCGATGACCAGGTGGCGCGCATACCTTTGCCGGGCATACAGCTCACTCGCCAGCTAGGCTATATCCTGCACACGGAAAGGACACTGTCGAACGCCGCGCGGGCCTTCATGGCCCTGCTGGATGCTCAACTCGATCCGCCAGGGACTCAAGGCTAAGTTGTGCTACTCCTATAGAGCCGCGAATTCCCGTGCCAAACGCCCATTCAGCCTAAGGCTTGCCAATGCCCAAATCTGTTGACCGTATTCCGCCAATGCCGCGCATACAGGCACTTGACCCGAAAAACTCCGAACAGAGCTGGGAAAGTGCCTCGCAACTGTTGGCCGCGCTCAACGGCGCACGCCTGGGTGCCTGGTATTGGGACATCGAGCGCGGGCAGATCAGTTGGTCTCGGGGTACGCAGGCGCTGTTCGGCTTCGATCCCCGGCAACCGCTGCCACGGGATCTGGAATACCTTGACCTGCTGCCCCCGGAAGATCGCGCGAAAACCCTTCGCGCATTCCACGCGGTCATCGCTGGCGCACCACTGGAGCAAGCGATGCATCACCGCATCCGCTGGCCCGATGGCAGCCTGCACTGGCTGGAGATCAACGGCAGCCTGTTGCCGGACAAACACGGCCGGCCACGGATGATCGGTGTGATCCGCGAGATTACCCACCAGCGTCAGCGCGAACAGGCGTTGAGCAGCTCGGAAAAGCGCTTCGCCACCCTGTTCCACCTGTGCCCGAACATGGTCCTGCTGACCCGCCAGGAAGACGGCCTGATCTCCGAAGCCAACCAGTATTTCGAAAGCCTGTTCGGCTGGCCGGTGCAAAACGCGATCGGCCGCACCACCCTGGAGCTGGGCCTGTGGGTACACCCCGAGCAACGGGACGAACTGGTCAAGGCCACCAAAGCCAAAGGCGACCTGGTCAGCATGGAAGTGCAGTTTCGCGCCAGCAATGGGCAAATCCATGATGGCATCCTCAGTGCGCAAAAGGTCGAGCTCGAAGGCCAGCCCTATCTACTGAGCACCTTCCTTGACACCACCGAACGCAAAGTCGCCGAACAGGCCCTCAAGGACAGCCAGGAACGTCTCGATCTGGCCCTGGACTCGGCGCAACTCGGCACCTGGGACTGGCACATTCCCAGCGGCATGCTCTACGGATCGGCACGGGCCGCCCAACTGCACGGCCTGGACGCCAAACCCTTTCACGAGTCCTTCGACGAGTTCTTCGAAGGCGTGCCCGGCGAAGAACGCGACACCATGCGCGACGCTTACCGCAGCCTGCGTGAAGGCCCGGCCGGCAACTACCAATTGACCTACCGCGTGCAATTGCCCGACGGCAGCTCGCGCTACCTGGAAAGCCGCGCCCGCCTCTACCGTGATGACAGCGGCGTGCCGGTGCGCATGGCCGGTACATTGCTCGACATCACCGACCAGGTGGAGCGCGAACAACGGCTGGTGGCCTCCGAAGAAAAATTCGCCACGCTGTTCCAGGTCAGCCCCGATCCGATCTGCGTCACCCACCAGGACACCGGCCAGTTCATTGAAATCAACTCCAGCTTCACCCAGACCTTCGGCTGGAGCACTGCCGATGTGATCGGCCGCAGCGCCGACGAAATCGGCCTGTGGGACGCTTCGGCGAAAAGCCTGCGACGGATCGAACAAGTGATCCGCGAACAAGGCCTGAACAACGTGGCCATTCTCGTCCAGCACAAGGACGGACAGGTCCTGACCTGCGTGATTTCCAGCCGCCAGATCAGCGTCGGCGACCAGGCCTGCATCGTCACCACGCTGCGCGATATCACCCAGCAACAGCGCTCGGAAGCGGCGCTCAAGGCCAGTGAAGAGAAATTCGCCAAGGCCTTCCACTCCAGCCCCGACGCCATCACCATCACCGAGCGCGACACCGGACGCTATCTGGAGGTCAACGACGGTTTCTGCCGCCTGACCGGTTACCGCGCCGAGGAAGTGGTGGGCCGCACGGTGTATCAGGTCGGGATCTGGGCTGAAGAAAAACAACGCTCGGCGCTGCTGGCCGAATTGCAGATCAAGGGTCGGGTTCATCACCAGGAAATGCTCGGGCGCAACAAGCGCGGCGAACTGCTCACCGTCGAAGTCTCGGTGGAACCGATCACCCTCAACGAAACCGCCTGCCTGTTATTGACCGCACGCGACGTCAGCCTGCTGAAAAACGCCGAAGCGCAGATCCGCCACCTGGCCTACCACGACCCACTGACCAACCTGCCCAATCGTGCCTTGCTGATGGACCGCCTGAGCCAGCAGATCGCCCTGCTCAAACGCCACAACCTGCGCGGCGCGCTGATGTTCCTCGACCTCGACCACTTCAAGCACATCAACGACTCCCTCGGGCACCCGGTGGGCGACACGGTGCTGAAAATCATCACCGCGCGCCTGGAAGCCAGCGTGCGCATGGAGGACACCGTTGCGCGCCTGGGCGGTGACGAGTTCGTGATACTGCTCAGTGGCCTCGAAGGCTCGCGCAGCGAGGTCAGCGATCAGGTTCGCGAAGTGGCCGACACCATTCGCGAGCTGCTATCCGAACCAATGTTCCTCGACGGCCAGCGCCTGCAGGTAACCCCAAGCATCGGCATCGCCCTGATCCCCGATCACGGCTCGACCCCGACCGACCTGCTCAAGCGCGCGGACATCGCGCTTTATCGCGCCAAGGACTCGGGGCGCAATACCGCGCAGATGTACCACAACACCATGCAGAAGGCCGCGAGTGAACGCCTGCGCATGGAAACCGACCTGCGCCTGGCGCTTTCCCGGGGCGAATTTCGCGTACATTACCAACCTCAGGTCGACGCCCGGGGCGACCGCATCGTCGGCGCCGAGGCCCTGGTACGCTGGAATCATCCGGAGCTCGGCCCGCAGTCACCCAACGAGTTCATCAAGGTACTGGAAGACAGCGGACTGATTCTGGAGGTCGGCACCTGGATCCTCGACGAAGCCTGCCAGGCCTTCAAGCAATTGATCGAAAACGGCCTGATAGACCCGCTAAGATTCAGCCTGTGCGTGAACATCAGCCCGCGCCAGTTCCGCCAGAACGACTTCGTCGAACGCGTCGAAAACAGCCTGTCCAGCCATGGCCTGCCCTGCTCCCTGTTGAAGCTGGAAATCACCGAAGGCATCGTCATCCAGAACCTGGAAGACACCATCAGCAAAATGCGCCGCCTGAAAAAACTCGGCGTGAGCTTCGCCATGGACGACTTCGGCACCGGCTATTCCTCGCTGACCTACCTCAAGCGCCTGCCAGTCGATACCCTGAAAATCGACAAGTCGTTCATCCGCGACGCCACCAGCGACCCGAACGACGCCGAGATCATCCGCGCCATCGTCGCCATGGCCCACAGCCTGGATTTGAAGGTGATTGCCGAGGGAGTGGAAACAGCGGAGCAGCTGGAGTTCTTGCAGGGATTGGACTGTCACTTCTACCAAGGGTATTTGCACAGTCAGCCATTGCCGGTAGAAGAGTTTCAAAAACTGCTGAAGTGACGAGCACAAAAAAGGGCGCCAATGGCGCCCTTCTTCTTGCTCTGACTCAGTGTTGCAGAGCCTTCTTCTGCGTGCCGTTGATCGGGATGCGCTTGGCTTTCGCCTCTTCCGGTACCACCCGCAGCAGGTCGATGCTCAACAGACCATTACTCAGGCCGGCAGCCTTGATCTCGATGTGATCAGCCAGACGGAAGGACAGCTTGAAGGCACGTTGCGCAATGCCCTGATACAGATAAGTGACGTCTTCGTCCGCGTCGCGTTTACCGCCACTGATGGTCAGCACACCTTTCTCGACTTCGAGCTCCAAGTCTTCTTCCTGGAAACCGGCCGCGGCAATTACGATGCGGTATTGATCGTCGCCGTGTTTCTCCACGTTATAGGGTGGATAGCTGCTGCCTGGCTCGTTGCGCAGGGCGGTCTCGAACAGGTCGTTGAAACGGTCGAAACCTACCGAGGAACGGAACAGTGGGGCCATGGAAAATGTAGTAGCCATGATGCAAATCTCCTGAAAACAATCAGCAAGGTTTTTTGTCTCCGCGACCCGAATTCGGCATCGCGTAATCCTTAGATAGGGACCGCTGATTGCATTTCAAGAGATTGTTTTCTGCTTTTTTCATAAAAAGTTTCAGGCCGCTGCCGCCACCGGCAGCCCCAGCAAACGCGAGACGTTATCCAGCTCGGTCTCACGACGCAGCACGGTGAACAGCTCTACCGCCTCGGGATAATTGCGGGTCAGCATCGCCAGCCATTGCTTCAGGCGGCCCGGCGACTGGCGTGGCGTCATCTGTGCCTTGGCTTGCAGCCAGAAGTCCTGGATCAGCGGCAGCAACTCGGCCCACGTCATCTCGACCACTTCTTCACCGGCCCGCGCTGCGGCGATCTGCCGGGCAAGGTCCGGACGCGAAACCAGGCCGCGACCAAGCATGATGTCTTCAACGCCGCTGATCTCGCGGCAGCGACGCCAGTCTTCGACGCTCCAGATGTCGCCGTTGGCGAACACCGGAACCTTGACCACGTCCTGCACCCGCGGAATCCACTCCCAGTGCGCCGGCGGCTTGTAGCCGTCGACCTTGGTCCGCGCGTGCACCACGATGTGTTCGGCGCCGCCTTCGGCCAGGGCCGTGGCACATACCAGCGAACCGTCCGGGCTGTCGAAGCCCAGGCGCATCTTGGCGGTGACCGGAATGTGCGCGGGGACGGCACGACGGACATGCTCGACGATCTGGTTGAGCAGCTCGGGTTCCTTGAGCAATACCGCGCCACCACGGGATTTGTTGACGGTCTTGGCTGGACAGCCGAAATTCAGGTCAATCACTTCGGAACCCAGCTCGCAGGCCAGCGCGGCATTTTCCGCCAGGCACACGGGATCGGAACCGAGCAATTGCACACGCAGCGGCACGCCGGAGGCCGTCCGGGCGCCGTTGAGCAACTCCGGGCCGAACTTGTGGAAATAGGCAGGTGTCAGCAACTGGTCGTTGACCCGAATGAACTCGGTCACGCACCAGTCAATACCACCCACGCGGGTCAACACATCGCGCAGGATGTCGTCGACCAACCCCTCCATGGGCGCCAAAGCAATTTGCATGAAAAACACACTCGAGGAAAAACGTGCGGCAGTTTACTGGATTGCGCGAGAAACCGCAGATGCCTTGTGGGAGCGAGCCTGCTCGCGAAAGCGCTCTGTCAGATACATTGATGCTGGATTTGCCGCCGCCTTCGCGAGCAGGCTCGCTCCCACATTAGGTTTTCGCTGATTCCAACGCCTGAATCGCCGGGCCATAGCCCTCGATAAACTCCCCCGGCATGCGCTTGGGCTTGCCGGTGGACAGCTCGATGCAGACGAACGTGGTCTGCGCGCGCAATAGCGTGGTGTTGTCACTGGGGCGGATCAACTGGAAGTGCCGGGTCATTTTCAGGCGTTGGTCCCAATCCACGATCCAGGTCGCCAATTGCAACTCATCGTCCTCATAGGCAGCCGCCAGGTAATCGATCTCGTGCCGCACCACCGCCATCGCCCGGTCCAGCCGACGATATTCGACCAGGTCCAGGCCCAGGCGCTGGGAGTGGCGCCAGGCACAGCGTTCGAGCCAGGTCACGTAAACCGCATTGTTCGCGTGCCCCAACCCGTCAATGTCCTCGGCGCTCACTTGCAGATCAATGATGAACGGCGTTTCCCGATCCCAGCCCATGCCCGACTCCCTGGTCAGATAATTTCGACCGGGGCAGTGTAACGGAAGCTCAGGCGGATTGGCGTGATTGCAGGCTGCGCCCGGCCAGCAGTGATAACACGCCATCAATCACCCGAGGGTCGGCCAGGACTCGCTGATGACCACCTTCCTTCAAACGCAACAAGCGGCTATCGAACCAGGCTTCGTGAATCAGCTGGGATTCCTTCACCAAGACGAAGTTGTCGTCTTCGGCGTGGACAATCAGGCCCGGCATGTCGAGTTGATAGTGCGCGACATCCAGTGTCGCGGCTCGCATGCCGACGTCTTGCTCGACCTGGCGAATGAACGCCGAGCGGGCCTTCGGTGGCAGCCCGACATAGCGGGCAAAGCCACGCAGCACACCGAGAATCCGCGCCGGAGCGGCAATGGTGACCAGGGTTTCGGTGCGCAAGCCCAACTGGACCGCGAGCATGGCGCTGGCGCCCCCCATGGAGTGGCCGATGACCGCTTGCAGGGGCGGCAGTTCGGAAGCCGCTTCAAGCATGGCGCGGGCGAACAGCACCACATTCGCTTCGCTGCCCGGCGAGCGACCGTGGGCCGGACCATCCAGGGCCACGACCGAGTAACCGGCATCGACCAGCGCAGTGATGAGGCTGGCGAACTGCGTCGGCCGCCCTTCCCAACCATGCATCAGCAAGACTGCCGGGCCTTGGCCCCAGCGCAAGGCCGAGAGGCCAAAACGCAGGGTGATCCGCTCGGACTTGGCCAGCAGTGGCAGCTCCCAGTCACGCAGCGGCAGATCCCTTGGCGTCATGAACGCCTGTCGCATTTTGCTTGCGACCAGTTTCGGGGCAAACCAGCCCAAGGTGCCATTAACGCCACGAACCCACTTTAACGCGCTCATCGCATTCTCCTCAGGCCGCAGCCTTCAGGTCAACGCACTGCCGATTTGGCGGCACGCAGTAATCGATCGGACAACTCTCCAGGCCCCAACGCCCGCGCCAGAGCCAACCCACCCACCATCAAGGCCATGTCGGCCAGGGCTTTTTCGGTTTCTTCAGGGCTGGCCGCCAACTGCGCGACCATCAATTCCACATGCTCATTGAGCGCAACACGAAACGCTTCCGGCAGCCGCCCCAGTTCGCCGACCGATGCCGGGATCGGACAGGCCGATTCGGAGGAATCACGGTGCTTGCGCGACAGATAGAACGCTGCCACCAGCGCGCGGCGCTCTTCGCCGGTCAACTGCGCGTCCATGTCAGCAATCAGGTCGCGGCGGTGACCGAGCAATTGCCTGAACGCCTCGAGCATCATCGCGTCCTTGCTTTCGAAGTGTGCGTAGAAGCCGCCGACCGTCAGGCCCGCCGCACCCATCACTTCGCCCACACTTGGCTCGGCCGGGCCGCGCTGAATCAGCGCTGCGCTGGCGGCCTTGAGGATGCGTTCGCGGGTTTGAGCTTTTTTATCGTTCATCGTCGCCTCCGAATATTACGATTGAAATATTATTCTCATAATAAATTTTAGCAAGTCATGGACATGACCGCTGGTCTGAAGAACAGTTTTTTTGGAAATGGGAGGGTTTTTGTCAAACGCCAGACAAACAAAAGGGCCATTCAATAATTGAATGACCCTTATAAAATCCCGCAGAGCGGGTAATCGTGGCGTCCCCTAGGGGACTCGAACCCCTGTTACCGCCGTGAAAGGGCGGTGTCCTAGGCCACTAGACGAAGGGGACACAAACCCTTCTATACAACTGATCAGTGCTGAGTGCTGATCGATTCAAGGCCGGTGTGGCCAGACCTTGAACTGTAAAATTGGTGGAGCTAAGCGGGATCGAACCGCTGACCTCCTGCATGCCATGCAGGCGCTCTCCCAGCTGAGCTATAGCCCCGGATTTTTCGCCTCGCGGCGGAGCGACATCTTGCAACATCGCTTCTGTAAAACTGGCGTCCCCTAGGGGACTCGAACCCCTGTTACCGCCGTGAAAGGGCGGTGTCCTAGGCCACTAGACGAAGGGGACGCAAACCCTTCTATACAACTGATCAGTGCTGAGTGCTGATCGCTTCAAGACCGGTGTGGCCAAGTCTTGAAGTGTAAATTGGTGGAGCTAGACGGGATCGAACCGTCGACCTCTTGCATGCCATGCAAGCGCTCTCCCAGCTGAGCTATAGCCCCTCATCGTTGATGTCATCGCTGAGGACGGGGCGAATCTTAAGGGCGTATCGAAAGTCTGTCAAACTTATTTTTGAAAAATTTCAAAATTTTTTGCCGACATAACAACCACTTACCGCCCTCCCCCTCGTAAATTCAGGGGGAGCGCCGAAGAACGGGAGCAAAAGATCCCGGCCTTCGGCCATTACCGCAGAGGCAAACGCAATCAGGCGATAGCGCCCAACAGCTTTTCCCACTCTTTGTTTTCTTTCTTCGACACGCCGCCCAGCAGGTCAATGGCCTGGCGCAGACGGAAACGGGTCAGGTCCGGCCCGAGGATTTCCATCGCATCGAGCACCGACACCGAGCTGGCCTGGCCGGTGATCGCAGCGAACATCAGCGGCATGGCATCACGCAGCTTCAGCTCCAGGGACTCGACCACAGCCTGAATGGTTGCGGTGATGCAGTCCTTCTCCCACTGACGCAGGCTTTCGAGCTTCCACAGGATCAACTGCATCAACTGGCGGACCTGATCGCCCGACAGCTTCTTGGATTCGAACAGCTTGGCATCGGGGTTCACGCCACCGGCAAAGAAGAACCCGGCCAGTGGTGCCACCTGGCTGAAGGTTTCGACCCGGCCCTGCACGTGCGGCGCGATCTTCATCATGTATTCGGAGTTGAACGCCCACTTCTGCACGCGCGCGGCGAACTCTTCCACCGGCAGGTCGCGCAGCCACTGGCCGTTGAGCCACGACAGCTTCTCGATGTCGAAGATCGGCCCGCCGAGGGACACGCGCTTGAGGTCGAAGTTGTCGACCATTTCCTGCAGCGAGAACTTCTCGCGCTCGTCCGGCATCGACCAGCCCATGCGCCCCAGGTAGTTGAGCATCGCTTCGGGCATGAAGCCCATGCGCTCGTAGAAGGTCACCGAGGTCGGGTTTTTGCGCTTGGAAAGCTTGCTCTTGTCCGGGTTACGCAGCAGCGGCATGTAGCACAGCTCCGGTTGTTCCCAGCCGAAGTACTCGTAAAGCAGGATCAGCTTCGGTGCCGATGGCAGCCACTCTTCGCCGCGCAATACGTGGGTGATGCCCATCAGGTGATCGTCGACCACGTTGGCCAGGAAGTACGTCGGCAGGCCGTCGGTCTTCATCAGGACTTGCATGTCCATGCGGTCCCACGGGATCTCGACGTCGCCACGCAGCATGTCCGGCACCACGCAGACGCCTTCGCTTGGTACTTTCATCCGGATAACGTGGGGCTCGCCAGCCGCCAGGCGACGGGCGACTTCTTCCTTCGACAGCAGCAGCGCGCGGCCGTCGTAGCGCGGGGTTTCACCACGGGCCATCTGCTCGGCGCGCATCTGATCCAGCTCTTCGGCAGTGCAGAAGCACGGGAAAGCATGACCGAGCTCTACAAGCTGCTGGCAATACTTCTGATAAATATCGCCGCGCTCGCTTTGACGGTACGGACCGTGCGGGCCGCCGACGTCCGGGCCTTCGCTCCAGTCGATCCCGAGCCAGCGCAAGGCGTCGAAAATCTGCTGTTCGGACTCACGAGTCGAACGCAGTTGGTCGGTGTCTTCGATCCGCAGGATGAACTCACCGCCGTGCTGCTTGGCAAAGCAGTAGTTGAACAAGGCGATGTAAGCGGTACCTACGTGGGGATCCCCGGTAGGCGATGGCGCGATGCGAGTGCGGACGGTGGTCATGGCATGTCTCGAAAAGAAAAAAAGCAAAGTTCAAACAAGGCGCGAATGGTAACAGGCGATACCCGCCCGGCTCCAGCGAACAGGGCATTTAAGCCAAGGTTGCGGCTGTAACGCCCGTATGTCGCGGATATCGGCCGACGGCATTTACCGCTTATCGGCTGTATGCCAGATTTGCCTGCTGATAACTTCCCTTACAATTTCTCGACTACAGTTTGCCTCATGCCTGCCCAACTCAAGCGTCGCCTCTTCACGTTCCTGCTGATTGTCCTGCTGATTGCCGGGGGCCTGTTTGCCCATTGGTTCTTCAAGGGGCGCTTTTATGAAAGCACCGACAACGCTTATGTCCAGGGCGAGATCACCCGCGTGTCGAGCCAATTGGGCGCGCGCATCGATCAGGTGCTGGTGCAGGACAACCAGCATGTCGAGAAAGGCCAATTGCTGGTCAAACTCGAAGGCGACGACTTCCACCTCGCTGTCGACCGCGCCAATGCCGTCCTGGCCACCCGCCAGGCCGAGCGCCTGCAAGCCACGAGCAAACTGACCCAGCAGGCCAGCCTGATTGCCGCCAGCGAAGCGCAAGTCGCCTCCAGCCAGGCCAGCCTGGGCCGCTCGCAGATTGACCTGACCCGCGCCGAGACCTTGCGCAAACCCGGTTATGTCTCGGAAGAACGGGTGACCACCCTCTCCGCCGAATCCCACATTGCCCGCTCCCAACTGGCCAAGGCCCAGGCCGACGCACAAAGTCAGCGCCAGCAAGTCAACGCACTCACCGCCGAGATCAAACGCCTCGACGCGCAGATCGCCAACGCTAAAACCGATTTGGCCCAGGCTGAACTGAACCTGACCCGCAGCGAAATCCACGCCCCCATCAGCGGCCTGATCGGCCAGCGTGCGGCCCGCGAAGGCCAATACGTGCAGGCCGGCGCTTACCTGTTGTCGATCGTGCCGGACGAAGACATCTGGATTCAGGCCAATTTCAAGGAAACCCAGATTGGCCACATGCAGCCCGGCCAGGAAGCCGAACTGACCTTCGATGCCTACAGCGATACCCCGATCAAAGCCCGGGTCGACAGCCTGTTCGCCGCCTCGGGTGCGCAGTTCAGCCTGTTGCCGCCGGACAATGCCACGGGCAACTTCACCAAAGTCGTACAACGGATTCCGGTAAAACTGACGTTCGCCGCGGACAATCCACTACGCGGCAAGATCCGCCCGGGCATGTCGGTCACCGCCAAAGTGAACATCAAGGACGCGCCTGAAGAAATCACCCCCAAAGTGAGCCACAAAGACGCCCCTGACGATGGCCGGTGATCAACTGATCCGCCCGGTCGGCGAACCGACCCGGCGGGACTGGATTGCGGTGATGAGCGTGATGCTCGGTGCGTTCATGGCGGTGCTGGACATTCAGATCACCAACTCCTCGCTCAAGGACATCCAGGGCGCGCTGTCGGCGACCCTGGAAGAAGGTTCATGGATCTCCACCTCGTACCTGGTGGCGGAAATCATCATGATCCCCCTCACCGCCTGGCTCGTGCAGTTGCTGTCGGCGCGGCGCCTGGCGGTGTGGGTATCCCTCGGGTTCCTGGCCGCATCCCTGCTCTGCTCCATGGCGTGGAGCCTGGAAAGCATGATCGTGTTCCGCGCCCTGCAAGGCTTTACCGGTGGCGCGCTGATTCCGCTGGCGTTCACCCTGACCCTGATCAAGCTGCCGGAACACCACCGCGCCAAGGGCATGGCCATGTTCGCCATGACCGCCACCTTCGCCCCTTCCATCGGCCCTACCCTCGGCGGCTGGCTGACGGAGAACTGGGGCTGGGAATACATTTTCTATATCAACATCCCGCCTGGCCTGATCATGATCGCCGGCCTGATGTACGGCCTGGAGAAGAAAGAAGCCCACTGGGAATTGCTGAAAAGCACCGACTACGCCGGCATTCTCACCCTCGGCGTCGGGCTCGGTTGCTTGCAGGTGTTCCTGGAGGAAGGCCACCGCAAGGACTGGCTGGAATCGAGCCTGATCGTGACTCTGGGCAGCATCGCGCTGGTCAGCCTGATCAGCTTTGTGATCGTGCAGTTCTCCAAACCCAATCCGCTGATCAATCTCAGTATCCTCGGCAACCGCAACTTCGGGTTATCCAGTATTTCCAGCGTCGGGATGGGGGTCGGTTTGTACGGCTCGATCTACCTGTTGCCGCTGTACCTGGCGCAGATCCAGAACTACAACGCCCTGCAGATCGGTGAAGTGATCATGTGGATGGGCGTGCCGCAGCTGTTTCTGATCCCGCTGGTGCCGAAGTTGATGAAGTATGTCTCGCCCAAATGGCTGTGCACCCTGGGGTTCGGGCTGTTCGGGCTGGCGAGTTTTTCCTCGGGCGTGCTGAACCCGGACTTTGCCGGGCCGCAGTTCAATCAGATCCAGATCATCCGCGCCCTGGGCCAACCGCTGATCATGGTCACCATCTCGCTGATCGCCACCGCCTACATCCTGCCCCAGGATGCGGGATCGGCCTCGAGCCTGTTCAACATCCTGCGCAACCTCGGCGGCGCCATCGGCATCGCCCTGCTCGCCACGCTGCTGGATGCGCGGACCAAGGTTTACTTTGACTACTTGCGTGAATCCATCGTGCCGAGCAATCCGCAGGTGGCAGAACGGATCGCCTCGCTGGCTGACCGGCTGGGCAATGAAACGGCAGCACTGGGCAAACTCAGCGAGATCGCCCACCAACAGGCGTCGATCATGGCCTACAACGATGCGTTTCATTTTGTCGGGATTGCGCTGGGGATCAGCATGCTGGCGGTGTTGCTGACCAGGAAATTGCCGGAGGGGTTGAAGGCTGGGGAAGCGCACTGAGACCGAGTTGCCCCAATCGCGAGCAGGCTCGCTCCTACAGGGATCACATTGAACCCTGTAGGAGCGAGCCTGCTCGCGATGAGGCCAGTTCAGACACTACAAATCAAACAGTGATCAACCGCTCGCGCAACTTGGCAATCTCGTCGCGCATCTGCGCCGCCGCTTCGAACTCCAGATCACGAGCAAGCTGATACATCTTCTCTTCCAGGGCCTTGATGCGCTTGGCGATCTCGCCCGGCGAGCGCAACTCGGCTTCGTATCGGGCGTTTTCCTCGGCGGCCTTGGCCATGCCCTTGCGCTTCTTGCTGCGCGAACCGGGCACGGTGGCGCCTTCCATGATGTCGGCGACGTCCTTGAACACGCCTTTGGGGGTAATGCCATTGGCCAGGTTGAAGGCGATCTGCTTGTCGCGACGGCGCTCGGTTTCGCCGATGGCCCGCTCCATGGAACCGGTGATCCGGTCGGCATACAGAATCGCCCGACCGTTGAGGTTACGCGCCGCGCGGCCGATGGTCTGGATCAGCGAGCGCTCGGAACGCAGGAAGCCCTCCTTGTCGGCGTCGAGAATCGCCACCAGCGACACTTCCGGCATGTCCAGGCCTTCACGCAACAGGTTGATCCCCACCAGCACATCGAAGGTGCCCAGACGCAGGTCGCGGATGATCTCGACCCGCTCCACGGTGTCGATGTCCGAGTGCAGATAACGCACACGCACACCGTGGTCGGCCAGGTAATCGGTCAAATCCTCGGCCATGCGCTTGGTCAGCGTGGTGACGAGCACCCGCTCTTCCAGAGCGACACGCTTGGTGATTTCCGACAGCAAGTCGTCGACCTGGGTCAGTGCCGGGCGGATCTCGATTTGTGGGTCCACCAGCCCGGTCGGACGCACCACCATGTCAATGACGCGCCCGGCGTGCTCGGCTTCATAGTTGCCCGGGGTCGCCGAGACGAAAATCGTCTGCGGGCTGATGCTTTCCCACTCATCGAAACGCATCGGCCGATTGTCCAGCGCCGACGGCAGACGGAATCCATATTCCACCAGCGTCTCTTTACGCGAACGGTCGCCTTTGTACATCGCACCGACCTGCGGAACGCTGACGTGGGACTCGTCGATCACCAACAAGGCATCGGCCGGCAGGTAATCGTAAAGCGTCGGTGGCGCCGCGCCGGCTTCGCGGCCGGACAGATAACGCGAGTAGTTTTCGATGCCGTTGCAATAACCCAGCTCGAGGATCATCTCCAGATCGAAACGGGTGCGCTGCTCCAGGCGCTGGGCTTCCACCAGTTTGTTGTTGGAGCGCAGGTATTCCAGGCGCTCCTGCAACTCGACCTTGATGCCTTCGACCGCGCCCATCAGGGTTTCCCGTGGCGTCACGTAGTGGCTCTTCGGATAGAAGGTGAAGCGCGGCAGTTTGCGAATGACTTCGCCGGTCAGCGGATCGAATGCCGACAGGCTTTCCACCTCATCGTCGAACAGCTCGATGCGAATCGCCTCGAAATCGGATTCCGCCGGGTGAATATCGATCACATCGCCACGCACGCGAAAGGTCGCACGGGCAAAATCCATGTCGTTGCGGGTGTACTGCAGGTCGGCCAGGCGTCGCAGCAGTTCACGCTGATCGAGCCGGTCGCCGCGATCCACGTGCAACACCATTTTCAGATAGGTTTCCGGGCTGCCCAGACCGTAGATGCAGGACACCGTGGTGACGATGATCGCGTCTTTGCGTTCCAGCAATGCCTTGGTCGCCGACAGACGCATCTGCTCGATGTGGTCGTTGATCGACGCATCCTTCTCAATGAAGGTGTCCGAGGACGGCACGTAGGCTTCCGGCTGGTAGTAGTCGTAGTAGGAAACGAAATATTCCACCGCGTTGTTCGGGAAGAACGCCTTGAACTCACCGTACAACTGCGCCGCCAGGGTCTTGTTCGGCGCCAGCACCAGCGTCGGGCGCTGCACCTGGGCGATCACGTTGGCGATGCTGAAGGTCTTGCCCGAGCCGGTCACACCGAGCAGCGTCTGGTGCGCCAGCCCGGCTTCGATGCCTTCGACCATCAGGCGGATGGCTTCCGGCTGATCGCCGGCGGGCTCGAAACGGGTGACTAGCTGGAATTCAGACATGAAATACCTCTGGATCACTCTTGCCGGTATAACCGACACGAACGAGAAAGACCGTAAACGACCGACTGTCGCCCGAAGAAAAAACTGGATTGTGCTCAATGTGGAGCCGATTGCCAGCGCTTTCAAGGCAAACGTCCTACATCGCGCAAAACCTTTGCCGACGCCATTCGACTAACGGTCGAAAAATAATCGGAAAAACTTAACCGAAAAGCCGAATCGCCTGTCGCCATTGATCGCGGATGGCCTCTATACTAGCTCCCCGTTTGTGCACCGCTCTAGTGCATTCGGCTGGAGCGCGACACGTCCCTCCACTCTCCATTCAGAGCCGCCGCAATAATGAGCCTGTTCTCCGCTGTCGAAATGGCACCACGCGATCCAATCCTGGGCCTCAACGAAGCATTCAACGCCGATACCCGGACCAACAAAGTCAACCTGGGGGTCGGTGTTTACTGCAACGAGGAGGGGCGAATTCCACTCCTGCGCGCCGTTGTCGAAGCCGAAACGATTCGCGCCGCTCAACACCTTTCCCGTGGCTACCTGCCAATCGACGGCATCGCCGCCTACGACCAGGCTGTGCAGAAATTGCTGTTCGGCAACGACTCGCCGCTGATCGCCGCTGGCCGCGTGATCACCACCCAGGCCGTTGGCGGTACGGGTGCTCTGAAAATCGGTGCCGACTTCCTCAAGCAACTGCTGCCGAACGCCGTTGTGGCGATCAGCGACCCGAGCTGGGAAAACCACCGCGCCCTGTTCGAAACCGCCGGTTTCCCGGTGCAGAACTACCGTTACTACGACGCCGCGACCCACGACGTGAACCGTACCGGCATGCTGGAAGACTTGAACGCGCTGCCAAACGGCTCGATCATTGTGCTGCACGCTTGCTGCCACAACCCGACTGGCGTGGACCTGAGCCCGGCGGACTGGAAAAACGTCCTGGACGTCGTTAAAGCCAAAGGCCACGTGCCGTTCCTCGACATGGCGTATCAGGGCTTTGGCGATGGCATCGACGAAGATGCCGCTGCCGTACGCCTGTTCGCTGAATCGGGCCTGACTTTCTTCGCCTCCAGCTCGTTCTCCAAGTCGTTCTCGCTGTACGGCGAGCGCGTGGGCGCCCTGTCGATCGTCAGCGAATCGAAAGAAGAAAGCGCGCGCGTGTTGTCGCAAGTCAAACGCGTGATCCGCACCAACTACTCCAACCCGCCGACCCACGGTGCCAGCGTTGTCGCTGCTGTGCTGAACAGCCCGGAACTGCGTGCCCATTGGGAAGCCGAACTGGCCGAAATGCGCTTGCGCATTCGTGGCATGCGCACCCAGATGGTCGACCTGCTGGCCAAAAAAGCGCCTCAGCGCGATTTCAGCTTCGTCGGTCGTCAGAGCGGCATGTTCTCGTACTCCGGTTTGACCGTTGAGCAGGTTCACCGCCTGCGCAACGAGTTCGGCATCTACGCCCTGGACACCGGCCGCATCTGCGTGGCCGCGTTGAACCAGAGCAACATCGAGGTGGTGACGGACGCTATCGTCCAGGTCATCTGATTACGCCTTGAAATGAAAAACGGGAAGCCATGTGGCTTCCCGTTTTTTTATTTGTCGCCTCTAAACTCCACACAATCCAAAATGTGGGAGCGAGCCTGCTCGCGATAGCGATGTACCACCACTAATGGTGAATGTGCTGTTGCCATCGCGAGCAGGCTCGCTCCTACAGGTTTTGTGTACACCCTGGAATTCCTGCGAGAACCCACATGAAAAACGATGACCTGCGCGCCGACCGCGATGACCTGGATGACCTGGATCACTTCACCCCCCGCGCCCCGACAAAACGCGGCAACAACCTGGTGATGCAAGTGGCCACCGGTGTGTTTCTCGGCGGCCTGGCCCTGTGGCTGGTGCAATTGGGTGCCACGGCGCTCTACGCCAAACTGATGCTTGCCACGATCACCTTCGGCGGTTAAGCCAGTTCGGTCGCACGTTGGCTGGCAGCATCGTCGTAGGCGACATACAGCGATTCCGCGACCTGGCTCTTGATCGCTTTAGCGCTTTCCAGGCCGAGGACAAACCCTTCGGCCTTGCCACCGGCGCGGTTCAATGCTTCAGCGGTGCCAGCCTGGGTGATGGCGTCGAACAACTTTTCGGCATGGGGGCCGACACCCTTGGGCAGGCTGATCTGAGAGATGCTCATGGGTGCACCCCGTGGTGTCGAGGTGCGAGGGTCAAATGATTCATGGCGCGTACCTTTTCGGCGAATGGCCGGCAGCGCGTGTCACCACTTCCGGGTGGCCATGGTAGACCTCTGGTGCGATTCTGGTAACCGCCAATGTCCGCGAAACCACCGTCCGCCACCACGAATCCGTCCAATTGCCATTCGGTGCTTGACTTCTCTTTTTGAATCAGTAACATAGGCGCCATTCCGCGATAGCTCAGTTGGTAGAGCAAGTGACTGTTAATCACTGGGTCCCTGGTTCGAGTCCAGGTCGTGGAGCCAGACAGAAGCATCGAAAAGCCCCTGAATCGAAAGATCCAGGGGCTTTTTTGTGGCCGATGACTCGCCGGGTTATTCACGCATTCCGACCATCCGGTTCGGCAATCGCTACGGCGCCTCTTAGGTTCGCCAGACCGAGGCAATTGGCTCAAGGGTTTTGGACAGGCTGACAGCCGCGTCGGTAATCGCCTTCAAATCGTCGATCGTGGTCTGTGGAGCAAGATCAAAGAGTCTTGCATAGTGGTTGATGTTACGAAGCAGCGTATTGGCTTCATGCAAATAATCGACCTTCAAGCCTTCTACCGATTTTACCTGCCTCAAGATATCAACTCTGGTTTCTTGATCTGCCTGCAGTTTCTGGTACTCATTTTTTTGTTCAAAATAATGTGCACGCTTAATCCGCAAACCGTCTCGGGCCCTTACCATCTCAGTGTATTTTATATACTCAGAAGCCTGTTCAAGAATCTTGCGCAGCAGTTCCAATCCTTTTTTCACTAGCTCAGCCTGCGGAGTAGATATCTCAAAACTCTTGAAAAAATTGGCATCCGGAATCCATGGCAACAGGTGATCGATCAGGTTTTTATCATCTATCACACGGATCAAATCATCTAGAATCCTGCATTGCACCTCAACCTCTTCAATCCGCCTGTCCAGATCACTGAGCGCCTTCACAATATCCTCATCGAACCCAGGCAAAATACTTGAATCACCTTGCCCCTCCCCCAGCACATCGATATCGCCCAGACTATTGAGATGAGCATTCAGTGCAAGCATGCCCCCTCGAATCTTCCCCGCATCGGCATTAATACTTTTTATATAATCAGCCTTAAGACCTTCCAGGGTCTTCATTCGCACATCACCCGACAAATCCGGCTCATGGCTCAACCGCTGAAATTCGGTCATGAAACTCTTGAAATTAGCCTCCCTCAACATAGGCATTACAGCCACTGCCACCCCAACGATACTCGCATGCGCATCATTGAGCGCTCCATCAAGCCGCCCCAACTTTGCTTTCAAATAATCGGAAAAATCCAGATTCAATTGAGCAACAATTTTATTGATAGCCTTTTTATTAAATTTCATCAACGAATAATTTGGCATACGCTGCTCATGAACCATTACTGCACCGTCCGTATTCATACCACCCCCTCTTCCTGAAGAGCACTCTGTTCATTAAAATCCTTGATCGCCTTCCTCAGGGAACTCAGCAGCGTATCAGCCACATTCTGAACTTCACTCCAAGGGGAAATACCGCGATTAAAACTCTGCTTAAATCGGATCAGGCTTACGCCATCCTCTATCAGTGAAAACTCAGTGGCAGACCTGTCGATCTCGGCCACGACGGAGTTCCAAACTAACACCAATGCGTTCGACGCCCTTGCGGCAGCCGCCATGTGAGCGGATAGATTGTCCAGCGACTTGCTGTGAGAAAGAATCAACCCAGGCAACTTCTCCTGCCCGTCAATCAGGCTCAACAGCCTCCGCTTTTCCATGATGAAGCTGTAGAGCTTTTCCTGGGCCTCAAGGAACGCCTTACCCAGGAGTGCCTCTTCAGGACTGGAGAAAAGCGCATTCAAAAGCACCCCAAGACCATCGATACCCCTCACAATCTGCATCGCACTATGCTTAACTAACTCCTTGTTTGTCTGATCGATATTTTTTTCAATCCACTCAAGTTCCGCACGAAATTTGTCAAGATCAATCGCAAAATCAACGGTATCGAGCTTGGCTACCTTCTCACTTATCAATGGAATGAGCTTATCATTCAATATCCTGTTGAAGTTTTCTATTTCAACTTTCAATCCCAATGCTGGCTTACTGGCAGCAACTACACTTTTTTTAAGGTCTTCGAACACCAACCCAAGCTGGGTGTGAATAGCCACATCGCTCTGGTCAAGCTCCATGAATGGCGCGTTCTCGACCTCCAGATCATTATATGGCTTGAGGCGCTCGACTATGGGCATTTGATCAATATCGCTGACCAGATTCTGACTGAACTCAACCAGATCCTTTGCCAACCCGCTCAATCCACTACCGACCTGAACCAATCCACTTTCTATGGAAGGCCACCCAGCAGCGTGATCTTTTACTTTTATATTCAAATCCTGAATTTCCAACCACCCAAAATTCGGATGATCAATGACCCCTCCCAGGTTTTTTTCTATCTCTCCACGCTCAGTCGGCAGCGTTCGACCAAATCGTACATACTGCTTTATTTCCAGCAACTGCTCTGGTGTGACCACCAGCCTTGGTTGATAAACCGATTCATCACGCCTCCCTGAACTCACGTCAATCGAAGGTTGAGCCCCCTCATGACTGGCCGGACTATAAATCTCGATATCTTCCATGATTACTCCACGCCCAAGTTATTACATTCAATTTCTAGAGGAGCTATCAATTTGTGAGAGCAGACCTTGAAAACTACCAGACAATGGTAGCCATTTAAAAAAAACAGCGAAATGTAATTCTTCACTTCCGCGCGTAGGAAATCAGACTTTACAACAGAAACCTTTTACACAATTCGAAGCAACACATTAATACAAAGAGCATTAAACCAAGTCAGCCTGCGAAACACTTGGCATACCCAGGCGTTATCCTTATTCTCGCTAACAACAAGCCATACCGCTGCATTTCCCGGATACAAAAAAAAGGCCGATCTACCTGTTGGTAAATCGGCCTCGTTCATCAAGCCTTGTTGTCAGACATGCTCACTGCTTTTCGCATGCACTGCATGTGGCTCGCCATGTCCGTGGTCCACCTCAACCACCGGAATTTCCTTGCCATCGCAGTCGTGAAGCTTTCCGTCGCTGAAGTAGTCCCCCTCACGCAGCGCCGCCAGATCCTGATAACGCAGCACTCGCTCGGTACCGGCCGCAAACACCGATTGCTGGTCGGAGTTACCGGCGGTGAGGTGGTTGAAGGTCAGGTTCAGCACGATGGCCATGATCGCCGAGGAACTGATGCCCGAATGGAAAATGGTCGCGAACCAGCTTGGGAAGTGATCGTAGAAGCTTGGTGCCGCGATCGGGATCATGCCGAAGCCAATCGAGGTGGCAACGATGATCAGGTTGACGTTGTTGCGGTAGTCGACCTTGGACAAGGTGCGAATACCGCTGGCGGCGACGGTACCGAACAGCACGATGCCGGCGCCACCCAGTACCGAGGTCGGCACGGCGGCGATGACCCGGCCCATGAAGGGCAGCAGACCGAGGATCACCAGGAACAGGCCGCCAGTGGCCACTACATAGCGGCTCTTGATGCCGGTGACCGCCACCAGCCCGACGTTCTGGGCAAAGGCGCTCTGGGTGAAGGAACCGAAGATCGGCGCGAACATGCTCGACAGCATGTCGGCGCGCAGGCCGTTGCCCAGGCGTTTGGAGTCAACCTTGGTACCGATGATTTCACCGACAGCCAGAATGTCCGCCGAGGTCTCCACCAGCGTCACCATCACCACGATGCACATCGACAGGATCGCCGCGAAGTGGAAGGTCGGCATGCCGAAGTGGAACGGCGTCGGGAAGCCGAACATCGGGCCCTGGGTTACGGACGAGAAGTCCGCCATGCCGAGGAACACCGCGATGATCGTCCCGATGACCATGGCCAGCAGAATCGACAGGCGGGAGATGGTCGCACTGCCGATTTTGCTCAGCAGCAGCACCAGCACCAGCGTTACCGCCGCCAGACCGATGTTCGCCATGCTGCCGAAGTCCGGCGCATGGCTGTTGCCGCCCATTGCCCAGCGCGCGGCGACCGGCATCAGCGTCAGGCCGATGGTGGTAATCACGATGCCGGTCACCAGCGGCGGGAAGAACCTGGTGATGCGTGAAAACACCGGGGTTATCAGCAAACCGATCAGGGATGCCGCTATGACCGCGCCCAATACCGATTGAAACCCGCCCTCCCCGCCACTACTGACAATCGCCACCATGGTCGCGACGCCGGAGAAGGACACGCCCTGCACCAGCGGCAACTGACAACCAAAAAACGGTAAGCCCAGGGTTTGCAGCAACGTTGCCAGCCCCCCTGCAAACAATGAAGCAGCAATCAACAAACCGATGTCCGCCGGCGAGAGCCCGGCCGCTTGGCCGATGATCAGTGGCACAGCGACGATACCGCCATACATGGTCAGAACATGTTGCAGGCCATAAGCCATATTCGCGCCGATCCCAAGATTTTCGTCCTCGGGCCGTTGGTGTGAAACATGGGGCGTTTTCATGGTAGGGGGTTCCCTGGTTTTTGTTATTCGCACACTGTATTCAATAGTCAGGACAAATGTCTATAGAGTTGTATACAACTTATCGGTCACAAAATGGATACATGTCCATTTCACCCTGCTACCCATCCTCCTGGCCCTGCCAAAAAACCTTGAAATACACCCCTCCCTGTCCAACCCCTGGTGCTGACCAGTCTTTCGAATTCCTGGCGACCATCGGTAAGGGTTGCCTTTTTTATACATATAAAATATGCATAATTAAGTCATTCGAAATGCAGTTCCGCATCGCCACCAAAAGCGAGCGCCGTCAGTACCTGGAGGCATGACCGATGAAAGACGAATACGATTTCAGCAACGCCAGGCGCGGGGCCGTGGTGCCCGCCAAAGGCAAGACCCGCATTACCATCATGCTCGATGACGCGGTCATCGAAGCGGCCCGCGCACTGGCAGAACACGAGGGGTACGGCTACCAGACGGCGATCAACAATACGTTGCGCCGAGCCCTGCTCAACGAAGGCAGAACCGCGCACTTGAAACACCCCCTCACCCCTGCCGAACTCAAGGGCCTGGAGCAGAAGCTGACAGAGGCCTTGCGCGAAATCCAGCGGGTGATGGAGCCGGGAGTCCGGCCCTGAAACACAAAAGGCCAATCAATCGGATCAGCCCATAGTGATGCCTGTGATCAGCCGGCTATTGCGGCGCTGCGATCAATCGCTCCAGCGTCCGCGCCAATTGCGCCTGTTCCGGCACGCGAATGCCGAACTCGCTGCCCAGCAGGCCAATCAGTTCCAGCACATCCGTCACCTCCCGCCGTTCGCTGTCATGGCCAATCCGGTGAATCGCGAAACTGCCGTTGTTGAGCGTGCGCCGCCACCCCTCTCCGGTACGCGCCACCATCAACTGCTTGACGAAAGACGACTCGGGGTGGGTCGAGACGTACCAGTTGCCCACAGCAAAATCGATATCTTCCTGGCGTTGCAGGTCGAAGATGTACATCGCTCGCCACTCGCCCGCAACGTTGGCGCGCAGGGTAAAGCCGTCGACGTGCAGGTCGATGCGATACGGCTCGTGCGGGGTGAGTTGTTCGGCGCGAGTATCGAGTAACAGGGGCGCGGTCGGCACCATGCCGCCGAAGCCGACGTCGGTGATGTAGCGCACGTCATCGATGATGACCAGGCTCAGGCGGTGGGTTCGGGCAGTCCAGGCACCCTCCGGCTGGCCCATCACCACCCGGCCGCTGATGGCACGGGCGTCGAAACCCAAATCCTGAAGCAAGGCCAGGAACAGGTTGTTGAGTTCGTAGCAGTAACCGCCACGCCCCTCGTGCAAGACCTTCTGCTCGATGGACGGCAGGTCGATCAGCACCGGCTCGCCGGATAAAGTGGTGAGGTTCTCAAACGGGAAAACGCCGGTATGGCGCAGTTGCAGTTGGCGCAAGGTTTCCAGGGTCGGTGCCGCAGGTGCATCGAAGCCCAGGCGTCGCAGATACAAAGCAAGGTCGGTCAGGCGTGGCTCGCTCATCGTTCAATCCTTTTGCACGCAAGCGGCGGATTGCTCCGCCAGTGGCCGTTATGTATACGGGATCAAGCACTGTCGCCGACAATTGATTTAGCCAATCAACCGGCATGAAAAACTCAACGCCGCTTGTGCGGGCCCAATTGAATCCAGGTCGGCGCGTGGTCGCTGGCATGAGGCTCGTTACGCACCCAGGCATCCACCCCGGCGTCTTGCAGATACGGACTCAGGGCCGGGTTGAGCAACAGATGATCAATGCGCAGCCCGGAGTTTTTCTGCCAGTGCTGACGGAAATAATCCCAAAACGTGTAGAGCCGATCCTGCGGATGCAAGTGCCGCAATGAATCGGTCCAGCCCTGATCCAGCAATCGCTGGTAACACTCGCGACTTTCCGGTTGCAGCAAGGCGTCCTTGAGCCAGGAACGCGGGTTGTAGATGTCCAGGTCGGTGGGCACCACGTTGTAGTCTCCCGCCAGCACCACCGGATGTTCGCTGCCTTGAAGTGTCTGCGCATGACGGATAAGCCGTTCGAACCACGCCAGCTTGTAATCGAATTTCGGCCCCGGTTGCGGATTGCCGTTGGGCAGATACAAGCAACCCACCAGAACCCCGTGGACAGCGGCTTCCAGATAACGACTGTGGTTATCGCTGTCATCGCCGGGCAACCCGCGTCGGCTTTCCAGTGGCTGCGCATCCCGCGCCAGGATCGCCACGCCGTTCCAGGACGCCTGCCCCTGCCAGATGGCGCCGTAGCCGGCCGCTTCAAGCTCGGCAGCCGGGAATGCGCTGTCCACCGCCTTCAATTCCTGCAGGCAGGCGATATCCGGTTTTTCCCGCTCAAGCCAGGCCAGCAGATTCGGCAGCCGTGCGCGCAGGCCATTGACGTTGAACGTGGCGATCCGCAGTTTCTTCATGAATGGACACTCCTGAGGACGAGGTGCCTGACTTGTGACACCAGCACGTTTCGCAGGTTGCGTCAGCAATCTCGGGTGCGGTAGTACCTTGAGCGTAAACTGGACGATGATGGCCGGCGTTGAGACAGCCACTCGTCAACCGAATGGCACCCACCGCGTGCCCCTTCACACCAACATCAGGTAACGGCTCATCCCGGGAGACGACCATGATGAACATCAAAATGACTTCTCTGCTCATGGCCGGATGGTTGTCGGCAGCGTCCCTGGCCACCTTTGCGGCGTCCGGCGATGGCCCTGGCGCGCCCGGTACGGCACCCGGCGCAACCCGCAACTCAACCCTGCTGCCAGACAACAACCGCCCCAGCGATCCCTCGGGCAACAACAGCCGCGGTCAGCGCCCCAGCTCGTCAAGCGGCAGCACCGGCGTCAATGGTCCGGGCAGTGGCGCGGGCGGCGGCACCGGTGCGCCCGGTGGCGGAACCGGCGGTGCTGGCGGCGGGACGGGTAGCTGGACAGGCCAAGGCCGCCAATGACCTGCCGTCGTTGGCGGCTTCAGATCACCTGAGACTTACATCGGCTTGACCGCCGGCGGGACCGGCAGCGCTAACGGAACTCTAGATGATCAATGCCACCAGGCCCGGGAGACGGACCACCGGCGGAAAAAACTTCAACGGTCAGAGCGCATCAATGCCTCGACGCCACCGGCCATCGACAACGTTGCCACGCGGTTTCGCCCCGAATGCTTGGCCTGATACAACGCCGCATCCGCCCGCTCGACGAACACGTCCATGCTGTCACGCCCCGACGGCACAAACGCATAGCAACCCAGACTGACCGTCACGTAACCGTTGGGCGAGCCGGTGTGACTGATGTGCCTGTCGATGACGCTGCGGCGGATCTGCTCGGCAATCGTCATGGCGCCGTGGATGTCGGTGTCCGGCAGCAACACCGCAAACTCTTCGCCGCCGTAACGCACCGCCAGATCGGCTTTGCGTTGGCAGCAACCCTTCAGCGCCCGTGCCACCTCGGCCAGGCAGTGATCGCCCACCACGTGCCCGTAGGTGTCGTTGTAGCGCTTGAAGTAATCGATATCGAGCATGATCAGGCTCAAGGGGTTCGCCTGCCTGGCGCCGCGCCCGAACTCGATGTCCAGCGCCCGCTCGAATAATCGTCGGTTGGCCAGCCCGGTCAGACTGTCGTGGGTGGCGATCAGCTCCAGCGCTTGCTGGGCCCTGCGCAAATCCGACTCGACTCGCTCGCCGACACGCACCTGATGCAGGAACACCCACCCGAACAGCCCCACGCCCACCAGCACCAGGGCAACGATGAGACTGGAGCGAAACGCCGTGTCGTACCAGCCCGCGAGAATGGACTCCGTGGACGACGCCGCGGCGACCACCAGCGGATACCCCTCCAGCTGTCGGTAACCGTACATGCGTGTCACACCGTCGATGATGGACGTGAACATCGCATTGCCGGAGGTGGCCAGCGGCAGGAACTTCTGGAAGATCTCGCTCTGGGCCAGCGACACGCCGATCTGCGCCTCTACAAAAGGTCGACGCGCCAACAAGGTGCCATCGGTCAGGCCGAGAAACATCGAGCCGTTGTCGTCGAGGCTGAAGCTTTTGAAAAACTGGTCGAAGTACGACATCTTGATGCCGGCCAGCAACACGCCCTGGAAATGCCCGTTCCTGTCGTTGATCCGCCTGGATATCGGAATGACCCACTCACCGTTTTCCCGGCTGCGGATGGCCGGGCCGATATGCGCCACCGACGATACGTTTTGCTGGTGATACTTGAAGTACTCGCGATCCGCGACACCGGCACCCCGGGGCAGATTTTCAAACGAGGTCACCACCCACTGGCCCTTCTGATCGAACAGCAGGATGCCGTGCAACTGATCCAGCGCCAGCACTCGCCGGGCGAAGGTTTGCTGCAAGCGCGACCGTTGATCCGGGCCGAAACCGTCGACCTGAATCCAGTCCACCAGGCTGGTCAACACCAGGTCGGCCTTCATGAAGGTGTCTTCGGCTTGCTGCGCCATGGCCCGCGTCAGGTTCGAAGACGCCACTTGCGCCAGGCTCAGGTCATGGCGACGGGACTGTTCCAGTTGCAGATAAAGCAAACCACACAGGCACAGGCACACCGTGGCAATGAACAATACCGCGGCCTTGCGCAGCGGTATGCGTTTCAATGCGACGCCAGGGGCGTGGTCCGGGTCGTTAAAGCGCGTGGGCAAAAATTCATCCTGTCGGGGGGGCAAGGCATGGGCAACAACCCAAAGCCCTCAGTCTTTGTGGGGCGTAGTTTACGGGGTTATCCAGGACAAATGGGTGGCCACTTGCCCGGCGGTATCACACCTGTCCGGCCTAAGCTGCAAACATGACCCAGGGCAAGCGCTGCCTGTGCGTCAACGAGCTACGATTAGACTGACTTCAATAAAGGGAATCGACATGAGCAAAGCAGACGAGCTCGCCGCAAAATTGAAACAGGCACGGCTGACCAGTGCGGATCAGGCGATCGATGGCTGGCCGGGCCAGGTCTACGAACTGTATCAACGCATAGAGACCTGGCTGCTGCCCTTGACCGAAGCGGGCCTGGTCCTGCGGCGCAACCCCACCCACGTGTTCGAGAGCCACCCCAATGGCGACGCTTACGACTACGCCATCGACCAGTTGGTCATCTCCGGCAACGAGCACAGCATTACCTTTGACCCGGTTGCACGCTTCACCGCCGATGGCGAGGGGCGGGTCGAGATCCACACGACAGGCAACGAACTCGCCCTGTTGCGCACCGTGGACGAGCACGGTGAAACACACTGGTGGCTGCAGACGATCGAACAGGCCACCGCGCAGCCGGATGCGGTGGCGCTGACGGAAACCGATCTGCTTGTGGTGGTGCAACAAGGGTTGGCGCTTTAGGGGATTGGCTGAATACCAGTTTGTTGAATGCCACAAACCCTGTAGGAGCGAGCCTGCTCGCGATGGACTCAAGAACGCCGCGTTTAGCCAGTAAGTACGCGTTATCGTTAACGACCATCGCGAGCAGGCTCGCTCCTACAGGGTTTGTGGCATTCAACAAACTGGTATTCA
>NZ_MRCS01000018.1 GCF_002303925.1 Pseudomonas sp. ACN8
CGATAGCGGTGGTTCAGCCAATATCAATGTCGACTGACACTCCCATTCGCGAGCAGGCTCGCTCCCACAGGTTTTGCATTTATTTCATGTTCTGGGAAAGGCAAAAATCATCCGTAGAGTGTTGTTCACTATTGTTCACTGTCAATGGGTGAACTGTTCAATTGTTCATTTCCGATTGTTCATTTGTGTTCAGCAACGAACGCTGTTTCGCCGTCTTCTTCGAGAATTTCAAGCTGAATCAACAGTTTGAGATTTTTGGCACGGATGTCGCTTTAGAGCTCCGGTCGCTTGACTCCAAATAATAAAAAGGCCGAGCCATGTCACTCACCCTGGAGCACGTCAGCCGCACCGTCGAGGGCCAGACCTGGATCGACGATGCCAACCTGAGTTTTGAACCCGGTTCCTTCAACGTTTTGCTGGGGCGCACCTTGTCCGGCAAGACCAGCCTGATGCGCCTGATGGCCGGTCTGGACAAGCCCGACAGCGGCCGCATCCTGATGAACGGCGTCGATGTCACCCAACGCCCCGTGCGCTTGCGCAATGTGTCGATGGTCTATCAGCAGTTCATCAACTACCCGACCATGACGGTGTTCGACAACATCGCCTCGCCGCTGCGTCAGGCCGGTGTATCCAGCGAAGTGATCCAGAACAAGGTGCTGGAAACCGCGAAGATGCTGCGCATCGAGAAGTTTCTCAAGCGCTATCCATTGGAGCTTTCCGGCGGTCAGCAACAACGCACGGCCATGGCCCGGGCGCTGGTCAAGGATGCCGAACTGATCCTGTTCGATGAGCCGCTGGTCAACCTCGACTACAAGTTGCGCGAAGAACTGCGCCAGGAAATGCGCGAGCTGTTCAAGGCGCGCCACACCATCGCGATTTACGCCACTACCGAACCCAACGAGGCCCTGGCCCTGGGCGGCACCACCACGATTCTTCACGAAGGCCGGGTGATCCAGAGCGGCCAGTCTTCCTCGGTCTATCACCAGCCGCAAACGGTGCTGGCGGCGGAGCTGTTCTCCGAGCCGCCGATCAACCTGATGCCGGGACGCATTGCCGGCAACGAAGTGAGTTTCGCCAACTTCGTGCATTTCCCGCTGAACGTCGATCTGCGCCCGGTGGGCGAGGGCGAGTTCCGTTTCGGCGTGCGGCCCAGCCATATCTCGCTGGTGCCGAGCAACGACGATGACCTCGAATTGGCGGTGACCGTCGAAGTCGCGGAAATCAGCGGCTCGGAAACCTTCCTGCACGTGCGCAACGAGCACTTCCTGCTGGTGCTGCACTTGCCGGGTGTCCACGAATACGACGTCGATGCGCCGATACGCATCTACATCCCGACCCATAAACTGTTTGTGTTCGATACGCAGGGGCGGCTGGTCCAGGCGCCGGGCCGGCGTGTCACGAGGGTTGCCTGATGGCCGAAATCCGTTTGCAGAACCTCGCCCACAGTTACACCAGGACCCCGGCGGGACCGGAGGACTATGCGATCCGCGAGATGGACCACATCTGGGAGCAAGGCGGCGCCTATGCCTTGCTCGGTCCATCGGGCTGCGGCAAATCAACCTTGCTCAACATCATTTCCGGGCTGCTCAGCCCGTCCCAGGGCCATGTGCTGTTCGACGGCAAAGCGGTCAACAACCTGACCCCGGAGAAGCGCAACATTGCCCAGGTTTTCCAGTTCCCGGTGGTCTACGACACCATGACGGTGTTCGACAACCTGGCCTTCCCGCTGCGCAATCAGGGCATGGCCGAGGCCAGGGTCCATAGCAAGGTGCAGGAAATCGCCGAGGTCCTCGACCTGCAGAACCTGCTGAGCAAAAAGGCGCGCAACCTCACCGCCGACGAAAAACAGAAAGTTTCCATGGGGCGCGGCCTGGTGCGCGATGACGTGTCGGCGATCCTGTTCGACGAGCCGCTGACGGTGATCGACCCGCACCTGAAGTGGAAACTGCGGCGCAAGCTCAAGCAGATCCACGAGCAGTTCAACATCACCATGGTCTACGTCACCCACGATCAGTTGGAGGCCTCGACCTTTGCCGACAAGATTGCGGTGATGTACGGCGGGCAGATCGTGCAATTCGGCACGCCAAGGGAATTGTTCGAGCGCCCGAGCCACACCTTTGTCGGCTACTTCATCGGCAGCCCCGGGATGAACCTGATCGAGGTGCAGCCGCAACCCGGCGGTGTCGGTTTTGCCTCGACGCACCTGCCGCTGTCCGAGGCGATGCAGCAGCGTATTGCCGAGTCCGAGTGGAATACCCTGAAGGTCGGCATTCGTCCGGAGTTCGTCCATGTGTGGGACGAAGCCTTTGATGACGCGCTGCGGGCACAGGTCGTACACGTCGAAGACCTGGGCACCTACAAGATCATGAGCCTCGACCTCGATGGCGTGCCCTTGAAAGTGCGCCTGGCCGAAGACAAACCAGTGCCGCAAGGCACGGCCTACATCAGTTTTCCGGCGCAGTGGCTGATGGTCTACGCCGATGAATTCCTGCTCGAAGCCAATGCCAACCAAGAGGCGCAGCCATGAACAAGGTGCAGAACAACAAGGCCTGGTGGCTGGTGTTGCCGGTGTTCCTGCTGGTGGCGTTCAGTGCGGTGATCCCGATGATGACCGTGGTCAACTATTCGGTGCAGGACATCTTCGACCAGTCCAGCCGCTACTTCGTCGGCGCCGACTGGTACAAGCAAGTGCTGCTCGATCCGCGCCTGCACGACTCGTTGCTGCGCCAGTTCATCTACTCGGCCTGCGTGCTGCTGATCGAAATTCCCCTGGGGATTGCGATTGCCCTGACCATGCCGACCAAGGGCCGCTGGTCGTCGGTGGTGCTGATCATCCTGGCGATTCCGTTGCTGATTCCGTGGAACGTGGTCGGCACCATCTGGCAGATCTTCGGCCGCGCCGACATCGGTCTGCTGGGGGCGAGCCTCAAGGCCATGGGCATCAGCTACAACTATGCGGCGAACACCATGGATGCCTGGGTCACCGTGCTGGTGATGGACGTCTGGCACTGGACCTCGCTGGTGGCGCTGTTGTGCTTCTCCGGCCTGCGGGCGATTCCGGATGTGTATTACCAGGCGGCGCGGATCGACCGGGCCTCGGCATGGGCGGTGTTCCGGCACATCCAGCTGCCCAAGCTCAAGAGCGTGCTGCTGATCGCGGTGATGCTGCGCTTCATGGACAGCTTCATGATCTACACCGAGCCCTTCGTGCTCACGGGCGGCGGTCCGGGCAATTCCACCACCTTCTTGAGCCAGACCCTGACGCAAATGGCGATCGGGCAGTTCGACCTCGGGCCGGCCGCCGCATTCTCGCTGGTGTATTTCCTGATCATCCTGTTGGTGTCCTGGCTGTTCTACACCGCCATGACTCACTCCGACGCCAACCGCTGAGGCCCGCCATGAGCAAGAGAAAGCTTGTTCCACTGCTGATCTACATCCTGTTCCTGCTGGTGCCGATCTACTGGCTGCTGAACATGTCGTTCAAGAGCAACAGCGAAATCCTCGGCGGCCTGACACTTTTCCCACAGGACTTCACGCTGGCGAACTACAAGGTGATCTTCACCGATCCGAGCTGGTACACCGGCTACATCAACTCGGCGTACTACGTGAGCCTGAACACGATCATTTCCCTGACCGTGGCGCTACCGGCAGCCTATGCGTTCTCGCGTTATCGCTTCCTGGGCGACAAGCACCTGTTCTTCTGGCTGCTGACCAACCGCATGGCGCCACCGGCGGTGTTCCTGCTGCCGTTCTTCCAGTTGTATTCCTCGATCGGCTTGTTCGACACCCACATCGCCGTGGCCCTGGCCCACTGCCTGTTCAACGTACCGCTTGCGGTGTGGATTCTCGAAGGCTTCATGTCCGGCGTGCCCAAGGAAATCGACGAAACCGCCTACATCGACGGCTACAGTTTTCCCAAGTTCTTCGTGAAGATTTTCATCCCGCTGATTGGCTCCGGCATCGGCGTCACGGCGTTTTTCTGCTTCATGTTTTCCTGGGTCGAACTGCTGCTGGCGCGAACCCTCACCTCGGTGAACGCCAAGCCGATCGCAGCGGTGATGACCCGCACCGTCTCGGCATCCGGCATTGACTGGGGCGTGCTGGCGGCGGCGGGGGTGTTGACCATCCTGCCGGGCATGCTGGTGATCTGGTTTGTTCGCAACCACGTGGCCAAGGGCTTTGCCCTGGGCCGGGTATGAGGAACTGATGATGGAATGGATGAGCTGGACCGTCCCCACGGCGGCATTTTTCAGTGTGATCGCCCTGATCCTGGTGGTCATGACCACTTGGGAATTACGTTCGCCGAGCATCCTTCGGCGTGGATTTTTGCCGATTGCCACCACCCGTGGCGATCGCTTGTTCATCGGTCTTCTCGGCAGCGCCTACCTGCATTTGCTGGTAATCGGCGTCACCGACTGGAGCATCTGGGTCGCCTTCGCGATGTCCCTGGTGTGGCTGTTGGCTGTGATGCGTTGGGGCTAGTCGAATCGCTCGGCAATGTTGCTCCGAAACTTAAACAGGAGGTCTCTATGTTCGACAAAAACAATAAGCTGCGACATAGCATTTCATTGGCAGCCATGCTGGCACTCAGCGGTTTGAGCGCTTCGGCCTGGGCCGATGCCTATGAAGATGCCGCGAAGAAATGGATCGGCAGTGAGTTCAAGCCGTCCACTCTGACGGCCGATCAACAACTCGAAGAGCTGAAGTGGTTCATCAAGGCGGCCGAGCCGTTTCGCGGGATGAGCATCAAAGTGGTGTCGGAAACCATTGCCACCCACGAGTATGAATCCAAGGTGCTGGCCAAGGCCTTCACCGAGATCACGGGGATCAAGCTGACCCACGACCTGCTGCAGGAAGGCGACGTGGTGGAAAAGCTGCAGACCCAGATGCAGTCGGACAAGAACATCTATGACGGCTGGGTCAATGACTCGGATCTGATCGGTACGCACTTCCGCTACGGCAAGACCGAATCGATCACCGACCTGATGGCTAACGAAGGCAAGAACTTCACCTCGCCGACCCTCGACATCAAAGACTTCATCGGCATCTCCTTCACCACCGCGCCGGACGGCAAGATCTATCAGTTGCCTGACCAGCAGTTCGCCAACCTGTACTGGTTCCGCGCCGACTGGTTCGAGCGCGCGGACCTCAAGGCCAAGTTCAAGGAAAAGTACGGCTACGAGCTCGGCGTGCCGGTGAACTGGTCGGCCTATGAAGACATCGCCAAGTTCTTCAGCGAAGACGTCAAGGAAATCGATGGCAAGCGCGTCTACGGGCACATGGACTACGGCAAGAAAGACCCGTCCCTGGGCTGGCGCTTCACCGATGCCTGGTTCTCCATGGCCGGTGCTGGCGACAAAGGCATACCCAACGGCTTGCCGGTGGACGAGTGGGGTATCCGCGTCGAGGATTGCCATCCGGTCGGCTCCAGCGTAACCCGCGGTGGCGACACCAACGGCCCGGCGGCCGTGTATGCGACCACCAAGTACGTGGACTGGATGAAAAAATACGCGCCACCGGAAGCGGCGGGCATGACCTTCTCCGAGTCTGGGCCGGTGCCGTCCCAGGGCAACATCGCCCAGCAGATCTTCTGGTACACCGCGTTCACCGCCGACATGACCAAACCGGGCCTGCCGGTGATGAATGCCGACGGCACGCCGAAATGGCGCATGGCGCCTTCGCCGAAAGGCCCGTATTGGGAGGAGGGCATGAAACTCGGTTATCAGGACGCCGGCTCCTGGACCTTCATGAAATCCACGCCTGAGAAACAGAAACTCGCGGCCTGGCTCTACGCGCAGTTCGTGACCTCGAAAACCGTGTCGCTGAAGAAAACCATCGTCGGCCTGACGCCGATCCGCGAATCGGACATCAACTCGCAAGCCATGACCGACCTGGCACCGAAACTCGGCGGCCTGGTGGAGTTCTACCGCAGCCCGGCCCGCGTGCAATGGACCCCGACCGGGACCAACGTGCCGGACTATCCACGCCTGGCGCAACTGTGGTGGAGCCACATCGCCGAAGCCGCCAGCGGCGAGAAAACCCCGCAACAGGCACTCGACGGCCTGGCCAAGGATCAGGACGCGATCATGACCCGTCTGGAACGCTCGAAAGCCCAAGCCACCTGCGCCCCGAAAATGAACCCCGAGCGGGATGCGCAATACTGGTTCGACCAACCGGGCGCACCGAAGCCGAAACTGGAAAACGAGAAGCCTAAGGGCGAGACCGTGAGCTATGCCGAACTGCTGAAATCGTGGGAGGCGGCGCGTAAATAAGGCGACCTGTAAGAAGCGAACGGCACCGTAAGGTGCCGTTTTCTTTTGTACCTGATCTACCGCGATCGCGAGCAGGCTCACTCCTACAGGTTATGTGTCATGCAATGAATTTGTGGGCGACCCGACCACTGTAGGAGCGAGCCTGCTCGCGATGAGGCCATTCCTGACAACCGATTACCTATGACCGAACACAAATCCCCAAACGCAAAAACGGCACCCGAAGGTGCCGTTTTTGTTTACTACCGAGGGTCGCCTAAGCGATCAACCCGCCAACCCTGACTGTTGAACCAGGTTCAGCAGCGGTTGTGGGTACAGGCCGAGGAAGAAGGCCAGTACCGCGATGGCCAGCAGCATCACGCCGCCTGCCTTCTGTTCCCAGTGCAACTGGGCATCGACGCGACGCAGGTTCGGTTCGATCAGGTACAGGGTGACCATCACACGCAGGTAGTAGAACACGCCGATGGCGCTGCCCAGTACCAGCGAGCCGACCAGCCACCATTGGTGCGATTCGACGCCGGTGGCGATGATGTAGAACTTGCCGATGAAGCCCGCGGTCAGCGGGATACCGGCCAGGGACAGCATCATCACGGTCAGTACGGCGGTCAGGTACGGACGGCGCCAGAACAGGCCGCGGTATTCGTACAGGGCATCCGCGTCACGGCCTTTGTACGGCGAGGACATCAGGGTGATCACGCCGAAGGCGCCGAGGCTGGTGATCACGTAGGTGACCAGGTACACGCCGATCGCTTCCACGGCCAGACCCTTGCTCGCCACCAGGGCGATCAGCAGATAACCGAAGTGGGCGATGGACGAGTAACCCAGCAGACGCTTGAGGTTGCTCTGGGTCAGCGCCAGCAGGTTACCGAACAGGATCGATGCGATGGCGATGATGGTCAGCACGTCGCTCAGCACGCCGCTGCTCGCCGCAGGCGAGATCTGGAACAGACGCACCATCACCGCGAACACGGCCACTTTGGAAGCGGTCGCCAGGAACGCCGCGACCGGCGCCGGAGCGCCTTCGTAGACGTCTGGAGTCCAGAGGTGGAAGGGTACCAGCGACAGCTTGAACGCCAGGCCGATCAGCATCATGCCCAGGCCCAGTTGTGCCAGCGAGCTTGGCAGGCCGGTGGCCGCCAGGGCCTGACCGATGCCGACGAAGCTCAGGGAACCCGAGTCTGCGTACAGCAGCGCCATGCCGAACAACAGGAACGCGGAACCGGCAGCCGACAGCACCATGTACTTGATGCCGGCTTCCAGCGAGCGCTTGTTGAAGAAGGCGTAAGCCACCAGACCGTAGACCGGCACCGACAGCAGTTCCAGACCGATGAACAACCCGGCCAGGTGCTGCGCGCTGACCAGCACCAGGCCACCGGCGGCGGCCATCAGGATCAGCAGGTACAGTTCTTCACGGTTGCCCGGGTAACCCGTGCCGCCATCGCCGAGGTAGGCGTGGGCGAGGGTCACACAAGCGAGGGTGGCGACCAGGATCAGCGCCATGTACAGGCAGGCGAAGCTGTCGATCTGCAGCAGTGGGGTCACGGCCAATGGCGCGACTTTCAAGGCAGGCAGGATCGACAGCAGTGCCAGGTTCAGACCCGCCACGGACAGCAGGAAGGTCTGGGAGTGGTTGCGGCGCCAGGCGATCGCCAGCATCACCACGATGATCGTGGCGCTGGTGATCAACAACGGCGCTAGCGCGATAAAGTGTTGAGTCGTGAATTCCATAGCGCTCTTACCGGGCCGAAGCGAGTTGAGTGAAGGCGGTGCCGAGCCACTGCTGCACGCCATGCATCGTAGCGGCAGAGGTATCGAGGAACGGTTGTGGGTACACGCCGATGTAGATCAGCAGCGCAGCCAGACCGACCACCATGATCATTTCGCGACCGTCCATGCCATGCAGAACTGCGTCCGATTTGGCCGGACCGAAGTACGCACGGTGGATCATGATCAGCGAATAGACCGAACCGAACACCAGGCCGGACGTGGCGATGATGGTGACCCATGGAGCGATCGGGAAGGTGCCGATCAGGATCAGGAACTCGCCGACGAAGTTACCGGTACCCGGCAAGCCCAGGGACGCGGCAGCGAAGAACAGGCTGAGGGCCGGCAGGTAAGCGATCTTCGACCACAGGCCACCCATTTCACGCATGTCGCGGGTGTGGGTGCGTTCGTACAGCTGGCCACTCAGGATAAAGAGTGCCGCCGCCGACAGGCCGTGGGCCAGCATCTGCATCACCGCACCCTGCAGCGCCAGTTGGCTGCCGGAGTAGATGCCGATCAGTACGAAGCCCATGTGGGAAACGGACGAGAAGGCAATCAGACGCTTGATGTCGGTTTGCGCGAACGCCAGGAATGCACCGTAGAAGATCCCGATCAGACCCAGGGCCATCGCAAACGGCGCGAACTCGGCCGAAGCATTCGGGAACAGCGGCAGGGCGAAACGCAGCAGGCCGTAGGCCGCGGTCTTCAGCAAGATACCGGCGAGGTCGACGGAACCTGCGGTCGGCGCCTGGGCGTGAGCGTCAGGCAACCAGGAGTGGAACGGCACGACCGGCAGCTTGACCGCGAAGGCGATGAAGAAACCGAGCATCAGGATGTACTCGGTGGTCATCGACATCTTGGTCTTCAACAGGTCGGCGTAGTTGAAGGTAATCACGCCGGTGTCGTTGAAGTTGACCAGTACCAGGCCCAGGATCGCCACCAGCATGATCAGGCCGGAAGCCTGAGTGAAGATGAAGAACTTGGTCGCCGCGTAGATCCGGGTTTTCTTGCCGTCCGAAGAACTGTGACCCCAGAGCGCGATGAGGAAGTACATCGGCACCAGCATCATTTCCCAGAAGAAGAAGAACATGAACAGGTCGAGGGCCAGGAACACGCCGACGACACCGCCCAGGATCCACATCAGGTTCAGGTGGAAGAAGCCCACGTGACGCTGGATCTCTTTCCACGAGCAGAGTACCGAGAGCACACCCAGCAGACCGGTCAGCATGATCATCAACAGCGACAGGCCGTCGAGGGCCAGGTGCACGTTGATGCCGAAGCGCTGGATCCAGACGTGCTTGAACTCAAGCGCCCAGGTCGGGTCGGCGCCAGGCGCCGGGGCAAAAGAATAATCGCCGTTGGCCCACAGCCAGAGGCCGAGGGAGAGCAACAGGGACATGGTGATCAGCGCAATCCAGCGGGGGAGGGTGGCGCCGAAGCGCTCACCCATCCAGCACAGCAGGCCGCCGATGAAGGGGATCAGGATTAGCCAAGGCAGAATCATGACGGGTTCGTTTCCTTTCGCAAATTCGCAAGGTTCATATCAGACCGCTACCAGCACGACGGCGCCGATGACCAGCACGGCACCAGCAGCCATCGAGGCGGCGTACCAACGCAGTTGACCGGTCTCGGTACGGCTCAGGGCGGTGTGACCGCCTTTGGCCATGCGCGGGATCAGACCGATGGTCTGGTCGAGCGGGTCTTTGCGCAGGATGTGGCTGATCGCCAGGTACGGCTTGACGAACAGTTTGTCGTAGATCCAGTCGAAGCCCCAGGCAGCGAACCACCAGGCCGAGAGGAAACGGCCGATGCCGCTGTTGGCGACGGCGGTGACGAAGCGACGCTTGCCGAGGAACAGCAGGGCAGCCAGCAGGATACCGGCCAGGGCAATGGCGCCCGAGGCGATTTCCAGGCTGTGCTTGGCTTCGCCGCCGGCATGGCCGACGCTTTCCGGCAGCACGCCGTGCAGTGGTGGAACGATCATCGCGCCGATGGCGGTGGACAATACGATCAGCACCGACAGTGGCAGCCAGTGGGCGATGCCGTGACCGGCGTGGGCTTCGGTCTTCACTTCACCGTGGAACGCGATGAAGATCAGGCGGAAGGTGTAGAGCGACGTCATGAACGCGCCGACCAGACCGGCATAGAGCAGACCGTTGTTGCCGCTGGCGAACGCTTCCCAGAGGATTTCGTCCTTGGAGTAGAAACCCGCGGTAACCAGTGGCAGGGCCGCCAGGGCCGCGCCGCCGACGATGAAGCTGGCGTAGGCCAGTGGCAGCTTCTTCCACAGACCGCCCATCTTGAAGATGTTCTGCTCGTGGTGGCAGGCAACGATCACCGAACCGGACGCAAGGAACAGCAGGGCCTTGAAGAAGGCGTGGGTCATCAGGTGGAAGATCGCGCCGTCCCAGGCACCGACGCCCAGGGCCAGGAACATGTAGCCGATCTGGCTCATGGTCGAGTAGGCGAGGATACGCTTGATGTCGGTCTGGACCAGGGCTGCGAAACCGGCGAGAACCAGGGTCACACCGCCAACGATGCCCACCAGGTGCAGGATTTCCGGCGCCAGGGTGAACAGGCCGTGGGTACGGGCGATCAGGTAGACGCCAGCGGTCACCATGGTTGCGGCGTGGATCAGTGCCGAAACCGGAGTCGGGCCGGCCATCGCGTCCGCCAGCCAGGTTTGCAGCGGCAGTTGCGCGGATTTACCGACAGCGCCGCCCAGCAGCATCAGGGTGGCCATGACCATCCAGAAGTCGCCGGACTGGAATTTCTGCGGAGCCAGCACCAGCAGTTCCTGAACGTTCAGCGTGCCCAGCTGGGCAAACAGAATGAACAGGCCGATGGCCATGAACACGTCACCGATACGGGTCACGATGAAGGCCTTGAGTGCCGCGTTACCGTTGTTGCGGTTGCTGTAGTAGAAACCGATCAACAGGTACGAGCACAGGCCCACGCCTTCCCAGCCGAAGTACAGGAACAACAGGTTATCGCCCAGCACCAGGAACAGCATGCTGGCGATAAACAGGTTGGTGTAGGCGAAGAAGCGCGAGTAACCGTCTTCACCGCGCATGTACCAGGACGCGAACAGGTGGATCAGGAAGCCGACGCCAACCACCACGCCGAGCATGGTCAGCGACAGGCCGTCCAGATACAGCGCGAAGTTCGGCGTGAAGCCTTCCACCGCCATCCACTGCCACAACACCTGGGTGTAGTGGCCGCCTTCCGGCGGGGCGACGTTGAACTGCCAGATCACGTAGGCGGTAACGATCGCCGACAGACCGATGGAGCCGACGCCGATCAGCGCAGCCAGGTTTTCCGAAATGCGGCCGCGTGAGAACGACAGCAGCAGGAAACCAATGAGAGGGAATACGAAAGTCAGAAAGAGTAGGTTCATCCGCGCATCTCACTGGCAGCGTCGATATCGAGCGTGTGGAAGCGGCGATACAGTTGCAGCAGGATCGCCAGGCCAATACTGGCCTCGGCGGCTGCCAGGCTGATCACCAGGATGAACATGATCTGTCCATCCGGCTGCGCCCAGCGGCTACCGGCAACGATGAACGCCAAAGCAGAGGCATTCATCATGACCTCCAGGCTCATCAGCACGAAGAGGATGTTGCGGCGGACCATCAGGCCGACCAGACCGAGGCAGAACAGGATGCCGGCGACCGCCAGACCATGCTCCATGGGGATAGCAGGCATCGTCATTGCTCCTTGGCTTCGTTACGGCCCAAATGGAACGCCGTGACGGCTGCGGCGAGCAGCAGCATCGAGGCGAGTTCGACCACCAGCAGGTAAGGACCGAACAGGCTGATGCCCACGGCCTTGGCGTCTACGGTGGTGTGGCCGATGGCTTCACCGGTCTGGTGGGAGAACAGCACATACAGCAGTTCCACCAGCAGCAGCGCGGCGAGGAGGACCGGGCCGCCCCAGATACCGGGCTTGAGCCAGGCGCGCTCTTGCTGAGCCGAGGCCGGCCCCAGGTTCAGCATCATCACCACGAACACGAACAGCACCATGATGGCGCCAGCGTAGGCGATCACTTCCAGGACACCGGCAAACGGTGCGCCGAGGGCGAAGAACGTCATCGCCACGGCGATCAGCGAAATGATCAGGTAGAGCAGGGCGTGCACAGGGTTGGTGTTGGTGATCACGCGAAGCGTGGACACCACAGCGATACCCGATGCGAAATAGAAAGCGAATTCCATCTTTCTTCCTTAAGGCAGCAAGCTCTTCACGTTGATCGGTTCGGCTTCATTCTGCGCGGAGCCTTTCGGCTTACCGGCAATCGCCATACCTGCAACACGATAGAAGTTGTAATCAGGGTTTTTGCCGGGGCCGGAGATCAGCAGATCTTCTTTCTCGTAAACCAGGTCCTGACGTTTGAACTCGGCCATTTCGAAATCCGGCGTCAGCTGGATCGCGGTGGTCGGGCAGGCTTCCTCGCAGAGGCCGCAGAAAATGCAGCGCGAGAAGTTGATGCGGAAGAAGTCCGGGTACCAGCGACCGTCTTCGGTTTCAGCTTTCTGCAGCGAGATGCAACCGACCGGGCACGCCACGGCGCACAGGTTGCACGCTACACAACGCTCTTCGCCGTCGGGGTCGCGGGTCAGGACGATACGCCCACGGTAGCGCGGCGGCAGGTAGACCGGTTCTTCCGGGTACTGCAGCGTGTCGCGCTTGCGGAAGGCGTGGCCGAAAATCATCACCAGGCTGCGAAGCTGGGTGTAGAAGCCATGCACGATGTCAAAAATGTACTTCATGATTCTATCCTCACTGAGCCGCGACGGCGGGCGTGTTGAGCAACACGATCGCAGCGGTCACCAGCATGTTGACGAGGGTCAGCGGCAGGCAGAACTTCCAGCTGAAATCCATCACTTGGTCATACCGTGGGCGCGGAATCGAGGCGCGCAGCAGGATGAAGAACATGATGAAGAACGCGGTTTTCAACGCGAACCAGATGAACGGGATCTGCGGCAGGATGCCGAACGGACCGTGCCAGCCACCGAAGAACAAGGTCACCAGCAGCGCCGAGATCAGCACGATGCCGATGTACTCGCCGACGAAGAACATGCCCCATTTCATGCCGGCGTATTCAATGTGGTAACCGTCGGCCAGTTCCTGTTCCGCTTCCGGCTGGTCGAACGGGTGACGGTGAGTCACGGCGACGCCAGCGATGAAGAAGGTCAGGAAACCGAAGATCTGCGGAATGACGAACCACAGATTCTGCGCTTGATACTCAACGATGTCGCGCATGTTGAACGAGCCGACCTGGATCACGATGCCCATCAGCGACAGGCCCATGAACACTTCGTACGACACGGTTTGCGCCGAGGCCCGCAGGCTGCCCAACAGGGCGAACTTGTTGTTGCTCGACCAGCCGGCGAACAGCACCGCGTAGACCGACAGGCCAGCCATGGCGAAGAAGAACAGGATGCCGATGTTGATGTCCGCGACACCCCAGGTCGGGGTGATCGGGATGATTGCGAAGGCAATCAGCAAGGCGCTCATGGCCACGACCGGCGCCAAAGTGAAGATCACTTTGTCGGCGAACGGCGGGGTCCAGTCTTCCTTGAAGAACATCTTGATCATGTCGGCGGCGATCTGGAACGCGCCGAACGGGCCGACGCGGTTCGGACCGTAACGGTCCTGCCAGAGGGCGAGCAGACGACGCTCGACCCAGCTCAGCAGGGCACCGCAAACCACCACGGCGAGCAGAATCACCACGGCCTTGAGGACCGCGATGATCACGTCGATCACTTCAGGAGTGAACAAGGTCATTGAGCTGCCTCCTGCAGACCGTCAACGGATTTGCCAAAGATCGCTGGCGGAATGCCGGCGATGCCCGCAGGCAATGCCACCAGACCAGCACCCAGTTCTTCATTGATGCGCAGCGGCAGACGCAGGGTCTGGCCAGCCACGTTCAGGCTCAGCATGGCGCCGTCATTGACACCCAGGCGGTCGGCTTCGGACCTGGCCAGAGCAACATAAGCAGCCGGGATGCGTTCCTGAACCGGAGCGGCTTTCGAAGAGTTCTCTTCGCTGCCGAACAGGTGGAAGAACGGCACGGCCTGCCAGGTACCAGGAGCTGGGTTGAACGCACGCGGAGCGCTGGCGAACCAGTTCAGCGAGTCACCAGTGCTTTCGATCAGGCGGGTGCCCGGGTCGCCAGCGCGGATGTGACCACCGACTTCGTCCTGGAACTTGTTCCAGGCTTGCGGCGAGTTCCAGCCCGGAGACCAGGCGAATGGTACTTGCTGACGCGGTTCGGCCGAGCCCGAGTAACCTTCCATCGAGAAGGCGAACGCGGTGTCCTTGTCCTGCGGGGTACGCGGTTCGTGCACGTTGATGTCGGCGCGCATGGCGGTACGGCCGGAGTAACGCAGCGGTTCACGGGCCAGTTTCATACCCTTGATGCGGAACGCGGCGGACGGTGCGGCATCGACGATGCGATTCAGGATTGAAGTGCTGGAAGCGACGGCAGCGGTGGCGTGGTCCAGTTGGGTCCAGTCAATCGGCTGGTTCAGCAGGGTTGCGCGCAGTGCATGCAGCCAGCGCCAGCCTTCGTGAACCAGGATGCTCGCGTCCATGTACTTCGGATCGAAGACCTGGAAGAAGCGCTGGGCGCGGCCTTCCTGGCTGACCAGGGTGCCGTCGCCTTCAGCGAAGCTGGCGGCTGGCAGAACCAGGTGCGCGCGATCGCTGGTGGCAGTCTTCTGATGGTCGGCGACGATCAGCACTTTGGCGGCGCTCAGGGCAGCATCGACCTTGGCCTTGTCGGTACGGGTGTACAGATCGTTTTCCAGCACGACGATGGCGTCGGCTTTACCGTCGATCACGGCTTGCAGCGCGGCGTCGACCGATTCGCCACCGAGCATGGCCAGGCCGAGGCTGTTGGCCTCTGGCACGATCAGGCTGATGGAACCGTTCTTCTCGCGCAGCTTCAGAGCTTTCGCAATGTTGGCAGCAGCTTCAATCAACGCTTTGGAGCCCAGGGAGGTACCGGCGATGACCAGCGGACGCTTGGCTGCGAGCAGGGCGTCGGCGATGCGCTTGGCCAGTTCGAGCGCTTCGCTGTCCAGGCCTTCAACGGCCGGTGCGCTAGCGTCGAGGGCGTGAGCCACGGCGAAACCGATGCGGGCCAGGTCGTCTGGAGCGGCGTGAACGCACTCTTCGGCGATGTCGTCGAGCTTGGTTTCAGCCAGGCTTGCGATGAACAGCGGGTTCAGCGCGTGCTGACCGATGTTCTTCACGGCGGCGTCGAGCCAAGGCTGGACGCGCATGGCATCGGCCATGTCTTCGGCCTTGCCCTTGACCGATTGACGCAGGGACAGGGCCATGCGCGCGGCAGTCTGGGTCAGGTCTTCACCGAGGACGAACACGGCATCGTGGTCTTCGATGTCGCGCATGTTCGGCACTGGCAGCGGGCTGTCTTTCAGTACTTGCAGGACCAGGCGGATGCGTTCCAGTTCGGCAGCTTCGATACCCGAGTAGAAGTGCTCGGCACCCACCAGTTCGCGCAACGCGTAGTTGCTTTCGAGGCTGGCGCGGGGCGAACCGATACCGACGATGTTGCGACCGCGCAGCAGGTCGGCGGCTTTATCCAGCGCTTCGTCGAGACTCAGCTTGGTGCCGTTGGCCAGCAATGGCTGACGCGGGCGGTCTTCGCGGTTGACGTAGCCATAGCCGAAACGGCCACGGTCGCACAGGAAGTACTGGTTCACCGAACCGTTGAAGCGGTTTTCGATGCGACGCAGTTCGCCGTAACGTTCGCCAGGGGAGATGTTGCAACCGCTGGAGCAGCCATGGCAGATGCTCGGCGAGAACTGCATGTCCCACTTGCGGTTGTAGCGTTCGGAGTGAGTCTTGTCGGTGAACACACCGGTCGGGCAGACCTCGGTGAGGTTGCCGGAGAACTCGCTTTCCAGGGTGCCGTCTTCTACACGTCCGAAGTACACGTTGTCGTGTGCGCCGTATACCCCCAAGTCGGTGCCGCCGGCGTAGTCTTTGTAGAAGCGCACGCAGCGGTAGCAAGCGATGCAGCGGTTCATTTCGTGGGAAATGAACGGGCCCAGTTGCTGGTTCTGGTGGGTACGCTTGGTGAAGCGGTAACGGCGCTCGTTGTGGCCGGTCATGACCGTCATGTCTTGCAGGTGGCAGTGACCGCCTTCTTCACAGACCGGGCAGTCGTGAGGATGGTTGGTCATCAGCCATTCGACAACACTGGCGCGGAAGGCCTTGGATTCTTCATCTTCGATGGAGATCCAGGTGCCGTCGGTGGCAGGGGTCATGCAGGACATGACGATACGACCACGGGTGTCGTTTTCGTCGGTGTACTGCTTGACCGCGCACTGGCGGCAAGCGCCAACGCTGCCGAGGGCAGGGTGCCAGCAGAAATAAGGGATATCGAGGCCTAGCGACAGACATGCCTGTAACAGGTTGTCTGCCCCATCGACTTCGAGCTCTTTGCCGTCTACGTGGATAGTGGCCATGGTTCAAAGTTCTTCGTTGGCCCGGTGTCAGCGGGCGTGGCTAATGGAATCTTGTTATCCGCGTGAATCAACACAGCCGTTAAAGGCGTCATCACACGAAAAGCGAAGGGCACGGACCCTTCGCCTTTTTTAAGCGTTTACGCGCCGACTACGATCGGCCTTGCCAGAGGCGGGACGGCGGCGCTGACAGGCGCGATACCGGCTTCGAACTCTGGACGGAAGTATTTGATTGCGCTGCCCAACGGCTCCACGGCGCCCGGTGCGTGAGCACAGAAGGTCTTGCCTGGGCCGAGGAAACCAACCAGACCCAGCAGGGTCTCGATGTCGCCTGGCTGGCCTTCACCGTTCTCGATGGCCATCAGGAGCTTGACGCTCCATGGCAAACCATCGCGGCACGGCGTGCAGAAGCCACAGGACTCGCGGGCGAAGAACTGCTCCATGTTGCGCAGCAGGGACACCATGTTGACGCTGTCGTCCACCGCCATGGCCAGGCCGGTACCCATGCGGGTGCCCACTTTGGCGATGCCGCCGGCGTACATTTGTGCGTCCAGGTGTTCCGGCAACAGGAAGCCGGTACCGGCGCCGCCAGGCTGCCAGCACTTGAGCTTGTAACCGTCGCGCATGCCGCCGGCGTAGTCTTCGAACAGCTCGCGACCGGTGACGCCGAACGGCAGTTCCCACAGGCCCGGGTTCTTGACCTTGCCGGAGAAGCCCATGAGCTTGGTGCCCATGTCTTCACTGCCTTCGCGAGCCAACGATTTGTACCAGTCCACGCCGTCGGCGATTATCGCCGGCACGTTGCACAGGGTCTCGACGTTGTTCACGCAAGTCGGCTTGCCCCACACGCCAACGGCGGCAGGGAAGGGCGGTTTGGAGCGCGGGTTGGCGCGGCGGCCTTCGAGGGAGTTGATCAGTGCGGTTTCTTCACCGCAAATGTAACGTCCGGCGCCGGTGTGGACGAACAGCTCGAAATCAAAGCCGCTGCCCAGGATGTTCTTGCCCAGCAGGCCCGCTGCCTTGGCTTCTTCCACGGCACGGTTGAGGTGCCTGGCGGCGGTGGTGTACTCGCCACGCAGGAAGATGTAGCCACGGTAGGTTTTCAGCGCGCGGGCACTGATCAGCATGCCTTCGATCAGCAGATGGGGCAGTTGCTCCATCAGCATGCGGTCTTTCCAGGTGTTGGGCTCCATTTCATCCGCGTTGCACAGCAGGTAGCGGATGTTGATGGATTCGTCCTTGGGCATCAGGCCCCACTTCACGCCAGTGGGGAAGCCAGCACCGCCGCGACCCTTGAGGCCGGAATCTTTCACGGTCTGGACGATGTCGTCCTGAGCCATGTCGGCGAAGGCCTTGCGCGCAGCGGCGTAACCGTTCTTGGCCTGGTACTCGTCGAGCCATACGGCTTCGCCGTCGTCACGCAGACGCCAGGTGAGCGGGTGAGTTTCGGCCGAACGCTTGATGCGGTTGGCCGGACCGAAGGAAGTCAGGGTCATACGTAGCCCTCGAGCAATTTGGCAACGCCTGCTGGCTGCACATCACCGAAAGTGTCGTCGTCGATCATCAACGCCGGCGCCTTGTCGCAGTTGCCGAGGCAGCAGACCGGCAGCAGGGTGAAACGACCATCGGTGGTGGTCTGACCCAGGCCGATGCCCAGCTTGCTCTGGATTTCGCTGACCACGGACTCGTGGCCGCCGATGTAGCAGACCATGCTGTCGCAGACGCGAATGATGTGACGGCCGACCGGCTGACGGAAGATCTGGCTATAGAACGTCGCCACGCCTTCAACGTCGCTGGCCGGGATGCCGAGGATCTCGCCGATGGCGTACAAGGCGCCGTCCGGCACCCAGCCACGTTCCTTCTGGACGATCTTCAGGGCTTCGATCGACGCCGCGCGCGGGTCTTCGTAGTGATGCAGCTCGTGCTCGATGGCCGAGCGCTCGGTTTCACTCAAGGTGAAACGGTCTGTCTGGATAAGCGTGCTGTTCATGCTTAGCGGTCCACGTCGGCCATAACGAAATCGATACTACCCAGGTACGCAATCAAGTCCGCGACCATGCTGCCTTTGATCACCGAAGGGATCTGCTGCAGGTGCGGGAAGCTTGGGGTACGAATCCGGGTGCGGTAGCTCATGGTGCCGCCATCGCTCGTCAGGTAATAACTGTTGATGCCCTTGGTCGCTTCGATCATCTGGAAGGATTCGTTGGCCGGCATGACCGGGCCCCACGAAACCTGCAGGAAGTGCGTGATCAAGGTTTCGATGTGCTGCAGGGTGCGCTCTTTCGGCGGCGGCGTGGTCAGCGGGTGATCTGCCTTGTACGGGCCTTCCGGCATGTTGCGCAGGCACTGGTCGATGATCCTGATGCTCTGGCGCATCTCCTCGACACGCACGATGCAGCGGTCGTAGGCATCGCCATTGGCGGCCAGCGGCACTTCGAATTCGAAGTTCTCGTAGCCCGAGTACGGGCGCGCTTTACGCAGGTCGAAATCGCAACCGGTCGAACGCAGGCCGGCACCGGTGACACCCCATTCCAGGGCCTCTTTGGTGTTGTAGTCGGCGACGCCGATGGTCCGGCCACGCAGGATGCTGTTGTCCAGTGCGGCTTTCTGGTATTCGTCCAGACGCTTGGGCATCCACTCGACGAAATCCTTGACCAGTTTTTCCCAACCGCGCGGCAGATCGTGGGCGACGCCACCGATGCGGTACCAGGCCGGGTGCAGACGGAAACCGGTAATGGCTTCGATCACCGTGTACGCGCGCTGGCGGTCGGTGAAGGTGAAGAACACCGGGGTCATGGCGCCGACGTCCTGGATGTAGGTACCCAGGAACAGCAGGTGGCTGGTGATCCGGAAGAATTCGGCCATCATGATGCGGATGACGTCGACCTTCTCCGGCACCTTGATGCCGGCCAGCTTCTCGACCGAGAGCACGTACGGCAGGTTGTTCATCACGCCGCCGAGGTAGTCGATACGGTCGGTGTACGGGATGAAGCTGTGCCAGGACTGACGCTCGGCCATCTTCTCGGCACCACGGTGGTGGTAACCGACGTCCGGTACGCAGTCGACGATCTCTTCGCCGTCCAGTTGCAGGATGATGCGGAACGCACCGTGGGCGGACGGGTGGTTCGGGCCGAGGTTGAGGAACATGTAGTCCTCGTTCGGGCCGGAACGCTTCATGCCCCAGTCTTCCGGCTTGAAGCGCGCGGACTCTTCTTCGAGCTGCTGCTTGGCCAGGTTCAGGGTGAACGGGTCGAACTCGGTGGCGCGGGCCGGGAAGTCCTTGCGCAGCGGGTGACCTTCCCAGGTCGGCGGCATCATGATGCGCGACAGGTGAGGGTGACCTTTGAAGTCGATGCCGAACATGTCCCAGACTTCACGCTCGTACCAGTTGGCGTTCGGCCAGATGCTGGTGACGGTCGGCAAGCTGAGGTCGCTCTCGGACAAGGCGACCTTGATCATTACGTCACTATTACGTTCGATCGACATCAAGTGATAGAACACGGAGAAGTCGGCGCCGCTCGGCAGCCCTTGACGCTTGGTGCGCAGACGCTCGTCCACGCCGTGCAGGTCATAGAGCATGACGTACGGCTTGGGCAGGTTACGCAGGAACGTCAGCACTTCGACGAGTCTGGCGCGGGCAACCCAAAGCACCGGCATGCCGGTGCGGGTCGGCTGGGCGGTGAACGCCTCCGGGCCAAAACGGTTGTTCAGTTCGACGACCACATCCTGGTCGTCTGCCTTGTAAGGCGGGATGTACAGAGCACTGCCTGTAGTCATGGTTATTTATCGCTTTCGGTCAACGTAAAGAATGAAGCCAGGTTCTCGTTCTTTTTAAGGAGCAGATCTGGATCAGACTTCGTCGGGGCTGCGCAGGTTGGTTACCTGAATACGCTGTTCGCGGCGCTTTTCCTTTTCGGAAGGCATCTCGGCGCGATAAACGCCTTGATCGCCAACGACCCAGGAAAGTGGACGACGCTCCTGGCCAATCGACTCCTGCAACAGCATCAGGCCTTGCAGGAAAGCTTCAGGGCGGGGCGGGCAGCCAGGCACGTAGACGTCCACGGGCAGGAACTTGTCCACCCCTTGAACGACGGAGTAGATGTCGTACATGCCACCGGAGTTGGCGCACGAACCCATGGAGATGACCCATTTAGGCTCGAGCATTTGCTCGTAGAGACGCTGAATGATCGGCGCCATCTTGATGAAGCAGGTACCGGCGATAACCATGAAATCCGCCTGACGCGGCGATGCCCGGATAACCTCGGCGCCAAAGCGCGCGATGTCGTGGGGCGCCGTGAAGGCGGTGGTCATTTCCACGTAGCAGCACGAAAGACCGAAGTTATACGGCCACAGGGAGTTCTTGCGCCCCCAGTTGATCGTGCCGTTAAGCACGTCTTCGAGCTTGCCCATGAAAATGTTTTTGTGGACTTGATCTTCTAACGGATCGGAAACGGTTTCCCGTTGGCCAATCGGATATTGCTCGTTAGGAGCATCGGGGTCGATCCTGGTGAGATTGTATTGCATTGCCAAAGCCTCATTGTTTCAGCTTCGCTTGCCGCTTGCGCCGAGCTTCCGGAGCCCAGTCAAGGGCGCCCACTCGGAATAGGTAGACAAGGCCTGCCAACAGAATTGCTATGAAAACGAGAGCTTCGACGAATCCGGTCCAGCCGCTTTCGCGGACGGACACAGACCATGCAAAGAGAAAGAGGGCTTCGATATCGAAGATCACGAAGAGCATCGCGACCAGATAGAATTTGGCTGAGAGCCGCAAGCGGGCGCCACCTGTAGGTAGCATGCCGGACTCGAACGGTTCGTTTTTGCTGCGGCCCCAGGCTTTTGACCCGAGGAGGCTGGAGACGCCCAGCATGAAGGCACAGAGGCCGACGACGCCTAGAAGGAAAATGGCAAAGCCCCAGTTGTGGGCCATGAGTCCTGTCGCTTCGGGCATGCTGGTAATCCTTAACAGAGAGCAAAGGTCTCTGAGCTTGAAAAGAAACAAAAGCAGTGACGATATGTCGCAGCAATCAATCCCGCTGATTTTATGGCTAAACACCCGGCAAGTAAAATTCCTGTAGCGAAATTTATTATAGGAATAAGGACATAGCGCGCTTCAAAACCCCCGCAGGCCTTGCGGCTCGGGCATTAGCCGGCATTTCGTCAATTATGTTTTGTAGGGAATGTAACGAACATTGTTATTGATAAATGATAATCAATACTGTTTGACGCGGTTTTTAAACTGCTAGTCCTTCGGATACTCGGGAAGTTGACTTATAAGGGCGTTACAGCAAGTAGCGGCGGTGAGCGTTTTAGCGGGTTTTTCTGACGGTCGTAGCGCTCTGGATCAATGATTTGCTGCGGGCACCACCGTCCCCTGTAGGAGCGAGCTTGCTCGCGAAAAACTCAAGAGCACCGCTGGGAGTCAGGTTTCGCGCGTTATCGTTCGCGACCATCGCGAGCAGGCTCGCTCCTACAGGGGAGGTGCGGTGTTTGTTGAATCGCAGGCAAAAAAACGCCCCGAACCAGTCGGGGCGTCAGATTTGCGGCGTTGCGGTTTCTAATGGGTCCGCAACGGCCGTTTGCTCAAGCGAAGCCGATCAGTGGAACTGTTCTTCTTCAGTCGAACCGGTCAGTGCGGTTACCGAAGACGAGCCACCCTGGATCACAGTGGTCATGTCGTCGAAGTAGCCGGTGCCCACTTCCTGCTGGTGAGCCACGAAGGTGTAACCCTTGGCGGCGTCAGCGAACTCCTGCTCTTGCAGCTTCACGTAGGCAGTCATGTCGTTGCGGGCGTAGTCGTGCGCCAGGTTGAACATGCTGTGCCACATGTTGTGAATGCCGGCCAGGGTGATGAACTGGTGCTTGTAGCCCATGGCGGACAGTTCGCGCTGGAACTTGGCGATGGTCGCGTCGTCCAGGTTTTTCTTCCAGTTGAAGGAAGGCGAGCAGTTGTACGACAGCAGTTGGTCCGGGTATTCCTTCTTGATCGCTTCAGCGAAGCGACGAGCCTCGTCCAGATCCGGCTTGGCGGTTTCACACCAGATCAGGTCGGCGTACGGAGCGTAGGCCAGGCCGCGAGCGATGGCCTGGTCCAGACCGGCGCGCACTTTGTAGAAACCTTCCTGGGTACGTTCGCCAGTCACGAATGGCTGGTCGTACGGGTCGCAGTCCGAAGTCAGCAGGTCGGCGGCGTTAGCGTCGGTACGAGCCAGGATGATGGTCGGAGTACCGGCAACGTCAGCAGCCAGACGGGCAGCGGTCAGCTTCTGTACGGCTTCCTGGGTAGGAACCAGTACCTTGCCGCCCATGTGGCCGCATTTCTTCACGGAAGCCAGTTGGTCTTCGAAGTGAACGCCGGCGGCGCCTGCTTCGATCATGCTCTTCATCAGCTCGTAAGCGTTCAGTACGCCGCCGAAACCGGCTTCGGCGTCAGCCACGATCGGTGCGAAGTAGTCGATGTAGCCGTCATCGCCCGGGTTCTTGCCGGCTTTCCACTGGATCTGGTCGGCACGACGGAACGAGTTGTTGATGCGCTTGACCACGGTTGGAACCGAGTCCACCGGGTACAGCGACTGGTCCGGGTACATCGATTCGGCGGAGTTGTTGTCCGCAGCCACTTGCCAGCCCGACAGGTAGATTGCCTGGATGCCGGCCTTGACTTGTTGCACAGCCTGGCCGCCGGTCAGGGCGCCCATGCAGTTGACGAAATCTTTCTCAGGACGGAAGGCCGGCTTGGCACCCTGGGTGACCAGGTTCCACAGCTTCTCGGCGCCCATTTTTGCAAAGGTGTGCTCAGGTTGAACCGAGCCACGCAGGCGGACGACGTCAGCAGCGGAGTAAGTGCGTGTCACGCCTTTCCAGCGCGGGTTTTCAGCCCAGTCTTTTTCGAGGGCTGCAATTTGCTGTTCGCGTGTCAGTGCCATGGGAGATAAACCTCGTCGCGTCTTTATGAAAAGTTGTTCTGCGGTGGAAAATTCCTGCGCTCGCTGACCAGAAGCTTAAGCGGTCAAGTCGGATTCGGCGGGGAGGGCGACGGGATGAACGATGGGCTCGAGGGGAAGTGAGCAGGTAAAGGCGAACTGCGGGCGCATTCGGGCGTCGTGGGCCTTGGTGCGAACAACAGTGTGGTGCCGGGTTACCTATTACGCTTCCGTCCCTCGGGACAACTTCGTTCCAGTCGACAACCTCGTCAAACACACCTTGTGGGCGGTACAGACACGAAGCGGTTCGCGGGGTAGGTGCGAACATCGCTTCGAAGGCCCTTGCCAGGGCCTCTGATTAGCGGGAGCGAGGCCATCATGCCTTTGCTTTTTTGGCTCGTCAAACGTTTTGTAGTGCTTTTTTTTAGGCACTACATCTTTGGTCTAATACGACTCGTCAGTCAGTTTTTGGTGCTTTAGTCCAGGGTGTCGACTTTCACCCGCAGTGTCATGTCGTTGCGGCTCTGGGTCGAGTAGCTGCGGGTCTGGCCCTGTTTGTCGGCCTGAGTCTGGCCGTTGACCCCGGCCAGCAGGATCCACTCACCGAGGTGGCCGGTGACGGTTGTGTCGGTGCTTTGTACGTTCACTACATCGGGACGTTCCTGGCTCATGCGGTCACGGTTGGTGCTGATCGACAGGTGAACGATGTCGCCGGTGACGTTTGCGGTGACGTAGAAGCCCTGGGTGACGTTGCGGTATTCGGTCTGGCTGCGCAGGTCGCCGTAGGAATCGGTCTGCGAACTGGTCAGCGGCACGCTCTGGCCGACCTGGATCAGTGCCGGCGCGCCTTCGCTGGCCTGCACTTGCTGAATGCCGCCGTCGCGGCTGTCGGTGCTGTAGTTGATGATGCGGGTCTGGCTTGGCTTGGCGCCATTCACCGAATAACCCTGGTCACCCTGGACGTTGTTGTCGCTGGTATCGACGGTGATCAGCAGGCGCTTGGGTGCGGTGTCGAGTTGCGAAAGAAGGGCTTTAAGTTCGTCGATCTTGCGCTGATCGGCGTTGACGATGAGTCGATTGCCGTAGGCGCTCACCTGGCCTTCCTTGCCGACGAAGTCCTGCGCCACCGGTAGCAGATCGGCGCTGGTGCGGTAGTTCAGGGGCACGATTTCGGTGGCCGCCAAGACCGAAAAACTGCAGGTCACCAGCAGCGTGGTTAGCAGGGTGCGTAGGGACATATCCGTTATCTCCGGCTTTGTGGTGTGTGTAGGAGCGAGCTTGCTCGCGATGGTCGTCAACGATAATGCGTGATGCCTGATACCCCGCGGCGCTCTCAAGTCCATCGCGAGCAAGCTCGCTCCTACAAGTATTGATAGTGCCACTTTGTCGGCCCGGGATGGGGCAAGTTGAATGGTAGACAGCAAAACGCCCCGGCATCCGGGGATGGCGGGGCGTTTTGTGGTGTTCTTCAGGGCCTCATCGCGAGCGGGCTCACTCCTACAAGGTCTAGCGCAATCCTTGTAGGAGCGAGCCTGCTCGCGATTGGGGGCACCTCGGTATCAGGCCGAGTGCCGCACCATGTCCACATGTGGAATCCCGGCTTCCAGGAATTCCTCACTGACCATGTGAAAGCCCATGCGCTCATAGAACGCCGTGGCTTGTACCTGGGCGCTGAGCATCTGCTGCTTCAACCCGCGCTCTTCGGCTTCACCGATGACCGCTTGCATCAGCGCATCGCCGACTTTCAGGCCGCGCCAGTCCTTGAGTACCGACACCCGGCCGACGTGCCCATCGGGCAGCAGGCGGGCGGTGCCGATGGGAAAGTCGCCTTCGTAAGCGAGGAAATGCACTGCATCAATGTCATCGGCGTCCCATTCCAATTCTGGCGGAACGGATTGCTCGGCGACGAACACCGTCTCACGAATGCGCCGGATCTCGGCGTTGTCCTTCTGCCAGTCTGCGACACGTACGTGAATCTTATTCATCGGCAAACCCCAGGCTTCCTTGCTTGACCAGTTCGCACAGCAGGCCGCGACCGTCTTCGTCGCTCAGCCAGTCGCCAAGGTTGTCGGCGTGCAGTGCGTCGGCAGCGCAGATCATCTTCAGCAGTTCGCGCAGTTTGCCCGGCAGGTAACGGCTCTGGCCGCTGGCGAACAGCAGCAGGTCGTCATCGACTTCAGACCACGCCAGGCGTGCGCTCGGGTTGCGAATCAGGATCGCGCCTTGCTCCAGGGCGGACATGAAGTCCTCTTCTTCGACGTCTTCCGGGCCCACCACCAGTTCCGGGTAGCGTGGCTCGGTCATGAACTGGCCGAACCAGGTCAGCAGCAGGCGCTCGTCGCTCATGTGCTCGGCCAGCAGGCCTTTCAAGCGGTCGAGTGCGTCGCGCTGGATCTGGTGAGGATCGGCAGTCGGCAAGGCGTCGGCGTCGGTGTAGCGTTCTTCGTCCGACAGGAACTGGCTGAGGAAGTCCGTGAAATGGGTCAGCACTTCAGCAGCGCTCGGTGCACGGAAGCCGACCGAGTAGGTCATGCATTCATCAACGGCAACGCCGCAGTGGGCCAGGCGCGGTGGCAGGTAGAGCATGTCGCCCGGTTCCAGCACCCATTCATCGGTGGCTTCGAATTCGGAGAGGATGCGCAGGTCGGCATGGGTCAGCATCGGGCTCTCGGTGTTGCACATCTGGCCGATCTTCCAGTTGCGCTTGCCGTGGCCTTGCAGCAGGAACACGTCGTAGTTGTCGAAGTGCGGACCAACGCTGCCACCTGGCGCGGCGTAGCTGATCATCACGTCGTCGATGCGCCAGCTCGGCAGAAAGCGGAAGTTTTCCAGCAGTTCGCTGACTTCCGGGACGAACTGATCCACGGCTTGAACCAGCAGGGTCCAGTCAGTTTCAGGCAGCTTGCTGAACTCATCTTCGGCGAACGGGCCGCGACGCAGTTCCCACGGGCGCTCGCCATTCTCGATGATCAGTCGCGATTCGACTTCTTCTTCCAGCGCCAGGCCGGCCAGTTCGTCGGCGTCGATCGGGCTTTCGAAATCAGGAATCGCCTGACGGATCAACAGCGGCTTTTTCTGCCAGTAGTCGCGCAGGAATTCCCGTGCCGTGATGCCGCCCAGAAGTTGAAGAGGAATATCAGGATTCATGTGTAACCTATTGAAAAAATGCACTTTTCAGACGGGAATAAAAACGCCCGGCGCGGCCGGGCGTCTTAAAAGGGTCTAGCGGTCGATCAGATGCGCTTGGCTTGTTCTACAGCGTTGCCGATGTAGTTCGCCGGGGTGAGCAATTTCAGCTCGGCCTTGGCGGCGGCCGGCATGTCCAGCCCGTCGATGAAAGTCTGCAGCGCTTGCGGGCTGATGCCCTTGCCGCGGGTCAGTTCTTTCAGCTTTTCGTACGGGTTTTCGATGTTGTAGCGACGCATCACGGTCTGGATCGGCTCGGCCAATACTTCCCAGCAGGCGTCCAGGTCAGCGGCAATCTTCTGCTCGTTGAGCTCAAGCTTGCTGATGCCTTTCAGGCTCGCTTCATACGCGATCACGCTGTGGGCGAAGCCGACGCCGAGGTTGCGCAGTACGGTGGAGTCGGTCAGGTCGCGCTGCCAGCGGGAGATCGGCAGCTTGCTCGCCAGGTGCTGGAACAGTGCATTGGCGATACCCAGGTTGCCTTCGGAGTTTTCGAAGTCGATCGGGTTGACCTTGTGCGGCATGGTCGACGAACCGATTTCGCCAGCGATGGTGCGCTGTTTGAAATAACCCAGGGAGATGTAGCCCCAGATGTCGCGGTCGAAGTCGATCAGGATGGTGTTGAAGCGAGCGATCGCGTCGAACAGCTCGGCAATGTAGTCGTGCGGTTCGATCTGCGTGGTGTACGGGTTGAAGCCCAGGCCCAGCTCGTCTTCGATGAAGGCGCGGGCGTTGGCTTCCCAGTCGATCTCAGGGTAGGCCGACAGGTGGGCGTTGTAGTTGCCGACAGCGCCGTTGATCTTGCCCAGCAGCGGAACGGCGGCGACCTGAGCGATCTGACGCTCCAGACGGTAAACCACGTTCGCCAGTTCTTTGCCCAGGGTGGTCGGCGAGGCCGGTTGACCGTGGGTGCGCGACAGCATCGGCACGTCGGCGAAACGGATCGCCAGTTCGCGGATGGCGTTGGCGGTCTGGCGCATCAGCGGCAGCATTACGTCATCACGGCCTTCGCGCAGCATCAGGGCGTGGGACAGGTTGTTGATGTCCTCGCTGGTGCAGGCAAAGTGGATGAACTCGCTGACCTTGGCCAGTTCCGGCAGCTTGGCCGCTTGCTCTTTGAGCAGGTACTCGATGGCCTTGACGTCGTGGTTGGTGGTGCGCTCGATCTCTTTGACGCGCTCGGCGTGCTCCAGAGAGAAGTTTTCCGCCAGGGTGTTGAGCACAGCGTTGGCTTGCGCGGAGAACGCCGGCACTTCACTGATGGCAGGGTGAGCGGCCAGGCGCTGGAGCCAGCGCACTTCAACCAGAACGCGGGCACGGATCAGGCCGTACTCGCTGAAAATTGGGCGCAGGGCCTGGGTTTTGCCGGCGTAGCGGCCGTCAACAGGGGAAACCGCAGTGAGCGAAGAGAGCTGCATGGGGTGTTCTCGGACAGTCGGGCAACGAAATGGGGCGCGTATCATACATGAAAAAATCCGCCGGTCCGTCGCCAACTGACCGGCGTATTACGCGTATTGCTGAGTTCTGTTCTGTCGATGCGGGTTATTCGTTACGCATCAAGGGGTAAAGCTCTTTGAGCAATTTGCGACGGCTGATCACCAGCTGCCAGCGATGACCGCCCAATTGCCGCCACAGGCGCGCCGAACGAATGCCGGCCAGCAGCAGGGCGCGAATTTTCGAGGCGTTGCTCGGTTGTTGCAGGTTGCGCATGTCACCGTGCACCTGGATGCGTTGGCGCAGGGTGCTCAGGGTGTCCTGGTACAGCGCGCCGCAGGCGGCGACCACGTTTTCGTGGGCCGGGCCGAAGTGTTCCACCTGGGACTGAATCTGCGGCAGGCGTTTGCCGATCACGTCGAGCATGTCGTTGCGCTTGGCCAGCTGACGCTCAAGGCCGAGCATGGCCAGGGCGTAGCGCAGCGGCTCGCGCTGCAGGGCGCTCGGGTCGCGTTCGAGGGCGCCGATCAGCGCACGGTAGCCTTCACGCAGGTTGATGTCGTCGCCGCCATAGACTTCCAGTGTGTCCTTGGGGTCGCGAATCAGCAGGCTGCCGAGCATGCAGGTCAGGCCGGCTTCGTTGGTCTGGCCGGTCTTGGCGATCCTGTCCACCAGCACCGCGGCGAGAAACACGCCGCCCAGTGCCGTCAGTTGCTCCTGAATCGGGTTCATTGGGCCTGGCCCTTGCTCGTCCACGGCTCGGCGACTTCAATCACGCCGCCGCCGAGGCAGATTTCACCGTCGTAGAACACCACGGACTGGCCTGGAGTGACCGCGCGTTGCGGGTCATCGAAGGTCGCGCGATAACCGGTGGCGGTTTTTTCCAGGATGCACGGCTGGTCGCTCTGGCGATAACGAACCTTGGCGGTCAGCTTGCGTGGCTGGCTCAGATCGATCGGGTTGACCCAATAGATGTCCGAAGCGAGCAGGGCGCGGGAGAACAGCCACGGGTGATCATTGCCCTGGCCAACGATCAGCTCGTTGTGTTCCAGGTCCTTGATCAGCACGTACCACGGCTCGTCGCTGGCATCTTTCAGTCCGCCAATGCCCAGGCCCTGGCGCTGGCCGATGGTGTGGTACATCAGGCCGTGGTGGCGGCCGATGATTTCACCTTCGGTGGTCTTGATCTCGCCCGGTTGCGCCGGCAGGTACTGCTTGAGGAAGTCGCTGAAGCGGCGTTCGCCGATAAAGCAGATTCCGGTGGAGTCCTTTTTCTTCGCGGTCGCCAATTCGTATTTCTCGGCAATGGCGCGCACTTGCGGTTTTTCCAGCTCGCCGACCGGGAACAGAGTCTTGGCGATCTGTTCACCGCCGACGGCGTGCAGGAAGTAGCTCTGGTCCTTGTTCGGGTCCAGGCCCTTGAGCAGTTCGGTGCGGCCATCGATGTCGCGGCGACGCACGTAGTGGCCGGTGGCGATCAGGTCGGCGCCCAGCATCATGGCGTAGTCGAGGAACGCCTTGAACTTGATTTCGCGGTTGCACAGGATGTCCGGGTTCGGCGTGCGACCGGCCTTGTATTCGGCCAGGAAATGCTCGAACACGTTGTCCCAGTACTCGGCGGCGAAGTTGGCGGTGTGCAGCTTGATGCCAATCTTGTCGCACACGGCCTGGGCGTCCGCCAGGTCATCCATGGCGGTGCAGTATTCCGTTCCATCGTCTTCTTCCCAGTTCTTCATGAACAGGCCTTCCACCTCATAACCCTGCTCGATCAGCAGGAGGGCGGAAACGGAAGAGTCCACGCCGCCGGACATGCCGACAATGACGCGCTTCTTTTGTGTGTCAGAAGGGGCTGGATCACGCATAGGGATTCAATGAGTGTCTTGAAAAAGGACGCGATTCTAACAGGCTGGAGCCTGCATGGCTAAAGAGAAGGACGGATCAATTCGAGGCCGAAGCGTTGACCTGCCAGATAGTCGTCGATGCAGCGGATGATCAGTTCACTGCGCCAGTTGTCGCGCTGCTCGATTAATTCCTCGCGGGTCAACCACTTGGCGCCGACGATGCCGTCGTCCAGTTGATAATCCGGGTGGTGTTTCAGTGGTTTTGCGATGAAGCAGACCCGCTGGTAGGTCACGCCGTTGCTCGGGGCGGTGTAGAGGTAAATGCCCAGTACGCCGGTGGGTTCGACGTCCCAGCCGGTTTCCTCCAGTGTTTCGCGCACGGCGGCTTCGGTCAGGGTTTCGTTCGGGTCCAGGTGGCCGGCAGGTTGATTGAGCACTGCGCGCCCGTGCTTGAGTTCTTCGACCATCAGGAAGCGGCCGTTGTCTTCGACGATGGTGGCGACGGTGATGTGGGGTTTCCAGTCCATGAGATGTCCTCAAATTCCAAAGTTGAAACACAGTCCAATGTAGGAGTGAGCCTGCTCGCGATGGCGGTATGTCAGTGACATCAATATTGGCTGACATGACGCTATCGCGAGCAGGCTCACTCCTACAATGGGTTTGTGTGAATTCTGAAAACACAAACCCCGGCACAGGGCCGGGGTTTGTGATATTCCCTTACAACCTTACACCAGCGCAGCTACCGCCGCGTTGAAGGTCGCGCTTGGGCGCATGGCCTTGCTGATCAGCTCGGCGTCGGCGTGGTAGTAACCGCCGATGTCGACTGGCTTGCCCTGAACGGCATTGAGTTCGGCAACGATGGTCGCCTCGTTCTCGGTCAGGGTCTTGGCCAGGGTCGCGAACTGCGCTTGCAGTGCAGCGTCTTCGGTCTGGGCAGCCAGGGCTTGAGCCCAGTACAGCGCCAGGTAGAAGTGGCTGCCGCGGTTGTCGATGTTGCCGACTTTGCGCGATGGCGACTTGTTGTTGTCCAGGAACTGGCCGGTGGCCTGGTCCAGGGTCTTGGCCAGAACCAGCGCCTTGGGGTTGTTGTAGGTCACGCCCAGGTGTTCCAGGGACGCAGCCAGGGCCAGGAATTCACCCAGCGAATCCCAACGCAGGAAGTTTTCTTCCAGCAGTTGCTGAACGTGCTTCGGAGCCGAACCGCCGGCGCCGGTTTCAAACAGGCCACCGCCGTTCATCAGCGGCACGATCGACAGCATCTTGGCGCTGGTGCCCAGTTCCATGATCGGGAACAGGTCGGTCAGGTAGTCGCGCAGTACGTTGCCGGTCACCGAGATGGTGTCTTTGCCTGCGCGGGTGCGCTGCAGGGTGTACTTCATCGCGTCGACCGGCGCCATGATCTGGATGTCCAGGCCGGCGGTGTCGTGATCCTTCAGGTAAGCCTGAACTTTCTCGATCACCACGCCGTCGTGGGCGCGCATCGGGTCCAGCCAGAAGATCGCCGGGGTCGCGCTTGCACGAGCACGGTTGACGGCCAGTTTGACCCAGTCCTGGATCGGCGCGTCTTTGGTCTGGCACATGCGGAAGATGTCGCCGGCCTCGACAGCCTGTTCCATCAGCAGGTTGCCCTTGCTGTCGGTGACGCGAACAACGCCGTCAGCCTTGATCTGGAAGGTCTTGTCGTGGGAGCCGTACTCTTCGGCTTTCTTCGCCATCAGGCCCACGTTCGGCACGCTGCCCATGGTGGTTGGATCGAACGCACCGTTGGCTTTGCAATCTTCGATCACAGCCTGGTAGATGGTGGCGTAGCAGCGATCCGGGATCACGGCCTTGGTGTCGTGCAGCTGGCCGTCGGTGCCCCACATCTTGCCGGAGTCACGGATCATCGCCGGCATCGAGGCGTCGACGATGACGTCGCTCGGCACGTGCAGGTTGGTGATGCCTTTGTCGGAGTTGACCATCGCCAGGGAAGGGCGAACGGCGTAGACCGCCTGGATGTCAGCTTCGATGGCCGCTTGCTGCTCGGCAGGCAAGGCCTTGATGCGAGCGTACAGGTCGCCGATGCCGTTGTTCAGGTTGAAGCCGATCTGTGCCAGCACGTCAGCGTGCCTGGCCAGTGCGTCTTTATAGAACTCGGCAACGATCTGGCCGAACATGATCGGGTCGGAGACCTTCATCATGGTGGCTTTCAAGTGAACCGACAGCAGCACGCCTTGTGCCTTGGCGTCTTCAATTTCGGCTGCGATGAAGCTGCGCAGGGCGTTTTTGCTCAATACCGCGCAATCGAGGATCTCGCCGGCTTGTACGCTGGTCTTTTCTTTCAGGACGGTGGCGGTGCCGTCTTGAGCGATCAGTTCGATTTTCACGGCGTCAGCGGCGTCGATCAGGGCGGCTTTTTCGCTGCCGTAGAAATCGCCGGTGCTCATGTGTGCGATGTGGGACTTGGAGTCTTTGGCCCAGGCGCCCATTTTGTGCGGGTGCTTGCGTGCGTAGTTCTTGACCGACAGCGGCGCGCGACGGTCGGAGTTGCCTTCACGCAGGACCGGGTTCACGGCGCTGCCCTTGATTTTGTCGTAACGCGCCTTGGCTTCTTTGTCGGCGTCGCTGGTGACTGTCTCAGGGTAGTCCGGCAGTGCAAAACCTTGAGCTTGCAGCTCTTTGATTGCGGCTTGCAGTTGCGGAACCGAGGCGCTGATGTTCGGCAATTTGATGATGTTGGCTTCAGGCGTAACGGCCAGGGCGCCCAGTTCGGCGAGGTGGTCGGCTACGGCTTTGTCACCCAGTTGCTCGGGGAAGCTGGCCAGGATGCGCCCTGCAAGAGAGATATCGCGGGTTTCAACGGCGATATCAGCCGAGGCGGTGAACGCCTCTACGATAGGCAACAGTGAATAGGTGGCGAGGGCAGGAGCTTCGTCGGTGAAGGTATAGATGATCTTCGAGCGGGTGGGCATATTCGGATTAACTCTCTCTTCTTTGCTAAAGCGTGCGCAGAAACTCGAGGGCGCCGGGTAAGCGCGTTCGTTTCAAAGTCATCCATGAGCCGAATATCGAGGTTTCGTTGCTGTGATGTTGGGTGCATCAGTAGGGCGTCAAGTAGCAGGACTGCGATAACAGGCCGGCTTGCCGGGCGGAAAGTCTCATCGTAGAGCACTTCCTCCGTCGTGACCCTGTGGTCAGCGGGCGGCATTATACATAGGTAGCTGGCAATCTGCCGATGGTTCATATGCAACGAATGTCGTCCATTGGTCTAAAGGTCGCAGGGGCGACCAGGGCGTAGAGTCATTCGTCGTGCTTGAGTTTGGCGTTTTTCCCTTTGCTTTCAGGCTTGTAGCGCGCGAGTTGCAAGGCTTTGCGCCAGATCGATGGAACATAGGGTTTGCGCGCCGATTCAACTGGGTTACGCTCGAACCAAGCCAGATGTTCAATCCAATCAATGGAGTTCAGCATGGGTTACAAGAAGATTCAGGTTCCAGCCGTCGGCGACAAAATCACCGTCAATGCAGACCATTCTCTCAATGTTCCTAATAACCCGATCATCCCCTTCATCGAAGGCGACGGCATTGGCGTCGACATCAGCCCGGTCATGATCAAGGTTGTCGATGCTGCTGTTAAGAAGGCTTACGGCGGCGAGCGCAAGATTTCCTGGATGGAAGTGTACGCCGGGGAGAAAGCGACTCAGGTTTACGATCAGGACACCTGGCTGCCTCAGGAAACCCTGGACGCGGTCAAGGATTACGTGGTTTCCATCAAGGGCCCGCTGACCACCCCGGTCGGTGGCGGCATCCGTTCCCTGAACGTGGCCCTGCGTCAGCAACTCGACCTGTACGTCTGCCTGCGCCCGGTGCGCTGGTTCGAAGGCGTGCCGAGCCCGGTCAAGAAGCCAGGCGATGTCGACATGACCATCTTCCGCGAGAACTCCGAAGACATCTACGCCGGCATCGAGTGGAAGGCCGGTACGCCGGAAGCCACCAAGGTCATCAAGTTCCTGAAAGAAGAAATGGGCGTTACCAAGATCCGTTTCGACGAGAACTGCGGTATCGGCGTCAAGCCGGTGTCCCTGCAAGGCACCAAGCGTCTGGCACGCAAGGCCCTGCAATATGTGGTCGACAACGATCGCGATTCGCTGACCATCGTGCACAAAGGCAACATCATGAAGTTCACCGAAGGTGCCTTCAAGGAATGGGCCTATGAAGTGGCGGCCGAAGAGTTCGGCGCGACCCTGCTCGACGGCGGTCCGTGGATGCAGTTCAAGAACCCGAAAACCGGCAAGAACGTCATCGTCAAGGACGCCATCGCTGACGCCATGCTTCAGCAGATCCTGCTGCGCCCGGCCGAGTACGATGTGATCGCGACCCTGAACCTGAACGGCGACTACCTCTCCGACGCCCTGGCGGCGGAAGTGGGCGGTATCGGTATCGCGCCGGGCGCCAACCTGTCCGACACCGTGGCCATGTTCGAAGCCACCCACGGTACGGCACCGAAGTACGCCGGCAAGGACCAGGTCAACCCGGGTTCGCTGATCCTGTCCGCTGAAATGATGCTGCGCCACATGGGCTGGACCGAAGCGGCCGACCTGATCATCAAGGGCACCAACGGCGCGATTTCCGCCAAGACCGTGACCTATGACTTCGAGCGCCTGATGGAAGGTGCCAAGCTGGTGTCGTCGTCCGGCTTCGGTGATGCGCTGATCTCGCACATGTAAGAAAACGCAGGCACACAAAAACCGCCTGGTTCAAGAGCTTGAATCAGGCGGTTTTTTTATGACTGGTTGACGCTGCGGTGTTAAACCTCAACGGTCTCTTCAGTTGTGGGTGTCGTGGCTTTCGAGGTATCTACCGGGTTGCCGATGTTGACCGCGTGCAGGCCTTTGGGGCCCTGGATGATATCGAATACGACAGCTTGCCCGGCTTTCAGGGTTTTATAACCATCCATTTTAATGGCTGAGTAATGGGCAAACAGATCTTCTGTCTTGCCTTCCTCGTTGATGAATCCGTAACCCTTGGCATTGTTGAACCACTTCACCTTGCCGACAGCCATACCCAACTCCCTCTGCAACAGACTCCATCACTGGAGTATCATCCAGTACATCCGCAGTCGAATCTGTAAATAAGATTGACTCCGCGGACCTTTTTTACCCACTGTGGGCTCTATTGGTTGTAACACCCTTTTGCCGATAGTCAAGCTGACTCGGCAGTCGGAGTTGAAAACGCTGATAGCCGCCCCCACCACTGTATTTGAACAACTGACGAACCTTTCTTTCCATGCATGCAATCAGCCAGATTCGACTAACATTCAATCAGGATCGCCCTGATTTACACGACGACGATTCCGCAGGCATTGCTGTTCAGGAGGCAAAGCCTGCACTACAGGCGCCGCCGATGTACAAGGTGGTTTTGTTCAACGATGACTACACACCGATGGATTTCGTCGTCGAAGTGCTCGAGGTGTTTTTTAACCTGAATCGCGAGCTGGCGACCAAGGTCATGCTGGCCGTCCACACAGAAGGGCGGGCAGTATGTGGAGTGTTTACCCGTGACATCGCCGAGACCAAGGCCATGCAGGTCAACCAGTACGCCAGGGAAAGCCAGCATCCGCTACTCTGTGAAATCGAGAAGGACGGTTAATCGCCGACCACTTGGGTATGAGGTGAAGCTATGTTAAACCGCGAGCTCGAAGTCACCCTCAATCTTGCCTTCAAGGAAGCTCGTTCGAAGCGTCATGAGTTCATGACCGTCGAACACCTCCTGCTGGCCCTATTGGACAATGAGGCTGCCGCCACCGTTCTGCGTGCGTGCGGCGCAAACCTCGACAAACTCAAGCATGACCTGCAGGAGTTCATCGACTCCACCACGCCATTGATCCCTGTTCATGACGAGGATCGCGAAACCCAGCCAACCCTGGGCTTCCAGCGTGTACTGCAACGTGCTGTGTTTCACGTACAGAGCTCGGGCAAACGCGAAGTGACTGGCGCCAACGTGCTGGTCGCGATCTTCAGTGAGCAAGAGAGTCAGGCGGTGTTCCTGCTGAAACAGCAGAGCGTTGCCCGTATAGATGTCGTCAACTACATCGCCCATGGCATTTCCAAGGTGCCGGGGCATGGCGATCACTCTGAAGGTGAGCAAGATATGCAGGACGACGAGGGCGGTGAGTCTTCTTCCTCAGGTAATCCTCTGGATGCTTATGCCAGTAACCTCAACGAACTCGCGCGCCAGGGTCGCATCGATCCGCTGGTAGGTCGTGAGCTGGAGGTCGAGCGCGTCGCGCAGATCCTGGCGCGTCGTCGCAAAAACAATCCGCTGCTGGTAGGCGAGGCGGGCGTGGGTAAAACCGCGATTGCCGAAGGCCTGGCCAAGCGCATTGTCGACAACCAGGTGCCGGACCTGCTGGCCAACAGCGTGGTTTACTCCCTCGACCTGGGTGCCTTGCTGGCCGGTACCAAATACCGTGGCGATTTCGAGAAGCGCTTCAAGGCGTTGCTCAATGAGCTGAAAAAACGTCCGCAGGCGATCCTGTTCATCGACGAGATCCACACCATCATTGGTGCGGGCGCCGCGTCCGGTGGCGTCATGGATGCCTCGAACCTGCTCAAGCCGTTGCTGTCGTCCGGTGATATCCGTTGCATCGGCTCCACAACGTTCCAGGAGTTCCGCGGCATCTTCGAGAAGGACCGTGCCTTGGCCCGGCGCTTCCAGAAGGTCGATGTGTCGGAGCCTTCGGTGGAAGACACCATTGGCATTCTGCGCGGTCTGAAGGGGCGTTTCGAAAGCCATCACAATATCGAATACAGCGATGAAGCCCTGCGCGCGGCTGCCGAACTGGCTTCGCGTTACATCAATGATCGACACATGCCGGACAAGGCCATCGACGTCATCGACGAGGCGGGTGCCTACCAGCGCCTGCAACCGGTCGAGAAGCGTGTGAAGCGCATCGAAGTGCCGCAAGTCGAGGACATCGTCGCGAAAATCGCGCGGATTCCGCCAAAACACGTCACCAGTTCCGACAAGGAGCTGCTGCGTAACCTCGAGCGTGACCTGAAGTTGACCGTGTTTGGTCAGGATGCCGCGATCGACTCGCTGGCAACCGCGATCAAGCTGTCCCGTGCCGGCCTCAAGTCCCCTGACAAGCCTGTGGGTTCGTTCCTGTTCGCAGGGCCTACCGGTGTCGGTAAAACCGAAGCGGCGCGTCAGCTGGCCAAGGCGTTGGGTGTCGAGCTGATTCGTTTCGACATGTCCGAGTACATGGAACGCCACACTGTATCGCGTCTGATCGGTGCGCCTCCAGGTTATGTCGGGTTCGATCAGGGCGGTCTGCTGACCGAAGCCATCACCAAGCAGCCACACTGCGTGCTGTTGCTCGATGAGATCGAGAAGGCGCATCCGGAAGTCTTCAACCTGCTGCTGCAGGTGATGGACCATGGTACGTTGACCGATAACAACGGGCGCAAGGCGGATTTCCGTAACGTGATCGTCATCATGACGACCAACGCCGGCGCCGAGACCGCAGCACGCGCTTCGATCGGTTTCACCTATCAGGATCACTCGTCCGATGCGATGGAAGTGATCAAGAAGAGCTTCACGCCGGAGTTCCGCAACCGTCTGGACACCATCATCCAGTTTGGTCGCCTCAGTCATGAGGTCATCAAGAGCGTGGTGGACAAGTTCCTTACCGAGCTTCAGGCGCAGCTGGAAGACAAGCGTGTGTTGCTGGAGGTCACCGATGCAGCCCGCAACTGGCTGGCCGAAGGTGGCTACGATGCGGCGATGGGTGCTCGTCCAATGGCTCGCCTGATCCAGGACAAGATCAAGCGTCCGCTGGCGGAGGAGATTCTCTTTGGCGAACTGGCCGAGCATGGCGGTGTGGTACACATCGACATCAAGGACGGCGAGCTGACCTTCGAGTTCGAGACCACGGCCGAGATGGCCTGACGTTCAGAAGCAAAACAAAAAGGCGCCGGGAGGCGCCTTTTTGTTGTCTTGAAGAAATGCGTCGAACCCCTGTGGGAGCGAGCCTGCTCGCGATTGGATCTGGTAGTCGCTGCTTCATTGGCTGACCCACCGCTTTCGCGAGCAGGCTCGCTCCCACATTGAAGTTGCGGTGAGCTTCAAATCGCAGACAAACAAAAACGCCCGGCATGAGCCGGGCGTCTTGTATTGACTTGCATAGCGAGTGGACTCTATCTCTGTAGGAGCGAGCTTGCTCGCGATGTTCGTCAATGATGATGCGGGGACTCTGACTTGACGCGGTGCCCTCAGGTTTTTCGCGAGCAAGCTCGCTCCTACCTTAGCGGGCGCGGTAAGTGATGCGCCCTTTGCTCAAGTCATAGGGAGTCAGCTCTACGCGCACTTTGTCGCCGGTAAGAATACGGATGTAGTTCTTGCGCATCTTGCCGGAGATGTGCGCGGTTACGACGTGCCCATTTTCCAACTCCACACGAAACATGGTGTTGGGCAGGGTGTCGACGACAGTGCCTTCCATTTCGAAGCTGTCTTCTTTCGACATGCAGTAAAGCCCTCGGTGTCCAATGAATGGCCCGGTGCAACTGCGCCAGGCAAAAGCGGCGTGCATTGTGCCCGAAAAGTGGGGTTTAAGCCAAGGGGTTTAGGGCCTGCTCTAGTTTAGAACCACCCAGCGCTGATTAATCAGCAACTCAATAGGGCGATATTGAGTCTTGTAGTTCATTTTTTTGCAGTTTTTGATCCAGTAGCCGAGGTAGACCGCCTCCAGTCCCAGCCGCCTGGCCTCGGCGATTTGCCAGAGAATCGCATAGCGCCCAAGGCTGCGGCGCTCTTCAGCCGGTTCGTAGAAGGTGTAGACCGCCGAAAGACCGTTCGGCAGTAAATCGGTCACGGCGACGGCCAGCAGCCGGCCGTTCAGGCGAAACTCATAAAATCTTGAAAACGGCAGGTCCCGCACCAGGAATGTCGAAAACTGGTCGCGACTCGGCGGGTACATGTCGCCATCGGCGTGACGCTGTTCGATATAGCGCTGGTAAAGGTCGAAGTACTCTTCGTTGAAGCCGGGCCTGGCCGGACGCACCTGCAAATCCGTGTTGCGCTTGAAGATGCGTTTCTGCTGCCGGTTGGGCGTGAACTGCCCCACGGGAATGCGCGCCGGAACGCAGGCATTGCAATTCTGGCAATGCGGCCGGTAGAGATGGTCGCCACTGCGACGAAACCCCATCTCCGACAGGTCTGCGTAGACATGCACATCCATGGGCTGACTAGGGTCGAGGAACAGGGTTGTGGCCTGCTCCTCGGGCAGATAACTGCAAGAGTGCGGCTGAGTGGCATAGAACTTCAAACGCGCCAACTCGGTCATGATCAACCCTCGGATAGTGCTTTTGAATAAGTGTAAGCCACACGGGCAAAAGTCGCTCAGCAAACCCAGGTGGCGGTGTTGGGTTGGTCCAGGTGCTGCGCAAGGTAATTGGCAAACTCGCGGCGCGCAATCGCCCGGGCGCCCAGACTGTGCAGGTGGTCGGTGGGCATCTGGCAGTCGATCAACACGAACCCCGAGTCTTTCAGATGCCGGACCAGTGTGGCAAAGCCGAATTTCGAGGCGTTGTCGGCAAGGCTGAACATGGACTCGCCGAAAAACAGCTGGCCCATTGCCAGGCCATATAACCCACCGACCAGTTCGTCCCCGTCCCACACTTCCACCGAGTGCGCATGCCCGCGCCTGTGCAGTTCGATGTAAGCGTCCTGCATGGCCTCGGTGATCCAGGTGCCGTCAGCATATTCCCGAGGGGCTGCACAGGCACGGATGACGGCGGCGAAGTCCTGGTCAAAGGTCACTTGATAGCGTTGCTGACGCAGCAGTTTGTTCAGGCTGCGCGAGACGTGCAATTCGTCGGGAAACAGAACCGTGCGTGGGTCCGGCGACCACCAGAGGATCGGCTGGCCTTCGGAAAACCAGGGGAAGCAACCGTGGCGATAAGCCGAGATCAGCCGATCGGCGGACAGGTCGCCCCCGGCAGCCAGAAGCCCGTTGGGGTCGCGCATGGCCTTTTCCAGCGGTGGGAAATGCAAGGTGTTGCGTTGTAACCAAGTCAGCATGGCATCCGGGCTTGCAGAAGGGGAGGGCAGTGGCGGGTTTTGGCCCGCCATAAAGTTTGCCTTTAAACGGCAGGAATGTCGTCGAGGTATTTTTCAGCGTCCAGCGCCGCCATGCAACCGGCCCCGGCAGACGTAACGGCCTGGCGATAAACGTGGTCGGCCACGTCGCCGGCGGCAAACACTCCGGCAATCGCCGTAGCGGTGGCATTGCCTTCGCTGCCACCCTTGACCAGCAGATACCCGTCGCGCATTTCCAGTTGGCCCGCGAACAGGTCGGTGTTGGGCTTATGGCCGATGGCGATAAACACCCCGGCCAGCGGCAGTTCCTTCGTTTCGCCGGTGTGGCTGTCCCGCAGGCGGGCGCCGGTCACGCCGCTGGCATCGCCGAGCACTTCGTCCAGGTTCTGGTTCCAGTGCAGGCGGATATTGCCATTGGCGGCTTTTTCGAAGAGTTTGTCCTGGAGGATCTTCTCCGAGCGCAGCTTGTCGCGGCGGTGAATCAGGTGCACTTCCTTGGCGATGTTCAACAGGTACAAGGCTTCTTCGACCGCTGTGTTGCCGCCGCCGACTACCGCAACCACCTGATTGCGATAGAAAAATCCATCGCAGGTCGCGCATGCAGACACTCCTTTGCCGGCAAACGCTTCTTCCGACGGCAGGCCCAGGTATTGCGCGGAGGCACCGGTGGCAATGATCAGTGCGTCGCAGGTGTAGATGCCGCCATCGCCGATCAGCTCGAACGGTCGTTGTTGCAACTTGGCGGTATGGATGTGGTCGTAAACGATCTCGGTGGCAAAGCGCTCGGCGTGTTTTTGCATGCGATCCATCAGCACCGGTCCGGTCAGGCCTTCAACGTCCCCTGGCCAGTTATCCACTTCAACGGTGGTGGTGAGTTGGCCGCCTGCCTGGATGCCGGTAATGACAACGGGCTTGAGGTTGGCACGGGCGGCATAAACGGCCGCGCTGTAACCAGCGGGGCCGGAGCCCAGGATAATCAGGCGTGAATGCTTCGCTTCGCTCATAAAAACACCTCATAAGCCTTTGTCACAAAAGAGAATGCATGCTCAAATTGAACAGCATGTCATATGCTTTTGACTATGCTACACCCAAGGATCTCAAGCATGGCGTCGTGCGTACAAACCCGTACAATGCCCTGCGTGTTACCTATATTCAGTGCGCGCCATGTTTATAAAAACCGGGGCGCAGTGTTAAAAGTAGTCCCGGTAACGCGTGTTAACTTTTTTACCTGCCTGGATTGGGCAGTTTTTTTGCAGTTTTTATAGACATTCATCAGATGGACGCGCCATAGGCGCAGGAAAAGAAGCGTTTTGAAGAAATCCACCGCAGCACCTAAACCAGCCGTCGTACCACTCTGGCGCCAGCACTTGCACTACCGACTCAAGGAAGGTGCGCTGATCGCCATCGGTGCCTTGTGCCTGTTCCTGATGATGGCCTTGTTGACCTATGGCAAGGATGATCCGGGCTGGAGTCATAACAGCAAGATCGACGACGTGCAGAACTTCGGCGGACCAGCGGGCTCCTACAGCGCCGATATCCTGTTCATGGTGCTGGGTTACTTCGCCTACATCTTCCCGTTGCTGCTGGCCGTCAAGGCGTACCAGATCTTCCGCCAGCGCCACGAACCGTGGCAATGGAGCGGCTGGTTGTTCTCCTGGCGCCTGATCGGCCTGGTGTTCCTGGTGCTGTCGGGCGCCGCCCTGGCCCATATCCATTTCCATGCCGCGACCGGTCTGCCGGCCGGTGCGGGCGGTGCGCTGGGGGAAAGCCTCGGCGAACTGGCCAGGAACGCCCTGAATATCCAGGGCAGCACGCTGTTGTTCATTGCCTTGTTCCTGTTCGGCCTGACCGTGTTTACCGACCTGTCGTGGTTCAAAGTGATGGACATCACTGGCAAGATCACCCTCGACCTGTTCGAACTGTTCCAGGGCGCCGCCAATCGCTGGTGGGCAGCCCGTACCGAGCGCAAACAGCTGGTCGCCCAGTTGCGTGAAGTCGACGACCGTATGGATGAAGTGGTCGCGCCGACCGTCACCGACAAGCGCGAGCAGGCCAAGGTCAAGGAGCGCCTGATCGAGCGTGAGCAAGCCCTGAGCAAGCACATGTCCGAGCGCGAGAAGCAGGTGCCGCCGGTGATTGCGCCCGCGCCGCCAAAGCCCGCCGCACCGAGCAAGCGTGTCGAAAAAGAGAAGCAGGCGCCACTGTTCGTCGACAGCGCCGTGGAAGGCACCTTGCCGCCGATCTCGATTCTCGACCCGGCGGAAAAGAAACAGCTCAATTACTCGCCCGAATCCCTGGCTGCGGTTGGCCACTTGCTGGAAATCAAGCTCAAGGAATTCGGCGTCGAAGTCACAGTGGATTCGATTCACCCGGGCCCGGTGATCACCCGTTACGAAATCCAGCCGGCGGCCGGGGTCAAGGTCAGCCGTATTTCCAACCTGGCCAAAGACCTTGCGCGCTCCCTGGCCGTGACCAGCGTGCGCGTGGTGGAAGTTATTCCGGGCAAGACCACGGTCGGTATCGAGATTCCCAACGAAGACCGGCAGATCGTGCGCTTCTCCGAGGTGTTGTCGACCCCCGAGTACGACAACTTCAAGTCGCCGGTCACCCTGGCCCTGGGCCACGACATCGGTGGCAAGCCGGTCATCACCGACCTGGCGAAAATGCCACATTTGCTGGTGGCCGGTACCACCGGTTCCGGTAAGTCGGTGGGTGTGAACGCGATGATCCTGTCGATCCTGTTCAAGTCCGGCCCGGAAGACGCCAAGCTGATCATGATCGACCCGAAAATGCTCGAACTGTCGATCTACGAAGGCATTCCGCACCTGCTGTGCCCGGTGGTCACCGACATGAAGGACGCCGCCAACGCCCTGCGCTGGAGCGTTGCCGAGATGGAGCGACGCTACAAGCTGATGGCCAAGATGGGTGTGCGAAACCTGTCGGGCTTCAACGCCAAGGTCAAGGAAGCCCAGGACGCCGGCGAGCCGTTGAGCGATCCGCTGTACAAGCGCGAAAGCATCCACGACGAAGCGCCGCTGCTGAGCAAGTTGCCGACCATCGTGGTCGTAGTCGACGAATTCGCCGACATGATGATGATCGTGGGCAAGAAGGTTGAAGAACTGATCGCCCGTATCGCGCAAAAGGCGCGTGCGGCCGGTATCCACTTGATCCTGGCTACCCAGCGTCCGTCGGTGGATGTGATCACCGGTCTGATCAAGGCCAACATCCCGACCCGCATGGCGTTCCAGGTATCGAGCAAGATCGACTCCCGGACCATCATCGACCAGGGCGGCGCCGAACAACTGCTGGGTCACGGTGACATGCTCTACATGCCGCCGGGCACCAGCCTGCCGATTCGTGTTCACGGTGCTTTCGTGTCCGACGATGAGGTTCACCGCGTGGTGGAAGCCTGGAAGCTGCGGGGCGCGCCGGAATACAACGACGACATTCTCAATGGGGTCGAAGAGGCGGGCAGCGGCTTTGAAGGCAGCAGCGGTGGCGGCGACGGAGACGATCCCGAGGCCGATGCGCTGTACGACGAAGCCGTGCAGTTCGTGCTGGAAAGCCGTCGCGCCTCCATTTCCGCGGTTCAGCGCAAGCTGAAGATCGGCTACAACCGTGCCGCGCGCATGATCGAAGCCATGGAAATGGCCGGGGTCGTGACGTCCATGAACACCAACGGTTCGCGTGAAGTCCTGGCCCCGGGCCCGGTGCGCGACTGACCCGAGTTTGAAAGGGGTGGTGCCTTCGGCGCCGCCCGCACTCCCACGAATGTTATGAGGACTCCCATGCGTCTGATCCGCATGCTGTTGCTGCCGGTACTGGCCTTGACCACGCTCCAGGCTAACGCCGATGACAAGGACGTGGCACGCCTGACCCAACTGCTGGAAAAATCCAAGACGCTGACGGCCAACTTTTCGCAGCTGACCCTCGACGGCAGCGGCACCCAGTTGCAGGAAACCAGCGGCGACATGACGCTGCAGCGCCCGGGCCTGTTCTACTGGCACACTAATGCGCCGGCCGAGCAGACCATGGTATCCGACGGCAAGAAAGTCACTCTGTGGGATCCGGATCTGGAACAGGCGACGATCAAGAAGCTGGACGAGCGTCTGACCCAGACCCCGGCTCTGCTGTTGTCCGGTGACGTGTCGAAGATCAGCCAGAGTTTCGACATCACCGCGAAAGAGGCCGGTGGCGTGATCGACTTCACCTTGAAGCCGAAAACCAAGGACACTCTGTTCGACAACCTGCGTCTGTCGTTCCGCAACGGTCTGCTCAACGACATGCAATTGATCGACAGCGTCGGCCAGCGCACCAACATCCTGTTCACCGGGGTGAAGGCCAACGAGCCGATCCCGGCGTCGAAGTTCAAGTTCGACATCCCCAAGGGTGCGGATGTAATTCAAGAGTAAAACGCCGAACCTTGTAGGAGCGAGCCTGCTCGCGATGAACTCCAGGACACCGCTGGGTGTCAGGCTGCCAGCGTTATCGTTGACGTCCATCGCGAGCAGGCTCGCTCCTACAGAATCGGCGTCAGACCCAGTGAGGTTTCAGAGATAGCCATGGACCTGTTTCGCAGCACCCCCATCGCCCAGCCTTTGGCCGCCCGCTTGCGTGCGGCCAATCTGGACGAGTACGTCGGTCAGGAGCACGTGCTCGCTCGCGGCAAGCCCTTGCGCGAAGCGCTGGAGCAGGGGGCCCTGCATTCGATGATTTTCTGGGGCCCGCCCGGGGTCGGCAAAACCACCCTGGCGCGATTGCTCGCGGAAGTCTCGGACGCGCACTTCGAAACGGTCTCGGCGGTGCTGGCCGGGGTCAAGGAGATCCGCCAATCGGTGGAAATCGCCAAGCAGCAGGCCGCGCAGTACGGCCGCCGCACCATCCTGTTCGTCGACGAAGTGCATCGCTTCAACAAGTCCCAGCAGGATGCGTTTCTGCCCTATGTCGAAGACGGCACGCTGATTTTCATCGGCGCGACCACGGAAAACCCCTCGTTCGAACTCAACAACGCCTTGCTCTCCCGGGCGCGGGTCTATGTGCTCAAGAGCCTCGACGAAGCGGCCCTGCGCAAACTGGTGCACCGTGCGCTGACCGAGGAGCGTGGCCTGGGCAAGCGAAACCTGACCCTCAGCGACGAAGGCTTCCAGATGCTGCTGTCGGCCGCCGATGGCGATGGCCGGCGCCTGCTCAACCTGCTGGAAAACGCCTCGGACCTGGCCGAGGACAACAGCGAGATCGGCACCGAGCTCCTGCAAAGCCTGCTTGGCGATACCCGCCGGCGGTTCGACAAGGGCGGTGAAGCGTTCTACGACCAAATCTCCGCGCTGCATAAATCGGTGCGCGGCTCCAACCCCGATGGTGCGCTGTACTGGTTTGCGCGGATGATCGACGGCGGTTGCGACCCCTTGTACCTGGCCCGGCGCGTGGTGCGCATGGCCAGCGAAGACATCGGCAATGCCGACCCCCGGGCCCTGAGCCTGTGCCTGGCGGCCTGGGAAGTGCAGGAACGCCTGGGCAGCCCCGAAGGCGAGCTGGCGGTGGCCCAGGCCATCACCTATCTGGCCTGCGCGCCAAAGAGCAACGCGGTGTACATGGGCTTCAAGACCGCACTGCGCGCCGCCGCCGAACACGGCTCGCTGGAAGTGCCGCTGCACCTGCGCAACGCGCCGACCAAGCTTATGAAACAGCTGGGTTATGGCGATGAATACCGTTATGCCCACGATGAGCCGGACGCCTATGCTGCCGGCGAAGACTATTTCCCGGAAGAACTCGACCCGATCCCGTTCTATCAGCCCGTGCCCCGTGGCCTTGAGTTGAAGATCGGAGAGAAGCTCAATCACCTGGCGAAACTCGACCGTTTAAGCCCAAGGCAGCGGAGAAAATAGTGCTTCCCTTGATCGTTGCGGTTTCCGTCGGCGGGATGGCCGGCACTCTGTTGCGCTTCGCCACCGGCAACTGGATCAACGCGAATTGGCCACGGCACTTCTATACCGCGACGCTGGCCGTTAATATCGTGGGCTGTTTGCTGATCGGCGTTTTATACGGTCTGTTTTTGATACGCCCGGAGGTGCCCATCGAGGTGCGTGCCGGGTTGATGGTCGGCTTCCTCGGGGGGCTGACGACTTTTTCATCCTTTTCACTGGATACGGTGCGCCTGCTGGAAAGCGGGCAAGTACCGCTGGCCCTGGGCTATGCGGCGCTCAGCGTATTCGGCGGGCTGCTTGCCACCTGGGCCGGCCTGTCCTTGACCAAACTTTGATAAACGAGAAACCGACATGCTCGATTCCAAACTGTTACGTAGCAACCTTCAGGACGTAGCGGACCGCCTGGCATCCCGTGGCTATACCCTGGATGTTGCGCGCATCGAAGCGCTGGAAGAACAGCGCAAGACCGTCCAGACCCGCACCGAAGCACTGCAGGCTGAACGTAATGCGCGCTCCAAATCCATCGGTCAGGCCAAGCAGCGCGGTGAAGACATCGCGCCGCTGATGGCGGACGTCGAGCGCATGGCGGGCGAATTGAGCGCCGGTAAAGTCGAACTGGACGCGATCCAGACCGATCTGGACTCGATCCTGCTGGGTATCCCCAACCTGCCGCACGAATCGGTACCGGTCGGCGAAGACGAAGACGGCAACGTCGAAGTGCGCCGCTGGGGCACCCCGACAGCCTTCGATTTCCCGGTTCAGGACCACGTCGCCCTGGGCGAGAAGTTCGGCTGGCTGGACTTCGAAACCGCCGCCAAGCTGTCCGGCGCCCGTTTCGCCCTGCTGCGCGGCCCGATTGCCCGTCTGCACCGCGCCCTGGCGCAGTTCATGATCAACCTGCACGTCACCGAGCACGGCTACGAAGAGGCCTACACGCCTTATCTGGTCCAGGCCCCGGCGCTGCAAGGCACCGGCCAGTTGCCGAAGTTCGAAGAAGACCTGTTCAAGATCGCGCGCGAAGGCGAAGCCGACCTGTACCTGATCCCGACCGCCGAAGTGTCGCTGACCAACATCGTCGCTGGTGAAATCGTCGATTCGAAACTGCTGCCGATCAAGTTCGTCGCTCACACACCGTGCTTTCGCAGTGAAGCCGGCGCATCGGGCCGCGACACCCGCGGCATGATCCGCCAGCACCAGTTCGACAAAGTCGAGATGGTGCAGATCGTCGAGCCGTCGCAGTCGATGCAAGCGCTGGAAGGCCTGACCGCCAACGCCGAGAAAGTCCTGCAACTGCTGGAACTGCCTTACCGCACCCTGGCACTGTGCACCGGCGACATGGGCTTCAGCGCGGTCAAGACTTACGACCTGGAAGTGTGGATCCCGAGCCAGGACAAGTACCGCGAAATCTCGTCGTGCTCCAACTGCGGCGACTTCCAGGCCCGCCGCATGCAGGCGCGTTTCCGCAACCCGGAAACCGGCAAGCCGGAACTGGTGCACACCCTGAACGGTTCCGGTCTTGCAGTCGGCCGTACCCTGGTCGCGGTATTGGAGAACTATCAGCAGGCCGACGGTTCGATCCGCGTGCCTGAAGTCCTCAAACCGTACATGGGTGGCCTCGAGGTTATCGGCTAAATGAACTATCTGCCGCTGTTTCACAACCTTCGCGGCAGTCGTGTGTTGGTCGTCGGCGGGGGGGAGATTGCCTTGCGCAAATCCCGCCTGCTGGCCGATGCCGGTGCGCTGCTGCGGGTGGTTGCACCTGAAATCGAAGCACAACTGCGCGAACTGGTTGCCGGCAGCGGTGGCGAGTGCCTGCTACGTGGCTACGCCGAGGCGGATCTGGACGGTTGCGGGCTGATCATTGCCGCCACCGACGACGAAACGCTGAACGCACAAGTCTCCGCCGATGCCCATCGGCGTTGCGTACCGGTCAATGTGGTGGACGCGCCAGCCCTGTGCAGCGTGATCTTCCCGGCCATCGTCGACCGTTCTCCGTTGATCATTGCAGTGTCCAGCGGCGGCGATGCGCCGGTGCTGGCGCGTTTGATTCGGGCCAAGATCGAAACCTGGATTCCTTCTACCTACGGTCACCTGGCCGGGCTGGCGGCGCGATTCCGTCATCAGGTCAAAGGCCTGTTTCCGGATGTGCAGCAGCGTCGGGCGTTCTGGGAAGATGTTTTCCAGGGACCGATTGCCGATCGGCAACTGGCCGGGCAGGGCGGTGAAGCCGAGCGCTTGCTCCAGGCGAAAATCGATGGCGAAGCGCCAGTGGCTACCGGTGAGGTCTATCTGGTGGGCGCAGGGCCAGGTGACCCCGACCTGCTGACGTTCAAGGCACTGCGTCTGATGCAGCAAGCTGACGTGGTGCTGTACGACCGCTTGGTGGCGCCAGCGATTCTCGAACTGTGCCGTCGCGACGCCGAGCGGGTTTACGTCGGCAAGCGTCGTGCTGATCATGCAGTGCCGCAGGATCAGATCAACCAGCAATTGGTGGACCTGGCCAAGCAAGGCAAGCGTGTGGTGCGATTGAAGGGCGGTGATCCGTTCATCTTCGGTCGTGGTGGCGAGGAGATCGAAGAATTGGCTGCCCATGGCATCCCGTTCCAGGTCGTGCCGGGGATCACGGCGGCCAGTGGTTGCGCGGCCTATGCCGGGATTCCGCTGACTCACCGCGATTATGCGCAGTCGGTGCGCTTTGTCACCGGGCACCTGAAGGACGGTTCCACCGATTTGCCCTGGGCCGATCTGGTGGCCCCGGCGCAAACCCTGGTGTTCTACATGGGGCTGGTGGGCTTGCCAATCATCTGCGAACAGTTGATCAAGCATGGTCGCGCCGCCGATACCCCGGCAGCGCTGATCCAGCAGGGCACCACGGTCAACCAGCGGGTGTTTACCGGCACCCTGGCGGACCTGCCACGCCTGGTGGCGGAGCATGAAGTGCATGCGCCGACATTGGTGATCGTCGGTGAAGTGGTGCAACTGCGCGAGAAACTGGCGTGGTTCGAAGGGGCTCAATCAGACGTCTGAGTACCGCGTCGACCTCAATCGCGAGCAGGCTCGCTCCTACAGGGGACTTGTGTCGTTTACACATCCCCTGTAGGAGCGAGCCTGCTCGCGATGGGGCCTTCAAAACCTGCACAAATCTCAACCCCTGCGCCAAACCACTTTGCCGCTCAACCGCTCCCGATCATGGGCCGCGGTGAAGTCCTGGGCTGGCCCTTTTGGCACCACGCCCGTCGGGTTGATGGTGCGGTGGCTGGCGTAGTAGTGGTTTTTGATGTGGGTGAAGTCCACCGTCTCGGCGATCCCCGGCCACTGATAAATCTCCCGCAGCCAGTTCGACAGGTTCGGATAATCGGCAATCCGCTGCAGGTTGCACTTGAAGTGCCCGTAGTACACCGCATCGAAGCGAATCAGCGTGGTGAACAGGCGGATGTCCGCTTCGGTCAGGTACTCGCCAGCCAGATAACGGTTGGCGCCCAGCAGCAGCTCCAGGCGGTCCAGTTCGGCAAATACCTCATCGAAAGCTTGTTCATAAGCCTGTTGCGAGGTGGCAAAGCCGGCGCGGTACACGCCATTGTTCACCGCCGGATAAATCCGCTCGTTCAACGCATCGATCTCACCGCGCAACGGCGCCGGGTAGAAGTCGAGGTCGTTAGCGGTCAGATCGTCGAAGGCGCCATTGAACATGCGGATGATTTCCGATGATTCATTGTTGACGATGCGATTCTGTTGTTTGTCCCACAGCACCGGTACGGTGACGCGGCCGGTGTAGTCGGCGGTGTCGGCGGTGTAGCGCTGGTGCATGAAGGCGAAGTGATCGAGCTTGTCGCCGGTCGAGCCAAGGTGCTGGTCGAAGGTCCAGCCGTTTTCCAGCATCAACCAGCTGACCACCGAGACGTCGATCAGCCTTTCGAGGCCTTTGAGTTTGCGCAGGATCAGCGTGCGATGGGCCCACGGACAGGCCAGCGACACGTACAGGTGATAGCGCCCGGGCTCGGCCGCAAAACCACCGACGCCGGTAGGTCCTGGCTTGCCGTCAGCGGTCAACCAGTTGCGACGCTGCGCCTGTTCACGCTGGAACGCGCCGTCCTTGCTGCTTTCGTACCACTTGTCCTGCCAGCGGCCATCCACTAACAAACCCATGTTCAAGACTCCTTAAACCCATAATCGATGGAGTCGAGTCTATTCCGATGAGTTCGAACAAAAAGCGCAAAGATCGGGCGCGAATGATCGATTAAATCGATTTGTCCCGCGCGGCCCAGTATTTTTCAGCGGTTTCGAAGGCCTGTTCGCGGCTCTGTCCCAAGCCACGCAGGGCCAGGGCCATGGTCGAGATCAGGGCCATTTGCGGGTAACTGTCGACCACATCGCCACGCCAGACCGCTCTCAAATGTTCAGGGTCAAGCGAGGCAGGTTTGACGTGACGCTGCGCCGACAACTGCGGCCATTCCTCGTCCCAGCTCTCGCCGCCGGTGGTGCCGTACAGGTGGCTGTCGGCGTCCGGGTTGATCTCGATCTCGCCGCCATCGCCCTTGATCACGATGGCGGTGTCACCCAGCAGGCCGCTGGCATCGCGATGCACGGCCTGATAGCCAGGGTGGAAAATGCTCTGCAGACCGCAACGGGCGCCCAGCGGATTGAGGATCCGCGCCAGGGAGTGGATCGGCGAGCGCAGGCCCAGGGTGTTGCGCAGGTCGATCATGCGTTGCAGCTGTGGCGCCCAGTCCATCAAAGGCATGAAGGCCAGGCCGCCGTTATCCAGTGCCGAACCCACCTGTTGCCAGTCGCGGCACAGCGGGATGTTCAATTCACCCAGCAGTTGTTCGCTGTACAGGCGACCGGCCGTGTGGGCGCCGCCGCCGTGCATGAAAATCCGCACGCCGTTTTGCGCCAGGCACTTGGCGGCCAGGAGATACCACGGCAGATGACGCTTCTTGCCGGCATAGGTCGGCCAGTCCAGATCCACCGCCAGCGCCGGAGGATTCAGGCGTTCGCGCAGGGCTTCGGTGAAACCGGCCATTTCCTCGGCGCTTTCTTCCTTGTGCCGCAGCAACATCAGGAACGCGCCGAGCTGGGTTTCCTCGACCTTTTCATCAAACACCATGCCCATGGCTTCGCGGGCCTCGACCCGGGTCAGGTCACGGGCGCCGCGCTTGCCTTTGCCAAGGATCCGCACGAACTGGGCGAACGGATGCTCGGCGGGCGTTTCGAGTGTCAGTGCTGGGTAATCGGTCATAAGCAATTCGTCGGTTTGGGCAGGCCCGCCAGTTTCGCGGCGAGTTTGGCGGGAGTGCCTTTGAACAGTCGGTTCAGGTGCAGGCTGTTGCCTTTTTCCGGGCCGAGTTTCAGGGCGGTGTATTTGATCAGCGGTCGGGTGGCCGGTGACAGCTGGAATTCGGCGTAGAAACTGCGCAGCAGTTCGAGGACTTCCCAGTGTTCGGGCGTCAACTCGATGTCTTCGGCAGCCGCCAGGGCACTGGCCACATCGGCGGACCAGTCACTGAGTTCGACCAGGAAACCGTCCTTGTCCAGTTCGATGGCGCGGGCGCCGACCGTCAATGCATTCATAGCCAACTGTTGACCTTGTCGTAGTGAATCGACAGTTCGACGAAGGCCGGGTAATCGATGGCGTTGGTCCAGTCTGGAACTGCAAGCGCACGGGCCTGGGCATCTTCGGCCAGCACGAACAGCTTCAGGCCGCGTGCGCTGAGCGCCTTGAACGGCGCGGTGCCTGGTTGCAACGCATAGGTGGCATCACCGGACAACAGCAACCCGTCGTTGGCGCCGATCACGCGCAGGCAACTGGTCAGGCGTTCGTCGCCGAAAGGGGAATGAGACAACACATGCAAAGTCGACATCAGAGGGTGATCACCTGGTCGTAACGGTCAATGAGGGCGGTGATTTCGTGGGCGGTCAACACTTGGGCTTCTTCCAGCGACAGGCCGCTCGGGTCCAGGCCGCGCTGGGCGATGCTGTCTCCGCAGGCAAACAGTTCCTCGACACCGAACATCGGCAGGGCTTGCAGGTTGGCGCTCAGGTCTTTCTGTTGCAGGGCCCTGGCGTTCTGACTGGCGGCCAACTGGAACACGCCGTCATCGAGAAACAACAGGCCGATCGGCAGGTCGAAGGCGCCCCCTGCCAGCACGATGTCCAGTGCTTCCCGCGCGCCCGGGCCGGACCATGGCGACTGGCGGCTGACGATCAATATGGATTTGGCCATGTCATGCGCCTCCGAAACAGATCAGACGGCCGGCATCCTGCGCCGCGTCATGTAACTGGCCGAGGCCGGACAATTCCCACGGCGCACCGACGGCAACCGCCTCGCGCTGATAACGCCTGGCTTCTTCCTCGTTCAACACGCCACGACGCAGCGCGGCAGCGATGCACACCACCCCATCGAGTCGATGGTCGCTGACGAATGCCCGCCATTGCTTGGGCAAGTCCGGTTCATCCTGGGGCGTGACCACGCTGGCGGACGCGTTGTAGACGCCGTCCTGGTAGAAAAACAGCCGGACAATCTCGTGCCCGCCAGCCAGCGCGGCCTGGGCGAACAGCAGGGCGCGGCGCGAGGAGGGCGCGTGGGGGGCGGAAAATACGGCGATGGCGAACTTCATGACGGACTCGATCAGCGAAACTGTGGCCATGATAATGCTTTATCGGCGGGGCGGCTAAAGTGATGTTGTCTGCGCGGGCCTCTTCGCGGGCAAGCCCGTTCCCACAGTGATCTGTGCCATGCCAAAGATTGCGGTATGACCACAAAACCTGTGGGAACGGGCTTGCCCGCGATGACAGCCTGGAGGACACCGCTCAGTGCGGACTTGAACGCGGTTGCGGTTCTATCCCGTACAGGTCGCAATACTCCAGCCAATCCATCCCGGCCATTTCCGCGACTTCGCGGTGTACTTCAAGGCGCTGGGCCTCATAGTCCTGAGGGGTGGCGGTGGTCAATTTGAGGGTCAGTTCCCAGGCGAACAGTCCGAGGCGCTCGGCTTCGGCTTCGAAGGCCTCATGCAAGCGTTCGTCACGGTACTGCGCCAGCGTTTCGCCCTTGACCTGGGCCAGCAACGGGTTGAGATGATCGAGGTCGTGGCGCAACTCGGGGCGCTCATCGAGAAATCTCTTGAGTGCTTGCTCATGCTGCTGTTCGGTTGCCGCCATGGTCGCTCCTTGAGAACCGATTACGAGGATTGCTTCTTGCCGGCCTTGGCCGCTGCCGCCAGGCATTCGAGGGCGAACTGTTCGGTGTAGGTCATCTGGATCGGCGTGGTTTCGCCTTTGACGGTTCTTTCGCCGTCGAGGATGTAGCGAATCCGCTTGTCGGTGACGCCGATTCGCTTGGCAATCCAGGACGGCGTCTGACCGATCTGGCTGATCAGCTTGTCGGCATATTCAGTGCTCGGTTTGTAGAACTCGGCATTAGGTGTCATCAGATTTCCAGTCAGGGGTGCGATGGGGCGTTATTGGCGCGACAGGGTGCGCGAATCGTTGCGCGCTGTCGCGGTATAAATGCAGTAAAGCAGAACGATACGGGCTGCCGGGGTGATAAAGTCCGCTTTTTCCCGATGAGTGAATGCAATGCGAATTCTGATGGTGGCGCTGGCCGTGACGTTGCTGGCCGGATGCGCCGGCTCGACGATGAACGACGCCCGCACCAAAGCCCCGTACAAGACCTTGAACTCGGAAAAACCGGGAAAAGACGTCGCCCAGTGCGTGCAGTTTTCCTGGCAGGACGAGGCTGTGTTCGGCGTCGATGCGGCTGCCTATTTGCAGCCAGGGGAGAAGGGCGGCACGACGGTTTACACCCGCTCGGCGGAGTCCTTCGTCGACGTGACCACCGATGCCTCGGGCACGGTGTTGAGCTATTACGCGCAGAAGGACGATTTCGTGGCCAAACGCCGGCTGGCGGCGTTGGCGACTTGTCTGTGATTTGAAGGTTTATTGCATACCCCTGTAGGAGCGAGCCTGCTCGCGATAGCGGTAAGTCAGTCGACATCAATGTTGAATGACAGTCCGCCATCGCGAGCAGGCTCGCTCCTACAGGGGTTTTGTGTGTTGGTCAGTAATTCAGGCGCTTCTGGAAGAAGTAGTGCTTGTGGCCCGGCGGGTAATCGGCAATGTGCCCGATCTCGCTGTAGCCGCATTTCTTGTAGAACCCAGGTGCCTGGAATTCGAAGGTGTCGAGCCACAGCCCGACGCAGCGTCGTTCCCGCGCCAGGTCCTCGGCCATCTGCATCAGTCGCGAACCCAGGCCCTGTCCCCGGGCCTGCTCCGGCACCACCAGCAAGTCGATGTACAGCCACTGGTAAAACAATCGTCCATGCAGGCCGCCGAGGATCTCGTCGTTGTCGTCGCGCACCAGCAAGGCGATGTGCTCAGGCACGTTACCTTCGGCCTTCGAGCCGTTGTAGGCGCGCAAGGGTTTGAGGATGGCCTGGCGTTGTTCTTCCGTGGGGTTTTTCGACAGTTCGATACGCAGGTTCATGGCTATATCCTTATGGCAGTGAAACCGCAGCCTAACGTGGTCGCCGCCAATGTTCCATCAGTACCCGGCAGGTGGAACCGTCGCCTGCGCGCAGATGTCATTCATTAGTACGCGTCATTCCAGAGTGCGACCGATGAGGACACGCCGTGAATATCTTCGAAGCCCTGCGCGAAAGCCATGAACGCCAACGTACCTACGCCAAAGCCCTGATCCACACCAGCGGCGACAGCCCCGAACGTGTCGAGGCCTACAAACGACTCAAGTCTGAATTGCAGGCTCACGCCACGGCCGAAGAGCGGCATTTCTACATCCCGTTGATGGAGTTCGACAACGGAGTCGACCTCAGCCGTCATGGCATTGCCGAACATCACGAAATGGATGAAATGATGGAAGAACTGGACGACACCGAGATGTCCAGCCCGGCCTGGCTGGTGGCCGCTAAAAAGCTCTCGGAGAAGGTGCATCACCACCTCGAGGAAGAAGAGCAGAAGTTCTTCCAGATGGCCGGCAAGCTGCTCGATGACAAACAGAAAGAGTCGTTGGCCGGACAATACGAGAAGGAGTACAAGGCGCAGCTTGCCTGAGGGGGCAAAGGCTGTCCGTTTTCACTTAACATAGGGCCCTTCAGACCAATAACAGGACGCGTTGTCATGTCGAACACTGCCGAGCGGGTCAACATCCTGGAGTCTCAGGTGCTGTCCCACGACTGGTACCTGCTCAAGAAAATCACCTTCGATTACCAACGCAACAATGGCGAGTGGCAACGCCAGGTCCGGGAGGTTTACGACCGTGGCAATGGCGCGGCGATTCTCCTGTACAACCGCGAAAAGAAAACTGTGGTACTGACTCGACAATTTCGCCTGCCGGTGTTCGTCAACGGTCACGATGGGCTGTTGATCGAAGTGGCGGCGGGGCTGCTGGAAGGCGCGGCGCCTGAAGACCGTATCCGCGATGAAGCGGAGGAAGAGACGGGTTACCGCGTGCACCATGTGCAGAAGGTGTTCGAGGCGTACATGAGCCCCGGTTCGGTGACGGAAAAACTGCACTTCTTCATTGCCGAATACGACGCGAAGTCGAAAGTCAGCGACGGTGGTGGGCTGGAGGCGGAAACCGAAGAGCTGGAAGTGCTGGAGTGGACGTTCGATAACGCGCTCGAAGCGTTTTACCGTGGCGAAATCTGCGACGCCAAGACCATCATGCTGTTGCAGTATGCAGCGATGAAAAACCTCTTCGCCCAAGCATGATCAAAAGCCTGGCAGGCGTGCCGTGCCAGGCCATTGCCCACCCTCCAGCGTCAGCAACAACGCCTTCGCCTCAAGCCCACCGGCAAACCCGGTGAGCTTGCCCGACGCGCCAATCACCCGGTGACACGGCGCCACGATCGAAATCGGGTTCTTGCCATTCGCCGCACCCACCGCCCTGACCGCCGCCGGGTTGCCGATCTGTTCGGCGATCTGGCTGTAGCTGCGGGTCTCGCCGAACGGGATGGTCAGCAGCGCCGCCCAGACCTTCTTCTGGAATTCCGTGCCGGCAAAATCCAGATCCAGTTCGAAGCGATCGCGGGTGCCGGAAAAATATTCGCGTAGCTGCGCAGCCGTGCGCACCAGGATCGGATTGTCCGGCGCTTCGCTCATCGGCCCCAGGCGCACCCGGCCCGGTTTGTCGTTTTCCCAGAGGATGGCCGCCAGTCGTGAACCGTTCGCGACCAGCTTCAACTGGCCCACGGGTGAAGACACGGTGGTGCAGGTAGAGGTCATGCCAGGGCTCGCGCAAAATTGCTGAACAAGCGTTAAGGATACTGCCTCGACGGGGAGGCGCAATACGTAATCCCGACCATACTTGGCAACGGCTTTTGAAACGTTTCCCTGTTTAATGACAAGAAGAGACCGACTCATGAAGTACGAACCTTTTGCCAAATCGCTGATTGCGACCTCGTTGGCGCTCAGCTGCCTGACCGCCCATGCCGCCTCCGTGGCCCCGGCTACCGGGGAAAACGGCATGGTGGTCACGGCCCAGCACCTGGCCAGCCATGTCGGTGTGGATGTGCTGAAGAACGGCGGCAACGCCGTGGATGCGGCGGTCGCGGTCGGCTATGCGCTGGCGGTGGTGTACCCCGCGGCAGGCAACCTCGGCGGCGGTGGTTTCATGACCATTCAACTGGCGGACGGGCGCAAGACCTTCCTCGACTTCCGTGAAAAAGCGCCGCTGGCCGCCACCGCCAACATGTACCTGGACAAGGAGGGCAACGTCGTTCCCGATCTGAGTACCCGTGGCCACCTGGCCGTGGGCGTGCCAGGTACCGTTTCGGGCATGGAACTGGCGTTGTCCAAGTACGGCACCAAACCACGCAAGGAAATCATCGCCCCGGCCATCAAGCTGGCCGAAGACGGCTTTGTGCTGGAGCAGGGGGATGTCGATCTGCTGGACTACGCCACTGACATGTTCAAGAAGGACATCAAGGATTCCGGCGCGATCTTCCTGAGCAAAGGCGAGCCGATGCAGGTCGGCCAGAAACTGGTGCAAAAGGACCTGAGCAAGACCTTGCGGGAGATCTCCGAGAACGGCGCCGACGGTTTCTATAAAGGTTGGGTGGCCGACGCCATCGTCACCTCCAGCCAGGCCAACAAGGGCATCATCACCCAGGCCGATCTCGACAAATACAAGACCCGTGAACTGGCGCCCATCGAGTGCGACTACCGTGGCTACCACGTGGTTTCCGCACCGCCACCGAGTTCCGGCGGCGTGGTGATCTGCGAAATCATGAACATCCTCGAAGGCTATCCGATGAAGGATCTGGGCTATCACTCGGCCCAGGGCATGCACTATCAGATCGAAGCGATGCGCCACGCCTATGTGGACCGCAACAGCTATCTGGGCGACCCGGATTTCGTGAAGAACCCGATTGCCCACTTGCTGAATAAAAACTACGCGACCAAGCTGCGCGAAGCGATCAAGCCGCAAAAAGCCGCGATTTCCAGTGAACTCAAACCCGGTGTAGCGCCCCATGAAGGCAGCAACACCACGCATTACTCCATCGTCGACAAGTGGGGCAACGCGGTGTCGGTGACCTACACCCTCAATGACTGGTTCGGTGCCGGCGTGATGGCGAGCAAGACCGGGGTCATCCTCAACGATGAAATGGACGACTTCACCTCGAAGATCGGCGTACCGAACATGTACGGCCTGGTGCAGGGCGAGGCCAACGCCATCGCACCCGGCAAGGCGCCGCTGTCGTCCATGAGCCCGACCATCGTCACCAAGGACGGCAAAGTGGTGATGGTGGTCGGTACGCCGGGTGGCAGCCGCATCATCACCGCGACCTTGCTGACCATGCTCAACGTGATCGACTACGGCATGAACATCCAGGAAGCGGTGGATGCACCGCGTTTTCACCAGCAGTGGCTGCCGGAGGAAACCAACCTGGAAGCCTTCACCACCAGCCCGGACACAGTGAAAATCCTCGAAAGCTGGGGCCACAAGTTTGCTGGTCCACAGGATGCCAACCACCTGGCGGCGATCCTGGTCGGCGCGCCGTCCCTGGGTGGCAAGCCGGTCGGCAATAACCGTTTCTACGGGGCGAACGACCCACGGCGTAACACCGGGTTGTCGCTCGGTTATTGAGGGTTGTGTCCGGAGGGGGACGGGCTTATGTTCGTCCCCTGATCCATCGACGATTCAAGGAAGGAAATCATGACCACTGCGTTGTTAATCATCGACGTCCAACAGGCTTTGTGTTCCGGTGAGTACGAGTGCTTCGAGATTGGACGAGTCATCAATACCATCAATGACCTGTCTGCCCGGGCGCGCAAGGCGGGAGTGCCCGTGGTGCTGATCCAGCACGAAGAAGCGGGCAGCCCGCTGGCCCATGGCGCTGCCGGCTGGCAACTGGCTGAAGGTCTGGAAACCTCGCCAAAGGACCATCGCGTGCGCAAGACTACCGGGGATTCGTTCTACCAGACCAACCTGCAAAAACTGTTGCCGAAAGAGGACTTCGAGCGCCTGGTCATCTGCGGCCTGCAGACCGATTATTGCGTCAACGCCACCGTGCGCCAGGCCCTGAAACTGGGCTACGACGTGGTGCTGGCGGGCGACGCGCATTCCACCGTCGACAACGGCAACCTGACCGCCGAAGACATCATCGCCGAGCACAACAAGGACCTGAAGCGCCTGACCGGTTCCGTGGCGCGGATCGACGTAGTCCCGGCCAAGGACATCCACTTCTGAACCCACCACATTCTCTGTAGGAGCGAGCTCGCTCGCGAAAAACCTGAGAGCAACGCGTTTTATCCAGAAAACACGTGCCATTGTTCGCGACCATCGCGAGCAAGCTCGCTCCTACAGTAATCCCGGTTGACCCACCAACCCTGTGGGAGCCAGCCTGCTGGCGATGGCGTCATTACAGAGACTGACTCATCGCTCCTGCACCGCCCCGAAAATCTCGATCAGCTCATTCAGAAACGCACTCACCAGGTCCCGCTGCCGCGCCGAATGCCGCACCGCCGCATGAAAGCTCACCTCATAGCGCAACAGATCCGGGTTCAGCGGGTGTAACTGCCCTAGTTGTTCATGGCGGGTGGCGTAGTGCTGCGGCAGAAACCCCAGGTGCTGACCGGACAGGATCAGCAGGGCCGCGCCGTCCATGCTGTCGGTGAGCACGGTCAGGCGCTCGATGGACGTGGGGGCCGGCATTTCCGGCAGGGGATGGCTCGGCCAGACCCAGTCGAACCCGCTGACATCTTCCCGGGTCAGTGCGCCGACTTGTCCGAACAGCGGGTGCGAGGGCGCGCAATAGGCGATCTGGGTTTCCGGGAACAGCGGGAAATAATCGATGCTGGGCAGGCGATGCCAGAAGTAACCGATGGCCAGGTCGATATGGCCGTTGATGATTTTTTCTTCCAGCAGCGACGACGACAGTTCGGTGAAATGGAAGTACAGCCCTTCGTGCCGCGCCCGCAAACGGGCAATGGCCTGGCCGATTTTCCTGTTCGCCACCGGGTCGATTTGCCCCAGCAGGCCGATGTTGATGCTGCCCGAGACTTTTCGATTGATGTGCTGCACCTCGACCCGGAAACCTTCGGCCGCCGCCAGCAAGCGTCGGGCCGCGTCAATGAACTGAGTGCCTTTGGGCGTTACCGAAAACCCGCCGCGCCCGCGTTCGCACAGACGGAAACCGACCCGGGCTTCCAGCGTCGCCAGCTGCGCGCTGATCGTGGGTTGCGTGGTGTTGAGGGCGGTTTGTGCCGCCGAGATGCCGCCCGCTTCGACGACGGTCAGAAATACCCGGATCAGGCGCAGATCCAGTTCCGTTACAGTTCCCAGCATGGGGTCTCCCGATTCTCGCTTACATAGATGCTGATCTATGTGAACAGTGTGCCTGCGATATTTTACTGCCCGGACTCACGCCCTACATTGCCGTGAAACCAGCGTCATCGTCAGTTTTTTCTGGAGTTTCACCTGAACTGGACGTCGTAGCGAGCGCTATACCCACAAAAACAACAAACAACAGCATAGGAACAATCGTATGTCAGGTTCCCCAGTGTCTGCGCACGCCACCGAGGCGAGCGGCGGGTTGGCCATCGAAGGCCACTCCATCGACTACATCCCGGAAAACGAACGTCACGCCAAACTCAGCAGTCAGGGCCCTTTCTGGTTCCTGGGCAACTTCCACTTCTTCACCATCTCCATCGGTTTTGTCGGCCCGAGCCTCGGCCTGTCTGCGCTGTGGACCATGCTCGCCGGTGCCCTGGGCATTATGTTCGGCACCATCTTCATGGCGTTCCACGGCTCACAAGGCCCGGAAATGGGCCTGCCGCAGATGATCCAGTCCCGCGCCCAGTTCGGCTATCGCGGGGTGATCCTGGCGTTGATGGCGACGATGTTTGTGTTCGTCGGCTTCAACGTGGTGAACATCTCGCTGATCATGAACGGCCTTGAACATGTGTTCGGCATCGACCCGACCATCGTCGCCGTGGCCGTAGTGCTGATCGGCGCGCTGTTGTCGATCTACGGCCACGACCTGATGCACAAGGCCTTCAAGTGGGCCTTGCTGGCGACCTTGCCGCTGTACGCACTGGTGACCATCGCCCTGATGTTCGGCGCGGGCCAGGAAGGCGTCACGCCAGCGGCCGACCTGGGCTTCAACTGGGTGGCCTTCGCCACGCTGTTCGCCATCGGTGCCAGCTACAACATTTCCTATGCCCCCTACGTGTCTGACTATTCCCGTTACCTGCCGAAAAACACCAGCCGGGCGAAACTGATCGCGGCGGTGTTCATTGGCGCCTCGTTGTCCGGCAGCTGGATGATCGGACTCGGCGCCTGGCTGGCGCAGGAGCTGAAAGCGGCGGATGCGCTGGTGGCGTTGAACCAGGTCGGCTCCTCGATGGTGCCGGGGCTGGGCAATCTGCTGGTGATCGTCTCGGTGGCGGGCTTCCTGCCGATCATCGCCCTCAACACCTACAGCGCCATGCTGACGCTGCTGACCGGTGTCGACTCGATCAGGAAAATCACCCCGACACCCCGCGCCCGTGTGCTGTCGATCAGTGTGATCAGCGTCATTCTGTTGACCTGCGTGCTGTCGATCAAAGGTGACGGCATCGCGCTGTTGAACACCTTCCTGGTGCTGTTGCTGTACTTCCTCGTGCCGTGGACCGCCGTCAACCTGGTGGACTACTTCTTCGTGCGCAAGGGCCGCTACGCGATCCCGCATTTCTTCACGCCGAAGGGCATCTACGGCGCCTGGCAATTTCGCGGCATCGTCTCGTACCTGATCGGCTTCGCCGCCATGGTGCCGTTCTTCTACATCTACGATGCCGCCGCCGGCAAAGAGGTCTTCGTCGGCCCGCTGGCGCGAGTGCTGGAAGGCGTGGACATCGCCTGGCTGGTGGGCCTGGTGGTGTCGGGCCTGACGTATTACCTGCTCAGCCGTTCGATCGATCTGGCCGCCGAACGCCGGGTGATCGACGCGCTGAGTGAAAGCGACATCGTCGCCATGACCTATTCATCTGCGGAGGCAGGGCGTTGAACAGCGTAAAAAATACCGTGGTCGCCTGTTGTCAACTGGCACCGAGAATCGGCGACCTGGCCTACAACCGCACGCTCACCGAACGCGCGATCCGCCGGGCAGCCTTACAGGGCGCGCAAGTCGTGGTGCTGCCCGAGCTGGTGCAGAGCGGCTATCTGTTCGCTGACCGCTTTGAGGCGCTGTCGCTGGCGGAAACCGTGGACGGCCCGACCTTGCAACTGTGGCAGGCCCTGGCCCGTGAGCTGAACCTGGTGATCGTCGGCGGATTCTGCGAGCGCCTGCCCGGTGATGAACTGGCCAACAGCGCGGCGATGATCGACGCCAACGGCCTGCGCGCGGTGTACCGCAAGGCGCATCTGTGGGATGCGGAGAAGGACATCTTCACCGCTGGCGATGCGCCGCCACCGGTAGTCGAAACGGTGCATGGGCGGCTGGGCATGCTGATCTGCTACGACCTGGAGTTCCCCGAGTGGGTGCGTCTTGCGGCGCTGGCCGGGGCCGATCTGCTGTGCGCGCCGGTCAACTGGCCCGACGGTCCGCGGCCGCAGACCGAGCGCCCGGCCGAAGTGCTGCGGGTGCAGGCCAATGCCTCGGTCAACCGCATGTTCATCGCCGCCTGTGATCGTTATGGCCATGAGCGTGGAGTCGGCTGGGTGCAAGGCTCGGTCATCGTCGATGCCGATGGCTACCCGTTGGCCGGGCCGGCGGAGCAGGGCGGCGAGCAGATGTTGCTGGCCACCCTGAACCTCGCCGAGGCGCGCAACAAGCGCATCAGTGCCCGCAATGATCTGCACAAGGACCGCCGACCATCGTTGTACGGGTTGCACAGCGGTTTGTAACTGCTGATGTCAAAGTGCGCTGGACCCCTTCCCGAGCCTATGGCATCGTCCAGACGACAAAAACCATGCAGTGAACGGGATCGCAATGATTGAGGAGGAGATCAAGGCCGGCGACAACACGTCCATGGCCACGCTGAAGGCGTTCAATCGCTGCGTGTTGCACGTTGGACGGCTGGCGCGGGAAAGTGGCGCGTCGCGCTTCATCGCCGACGGTTTGCAGGCATTCGGTCAACTGGTGCCGTTTGCGTCGGCCTGGTGGGGCGAAATGTCTACGCCGGGTCCCAATGTCGTCCCGCAGAGCTGGATGCACGGCAGCATCAATCTCCCTGAATCCTTTGCCGCCGAATGGCATCCGGTGGCGGCAAACGATCAGTTCTCCCATACCACCCTGAGTCAACCCGGCGAGGTGGTGCGTGATAAAGGGTTCAACGACCCGTGCGAAGCCGTCAACGATTTCGCCCGGCGTTACGATCTCTACCACTTGATGGGCATCACCTTTGAGTTGCCCGAGAGTGGCTTGATGTTCTTCGTTTGTCTCTACCGCGGCCAGCACGAACAGCATTTCGATGAACACGAGGCCGAGCTGTTTTCGGCATTCTGCGATCACCTGTTCCAGCTGTGGCGGTTCCAGGTGCAGGACATGATTCGCTTCGACACCGATGACGGCGCAAGCGACTTCGGTGTTGCGCGCATGGACGGCAGCCTGCTGTATGTCGGCGCCCGACTGTGCGCAGCGATTCAGCGTGAACTGCCCGGCTGGAACGGTTCAATGCTGCCGGTCGAAGTTGTCTCACAGTTGCAAAAAGCGCCCTGCGTGGTTCGTTTGGGCCGCTGCGCGTTGACCCTGAGCCCCAATGCCGAACATGTCATCTTGTCCCTCGAAGCGCCATCACGGGCCGAAGGCCTGGCGCCTCGGGAACGCACGGCGGCGATGTTGTTCGCCGCCGGCCATTCCTATAAGGAAATCGCCAAACTCCTGTCCCTTAGCCCGGCGACCGTGCGTACCTACCTGCGCAATTGCTATTTGCAGCTCGGCGTGAAAAGCAAGGTGGAACTGGGTTCGGTCCTGCGTTCGCCCGGTTCGTTGATTGAGTCTGCGCGCCGCGATTAATCGCGTCATTTCAACTATTTGCCTCACCCCTCCTCATTTGCAGAGGTCCATTCGAACGCTGCGCCCTATAGGGTAGGCCCTGTCTATCAGGGGCTGGCGCAGTCGCCTCGGACCGCTTCAAAACAATAAGAACAGGGGTGAGGCATTTGAGACTTTCCAGGCTTTTTGTCGCCGTTGCGGCGACGACGGCATTTTCCGGCATGGCGTTGGCGGCGACACCCGCCGACACGGTCATGCGCAATGGCTACGTCTACACCGTCGATGGCCAGAATTCCGTGCAGCAGGCCATTGCCATTTCGGGCGGCAAGATCGTCTATGTCGGCAGCGATGCCGGGGTCGACGGCTACATCGGCAAACAAACACAACTGATCGACCTGGCCGGGCGCATGCTGATGCCCGGTTTTGTCGATGCGCACATGCATCCCGGCGATGGCGGCCGCGCCATGACGCTGTGCGACCTGAAATACCAGACCATGACCCGCGCGCAGTTTCAGGCGAGCATCCAGGCCTGCCTCGATGCCGACAAGGACAAGGGCCCGGACGTGTGGCTGGAAGTGGGCAGCTGGGATCGCATGGGCATGACCGGACTCGACGGCGACGCGGACAAATCGACCCTGGATGCGCTCAAGACCCGGCGTCCGATCCAGGTGCGCTCCACCGACTTTCACACCGTGCTGACCAACTCTCGCGGCCTGGAACTGGCCGGCATCAACAAGAACACCGCTGACCCCGAAGACGGCAAATACCGACGCGACAGCGCCGGCAACCCGAACGGCATCTGCGAAGACGGCGCCGCCGAATCGTTGGCCGCCGTGGTGCCGCCCGCCACCGAGGCGGAAAAACTCAATCAGGTTCGCGCAGCCCTCGACGCCATGCGCCGGCAAGGCATCACCAGTTTCATGGATGCGCTGTCGGGCCCGGAAAACGGCAAAGCCTTCACCAGCCTGCAAAAGTCCGGCGAGCTGACCGCCCGGGCCTTGCTGGCGATCAAGCTGGACCCGGCCGCCGCTGCCGCCGACCCGGTGAAAACCATCGCCGAGGCCAAGGCCCTGGCCAGCACTTACGACCAGGGCGAAGTGCATGTCGCGCCGGGCGTGAACATGCGCCACGTCAAACTGTTCATGGACGGCATCATCAATGCCCCGGCGGACACCGGCGCCATGTTGACCCCGTACCTGCACAACAGCGGCACCGACAAGGCGCCGAAGTGGACGCCGGGCAAGAACCTGGGCGAACTGTACTTCCCGCCGCCAGTGCTCAATCCGTTGTTGCTGCAAGCGGTCAAGGCCGGTCTCGATCCACATCTGCACGCCACCGGCGAGCGCGCGGTGCGCGATGCACTGGACAGCGTCGCCTACGTGCGCAAGGAACTGCCAGGTCAAGACTTCCGCCCGGCCATCGCCCACGCCGAGTCTGTCGACCCTGCCGACTATTCACGCTTCAAGGCACTGGACGTCACGGCCACCATGTCGTTCCAGTGGGCACAGCAGGCACCGTCCACGGTCGACGGCACCCGTGATCACCTTGGCGTCGAGCGATTCGAGCGCATGGAACCCTCGGGCAGCATCGCCCATGCCGGCGGTCGAGTGGCGTTTGGCAGCGATTGGCCAGTCGATCCGCTGGATGAATTCCTGGCGCTGAAAGTCGGTGTCACCCGTTCCGGCGACCCGACCAATCCGCACAGCTATGGCCCCAAGTATGCCGGGCGACTCAACGCAGATCCGGCGCTGTCGCGAGCCGAAGCGCTGCGCAGCATCACCCTTGGTTCCGCCGAGCAGTTGAAGCTGGACGCGGTGCTGGGTTCGGTCGAAGTCGGCAAATTCGCTGACCTGATCGTGCTCGACAAGAACTTCATGCAGGTGCCCGAGGAGGAACTGGGCCGCAATGACGTGCTGCTGACGCTGGTCGGCGGCAAGGTCGTGTGGGCCAAGGCGCCGTTCCTGGGGCTCGCGCCACAGGTTGTTTCCCAAGCTGTTACTTCCCGATCCGCCCTATAAAAACCAGAGAGTGTTCCGATGCGATTGATTCCAAACCTGTTGGCCGCCGCGCTGGCCTTGTCGTCGGTGCAGGCCATGGCCGCCGCTGACCTGGTGTTGTTCAACGGCAAGGTCTTTACCGCCGAACCCGGCCAGGCGCTGGTGCAGGCTGTTGCGGTGCAAGACGGCAAGATTCTGAAAGTGGGCAGCGATGCCGAAATCAATGCCCTGGCCGATGCCAAGACCCAGCGCATCGACCTGGCGGGCAAAGTGTTGATGCCGGGCATGATCGACACCCACAGCCACCCGGTCTCGGGCGCTTTCGACAGCATGAAGGCCAACCTGCTGGACGAGGTCAAACCCTTGCCGGAACTGGAGCAATGGTTGATCGAAGAGGACAAGGCCGGGCGTGCCCGCTCCGGCGATGTGATCAGCGTGGCCGGGGTCAGTTCGGCCTACTGGGAGAAGAGCCGTGAGCTCGGAAAAGTGTTCAACCAGGGGCGCTGGGCCGATCAACCGATTGTCTTCAGTGGCATCGACGGCCACACCGGTTGGGCCAACAACGCGATGCTCAAACGTCTGAACATCGACGCGGCACTGGTCAAGGGCCTGCCGGAGAAAGAGCGCAGTTTCGTCGGCCATGAAGCGGACTTCACCCCTAACGGCTACTTCGCCGAATCCCGCTGGGACGTGGTGCGCAACGGTATTCCGGCGCCGAGCCCGGAGGCCATGCTCAAGGCCGCTCGCGAGGCGGTGAAGATCAACAATCAATTCGGCGTCACCGCCTGGATGGACGCGGCGGCGAACGGCGGCAGCGAAGATTCGCTGTTCGATTTCCATGCCACCGCCGAAAGTGTCGGCGTGCTGCCGCTGTACAAGGAGCTGGCGCAGAACGGCGAACTCAGTGCCCACGTCGCCGCGTTGATGGTCACCAACCCGAAGAGCAAACCCGCCGACCTGGAGGTGATTGCCACGGTGATGAAGCAATTCGAGGGTGTGCCTAACCTGACGTTCCCCGGCGTGAAGATATTTGTCGACGGCATTCTCGAGTTCCCGGGACAAACGGCGGCTGTCGTCGTGCCGTACAAGAACAGCCACAAGGACGGTCAACTGCTGACCGACCCGGCGCACTTTGGCGAACTGGTGGTGGCGGCGGAAAAGCGTGGCTGGATCGTGCACATGCATGCCGTCGGCGACCGCGCGGTGCGTGAAGCGCTCAATGGCGTGGCGTATGCGCGCAAGCTCAGCCCGACACCCGTGCCCCACAGCATCGCGCACCTGCAACTGGTCAATCCCAAGGAGTTTCCCCGCTTCAAAGAACTGGGCGTGATCGCTTCGATGCAACTGCTGTGGGCCACCGGCGAGTCCTACACCGTCGAACTGGTCAAACCTTACATCAGCGCTTTTGCCTACGGTTACCAGTATCCCGCGCGATCCCTGCATAACGCCGGCGCGACGATTGCCGGTGGCAGCGACTGGCCGGTGTCGAGCGCCAACCCGTTCAACGCCATTGCCCAGGCCAGCACGCGCAAAGGTCCGTTGGGCGTACTCAATGCCAAGGAAAGCATCGACCGTCAGACCATGTTCTACGCCTACACCATCAACGCGGCGAAAACCCTGCGCCTTGATCAGCAGATCGGTTCGCTGGCACCGGGCAAGCAGGCCGACCTGATCATCCTCGACCGCGATGTGTTCAAGGTCAGCGATGACGACCTGTTCGAAACCAAAGTCCTGAACACCTTCTTCGCCGGCAAGCAGGTCTACGCCCCCGCGTCCTGACCTGCGTACACCCAGCTCACGCAAAACCAGCCAGCCCCTCGTAGCGCGAGGGGCCTGGCATCGCCATGCCTGAAATTCCCCGTACGCCATAACAACAAGAGAACTGTATGAACGCACTTTCAGCATTGACCCTCGCCGCACTGGCACTGGCCCCCCTGACCAGCCAGGCCCTGGTCCTCAACGATGATTTCAGCCTGGAGATGACCCTGGGCGTCGTCAGCGACTACCGCACCCGCGGCATCTCGCAGACCCTGGGTGATCCGGCGGTGCAGGGCGGCGCAACGCTGCTGCACAGCAGCGGCCTGTACATCGGCGCCTGGACCTCCAACGTGGATTTCGGCGGCGGCTTCGACACCCGCCAGGAACGTGAGTACTACGCCGGTTACTACTGGCAGGCGACGGACGCCATCAGCCTGGACCTGGGCTACATCAAGTACGACTACCCGAAAAACTCCGAATTCAACCTCAGTGAGGCGTACGCCGTCCTCGACCTGTACGGCCTGAAGCTGGGTGCTTTTTACTCCAAGGACACGCCGAACTTTTTCGGCGAGGACCAGGACACCCTTTACACCTACGTGGGCTACAAAATCGATTTGCCGGCCGAAGTCGGCCTGGACCTGCGCTTTGGGCGCAACGATGTGAATGATCCCGCGTTCTGGTCCGCCAATGGCGATAGCCGTGAGTCTTACTACGAGTGGGAAGCCAAGCTGACCCGCGACTTCGTCGGCGTGACCTGGGGGTTGAGCTATGTCGATACCGACTTGTCGAAAAGCGAGTGCAGCAGTTGGTACGGCTATGACGACCTCTGTTCGGCGACAGTTGTAGCCAGCGCCACCAAGACCTTTTAAATTCCGTCCCTGACAACAAAAACAGTTCCACAAAGGAAACACCCTCATGAGTGCGCAACGCAGTCCCCTGATCGAGACCCGCTCGATCGATTTCATTCCCGAGGCTGAGCGACACGGCAGTCTCTACAGCCAGTTCACCCTGTGGCTCGGCGCCAACCTGCAAATCACCGCCATCGTCACCGGCGCCCTGGCCGTGGTGCTGGGCGGCGATGTGTTCTGGTCGCTGATCGGCTTGCTGATCGGGCAAGTGCTCGGTGGTGCCGTGGTGGCGCTGCACGCGGCACAAGGGCCGAAGCTCGGGCTGCCGCAGATGATCTCCAGTCGCGTGCAGTTCGGGGTGTATGGCGCGGCGATCCCGATTGTCCTGGTGTGCCTGATGTATCTGGGTTTCAGCGCCACCGGCGCGGTGCTGTCAGGGCAGGCGATCGCGCAGTTGATCAGTGTCAGCGACAGTGCCGGCATCCTGATCTTCGCGGCGTGCATCGCGTTCCTGACGATCTTCGGCTATCGGGTGATTCACCTGGTCGGGCGGGTGGCCAGCGTGCTGGGCATCATCGCCTTCGCCTACCTGTTCACCCGGTTGATGACCCTCAACGACATCGGCCTGCTGCTCGACAATCGTCATTTTGCCTGGAGCACCTTCCTGCTGGCGGTGTCGCTCTCGGCATCCTGGCAGATCGCCTTCGGCCCCTACGTGGCGGACTACTCGCGCTACCTGCCGAGCAAGACTTCGTCCTGGAAAACCTTCACCGCCGTGGGCCTCGGCACAGTGCTGGGGGCTCAGACTTCGATGGTGCTGGGGGTGTTCGCCGCCGCACTGGCCGGGGCCAGTTTCCGTGGGCACGAAGTGGCGACCATTGTCGGCCTGGGCAGTAGCGGTGTGATCGCGTCCTTGCTGTACCTGAGCATTGTGTTCGGCAAGGTCACGGTGTCCACCCTCAACGCCTACGGCAGTTTCATGTGCATCGCCACCATCATCAGTGGCTTTCGTCGGCGCCTGGAAATCACCGCCCGCCAGCGCATGCTGTTTGTGCTGCTGATCGTCGCGGCATCCACCACGCTGGCATTGCTGGGGCAGTACTCGTTCCTCAACTCGTTCAAGTACTTCATCCTGTTTTTGCTGACGTTCTTCACCCCGTGGAGCGCGATCAACCTGGTGGACTACTACTTCATCAACAAAGAACGTTACGACGTTCCGGCGCTGTCCGACCCGAACGGGCGCTACGGTCGCTGGAACGTGCTGGGGATCAGCGTCTATGTGATCGGCGTGTTGATCCAGTTGCCCTTTGTCGACACTCATTTCTACTCCGGGCCGATGGTTGCGCAACTGGGCGGCGTGGATATTTCCTGGATCGTCGGGCTGCTGGTGCCGGGTGTGATCTATTACGCGCTGGCCAAACCGTCGATGAGTGCGGTGGTGGTTGAGCGGGGTTAATGCTCGCCACAAGTTCAGCGTTTACTGGCGCTCGGGAAGCTTCCATCGCTGGCGCAACCGCTCGTACTGCGCTTGCGGCAGTTGCACCAGCACCGGGGATTTGCCCGGGTCGAGCCAATCGAACAGCCGTGCGATATTCGCCGGGTCCATGGCTGTACAGCCTCGGGTCGGTGCCGTGGGGCCGCGCCAGATGTGGAAGAAGATGCACGAGCCGGCTGCGGGCGTGGCCGGGGTGTTGTGCTGGATGACGATGCCTTGTCGGTACAGCTCATCCGAGCGGCGCATCCGTTCGGAGCTGCTCCAGTCCTTTTTCACGACCGCTGCGTCGACCAGTTCGTTGTAACGCGTGGACTGGCTGTCATCCACGCATTCGATGGTCGGCGTCAACGGTAGATACGGAAGTCGGGTTTCGGCCGAAGGCGCGTAGCCAAACGCCGTGCCCAGCTTGAACATGCCGGCCGGCGCCTTGCCATCGCCTTCCTGTTTGACCGGTCCTTCAGGTTGCCCGATATCGAGCAGCCCCTTGCCCCAGCCCATGCCGCTCTTGCCGAGAACGACTGCAAAGGGCGCTTCGAATTCTTCAAAGGTCTGCCCGTGCCGTTCATAGCGCTGGGCAGTGCCCTGGATGTCATCCCAGTTTTTACTGGTGACCACGATCAGTTGGTCGCTGCCGTCGAGTCCCTGGGCCATTGCGGTCAGCGGAATAAACGCCACCGACAGGGCCTTGAGCAGAATGTTCATGGTGCAAGCGGCGTGATGGGGAAGTCCATGACGTCCGGCTTCTGCGGATTCCCGCTGTACGTGAAGTGCCACCACTCGGCCGAATAACCCACGAAGCCTTCCTTGGCCATGGCACTGGTCAGGCGCTGGCGATTGGCTTTGGCCGTGGCGTTGATCAGCGCCGAGTCGGTATGCGCCCGCTCATCGAAGCAATCGAAACCGGTGCCCATGTCGAGTGCGCCGTCGTGCCAGCGCTGGCCGTAAGGGGCGGTGCAATCCACCTGCATGGCCGAAGGTGTCCAGGTGTCGGCGGGCAGGGCGTCGGGGCCGGTCATCGTCAGGTCGACGGTGTTGCCCCGGGAGTGATTGGACACCCGGGCCACATAACCCAGGCGCCAGAAGTCCTGCTTGTCGACCCGTGGATAGAACTCGGTCTTGAGCGGGTCGCCGGGTTCGGTGGCGAAGCGTCCCATGTCCGCCACTGCGCGGGTCGGGCGATAGCAGTCGAATACCTTCAAGCCGTAACCCTCGGCTTTCAGTGAACTTTGCACTCGGGCCAATGCCTTTGCAGCGTCCTGCGACAGCAGACACTCCGCCGCCTGGTATCCGTCGAGCGGATGCCCGGTGAAGTTGTGCGCGCTGGCGTAGCGGATGTCCTGCTCGATGCCCGGGTCGACGCTGCGCACATACACCATGTACCCGGGTTTCGACGCGTCGGCCAGGCACGGCGTGGCAAGGCTCAGGCACAGCAACAACAGACAGGGTGAACGCGACATCGGAAACGGCTCCATGCATGACCAGTCATTCCATCATGGCTTGAAACCGTCCGTACCTCCATGAAGTTGTTGATCGGCGTGATAGGACGAACGCACCAGCGGCCCGGATGCCACGTTCTTGAAGCCCATGCGCGTGCCTTCCTCGGCGAACCAGGCAAAAGTGTCCGGGTGCACGAAGCGCTGCACTGGCAAGTGGCTGCGCGAAGGTTGCAGGTATTGGCCGAGGGTCAGCATGTCGATGTCGTGCTCGCGCATGCGCTGCATGACCTCAATGACTTCCTCGTCGGTTTCGCCCAGGCCCAGCATCAGGCCGGATTTGGTCGGCACATGGGGCACCGCTTGCTTGAATTTCTGCAGCAGGTCCAGCGACCACTCGAAGTCCGAACCCGGCCGCGCGGCCTTGTACAGGCGCGGTACGGTTTCCAGGTTGTGGTTGAACACATCCGGCGGCTCATGGGCGGTGATCGCCAGGGCCACGTCCATGCGTCCGCGATAATCCGGCACCAGGGTTTCCAGTTGGATGCCGGGGGACAGCTTGCGGATTTCCCGCAGGCAATCGACGAAGTGTTGGGCACCACCGTCGCGCAAATCGTCGCGGTCCACCGAGGTGATCACCACGTATTTCAGGCGCAGCTCGGCGATGGCCACGGCCAGGTTCATCGGCTCGTTGGCGTCCAGCGGCTTGGGCCGGCCATGGCCGACGTCGCAGAACGGGCAGCGACGGGTGCAGATGTCACCCATGATCATGAAGGTCGCCGTTCCGCCGGAAAAACACTCGCCCAGGTTCGGGCAGGACGCCTCTTCGCAGACGCTGTGCAGCTTGTGCTTGCGCAGCAGGGCCTTGATGCGGTCGACCTCCGGCGAAACCGGGATGCGCACGCGAATCCAGTCGGGTTTGCGCGCAAATTCATCCGTGGGAATGATCTTCACCGGAATCCGCGCGACCTTTTGCGCGCCGCGCAGTTTGGTGCCGATTTCTACTTTCGCCGGGCTCTTGCCGGTCGATTCGACAATGGCATTCATGATGTTTTCCTTGTGCAGCAGGGAGCAGAACCTGTAGGAGTGAGCCTGCTCGCGATAGCGGTGGATCAGGCTCTATTCATGTTGACTGATACGACGCTATCGCGAGCAGGCTCGCTCCTACAGGGGATTTGTGTGGATTGCTCAGTCGCGGTAGACCGGGAAGTCGGCACACAAGGCAGCAGCCTGCCGTGCGACATTGGCCTCGATATCGGCATCGCCCAGGTGATCGAGGATGTCGCAGATCCAGCCCGCCAACGCGATGCTTTGCGCTTCCTTGAAGCCGCGACTGGTAATCGCCGGCGTACCAATGCGCAAACCGGAAGTCACGAAGGGCGATTGCGGATCGTTGGGCACGGCGTTCTTGTTCACGGTGATGCCGGCACGGCCGAGGGCGGCGTCGGCGTCTTTGCCGGTGAGGCCCTGGCGGATCAGGCTGACCAGAAACAAGTGGTTATCCGTGCCGCCGGACACCACGTCATAACCGCGCTCGATAAACACCTGCGCCATGACCTGGGCGTTGCGGATCACTTGCGTCTGATAGGTCTTGAAGCCTGGCTCCAACGCTTCCTTGAAGCACACGGCCTTGGCGGCGATCACGTGCATCAGCGGGCCGCCCTGACCACCGGGGAATACCGCGGCATTGAGCTTCTTCTCAAGCTCCGCATTGGACTTGGCCAGAATCAGACCACCGCGAGGGCCGCGCAGGGTCTTGTGGGTCGTGGTGGTGACCACGTCGGCGTAGGGCAGGGGATTGGGGTACAGACCCGTGGCCACCAGCCCGGCAACGTGGGCCATGTCGACGAAGAAGTACGCGCCGACCTTGTCCGCGATCTGGCGGAAACGCGGGAAGTCCAGGGTCTTCGAATAGGCCGAGAACCCGGCGATGATCATCTTCGGCTTGTGCTCGACCGCCAGGCGCTCGACTTCGTCGTAGTCGATCAGGCCCGTGGTGGTGTCGATGCCGTACTGCACGGCGTTGTAGAGCTTGCCGGAAAAGCTCACCTTGGCGCCGTGGGTCAGGTGACCGCCGTGGGCCAGACTCATGCCCAACACGGTGTCGCCGGCTTGCAGCAGGGCCAGATAAACCGCGGCGTTGGCCTGGCTGCCGGAGTGCGGCTGGACGTTGGCGTAATCGGCGCCAAACAGCTGTTTGGCGCGATCGATGGCCAGTTGCTCGACCACGTCGACGTGCTCGCAACCGCCGTAGTAACGCTTGCCCGGATACCCTTCGGCGTACTTGTTGGTCAGGCCGCTGCCTTGTGCCTCCATCACCCGCTGGCTGGTGTAGTTTTCCGAGGCGATCAGTTCGATATGGTGTTCCTGCCGCGCATCTTCGGCGTTCATCGCCGCCAGCAGTTCGTCGTCATAGCCGTTGATCTGGTCGTGCTTGCTGAACATGGTGTGGTCCTTTTTCGGATTCGGGAAATGCCCAGGGGGCTTCAAGCGTCGGCGTGTTCTGCGGTCAGGCGTTCATAGGCGTCTTGATCCAGTAGATCGCTCAACGCCTGGACATCGACCGGTTTGAAGCGAAAGAACCAGCCTTCGCCCAAGGGGTCTTCGTTGACCAGTTCCGGGGTGCTCTCGAGCGTCGCGTTGATCTCGACCACTTCACCGTCCAGCGGCATGCCGATACTGCTGGCGGCCTTCACCGACTCCAGCACCGATACTTCCGTGCCTGCATCGAAGGCGCCCAGTTCAGGCACTTGAACGAACACCACATCCCCCAGCGCCTGCTGGGCAAACGCCGTGATGCCGACGGTGACCAGGCCATTGCTCTCAAGGCGCAACCATTCGTGATCGACGGTAAAACGCAACTGGCTCATATCAACTCCTTATTGTTTTAAGGCTCGAGGCGGGGCGACGAGCGGGTTGCAGGAGTGATAGCAAGGTCGGTGCCAATGTTGATTAGTTGTTTTAAATCAATGGCTTGTCGTGATTTTGTGAAGTGCGAGAGATTTCATCCGTATTGAAATCAGTACGGACAAGCAAGTCTGTGGGCGCAGACGCCGTAAATGCAGGTGGGAAAGGTTTTGTCTTGATTTCGCTACGCTGTATCGATTTGCAGACGAAGAGTTCAACTACAACACTGATCCCCTGTAGGAGTGAGCCTGCTCGCGATGAGGGCGTGTCAGTCGAAATCTATGTTGACTGTGAGGCCGCTATCGCGAGCAGGCTCACTCCTACAGCGGGGGCCGTGTTGTCAGTGGGATTGGGTGGCGGCAGGGAGTTCAGGGCTTGGCGGGAATCCCGTACTTGCGCAAGCGAATCGCAATGGCGCTATGGGAAGTCTGCAACCGCGCCGCCAGCAACCGGCTGGACGGATAGCTGCGATACAGCTGTTCCAGCAGGTTCTTCTCAAAGTCGCCAACCGCCTCTTCCAGGCTGCCGACTTCGCCGTCGTTCTGCCGCTCCACCGCCGTGCGGGCGATGTCGAGGTCGTCGATGTCCACCAGCGGGTTTTCGCAAATCGCCGCCGCGCGAAAGATCACGTTTTGCAGTTGCCGCACGTTGCCCGGCCAGCGGTTGCCGAGCAGGGCGCTGAAGGTGCTCGGTGCCAAACGACACGGCGGTCGCTGGATCTGCGCGCAGGCCTGTTGCATGAAGTGATTGGCCATCAGCAGGATGTCGTGACCGCGTTCGCGCAGCGGCGGCACTTGCAGGTTGAGCACGTTGAGGCGGTAGAACAGGTCTTCGCGAAAACGCCCTTCGGCGACCATTTTTTCCAGGTCGCGGTGGGTGGCGCTGAGCACCCGCACATTGACCCGGACTTCCTTGTCGCCACCGACCCGGCGGAAGCACCCATCGCTCAAAAAACGCAGCAACTTGGCTTGCAGGTACGGCGACATTTCCCCCACTTCATCGAGGAACACCGTGCCCTGATCGGCCAGTTCCAGCAGGCCGAGCTTGCCGCCCCGTTGCGCGCCGGTGAAGGCGCCGGGGGCGTAGCCGAACAACTCGCTTTCGGCGAGGCTCTCCGGCAGTGCCGCGCAGTTCAGGGCCAGGAACGGCGCATCGTGCCGTGGGCTGATGGCATGACAGGCGCGGGCCACCAGCTCCTTGCCGGTGCCGGTTTCACCCTGGATCAGCAACGGCGCATCGAGGGCCGCCACCCGTTGCGCACGGGCCTTGAGCGCACGGATCGGCGGCGATTCACCGAGCAGCGCATCGAAGCCTTCGGCATGATCATGGTGCAGCGCCGACAGGCGTTCGCCGATGCGATTCGGTTGGTACAGGGTGAGCAGGGCGCCGGCGTCGGTGATCGGCATCGCATCGAGCAGCAAGGTCTGGCCACCGAGGCTGACCTCGTGCATCGGCAGGCGGAAATGCTGAGCGATCAGGGTGCGTTGCAAATCGGCATCGTCGAACAGCGCGGTCAGCGATTCACCGGCCGGTTCGCGCCCGCACAGGGCGATCAGCGCCGGGTTAGCCAGCAGCACATGGCCGCGATCATCCACCGCCAGCACCGGGTCGGAACTGGCGGCCAGCAGTGCGTCCAGTTGCAGGCGCCGGCGTTGCCCCGGAAGGATGTCGACCATGGTCACCGCTTGCACGCCGCGCACGCCAAAAAGTGCCTCGCGCAACTCTTCCAGCACCTCGGTGCCGAGGGTCGGCGCATCGATGTAGACGTTGGGCGGCACCATCTCCACGGCGTCCAGATTGAAACTGCGGCCACCGAGCAGGGCCAGCACTTCCTGGGTGATGCCGACGCGGTCGATGAAGGTGACGTGGATGCGCATGACGGGCCTGCAAGGTGGGCGAACCGAATCAGTATGCCCGGCAAAATTTGAATTTGGCGAGCGTCACGTCATACGGCGCCGGTTTTACGCGTGCTGGCGGCCAGGTCCTCGAGGAACGCCTGGAGGATCGGTGGCGGTGCCGTGCCGCGTCGGGTGATCACGTCGAACGGCGATTTCAGGCGCAGGCTCGCGGGGGCCAGTTGGTGCATCTCGCCGCTCTTGACCCACTGGGCGGCGAAGTGCTCGGGCAGAAAGCCCAGGTAGGCACCGGAAATGATCAGGATCGCCGTGGCTTCGATGTTGTCCACGGTAGCGGCGGCCTTGCTCACGCCCAGGTGTTCGAGGTCGTATTGCTGCATGTAGCCGCGCACGACGATCCGCCCCGCAGCGACTTCTTCGAGCAGTTCCTCACCTTCGGCGTGGCTGCCGTACAAGGGATGACGCCGCCCGCAATACAGCCCCAGTGCTTCCTGATACAGCGGCGACTGCAACAATCCCGGCACATGGATCGGGAAGTGCCCGATGGCCAGGTGCAGGCGACCGTCGAGCACCCGCTCTTCGAGTTCCGCCGGGGTGCCGACGTAAACGTTCAGGTGCACGTCATGCCCCCGGGAAACGAAGCGCTGGGTGGTGCGCGGGATCGGCGAATCCGGGTCGGTAATCGTGGTGTCGATGATCCCCAGGTTGAGCTTGCCGCTGATGTGCTGTTTGAGCACGTCGGCGTCCATGCAGAAGTTTTCCACCGCCGACAACAGGCGTTGGGTGGCTTCATGAATCGCCACCCCTTGTTCGGTCAGGCGGAAGCCGCTGCGCCCGCGCTGGCAGAGCTTGACCCCGAGACGGGTTTCCAGATGGGTCATCTGTTCGCTGATGGTCGACTGCCCGGCATTCAACGCCGCCTGCGCGGCCGAGAAGCCGCCGCAGCGGACAATCGTGGCAAACACCCTGAGCAGTTTCAGGTCGACATCGTGCAGCTGGATCATCTTGGACCTCCGGCATGGGGATGCATCGGGAATACCGATATGAGTATCTGATGTTTAGCATTTTTTCCACGAAAACCTGCGCCCATAGTCTTTCCAACGGCGGTCGCCTTGCAGTCCGTCAAGCCGATAACAAGAAGTGGAGAGGCTAGAAATGTCGAACAACGGTTATGAATCCGGTCGCCTGAACCTGCCATTCGTGGGTCATTGCACCTTTGGCAAATCCCCGGTGTGCACCGATTGGGATGCACTGGATGCCGACGTCGCGGTGCTCGGCGTGCCCAACGACATGGGCACCCAGTGGCGCTCCGGCGCACGCTTCGGACCACGCGGGATTCGCGAAGCATCGACGCTGTTTTCCTTCGGCCACGCCGGCGCCTACGACCACGAAGATGACGTGATGTACCTCACCGCATCGGACGTGCGCATGGTCGACGTCGGTGATGCCGACATCGTCCACACCGACATGGTCACCAGCAATAAGAACACCGAATACGCCGTGCGCAAGATTCTCGACGCTGGCGTGATGCCGGTGGTGCTCGGCGGCGACCACTCGGTTCACGCGCCAGTGATCAAGGCCTTCGAAGGCCGCGGCCCGATCCACATCATTCACTTCGATGCGCACCTGGATTTCGTCGACGAACGCCACGGTGTTCGCTACGGCCACGGCAACCCGCTGCGCCGCGCATCCGAAATGAACCACATTGTCGGTATGACCCAAATGGGCATCCGCAACGTGTCGTCATCCAACCGCGACGACTACGAAGCGGCCCATGAAGCCGGTTCGAAAATCCTCTCGGTACGCGACGTGCGTCGCCTTGGCGTCGAGGGGGTGCTGGCGCTGATCCCGCAGAACATCAACTACTACATCACCATCGACATCGACGGTTTCGACCCGTCCATCGCCCCCGGCACCGGCACCCCGAGCCACGGCGGCTTCCTCTACTACGAAGTGCTGGAAATCATCCAGGCCCTGGCCAAGCGCAGCAAAGGCAACATCGTCGGCATGGACCTGGTGGAAGTGGCACCGGTCTACGACCCGACCGGCATGACCTCGATCCTGGCCGCGCAACTGTTGCTCAACAGCATCGGTTTCATCTTCCACGAACGCGGCAAGGTGCGGGCAGCCGCCGAGAGCGAAGCCGCATCAGCCTGATCATCGAAACCAGTGACCCGGCAGGCTCTGACTGCCGGGCAGAGAGAATAAAAATGGACACGATCGTCAAAAGTTACCTGCAAAAATTCGGCGTCAGCGAAGCCACCCAGACCTTCCTCGGCAAGGTCCAGAAAATGTTCATCGGCGGCGCCTGGGTCGAAGCCAGCGATGGCCAGACCTCCGATGTGATCGAACCTTCGACCGAAGGCCTGATCACCCGCATTCCCATGGGCACCACCGATGACCTGGACCGCGCCGTGCAAGCCGCCCGCGCCCAGTTCGACGGCGGCGCCTGGCGCCAGGCCAAACCGGCGGAACGCGAGCGCATGATGCAGCGCCTGGCCGACCTGATCGAGCAGAACGCCGCGGAGCTGGCGGAAATCGAATCCATCGACATGGGCAAGTCCGTGGCCTTCGCCAAGGACGTGGACATCCAGGGCACCGTCGATACCCTGCGTTACTTCGCCGGCTGGGCCACCAAGCTGCACGGCCGTACCGTCGAACCTTCGCTGCCGGGCAACTACCTGGCCTATACCCGCAAGGAAGCGGTAGGCGTTGTCGGCGCCATCGTGCCGTGGAACTTCCCGCTGCAAACCATGGCCTGGAAGCTCGGCGCGGCGCTGGCGACCGGTTGCACCGTGGTGGTCAAGCCCGCCGAATTGACCTCGCTGTCGGCCCTGCGTTTCGCTGAACTGGTGCAGGAAGCGGGCATTCCGGATGGTGTGATCAACATCGTCACCGGACGCGGCAGCGTGGTCGGTGCGGCCATGGCCACCCACCCCGGCATCGACAAACTGACCTTCACCGGCTCGACCCCGGTCGGCCAGACTGTCGGCCGCGCCGCGCTGGATGACATGAAGCGCCTGACCCTCGAACTCGGTGGCAAATCACCGGTCATCGTCTGCGCCGACGCCGACATCCCGGCCGCCGCCCAAGCGGTCGCCAATGGCGTGTTTTTCAATTCCGGGCAGGTATGCGACGCCGGTACACGGGCCTATATTCATAGCAGTGTCTACGACGAATTCCTGCGTGAGCTGATCGCCTACACGCGCACCCTGAAAATGGCTCCGGGCCTGGATCCTGACTGCTTCATCGGCCCGCTGGTTTCGGCCCTGCAAAAGCAGCGCGTGACCGAGTACATCGAAACCGGCAAGGCCGAAGGCGCCGAACTGGTCTACGGCGGCCAACCGATCGATGGCCCTGGCTTCTTCGTCGAGCCGACCATCTTCGCCCATTGCCGCAACGACATGCGCATTGTCCAGGAAGAGATCTTCGGCCCGGTGCTGGTCACCGCACCGTTCGATGACGAGGAAGAAGCGCTGGCCCTGGCCAACGACTCGCCTTACGGCCTGGCGGCGGCACTGTATTCCAACGACCTGGGCAAGGTGCACAGCCTGATTCCACGCTTGAAAGCAGGCTCGGTCTACGTCAACGCCCACGGCACCCTCGACCCGTCGATGCCGTTCGGTGGCTACAAACAGTCCGGATTCGGCAAGGACCTGGGCGCCGAGCAGCTCGATTACCTGCTCGAAACCAAGGCGGTGTGGATCACCTTGCCAAGCTGACGCTTTCCCTTGTAGGAGCGAGCCTGCTCGCGATAGCGGTTTTTCAGCTGAAAGTGATGTGTCTGACACACCGCTATCGCGAGCAGGCTCGCTCCTACAGGTTTTGCGTTTTGATTCGTTCCAATAAGGCATCTGCAACAACGCCAGGTAGGCACGGGTAACACTGGACCTGTGGCCCTTGCCACAGGGGAGTCGTTCACCCGAAAGAACGCGGTTATCTCGTCATGATCTTCCAACAATAAGAGTCCATCATGAACACTAACGCCAAGTCCGCCACGAGCGTGTCCAGCCTCGACGAAAAATCCGTCGTCGAGGGGCATTCGATTGATTTCATCCCCGAGAACGAGCGCACCGACAAGCTGTCGAGCCAGGGCCCGTTCTGGTTCCTCGGCAATTTCACCTTCTTCACCATGACCATCGGCTTCGTCGGCCCAAGCGTCGGCCTGACCGCGCTCTGGACTACGCTCGCCGGCACGCTGGGCATCATGTTCGGCACACTGTTCATGGCGTTTCATGGCTCGCAAGGCCCGCACCTTGGCTTGCCGCAGATGATCCAGTCCCGTGCGCAGTTCGGTTATCGCGGGGTGATCCTGGTGCTGCTGGCGACGCTGTTCGTGTTCGCCGGCTTCAACATCGTCAACCTGGTGCTGATGATGCAGGGGCTGCACACGTTGTTCGGGTTCAACCCGGCGGTGATCGCGGTGGCGGTGACCATACCGGCGGCAGTGCTGGCGATTCTCGGCCATGACTGGATGCACCGCAGCTTCAAATGGGCGCTGTACCTGTCGTTGCCGCTGTATGGCCTGGTGACCCTGGCGGTGGTGATGGGCTGGGTGCCGGATGCAGTGCTGCCGGCACTCGCGGAAGGCGAAGTGGCCCGCGAGCCGCTGGGTTTCAACTGGACCGGTTTCATCGCGCAGTTCGCGGCGGCCGCCAGCTACAACATCGCCTATGCGCCGTACGTGTCGGACTACTCGCGCTACCTGCCGAAAAATACCTCCAGCGGCAAACTGATCGCCGTGGTGTTCCTCGGGGCTTCGTTGTCCGGTGCATGGATGATATCCGTGGGTGGCTGGCTGGCCGATCACCTGCACTCCACTGACGTGCTGGTGGCCCTGGGGCAAGTCGGCAACACCGTGTCGCCGCTGGTGGGCACTGCGGTGGTAGTGGTCACCATCCTGGCGTTCCTGCCGGTGATCGCGATGAACATCTACAGCGCCAAGCTGACCACGCTGACCTGCGTCGACTCGATCAAGCACATCGAACCCACGCGCAAGGCACGCATCCTGGCCATCGGCTTCGTGATCCTGCTGCAACTGGGCGTGGCCCTGAGCATTCAGAGTTCCGGCAAAGGCCTGTCGGTGCTGGGGATCTACCTGGTGGTGATGCTGTACTTCCTGGTGCCCTGGACCTCGGTCAACCTCACCGACTACTTCTTCGTGCGCAAGGGCCGCTACGCCATCCCGCACTTCTTCATGCCCCACGGCAACATCTACGGCAGCTGGGGACTGCGCGGTATCGCCGCCTATGCCATCGGTTTTATCTCGATGATCCCGTTCTTCTACATCTTCGACGGCGTTGAACAACGCGAGGTCTATGTCGGCCCGCTCGCCAAGGCGCTGGGCAGCATCGACATCGCCTGGCTGGTCGGGCTGATCGTGTCGGGCGTGGCGTACTACTGGCTGAGCCGCTCGATCGATCTGAAACGCGAAGAAGCGGTGATCCAGCAGATCGAGAAAAACTCCCCGCAATACACCACCGGCGACACGCTGACCCACAAACAGCAGCCACTGCCGGTTTTCACTGAATCGACGGTCGGGAGATGACCATGGTTACGCAAAAATACGACTACATCATCATTGGCGCAGGCTCGGCGGGTTGTGTGTTGGCCAACCGCCTGAGCGAAGACCCGGCCACCTCGGTGCTGGTCCTGGAATTCGGCGGCAGTGACAAGAGCGTAGTGATCCAGATGCCGAGCGCATTCTCGATCCCGATGAACACCAAGAAGTACAACTGGCGCTACGAGACCGAGCCGGAGACCCACCTCAACGGCCGACGCATCCACTGCCCACGGGGCAAGGTGCTGGGCGGCTCGTCGTCGATCAACGGCCTGGTGTACATCCGTGGCCACGCGCTGGACTTTGACGAGTGGGAATCCCTGGGTGCCGAAGGCTGGGGCTATCGCAACTGCCTGCCGTACTTCAAGCGCGCCGAGAGCTACGAGTCGGGCGGCGACAGCTATCGCGGGCAGACCGGGCCGCTGCACACCACCAACGGCAACCACATGAAAAACCCGCTGTACGGTGCCTGGGTCGAAGCCGGTGCCGAAGCGGGCTACATCAAGACCGAAGACTGCAACGGCTACATGCAGGAAGGTTTCGGTGCCATGCACATGACCGTGAAAAACGGCGTGCGTTGTTCCACGGCCAACGCCTACCTGCGCCCGGCCATGGGCCGTCCGAACCTGACGGTGGTCACCCATGCAATGACCCGCCAGATCATTCTCGAAGGCAAGCGTGCGGTGGGGGTCATGTATGACCACGGTGGCCAGACCCACCAGGTGTACTGCAACCGCGAAGTACTGATCTCGTCGGGGCCAATCGGCTCGCCGCACCTGCTGCAACGCTCGGGCATCGGTCCGGCGGACGTCCTGCGCAAGGCCGGGATCGGCGTACGTCATGACCTGCCGGGAGTAGGGGAGAACCTGCAGGATCACGCCGAGGTGTACATCCAGTTCGGCTGCAAGGAGCCAGTGACCCTCAACAGCAAGATGGACCCGCTGAGCAAACTGATGATCGGTCTGCGCTGGCTGCTGTTCAAGGATGGCCTGGGCGCCACCAACCACTTCGAAGCCGGTGGTTTCATCCGCTCCGAGAAGGGCCTGCGCTGGCCGGACATTCAGTTCCACTTTCTGCCGGCGGCGATGCGATACGACGGCAACAAGCCGATCAAGGGCCATGGCTTCATGGTGCTGACCGGGCCGAACAAACCGAAAAGCCGTGGTTATGTGCGCGTGCGCTCGGCCGACCCGTACGAGCATCCGGAAATCCGCTTCAACTATCTGGAGCGGGAAGAGGACCGCGAAGGCTTCCGCCGCTGCATTCGCCTGACCCGCGAGATCATCGGCCAGAAAGCCATGGACCGCTTCCGCGACGGCGAAATCGCCCCGGGCGCCCAGGTGACCAGCGATGAAGACCTCGACGCCTTCGTGCGCGACAACCTGGAAAGCACCTACCATCCGTGTGGTTCGTGCCGCATGGGCGAGGACGACATGGCGGTGGTCGACTCCGAATTGCGCGTGCGTGGCATCGCCGGTCTGCGGGTGATCGATTCGTCGGTGTTCCCGACCGAGCCGAACGGCAACCTCAATGCGCCGACCATCATGCTTGCCGAGCGGGCCTCCGATCTGGTGCGTGGGGTGAAGATGCTGCCGTCAGCGGACGTGCCGGTGGGGTTGGTCGAGGGCTGGGAAAGCAGCCAGCGTACTTCGCTGCCAGGTCGTAACGTCCGCGTCTGACCGCAACCCGCAATCCAATGTGGAAATCTGAATCTAATGTGGGAGCGAGCCTGCTCGCGAATGCGATCTTCCCGTCAATACCTATGTTGAATGTGAAACCGCCTTCGCGAGCAGGCTCGCTCCCACAGGGATCTCGGTGCTTTCGGGAAAATAGTGCGTCGCTATTCCGTGGCCATTGCTAGTCTGTAATTCCTTGAGACCGCAATGGAGCACCCTCATGGCTATTCAGGCCCTGCGCGCCGACGCCTCGCACATCGACCAGATCGCCCCTTTGTTTGACGCCTACCGGATGTTCTACCAGCAGCCGTCAAACCTTTCGCAATCGCGCGCCTTCATCGCCGAGCGCATCGCCCGGGATGAATCGGTGATATTTCTTGCCCAGGACACCGTTGGTGAAAACCTCGGCTTCGTCCAGCTGTTCCCGACCTTTTCCTCGATCGAAGCCCATCGTACCTGGCTGCTCGGTGATCTGTTCACCACGCCCGCCGCCCGGGGCAAAGGCGTCGGCACACTGCTGATGAACACCGCCCGGGATTTTGCGAAGCTGGCCGGCGGCAAAGGCATGACCCTGGAAACCGCCACCGACAACCTCACCGCCCAGCACCTGTATGAATCCCTGGGCTGGGTGCGCGACCCCGGTTACTACACCTACTGCCTGGATCTGAAAAAAGACTGACTCAGCGATCCTGTTCGCCAAACACCGGCCGCATGAATGAACGCTCGTAGCTGAGGATGAATTTCCTGTCTTCGGCGTACTTGAACGCGACGATGCACTCAGGATCGTTCATCGATTGCTGCCGGTAATGCTCATACGTGGCCAGGCTGGGGAAGGTGAACAGCGCCAGGGCGATATTGTTGGCGCCCTCCGAGGGCAAAAAGTAGCCGTGGTGCTGGCCGCCGAATTTTTCCACCAGGGGAATCCACAACTTGCCGTAGTGCTCGAATGCGTCGAGCTGGTAGGGATCGAGCACGTATTTCAGGTAGCAGGTCACCATTGTTTCGTTCCTTGATCAGGTTTTGAGGGCAGTCGCCACTGTAATCAACCGTGGGCGCCCGGCACAGCCGCTTATTCGACATTGACCGGTAAGTTTGCGCCAGAGGCATGCGCTGGCGCCGCTGCACTATTGGTTCAGTCAATAGTCACCATCAAGAATCGCAAGTTCTGTTTTTTGCGCAAAGGCGGAAAATTGCCTGCATTGAACACGCTGCTCAAGGAACCTGCGCGATGAAGATCTTGACCCGACTGGCTGTGATTGCCCTGTTGCTGGGCAGTGTTGCATCCACCGCATCGGCCTTTGCCGAAGACGCACGCACCTGCCATCTGTCGCCCATCACCGCTAGCCAGGGTGGGCTGCAATACGGGCAGACGGTTGGGGTGTTGTACAGCGAGAACACCGTGGAAAACCTGCAATACCTTGAGCAATACCACTCGGTGGCCGTCAACGGTGCGAAGAACGCACTGGATGCGCGGATTCGCCAGGCGTTCGTCGACAGCTCCGATCCGGACCTGGCCATCGAATGGCTGATGGGTTCGCTGCACCACACCTTTCTATCGGTGACCGTCTACGACAACCTCGATGCCCTGGTGCAGGCCCATCCCGATGTGGTGGTGATGCTCGATACTCATAACCAGTTGCTGACCCAGCGCAACGACCGGGTCGAGGCGCGTTTCGCCGCACGGTTCTACGACGCCAACCTGCAGTACATCGGCAAGGCCGAAGGCGCGGTGGAGAAACAACTGCCGTCGGTGTGGGTGCATGACAAGGCCGCGTCCGAGATCGCCGCGCAAATCGAACAGCAACGCGACCTGCAACTGACCGCGCTGAAACAGTTCGATGCGTCGTTGAAGGCGCTGGTAACCGCCGGATTGACCGCAGCAACAAATTAATCAGCCCGACGCCCATTGAGCGGCGGGCAAGCCGATCCACCGTTGATTTCTTTTCAGGACCTGATTCATGCGCACTGTTTTTGCCCCGACCCTGGCCTTCGTCTCACTGCTGCTGGCTGGTTGTGCCACGCCGAACGATCCGACGCTGACCTTGCAGACCAGCAAGTCACCCGAGGAGTACACCCATTGCGTGGTGCCGAAGTTGCAGCACGATGCGCTCTACCCAACGGTGTCGCAGACCCAGCGCAGCTACCGGATCGTCGTCCCGAGCAAAGTGGCGGCAGACAATGTGCTGGAAACCTATAAAGCCTCGAGCGGCGGCAAGGTGTTCCTGTACGAGCGCAAGCTGCTGGCCTCGGCGTTCGTGCCATCGACGTTCGAACGTGCGGCGCAGGAGTGTTTGTAAGCGCAGTTTCAGGCAAAAAAAAGCTGCCGGGACTGGCAGCAGAAAGATAAAGCACGCATTGGATGGCCTGAGTATGGCGTCAGCTTCATGACGATACGATGACAGGTAAGCAATGTTGAGCCTTGGGGTGCCATCAGTCAGCAGCGCTCAAAAAAATCTTCGAACACCGTCTACCCTCATCGGTCACAACCATCATGATGAGGGTGCAGACGGTGATGAAAACGGACAAGGTTGAAACAAACGAAGCCTCGGCGCTGATCGACGAGCGAATCCGGGAACTGGCCGACTGGCGCGGCGAAACCCTGGCCCACGTCCGCAAGATCATCCGCCAGGCCGACCCCGAAGTGATTGAAGAGTGGAAGTGGCGGGGTGTGCCGGTGTGGGCCCATGCCGGCATCATTTGCACCGGTGAGACCTACAAGCAAGTGGTGAAACTGACCTTCGCCAAGGGTGCTTCACTGGACGATCCGTCGAAGCTGTTCAATGCAAGCCTTGAAGGCAATACCCGGCGTGCCATCGATATCCGCGAGGGTGAGCTGATCGATGAAGTGGCGCTGGCGGCGTTGATTCAGGCGGCCATAGAGCTCAATACATCCCGAACCCAATCCAAAAAGTAAGCCAGTACACAGAACCCCTGTGGGAGCGAGCTTGCTCGCGATGAGGGAGTGTCAGTCGACATCGAAGGTGTCTGACAGATCGCTTTCGCGAGCAAGCCCGCAGTGAACCGTGCTCACCTGAGCTCTTGGGATATCTTCGGCTGTCATGTTCCAATAGCCGGCAATGTAAAACTGGAAACGTAACATGAAGAAAATCGCCACCCTGACCCTCAGCCTGGCGTTCACCGCAGGCCTGTTCAGCGCGCCTGCCTTTGCGGCCGGCGATGTCCAGGCCGGGGAGAAAGTGTACAAGCGCCTCTGCAGCGGCTGCCACCAGATCGGCGAATCGGCTCGCGCCTTTTTCGGCCCGCAACTCAATGGCGTGATCGGTCGCCAATCTGCCGTGACCACGGACTACGTGTATTCCGATGCGATGAAATCCGCCAACCTGGTCTGGAACCGCGAAACCCTGATCGCTTACCTCGAAGCACCGAAGAAAGTCGTGCCCGGCACCCGCATGATTTTCTGGGGCCTCAGTGATCCGGAAAAAATCGAAGACCTGCTGGCCTTCCTGCAAACCTTCCCGGCGCAATGATCACGCTGTGGTCTGCTGCTCGGCCGCCAGGTTGTCCACCAGCCACTCGGTGAAAGCTCGCACCATCGCGATGTTTTCGCTGTCACGGTGGGTCAGCAGCGCCAAAGCCGGTTCAGCAAAGACAATCAGGACTTCGCCGCCGGCTACATCAACTACTTCGTGATCAACGGCGCAATCATCGCCCCGCAATTCGGTGACAGGAAAGCGGATGCCAAAGCCTTCGACCTGCTGTCCGAACTCTACCCGGACCGCGAAGTGGTGCAGCTCGACATCGACGCGATCTCTGCCGGTGGTGGAGGGATTCACTGCGTGACCCGTCATCAGCCGATGGTTTAACGGTTACACATGATCTGAGTTGGAACACCGGACCTGTAGGAGCGAGCCTGCTCGCGATGGCGGTGGGTCAGTCAATATGTTGTTCACTGACCCACCGCCATCGCGAGCAGGCTCGCTCCCACAGGGATTTTTGGTGAATCAGGTGAATCGAATCAGGCCTTACTGGCCTTCAGATAAGCCCCGAGGCGCCGCCCCATTTCCTCACCCAGCGCCTGCAAGCCACTGAGCGGTCGCACCATCACTTCAAACTCGACAATCCTGCCCTGTTCGTTGAAGCGGATCATGTCGATGCCCTTCAGCTCTTTCCCGCCGACCCTGGCGCTGAATTCGAGAATCACGTTCAAACCATCCGCCGTCGCCAGCTCGCGGTGATAGGCAAAGTCCTCGAACACGTTCATGACCGTGTTGAGGATCATCGACACCACCGGCGCCCCCGGATACGGCGTGTGCGCCATCGGCGAACGGAACACCGCCTGCGGATCGAGCAGTTCGGGCAAGACGCTCAAGTCGCGGCTGCCGATCATCGCGTGCCACTGCTTCAGGGACGCTGCGACGTTGTGGTTCAGGTTCAGCTCGGACATCTTCAACTCCTGTTTTTTATTGTGGTGGTGCGAAAGCGTTGGTCGATGACCCTGGCGGCATCGTCGGCCCACTGGCGGTAGAGCATCGGCCCCGGATGAAAACCATCGCTGGCCATCAGGCCCGGCTCGGGCGCCAGCGGGGTAGTCAGCATCGTACATTGATCCAGGCATGCGGCCAGATCCGTTAAATGTGCATTGAAACGCCGCGCCCTGAAACCCAGGAACCAGCGCAAGGGCTGCGGCAGCGCGGGGAACAGATGCATCGGCGGAAGCGGCGATACCACGATCTGCCTCACCGCGAACTTGTCACACAGCAGCGCCATCAAGTGCCGTTGCCGAGCGAGCCACTGATCCAGGGTGAGTGAGCTGGTGACATCGTTGACGCCGATCGACAACAGCGCCACATCGAACGGCTCGGGGTCGTGCTGCTCGAGCAGCTCCAGCAACCCTTGGGAATCCAGACCCGAGCGCGCCCAGAGTTTCCACGAAACCTGGTAATCATCGGCCAGGCGCGCGACCAGTCGACCGCAGAGGGCTTCATCCTGAGTCAATGCGCCCACACCCGCAGCGGCGCTGTCGCCGACAATCAACAAGCGTAGAACCTCGCCGCTGCCGGATTCGCCGTGGCGTTCACCTTCGGCCTCCGGCAACTTCGGCGTCACGCGCCGCGTGTACAGACCCTGCGCCAGCAACAACGGGCCGAGCAGGATTTTGGCGAGGGTTTCAGTGTGGCTCATTAGAGGTTATCGCCCCACAACGCACAACTCCCCGGTCGCACGAATCATCGCCTGGCCATGCAGGTAATCCTTGATCAGCGCGGAGCGTTCGGTGGCCAGCCATTGCGGGCAGTTCGGGTCATTGCGGTAGGGCAGGAACGCGGAGTACTGCGTGAGCAGCTGGTTTTGCAGAGTGTCGAGCTTGGGCCGGATGTCGTTAACGAGGTCCGGCCGTGGCGTGTCCGGCGCCTTGTGCGCCGCTTGCCATTGTGCGATTCGGCCGTATTGCACCAATTTGCTGGCTTCGATCTGGGCGGCGATCAGGTCGGCGACATCGTCGGGGTCAAGCTGGTGCTGGGCTGCCTGCTTCCTGGCGTTGGCGATGACTTGCGCTTCCCGGGCGTTGTCCTGGACCGGTTTACCGCTGTCCCACTTGGTCAGCGCCACCAGCTCGCTGATGTTCAACCGCTCATTCATCGTTGCCAGCAAGGGTTGCAAGGCATCGGGCGCCGGGGGCGTCGTGCCGGCCTGGGCGCCGCCAGCGAACAAGCCGAGCAGGGCGCAGGCCAGCCAGTGCGGCAAGCATGGGGAACGGTGCATGGGCAGAACCTCCTTGGACGTAAAAACACTCCGGCTTGTGTATCACAAGTGCGGCCAGGGAACGACAGGTTGCGAAGGATTCAGGTTAGCAGCCGTTCAATCTGCGCCAGCTCCCAGGTGCTGAGCAGACTCACCGGGTCGGTGCCGAAGCGCTGCCCGTTGTCGAACACATATTCACGGCCATCGGGGCTTTGGCCGTGCAGGCAGTGGCGCAAGTGGCCGGCGTCGACCTCCAGTGTCAATTGCCAGCCGTCGATCTCGACCCGTACATCGCCAGACTCGCCAGCGTCGTCGACTCGCTGGAAGGTGCAAATGCCTTGGGCGGCATCGCGCAACGGCTGGTAAACCTCGCGGGCGGTGAGGGCGGGCACAGGTGTCTCCGGGGTGAAATCGGGGAGGCACAGAATAGATCATCGGTCCGCAAAAAAAACCGATTGATGAAGCCGGGATTTGACGCGGGGAGCTGCCCCGCAACAAAGAGATAGCCCGGTATTTCGTCTAGACCACCTGCACATTCCGAGCTGTGCCCGCCACGGCATGACAACCGCAGGCCAGGAGATGGCCCTGCAATACGACGGGAATGCCGTTCATACGCCGGCGCGGATGCCCTTCGACGAAGGCAAACTTGCCCAGATGAAGTGGGCATGTAGCCTTGTCGCCCAGCACCGCCGGTGTTTTTCCATTGAGGGTGTGTGTGCCTTCGAGCTGGCAGGAGACGACGGTGCCGCCACTGCTGGTGGCATCGCCCAGGCAAATGGGATGGCTCATGGTTTATTTCCCGGCATGCGAAACCTGAACGGGTCGGCGCCGTGGGTTTGCTGGTTTTTCGTTTTGCGGGCTTCGTCCGGCGGGCGGACCATTTGTACGGTGACGCTGCCGTCTTCGCCGGTGTACACCACCGCGCTGACACCACCCTCTTGATAGCTGGCAATCGTGGCGAGGTTGATTTTGACCAGGGCGCTACTGACGCCGGTGTTGCCCAGGCGCCGACCGATGTCGTAACCCTCGTCGACATTGCCCAACGCCAAGCCGGATCCATCGTTGTTCAGGCTGTGCAGCGCGAGGGTCAGGGCGACTTCGCCAGCAGTGTTGTCGGTGCTGTCGTAAAACACCCGTGCCGGTTTTTCACCCTCGGGCAGGGTTTGCAGTGCCTGTAGCCAGCCTGCTTGCAGCGCCTTGGCCTCTAACGCAGGCTTGAGCGGTTTGCCGTTGTCGTCGTGCATCGAGACTTTGATCGGGCGGTGCAGGTAGCCCAGGACCGGGGCTTTATCGAACTCTTTGACTTGATGCTCGGCCCAGCGCACCGGTAGCCATGCAGAGGGTTCGAAATGGCCGGGGCCTCGGTTGCTCAGGGTTTGCCAGAGGGTGGGGAGTTGGGATTGCCAGTAGGTGGAGGACATGGTGCTGGGGGCATTTGGTTCTTCCACACCTCTTGCCCGCTCAGCATTTTCATACCAATCGATGAATGCAGCATCACGATTCCAGTAGTACGCCCACAATTTGCCCATGTCGGTATTTTTGTTCTGGTTGTCCTCTGAGTCCTGGGTGGCAAAGGGGCGGATGTAACGGTCTACTCGATCAGAACGGGTGACCAGCAGACCTGTCGTGCTTCCGAAAACAGTTGGAACGGCCTGGACGCTTTGCAAGCCGGGTGTACCTTGCTTTCGGTACAAATTTCGGGACACATCGCCATCTTTGCTAACGATCAGTGCCTGCGGGACCTGTGGGTTGTCGTCAAAAAAAACAAAGAGTCGTTCGATTATTGCTTGTGCGTGGGTAGTGTTTTCGCTGTCCTGCCAGAGGAACTGCGTAACACCCAGAGTCGCAGCATTGCGACCAGAGTTGATCAGATCAGCAGCTTCGTAGCCTTTTTCATATGGATTTGGTGGCCCCAACGCAAACACCGGGATTGGCCAGTAGGCCACTGAGTCGCTGGCCGAATATTGGAACGCGGCCCGGGTGCCAAGACGACTGGAGTTCCCTCTGGATGTTAATGAGGCCTTGTAATCCTTAGAGTCCTTCGAAAAAATCGAAGCAAAGTTGTCTGCTTTTTTCTCGATTTTTTGCCACACCGATGATTGATACCAGCCTTGCACAGCGAGCCCTACTCCCCGTATTTCCAACGCATAGGTGCGCTCCTGGGTAGCGATGTGCTCAGCTCTTTCGGCCATGACTTTTGATTTGTAGGTCGCGAGTTCTGCCTCTTCATAGGCTACGACCTTACCAAACCAGTGCCCGCTATAGGCCAACACTAGCGCGCCAAAAATACTCGCCACTCCCCAACGCATAATGGCTCCCATGTCCCTGAGCTCCCTGTTTTCAGCCTGTGCTGTGTAGATAATGACGAGTAAAAAACCAAGCCAAATAGCTATCAGTATCCCCGCAGCCCAGAGATAGCCCTTCAGCTTTGGCCGCATTGATTTGTCCTGCTGGCGATCCCTCATGCACCTTTTCCCTTCGAGCTGATAATTAGTGCAGGCGGTGTCAGCGAAACCAGCTCAGTTGAGGGAAACTTACCCTTGTCGTAATACTGATAGCTGGCCTGTACCAACGCCCGCGCCTTTGCACTAAGTCGAGACCAACCCAGAAAACTGCTGACTTCTTTAAAGCGCTCTTTATCGATTCTCCAATCCGCAATCGCCACCAACACTTCCCGCATCACTGGGTCATCCAGGCACCTGGCCTGCCCAATCGCAACATCCATCGCCGTGACCCAGCGATGGTTCTCCGGGCTGCGCAATACTGCCGAGTGATAGCTGTTGTCAGTCCATTCCTTCTGGTCAACCTGCATGCGCGCACGGATTTCGTTAGGGGTTTCCTCGCGGTAGATGCGGTAGTGGTCCTTACGATTGAGCATCGGGTTGCCGGACACTGGCGTCTGGCGCAGGGCCCGGGTCTGGTCGTCCGGCTCTTTGCCGTGATTCCAGCGAATAAGCCCTTCGTCCAGGTCGAGTCGCTGGTCAATGTTGGTCACATAAATCCATTTGAACGAGGCACCGGGGTTGCCCAATGCAGCGTTCTGCGACACCGCATCCGGTCGATCCTTTCCTGCCTCATGGGTAGACCCGGTCACGGCTTCGCCGCCAAACATCTGCGGCGCATGGGGTGGGTGCAGTTGTTCGGCATTGATGTTGCGCGTCTGGCCTTCACTGATCCCGGCTTGCGAGGCTATCGCGGCCACTGACCAGCCACCGGGATAGCGCGGCTCCCCCTCGGCGCGCGTGAAGTCCGGTTGCGGGGCTTTGCCCACGAGGACCGGTTCGCCGTTGCGCAAGCGCTTGGTCCACAGGCGCTGGTAGAAACGCATGGATTGCAACGCGGTCATGGCCGGCTCGCCTTGGGGCAGCTCGTCCGGCACGCCGTAGGTGCCGATGCCTTGCACATCATCCAGTGCCACGGTGGTGTCGTCCGGGCAGAAATACAGGTACACCTTGCCGCGGTTGTCGCGTTCGGGAAACACCAGGGTTTTCCCGTCGGCCCCCAAGCGCTGGCCTTGTTCGGGTGACCAGCGCGGCCCCGTGCGACCGCCATAACCCGGCAGGCCACAGCGCAGGGCACTGAGGGGTGGTTGCGCATGGGGGGATTGGGTGGTGTGTTGCACGATGTCGATCAGGGTTTGCAGGGTTCGCAAATTTTTCGGCGTCGCGTCAGGCAGTACCGAATAGGGCGAGGCCACCATGATGGCGCAGTCGGCGCAGCGTTCACCGCGATCCACCAGCATGGCCTGGGCGAGCAAGGTGATCAGCGTGCCCTGGCTGTGCCCCATGATGGTGATGGTTTCATCGGGGGACACGCGGCGAATCTCGCTGACCAGCATGGCCAGCCGGGTCGCCGCGAGCACGAAGTAACGCCGGTTCGGCGCCTTGCCCATGTACAGGGAATTGGGCATGGTGGGTTGAACCCAATGGCGCAACCATTTGGCGAAACCCTCTTCGTACATCTCCAGCAGATTGTTGGTGGCGTTAGCAAAAAATCCGCCACCCTTGGCGAAATGTCGGTCCAGACGGTTGTCGAACCGGTCCTGGAATTGATTGCGTAGCCGGGCCGGGTCGCCATTTTTGTCGCGTTTGATTTCGCCGGGTTCGGCCCGGTAGCCCCAATAAAACGGAATCATCAGGCTGCGGGTCTTGGGGGCGTTTGTATCGCGCTGGTAGAGGTAAGTGTCCGGATCATCGAGCGCAGCCTTGTGCTCATCCTCCCGCAACTCAGGTGGTAACGCTTCAGCCGCACTGTAATCAGCCCCATACCGCCCCGCCTTCAAATCCGGCCGATCCAGCCGCTCGTTAACCCCCTGGCACAACCCGGTTTCCACCGACTCATAGGACGCCCCGGGATCATTCACGCCGTGCAGGAAAATCACCACGCCGGGCAGGTCTCGCGGCACAGCGACGTTGCGATCCGTGGATCGATTCGGCAGCAAACGACTCCTGCTTGTCGCGATCACAGTGTTGTCCATGTAGTTCATGTGTTCCACATCCTTCTGAAATCTTGCTCTTCCCGCCAAGCCATAGAGGAGCACTATCCTTTTATCGAGAGACTTCAAAGTCCTCAGTTTTCGTCGCTATTGGCGTCCGTCCCTTTGCTGCTCGATCCGGGGTTCGCGGTCTGGGGCGATTCACTGCGAAATACCTCGAGACCGGCGAATTGCATATCTGTTCGCTGAAGCAACTCGGTGAGGCCATCAGTACCCGTGATGCCTTGCACCAGGCTGCCGTCTTCCAATGCGACTTTGTAAGCTTGGCCTTGAGCAATTGCGGTTGGATCACCTTCATAGTGCAGTCGATGCCGTTGGTCAGCGCCGTCCCGTCCGAAAACAGGAATGGCGGCACTGTCGGTCTTCGGCCCCACCCAGTCATGCTCGCCGGCATGCACAATGGCCTTGCCCTGGGTGCCGATCTCGACCCCGCCGCCGATCCTGATGTAGCTGCCGTCATCGGCCACCAGGCGGATGGTGGGGGCGGTGACGAGCACCTCGCCTTCGGCCGCCGACAGGTGCAGGTTCTTTTGCGCGTTGAGCACCATGTCGTCGTCCTGGGCTTGCACCCGCACCTTGCCGCGATTGGCGATGGCGCTGATGCCCTCGTCCTGGGCGAAGGCGCTGATCCCTTTGCCGGCTTGCAGACGCATGGCCGCGCCGCTGGTCAACTGCAGGTGGTCCTGGGCGGTGGTGTCGTGGTTTTCACCGGCGTAATGCACCTGCGAGCGCGGCGTAGCGCTGGCGATGCCGGCTTCGGCCGCCAGCGCGACCACCGGCTCGCCCGGACTGTTGCTGGTCGGTTCGGGCCATTGACTCAACGACTGGCGCAACGCCTCGATGCCCTGGGTGTCGACCTGCCGACTGCCACGGGCAGCGGCGGTCTGGCCGAGGGACTGGAACAGCTCGCCGCACTCGGCCAAGAGCGTGAGCAGTTCTTCGCGGTCCAGCTGTGAGCCCTGCGCCTCGTGACGAGCGTAGGTGGTCAACAACATCCCTTGGGCCGCCCGCAGGGCAATCGCGGCATCGCTGCGCAATTCGGCGCCCTGGCCGCGTGCCTGGGCCTGGCCGTCGGTTCGCGGGGTGACGAGTTTGCCCAGATTCAGCGCCGTGGCCTGATGGGTCGTGGCCAGTCGGGCGCGCAGCGCGCCGGGGGTATCGTCGAAGAGCAGTTCGTTGAAGCCCCTGCCCTGATGTTCGCGGGTCTGGATCCCGGATAAGGTGCGATTGCCCGGCAACCCCGTGGCGTTGCTGAAGTGCGGCGGAACATGGTCGGCGTTGTACAGCACCGACGTCACCAGAGGGCGGTCGATGTCGCCACCGAGGAAGGTGACCAGCACTTCCTGACCGATGCGCGGCAAAAACTGATGGCCGAAGCCGGTGCCGCCACTGGGCATGGCGACCCTCAGCCAGGTCGTGCCTGGTGCCGCATCCTGCTCCCGCTGCCAATGAAAGCGCACTTGCACGCGGGCCATCTCGTCGGTAAACACCTCCTCGCCTTTCGGGCCCACCACAATGGCGGTGAGCGGCCCGGAAATCGTCGGTCGGGGCGTCATGATCGGTGGGCGATAGGCAATCTTGTGGCGGATGCAGACGAAGGTGTTGTCGTAGCTCGCCGGTTGATCCGTCAGGTAGTTGTTGCGGCCTCGGTGCTCCACCTTGAGCAGGAGGAACTGGCGATCATCCACGGGATCACGGTCGTGATCGAAGTGCTCGGTCAGTTCGAAGGTGTAACCGGGCAGCATGGCGCGACAGTTGCTGGCGCCCTCAAATGTCTTGGCCTGTACCTCCAGGGCTTCGAGTCGATGACGCACCAGTGCTTCGCCATCGGCGGGCATCCCGTGGCTGTAGTGACCGGGAAAGTCGTAGATTTCGTAGGCGGGGACCTCACCTTGGGCGTTGAGGCTGGGCATGCTCACCGGCAGCCGATTGCGCGGTTGCCGGTAGTCGAACGTCTGAATGGCCATCTTGCCGGATTGCAACTCCCGGTGGCTGCTCCATTGGGTGATCGAGTCGGCGGTCTCGGTGACCGAGGCGCTGTGGTAGCGGATCCGTGGTTGCCGGGCCAGCGGCTCAAGGTGGCGGGAGTGATCGGTGATGATCAGGCGGTGTTCTTCCTTCGAATGATCGAAGTAGAAAAACAGACCCTCACGTTCCAGCAGGCGCAAGACGAAATCCAGATCGCTCTCGCGGTATTGCGTGATGTAGCTGTGCGACTTGAGCGGCTGCTCCAGACGGAACTCGAACCCGGGCAGCACGCCATAGTGGGCGAACACCGTGCGCAGGATGTCTTCGACGGTTTGCTCCTGAAAGATCCGCGAGTCGAAGCGGCGCGACAGCATCCACAGCCAGGGGCTCAAGGTGGCCGAATAGTAAGCCAGGCCGCCGTCACTGTTCTGCAGGCTGAAGCGACTGATGTAACCGTGAATGTAGCGCGCCTCGCCGCACGCCAGTTCAATCTCGAGTGACGCCGGTTGCCCCATCAGAGACTTGAGCTCCAGCCGGGCGTCCTGACTGATCAGTGACAACTCGAAACTGAACAAGGTCGACAGACCTTCGGAACCGTAAAACTCCTCAAGCAGAAGTTCCTGATGGTCTTTGAACGGGGAGATGAAGCTGATCAGGCGGCGGTTTTGTGGCGAGAATATTTTTGTCAGTTCCATTAACAAGCTTCCTGCGACATAAGCAACCCGTGTTCGCCCCCCAGGATTTGTTATGTCCTTGCTCCTGGGGAAACACTGAAACGGGCATTTAAGGCGCTTATGCAATAGCTCGTATGTAGGATCTGTCCTGTTTTGGGTGCGGAAATTTCGCCGCTATGTTCCCGTCTTGAAAGAAGTGATTGTCTGGTCCTGAAACCGAAATAGGCCGATTTCCGGACCAGACGAACGTGCACAGCTGTAATCAGCTCCCCGCAGGCTTGTCCAGCGCCGCCTCCGCCGCGGCAATTTCCGCCTGGCGCTTGACGATCATGTCGCCCACCGGCGGCCCCTGGAAGCGCCGCGCTTCAAATCCGAACCAGACGATGGCCGTCAGCACCAGGAAGCCGATGGTGATGTACAGCGCCCAATCGTTCGGTGGCTGGATGCCGATGACGAAAATGATGATCATCGACAGGATCGAGAGAATGGCGAACACCGAGTACCAGAAACGCCCCATGTTCCACGGCCCCATGGTCGGCCACTTCGACGTCCCGAAGGTAAACAGGCCGAGCGCGATGGGAATGGCGAAGGAGAAGAACAGGAAGATCACCGTGCAGGACACCACGATCGTATAGACCGGCGTTGTCCCGACCGAGATCACCGACGATCCCCAGTCGAACAACACCGCGAGGGTGGCACCGGTCCAGATGGCCGCGACCGGGCTGCGATGGGTCGATGAGACCGAGGACAGCGCTTTTGAGCAGGGCAGGCCACCGTCCCGGGAGAACGCGAAGATCATCCGTGAAACCGAGGTAACGGTGGCCAGCCCGCAGAGCACCTGCGAAATGAAGATCGCCACGAAAAGCACCAGTTTCAGTGTCGGGTTGACCTGGGTGTTCATGGCCCAGAAAAACACGTTCCAGCCTTGCTTGGCCGCCTCGTCCATGTTCGGCAGCATCAGCACGAACGCGCTGAGCATCAGCCAGCCGAACAGCAACGACCAGACCACCGACATGACCATGCCGCGCGGCACCGACATGGCCGCGTTGCGGGTTTCCTCGGAGGTATGCGCGGAGGCGTCATAGCCGGTGATGGTGTAGATCGGCAACAGCAGGCCGAGCATGAAAACCCAGCCGTTGGAGACCTGTGGCCAGACGCCGCCGCCCGCCTCGCCGGAATAGTTGCCGAAGGTCCACAGCCGCGCGAATTCATAGCTGGGTGCCGACATCAGGCAGACGATGGTCAGGGCCAGCGCCGTGGCGAAGATCAGGTAGCCGGAGAAGTCAGTGAGTTTGGCCGTCAGGCCGATGCCCAGGTGGTTGCACAAGGCCTGCAGGCCGGTGAGGATCGCCAGGAAAATCACCCGGACCGTGGTCGTGTCCTCCATGCCCAGTGCCGGTCCGAAGGCCCCGAAAAAGAAGTAATAGGTGCCGACATTGATTGCGCCCAGCACGGTGACCAGCCCCAGCAGGTTGAACCACGCAGTCAGCCAGCCGGTGAAGCGGTTACCGAGAATCGAGCCCCAGTGGTACAGGCCGCCGGCGGTGGGGTAGGCCGAGGAAATCTGTGCCATGGCCATGGCGAATACCCCGGAGATCAGGCAACCGATCGGCCAGCCGATGCCGATGGAGATGCCACCCGCGCCGGAGGTGCCCTGGGCCAGTGAGTTGATGCCACCCGAGAGGATGCAGATGATCGAAAAGGAAATGGCGAAGTTTGAGAAAACCCCCATTCGTCGTGAGAGTTGCTGGGCATAGCCCATGCTGTGCAGCACCTTGACGTCATCGTCGTGCGTTTCGGTGCCCGGCTGGCTTGCTGGGTTCATGATGTGTGCCCCTTGTCAGGTTTTGGACAGGCCGAACTGAGCCGCCGTAGGCTCGACCTTGGTTTTCTGTAGGAGCGAGCCTGCTCGCGATAGACTTGAGGATGACGCGGGGTATCAGGCTCCCCGCGTCATCGTTAACGTCCATCGCGAGCGAGCTCGCTCCTACAGACGGCCGTGAAACGCCGAGTCGAAAATCTTTGCCACGCCGTCCCGGGTCAAGGGCAGCGGGTTGCCGCCGGCGGAAGGGTCGACAATTGCCATGTCGGCGATCAGGTCGGCCTGCCGGTCATCCACGCCCAGTTCAACCAGGGTGTGGGGCACGCCGATGTCCTTGCGCAGCTTGAGGACGAAGGCCAGGAAGCTGTCGAACCCCGGGGAGGGCAGGCGCAGGTACGCGGCCAGGCGGGTGATGCGCTCCTCGATGGCCGAGCGATTGAACTGCAGCACATAGGGCATGAAGGTGGCATTGGTCATGCCGTGATGGGTGTCGTACAGCGCGCCCACCGGATGGGACAGCGCATGCATCCCGCCCAGGCCTTTCTGGAATGCCGTGGCGCCCATGGCCGCCGCCGCGAGCATTTGCGCGCGGGCCTCAAGGTCCGACGGGGTGTGTACCGCCTTCACCAGTGAGTTGGCCACCAGGCGCATGCCTTCCACGGCAATGCCATCGGCCAAGGGATGAAAGCCGGGGGCGCAGTACGCTTCCAGGCAATGGGATAACGCATCCATGCCAGTGCCGGCGGTGATTTTCGCCGGCATGCCGACAGTAAGGGCCGGATCGCTGATCACCACGCAGGGCATCATTTTCGGGTGGAAGATGATGCGTTTGGTGTGGGTGCGCTCGTCGATGATCACCGCCGCGCGACCGACTTCGGAACCGGTGCCCGCCGTGGTCGGCACGGCAATGACCGGGGCGATGCGGCTGTCGTCCGCGCGGGTCCAGTAGTCGCCGATGTCTTCGAAGTCCCAGACCGGACGGGTCTGGCCGCTCATGAAGGCAATGAGCTTGCCCATGTCCAGGCCACTGCCACCGCCGAAAGCGATCACGCCGTCGTGCTGGCCGGCACGCCAGGCATCGAGCCCTCCGGCCAGGTTGGCTTCCACCGGATTGGGCTTGAGGTCACAAAACAGCGCCACGCCAAGACCGGCGGCGCGCAATGCGTCCAGCGCCGCCGTGGTGATCGGCGCGCGTGCCAGGCCGCTATCGGTCACCAGCAAGGGGCGCTGGATGCCCTGGCTGCGACAGACCTCGGCCAGTTCGGCGATGCGCCCGACACCGAAACGAACGCTGGTGGGGTAGTTCCAGTTTCCTGTCAGGTTCATGGTCTACACCTCGTGACGCAGATGAAAGGATTTGGCCCGGGTCAGGTGTTCGTAGCCCAGTGACGACAGGGTGACGCCGCGCCCGCTGTTCTTCACGCCGGTCCAGGCCAGTGCCGGGTCCAGGTAATCGCAGCGGTTCATGAACACCGTGCCGGTGGCGATCTCGTTGCCCAGGCGTTCGGCCGCTGCGAGGTCCCGGGTCCAGATGGACGCACTGAGCCCGAACTCACTGTCGTTCATCAAGGCGATGGCTTCTTCATCGCTGGCCACCGGCATGATGCCGACCACCGGGCCAAAGCTTTCGTCGCGCATGACCGACATTTGATGGGTCACGTCCACCAGCACTTGCGGTGCCAGGTAGGCGCTGCCCGGCACGTCGGCGGGAAAGGACTTCGGATCGATCAGCGCTGTCGCGCCCTGGGCCTGCGCTTCGGCGATCTGGCCGCGAACGAAGAAGGCGGCGCCCGGCGTCACCAACGGACCGAGGGTGGTGGCTTCGTCCAACGGGTTGCCCAGCACGTATTGGCGGGTCAGTTCGGCGAAGCGCTCGACAAACACCGGGTAGATTTTCTGGTCGACGTAGATGCGTTCCACGGCGCAGCAACTCTGCCCGGAATTGAAGAAACTGCCGTCCACCAGATTTTCCACCGCGTGTTCAAGGTTGGCGTCTGCCCGGACATAGGCCGGGTCCTTTCCGCCGAGCTCCAGGCCCATGCCGAGAAATTGTCCGCTGGCGGCGCTTTCCATGACTTTGCCAGCTTCCACGGAACCGGTGAAGTTCACCTGCTGCACGCGCCCGGCAGCAATGATCGCCCCGGTCGACACATGGTCGAGCAGCAGATTCTGGAACAACCCTTCGGGCAGCTTTGCGCGACGCATGGCCTCGGCAAAACGCTCGCCCACCAGTAGGGTTTGCGATGCATGTTTGAGGATCACACTGTTGCCGGCCATCAGCGCCGGGATGATCGTGTTCACCGCCGTCAGATAGGGGTAATTCCACGGAGCGACCACCAGCACCGTGCCCAGCGGCTCGCGTTTGATATAGCGCTGGAAACCCGCCTTGGGCTCCGGCTCTATAGCGGCCAGGGCCTGCGGTGCGATGGCGATCATGTGCCGGGCGCGTTCGGCAAAACCGCGCAGTTCGCCGGCACCGTAACGCACCGGGCGGCCCATCTGCCAGGCCAGCTCCGGCACGATGTCGACCTGCATCGACAGCATCGCGTCCACCGCAGCGCTGCAAAATGCCGCGCGTTCGCTCAGTGATCGGCGTTGCCATGACGCCTGTGCGCTGGCAGCCGCCGTCAGCGCTTGCTCGACTTGCGTCGCATCGGCAAGATCGCGTTCGACGTACACCCGGCCATCGACAGGGGAGATCAGTTGCACCTTCGCAGTCATGATGTTCTCAGTAGCGCTCGAAACCGCGCTGCAATTCCCAATCGGTGATTCGCCGGTCGTACTCTTTCTGCTCCCACTCGGCGGTATGCACGTAATGCTCGACCACCTCATCGCCGAACGCCTCGCGCAACATGCTTGAGGCCTTGAGGGCGGCGCTTGCCTCGCGCAGGGTCTTGGACACTTCCGGCAAATGCTCGTCGAGGTAGGCGTCGCCTTCGAACGGCGGCGCCAGATCGAGCTTCTCGTCGATACCTGCCAAACCCGCCGCGATTAGCGCGGCGAAGGCCAGATAGGGGTTGAGATCGGCGCCGCCGATGCGGCATTCGATGCGGATGGACTTGCTGCCCTCGGCACACAGGCGAAAGCCGGCGGTGCGATTGTCGCGGCTCCAGACCGCCCGCGTGGGCGCAAAGGTGCCAGCCTGGAAGCGCTTGTAGGAGTTGATATAAGGCGCGAGAAAACAGGTGATGTCGTTGGCGTACTTGAGCTGCCCGGCGACCCAGGCCCGCATCAGTTTCGACATGCCGAACTCGGCTTTCGCGTCGAAGAACAGCGGCTTTTTGGCGTTCTTGTCCCACAGCGAGTTATGGATATGGCTGCTGGAACCGGCGGCGTCGTAGCGCCACTTGGCCATGAACGTGATCGCCTTGCCCTGCAACTGCGCGATCTCCTTGCAGGCGTGCTTGATGATGACGTGGTGGTCGGCCATGGTCATGGCGTCGGCGTAGCGGATATTGATCTCTTCCTGGCCCGGGCCCCATTCACCCTTGGAGTTTTCCACGGGAATGCCGGATGCCTGCAAGTGCTTGCGGATCGCCCGCAGCACCGGCTCTTCACGGGTGGTCTGGAGGATGTTGTAGTCCTCGATGTAATGGCCGGCGGTTTTCGGTTTGTGATAGTTGCGCTGGTGGATCGCCTCGTAGCTCTCATCGAACAGATAGAACTCGAGTTCCGAGGCAAACATGCCGGTATAACCACGCTCGCGCAGGCGCTCGACCTGCTTTTTCAGAATCGCCCGAGGGCTGTGGGGCAGGTCCTGGCGATGGTGATGGTCGAGCACGTCACACAGCACCAGCGCCGTGCATTCAAGCCAGGGCACGCGCCGCAGGGTGGACATGTCAGGCTTGAGCACAAAATCGCCGTAGCCCTTGCTCCAGCTGGCCGCGGCGTAACCCGGCACCGGTTCCATGTCGATGTCGTCGGCCAGCAGGTAGTTGCAGCAATGGGTTTCTTCATGGCCGCTGTCGATGAAAAACTCGACCTGGAAGCGCTTGCCGACCAGGCGTCCCTGCATGTCGACCATGCAGACCAGTACGGTATCGATTTCGCCGGCAGCCGCGGCGCGCTTGAGTGCATCAAAGCTGAGGAGGGGCTCGGTCATCACGGCAATCCTGCGTGAAAGGTTTGGGCCAGTCTGGGATAGCTGTTGCAGACGCTCTCCAGAAAAACCCAAAACCTGCAGAACCGAGCATCGTGAGCAACGAGTTGATCAAAGCTTAGCCTACGGTTGCAATGTGTGAATTTTGCCCCCCTGTAGGAGCGAGCCTGCTCGCGATGGTCGCTAACGATTACGCGTGACTACTGGCTAAACGCGGCGCACTTGAGTCCTTCGCGAGCAGGCTCGCTCCCACAGGGTAAGGTGGGCCGCCTTTACTCCGGCAAGCCAGCCAGTCGCAGTCCATCGACGAAGCGGGCGAAGTCTTCAGGCCGCTGGATTGGCAACCAGCCCTTGAGGGTACCCAGGCGCAAGGAGGGATCGAGCTTTTGCAGACGCTGCATCGCCAGGTTCGCTTTATCCATTCGACCGCCGAGCGCATGACTGGCCGCCACCAGTGCCGCCGCGATAAGCAGACTGGGCAGGTTGCCCAGTGCCTTTTCCGCCCAGTGCGCAGCGGCATCGAAGTGCCCGGCGAAGAAATGTGAGAGCGCCATCCCGACCTGCATCCTGAACATTTCCGGATCCAGCGGACTCAAGCGAACGGCATGGTTCAAATGCTCGATGGCGGCGTCTGTTTCACCGTGCAACGCCCGCAGGATGCCACCCAGGAACCACGCGGGGGCGAGGTTGGGATTGAGCAGGCGCGCCCTGTCGAGCAGTGCAATGCCGGCGTCGACTTCACCGGCCAGATGAGCCAGCGCATGTCCGCCCCGGGTCAACGCGACGGCATCATCGCGGCCGAGGGTCACCGCCAGGCGCGCCAGCCGTATGCCCTCGGCGATTTCCGCGGGCCGATCGTCCATCCAGCCATTGAGCTTGCGCCAGAAGTGGCACCAGGCGGCCATGCCATAGGCCGAAGCAAATTCCGGGTCGAGTTCGATGGCCTGGTAGAACATCGGCAGCGCCTGCTCGATGGCTTCCCGGCTGCCGCTGTGCAGTTTTGCCATGGCCCGAAGGTAATAGTCGTAGGCGTCCAGGCTTTCTGTCGGCTTGCGTTTGGCGCGTTCGATTTCTGCCCGTTCCAGTTGCGGCGCGATAGCACCGACGACGCTTTCGGTGATTTGGTCCTGCAGCTCGAAGATGTCATCGAGCAGGCCTTCGAAGCGCTCCGCCCAGATGTGCGTCCCGCTCGTCGCATCGATCAGTTGCCCGGTAATGCGCAGCCTGTTACCGCTCTTGCGCACACTGCCTTCGAGTACGTAGCGCACACCCAACGCCTGGCCGACGCCCTGGGCGTCCACGGTCTGCCCCTTGTAGGTGAAGCTCGAATTGCGCGAGATCACGAACAGCCAGCGGATACGCGACAGGGCGGCGATGATGTCCTCCACCACGCCATCGGCGAAATATTCCTGCTCCGGATCGCCGCTCAGGTTCTGGAAGGGCAGGACGGTGATCGAGGGCTTTTCCGGCAGGACCAGCGTAGAGGAGGGGATTTGCTTCGGGGCAGCGCTCGGGCGTTCATCGCTATCGGGCTGTCGCGCTTCCCCGGTCATGGCGCCGTTGATCCGGCCAACGAAGCGGTAGCCCTTGCGGGCGACGGTGCGCACAAGACGCTGCTCCTCACCGGTATCACCGATGGCCTTGCGCACCGCATTGATGTGGCTGGTGATCGTCGATTCCGAAACGATCCGGTCGCCCCACACCGACTTGAGCAACTCGTCCTTGCTGACGACGCGATCGGGATTGTTGACGAACAGCAGCAACAGGTCGAAGACCTGCGGGCCGACGGCCACGACCTGCCCGCGCAAGGTCAGCTCACGGCGCTCCTGATCGAGTACGTAATCTTCAAACGCGAATGACAAGATGAGCATCCCCTGCGAAGCGCCCTCAACTCCGTGTCCCAGGCGGCTGGCGGTTGGTAACTGGGGGAAGATGATACGGCAGCTCGACACCCGCTGCACCGTCCGCGCCAGGGAATGCTGGACGAACAGCCTCTGCGTTGGACATAAATCCAAGCGTTCGCCAAGGCAAACCCAAGCCCGGAACAAGGACTTGCCTGGTGCGCGCAGGCAATCTCTCTACACCGACGCAATGGTTGCAGTCGACAAGTGGAGAAAAGTCATGAAGATCGTCGTCATCGGAGGCTCCGGCCTCATCGGATCGAAACTTGTGAACACCCTGCGCGAGCGCGGCCATGACGCACTCGCCGCCAGCCCCAGCTCGGGCGTGAACAGCATCACCCGCGAAGGCCTGGCCGCAGCGATGGATGGCGCTGATGTGGTGGTCGACGTGGCGAACGCGCCATCGTGGGAGGACCAGGCCGTTCTCGATTTTTTTGAAACGTCGAGCCGTAACTTGCTGGCCGCCGAAGCCGCTGCCGGGGTTGGTCATCATGTTGCCTTGTCGATTGTCGGCAGCGAACGGTTACCCGATACCGGCTATTTCCGGGCCAAGGTCGCGCAGGAGGCCCTTATCAAGGCGTCCGGCATGCCTTACACCATTGTGCGTGCCACGCAGTTCTCCGAGTTTGCCGGCGGCATTGTCCAGTCGTTCGCCGTTGGCGAGGAAATCCATGCTTCGCCAGCGCTGATCCAGCCGGTTGCGTCCGACGACGTGGTGGCGGCGTTGGCCGATGTCGTGCTGGCGGCTCCGCTCAATGGCACCGTTGAAGTCGGCGGCCCGGAAACCATGCCGATCGACGAACTGGCCAGACGCTATCTGCGGGCGACCCAGGACAACCGCAAGGTCGTGCCGGACGTGCATGCGCGCTACTTCGGCGCCGTGCTCAACGATCAATCGCTGGTCACCGGCAAGAACGCACGCCTGGGAGCGATCCGCTTCGACGACTGGCTGGCCCGGTCGACGGCGCAGTAACGGATCGCACCCTCACATTTCCCTACCAATCCAGGAGAGATCCCATGATTACCCGATTGCTAATGGCCGCTGTCTTCGCCGCGCTCTCGATCAGCGCCGCATCGGCCGCCGAGCCGCCCCCCGGCAAGGTGACGGTGGTCTTCGACCGTCCCATCCCCAACATCCCTGGCAAGAGCATGAGGGGCGTGGTCGTCGAGTATGGGCCGGGTGCCGCGTCGCCGGCCCACACCCATCCGAAAACGGCCTTCATCTATGCAACAGTGCTGGAGGGCTCGTTTCGCATCAAGGTTAAAGGCGAACCGGAAAAGATCTACAACGTCGGTGAAAACTTCGTAGAGGAGCCGGGTTCCGTGCATCTGGTCAGCGCCAACGCCAGCGACACCCAGCCGGCACGCCTGTTGGCGGTGTTCGTCCTCGACACTGAGGAAAAGGTACTCGTCACACCCATCAAACAGTGAGCCACGAAAAAGCCCGGCTGTTGAGGCCGGGCTTTTCGTTGAGTCCTGCGGTCAAGCACTGCATTCAGACAGCGCGGCTTTCGATCAGACGATCCGAACCGCCTTCAGCGACGCGGTTTTGCAGAAGCTTGTCGGAGCCGCCTTCAGCGACGCGGTTTTGCAGGAGTTTGTCGGAGCCACCTTCGGCAACACGTTTTTCCAGCAGGCGATCCGAGCCACCTTCAGCCACGCGATTCTCGATCAGACGATCGGAACCACCCTCGGCCACACGGCTTTCAATCAGACGGTCCGAGCCGCCTTCAGCGACCGCAGGTTGAACAGAGTTTGTCGCGAAAGCGTTAACGGCGAAAACCGAGAAAGCGATGCTGAGGAGGGTTTGGCGTTTCATGATGGTGTGCTCCGGGGTGCTTATGGGTTGGTATGGAGCAGATGTTACGCCGGGGATTTTTTAAGAGAACTTCATTGAAATGATGGTGACTATCGATGCAGTCAATGGATCGAACACCGCGCCTGCAAGCACCATGTTTTTGTGGCGAGGCAATCAGGCTTGGCTGATCTGGCTCACGCTGGTGATCTGCCCATTCCAGACCATCTCGTAATGCGCCGCCTGCACAATCGACGAAACCGGCCTCGGCGTCATCAACGCCCAGCAATGACTGCCCGGCATCCGCACCGAGTGATAACGCAAACCGGGACAACCGCCATCCCGCACCGCGCGCCCCAGCACACGGGAATGGCTGTAGTCGTCCGGGGCGTACACCGGATCACTCATCGGCAGGGCCGTAGCGTCTTTCATCCCGCCATCGCCAAAAACGCAGGCCAACCCACGAAACACAAACCGCTCATAGCTCAGGCTCGGCACCCTCGACCAATACAGCGCCTGGTGATGCCGCACCTCGGCCAGCGCCGCTTCCATCGAGTCCGCCAGGTACAACACGCCAAAACGCCCATCGCTGAAACGCGAACCCGCCGGGTTGACGTGGGTAAAGGGCGCGATGGCGTAGGAGCAACCGGGAATGCCGAACGGTATCTCGCTGCGCGCAATCAACTCCAGCTGACCCACCTCATTCTTCAACCGCGGATTGGTCAATGCCTGAATCTCGAACAACACCTCGAACTCGTCCGCATCCGCCACATCATCAAACAACGCAATGGGCGGAAACTTCGAATTGACCAGGCGATAAGCCTGCAACGACTGAGCGGCAAACACCGCCAACTCACTCGCCATCACCATTGCGCACCCCGCAGCATGTCGATGCGGCGGAAGGTTTCGTACAACGAAATCATGTCGCCCTGGGCCATGATCTCCAACGGCGAACGCCCGTTGAAAAACTCGTTGTCATTGGCCATCGAGGCAAAGCCATAGACGTTGTCCGGGTTGTCGAACACCAGCCGCAACGTCGCGTGAATGTTCAGCACAAAACTGATGCGCTGCATCTGATCCGCATCCAGCGCCACCGCCCAATCCGGGTCACGCTGACGGGCGCGGGTGTAGGTGCTGCGGGAAATACGCAGGATGCGACAGGCCTGGTCGCTGGTGGCTTTCCACTTTTCCAGAATGCTCACGGCGGCGCGCAGGCCGGTGACGCATTGGTTTTTGCTGAAGGATTGAGGTTGCAGGGGGACGGCCATGTTTGTGTCCTTTGGTTGCATCTATAGATTCAAATGTAGATTTAATGAGTCTGTAGAGCAATGTTGGTGCGACGGGTGGACCTGGCGTTCCAACGCATGGGCCGCGATTTTGCTGAGGCTATGTGTTACTGAAACCGTCGATGTAGGTCTGGAAAAACATCCTGTGCAAACCAGGCGGGCAGGCCGGGGGTCACGATTCTGGATTTTGGCGTCCGGCTTTCTACCAGACCGACTTTTATAAGCCTGGATAACTCGTCGATTGCCGGGCGCGGTGTCAGGCCTGTGAACGTCTTGATTTCATTGCGCGGCAAGCTGCCTTGGGTGATTAACGCGATGATCGCGGGTGCACTTTCCGGACGGATACCTTGCTGTAGAAGTCTCTCGTTGTAGCGAAACGCGCGTATTACGCGTTCACGCAATTGGGATGGGTCTACCGCGGCAATCATGTAGTCGACCTGGTCGTGACAAACCTGCAGCATGAACTCAATGAATTCGAAATAACGTCGCTGGGACAATTGTCCCCGTCCGTCCAAATCACCTTCTCGTGGGCGGTCGGCCATGGTCAGGGCGCTGTAGTAGTCCTGATGCCGTCGTGCAAGGCCGCGTGACAGTGACCAGAGGGTAGGCTCCAGCCCCAGATGTACCAACTGCAAATGAGTGATCAGCCGTGCAACCCGTCCATTGCCGTCGGTAAAGGGGTGAACCCAGGCGAGCCTATGGTGGTAGGCAAGCGAAGAAATCAGCTGGCGGCGAGGGTCCGTCTGCCGGCCAAACCCTGACTGAAGGTGTCGTAGCATCGCCTCGACAACTGAAGCGTCCGGCGCATCATGATTGCCGACGATTACGTTTTGATCCGTGACCGACCGAAGTATGCCGGGCTGCATTATTGAGCCATCTGACAGCGTACGTTCTGCGTCACTGGCTCTGCGAAAAAGCCGGTTATGCGTAGCGCTCACGAACTCGGGTGCGAACATGTCGCCCCAGCTAAAAGGGCCCCGCTGGCGCAACGTCCGCTCAAACAAGGCTTGCACCGCCATTTGTTCAACCGCCAGGCTTTTGAGTCGCTTGCGATCTTTGACCGGCGCCGTTTGTGCTTTCTGCATATCGGCAGGCTCGGTGTATTGCCCTTCGATCAGGTTCGAGTAGTACGTATTGGTGATTTGCAGGAGACGGCCGAGCCGTGCAGCGGTTTCAGGCGGTAGTCGCCCGGCTAGAAACCGGGTCTTTCTGGGCAACGCATCCGCAAGATCAATGATCGATGGGGGTAACGACTCAGGGAGAACCGGGTCCAGCCAGGATTTCGATGTGATTAAGGACATGGCAGTTCGTGTCGTCAGAAATTGACTTCACAATTTATTTCACATAGGTGATCGTTTAACAAGCCTTATTTTGTTGGGTTTTATGTGAGGTTGTGAGGGTTTTTAATTGAACGTACTTCACATTTTATTTCACAATTTTTTTGAAAAAACTCCAGGGTTCTGGAATGCCAATCGCCAGCGAATACAAATACGGCGCCTATTAGGTGCTCGTATTCAATTACTTCGCTGCGGCGCCCTCAAGTAGCGCCTGCAACTTGCCTGGCCTGCGGGTTACCCGCCATTTTTCCCATTGGGAATAAACACCGCGCCTACGGCTGCATCACTGATGAAACGTGCGTCCCAACGCATCCAGCCGAGTGGCAATCGGCGGCAACTGTCGACTGCTCAGCGCCAGCGTTTCCACGTCATCCGCCGTGTTCTGCGCAATGCTCTGCACCGACTGCAAGCGCCCGACAATCTCGAAACTCGCCGAGGACTGTTCACGGGTTGTCGTGACAATTCGCCCATTGAGTTCATCGATCTGCGAGATGTCGCTGCCGACGGCCTGCAACATTGCCGCCGCCAACTGACTGTCCTCGACACAGCGCTCCACACCTTCGCGACTGTCCTGCATGGCCTCCACGGCTTTGCGGCTGCCTTGCTGCAAGGCCTCGATGATGGTCCTGATTTCCTTGGTGGACACCGCCGTGCGCTGCGCCAGGCTGCGCACTTCATCGGCCACCACCGCAAAACCCCGGCCTTGCTCGCCGGCGCGGGCGGCTTCGATAGCGGCGTTGAGCGCCAGCAAGTTGGTCTGATCGGCAATGCTGCTGATCACCTCCAGCACCGTACCGATCTGCTGCGCCTGCCCGGCCAGTACCTGCACGGTCTGGTTGGTGCCTTCCAGGCGCGAGGCCAGCTGGGTGATTTCCTGCCGCGCACGGTTCACGCTTTCCTGCCCTCGGGTGACTTGCGCGCTGGCCTGGCCGGCATGTTCAACGGCATGCTCGACATGCACCACGATGTGCTCCATCGCAGCGCCCATGCGCTGCATCGACCCGGTCATCTGCGCGATTTCCGTCAACTGATGCTTCGCGCCTTTCTCCAGCGTGTTGCTGGCCTTGGCCAACTCCTGGCCCAACTGACCCAGACCCTGAGAGTCACGCACCACACCGTCCACCAGCGCGGTGATCTGCCCCAGGAACTGATCGAAGCGCTGCGCCAGCGACACATGCACCTGCGCCTTGTCACCCTGGTCGGCACCAGTGGTGAACTGGGACGTGGTGGCGAGCATCGTGTCCAGCATGTCCTGGCTCTCCACCGCATCGGCCTGACTGTGCAGCGCCAGATAGAGCAGCGCGACCGTCTCCATCACCACGTAAAAGGCGTGAACGAACACCATTGTCCAGCCACCGTGATGGGCCATCACAAACACCGGAAAACCCTGATGCTGCAGCACCTGAAACACCACGTGATGCAGCGCAATCGTCACCGCCGCCACCAGGATCGGCAGCCAGTCCCGATAAAACGTCAACACCGCCAACAACGCAAAAATCCCGAAGTGCGACTCAATGACCCCCTCGGCCTGATTGATATGCAACGCCGCCATCACCATCAAGCCAACGCCCAGCAAACAGCGCATCCACCGCGACCCGCCGATGGCGCGATACAACAGCGTCAACAACACACTGGTACCACCGCCCACCAGCAACGCCTGCTTGAACGTGTCGTGCCAGAACGCCAGGCCCACCGCGAAAGCGAACATCAGCCAGACCAGGCCCAGCATGATGCGGTCGGCTTTGCGGTAGTGGTCGAGGAAACGAGGGGGGAAGGGCATGTACGCTTACTCCATGTAAATGAGCCAGAAAAAAGCAGGGTTTATGGCAACACGGGACATCGCGAAGGCTTGGATGCGTTGTTAAAGGAGCAGACGTTTTCAGAGTCAGGGATGTGAATCTGTTGGCGACATGGTCGAGGTGTATTCGAGATGCCGTGGAGAGCGTAGCCCTTGGCCATCATTCCGGACAGGTACGACGTCGCTTGTGGAAAACAATGTCCGATATAGAGGCAAGTAATGCCGAAGTGACAGGAGTACGACAGGCTCCGTTGCAAAGCCTGTCGTACACCCGAGGGCATTACGACTTCTTCGGCGGATAGTTGCCGCGCAAGCCACCGGACTTGTTGCCGGTTTTGCTCGGCAGGTTCGGCACTAGCGGGCGGGATCTGGGCTGGGGGTTGGAACGGCTTTGGGGTTGAGGTTGCTTGCTCATGGTTCGCCTCCTGAGGTTCAGGGTTTCGCGAAGTGCTTTACTCATGAAGTTTAGCTAATCGACTGTGGGCGGGGTCGATTGGCACTTTGGGGGATGTGTTGTGAGCGATCGGCTTTTTCGGCTCCATTCTCGGATTCTGCCTACAACTTCGGCAGGAGTAACCCACTATTCCAAAAGTGAAAAACGGGAAATATTGACCGGGCAGAAAAGGGGGGGATCACCGGCCGTTCGGGGAGAACCTTTTGAACAGCAAGCCCGAAGGGATGAGCCATGCTACAAAACGACCGTGACAATCTGGAGCTCGATAACAAGTCGAAATCCGAAGGTCCATGGCCGAAACCCGAAAACTCACGGCAATAGAAGTGGATGAAAAACAAAGGGGACCCCCGGTGTCAGGATAGTTGTCGCCTCTCCGAATTTTCCTAAAAAAGCACATCGGGGGCGGAAAGAGACTGGTCGTGCCGTACTATTCACCTGAACGCAGAGCCGCATTACTCAAGATGCTGCTTC